>DASXAO010000115.1:0-14144 GCA_036406675.1 Burkholderiales bacterium
CCGCCGCCGTGTGCAGCGCGTGCGGATCGAGGTGCACCTCGCGGAACGCCTGCGTGGAGGAGGTGAGCTTCTTGTAGATGCGCGCCTCTTCCTTGTACGAGAGCGTATAGGGCACCTGGATGATCACCATGCGGTCGAGCAGCGCCTCGTTCTCCGGCTCCTGCAGGAACTTCCTGAACTCCGCGAGGTTGGTGTGCGCGAGGATGGTTTCGTCGAGGTGGATCAGCGGGAAGCGCGACACCTTGACGTTCTTCTCCTGGGTGAGCGTGAGGAGCAGGTACAGGAACTCGCGCTTCACCTTGAGGATCTCGATCATCTCGAGCAGGCCGCGGCTCGCGGCATACACGGCGCCCGACCAGGACCAGGCGCGCGGATCGCCTTCGTCGCCGAACTCCGAGACCTTAGAGAGGTCGACCGAGCCGACGAGGTCGGCGATGTCGGCGGTGGTCGGGTCGTGCGGCGCGTAGGTGCCCACGCCGATGCGGCCCGCCTCGGAGCTGAAGATGCGCTGCACCGGCATCTGCATGAAGTCGCCGTTGAACTCGTGCTGCAGGCGGCTCACGCAGTGCGGGCAGAGCTCGCCGCTGATCTCGACGCCGTAGGTGGCGCGGAACTGCCCCCGCATGGTGTGCGGGATCAGGTGCAGGGGCGACTCGTGCACCGGGCAGCCGTGGATGCCGTACAAGGCCCCGGCATCGGTGTGGCTGTATTCCTCGAGGCCGCGCTTGAGCAGGATCACCATGCTCGACTTGCCGCCCGAGGGGGGGCCAAGCAGCAGAAGCAGGCGTCTGCCAACCTCGGAACCGGCGCTCGCCGCCTTGAAGTAGTCGACCACCCGCTCGATGGTGTCGTTGATCCCGTAGAGCTCGTCCTCGAAGAGTTGACAGCGGAAGCGACCCTGGCTGTCGTCGAAGCCCTCGGCCCGCATCATGTCCCAGATGTACTGATGGCTGGTCCGGGCGAGGCCGCGCGTGTCGTTCGGGAAGATCTGCTCGAGGAAGCTGGCGAAGGTTCCAGCCCAGTGCGCGGCGCGGTGTTCCTTGGTGAAATCGTTCAGCGACCTGAGGAGGCTCGCCTTGCGCTCGTTGTTACCGTCGTTGAAGCCAGGTACCGGATTGTTCATGACGCCACCTTTCAGGAGCTCTCAATCCCTCTCGCTACGTTAGATCACGGGTTTGCGCGTTCCATCCATCGCCAAGCAATAATCCGTCCAACGGGTGCAGAACCGAACCGTTGACCGAAATGCCGAAGAGCGTCAGACGATTCCCGACGGAAGATGCGTTGGCTTGGAAGTGCGCAACACGGCCGGACGACCGTTGTCGACGTTCTGTTACAAGTACCCATGCTGCCAGGTACTGCTTAGACTCTTTCTTGTTCATTTGCCTTCCCCGCGTGAGCGCGAGTGTTATGGCGAGTCTTGAGGCTAGAATCCACTCATTCGCCGCCGGATGTCAACTGGTTTTGGCCGCTGCATTGAAAGAAATCTTGCGCTGTTGCGACCGCCCCCTGCAGGGCCGCGCTCGGTTACAAAGATTCGTGCGCTGAGTAGTGACGCGTTTCGTCGCTGAGGTGACGCGTTTCGGCGCGCAGTGTTCGTGCGCTTTTTGGCGGATCCGGGATCGCGATTGTCGCGGCGCGCGACAAAGCTCGGGCAACCGCCGCGGCACGCGCATCGATTTGCCGCGTCGCATCGATGACGCGAGCGTTCGGGGCGACCGTTCGCGGTCCGCATCCGGACCGTCCGTCACCTCCAATCGATCGCATCTTCCGCCGCGAAGGCTCTGACGCCCATCGGGATTTCAACGCGGGCGCCGCCGGACCGGACCGCCGGGTCCCCCTGGGCCGGATCCCCTCCCGAGCACGGCGGGGAATTGCCACCGCCGCTCATGAGGCTAGAATCCGCCCATCTCTCGACAAATGCCAACTAGTTCAATTCTTCCATGCTGAAAGAGATCCTCGGTGTTGCCGACGACCCACCGGCCAAGCGGCGCTGGTTCCACGACGACTTCTTCGATCTCTTCGTGTGGCAGTCCGGCGGCGAGGTCACGCTGTTCCAGCTCTGCTATGGCGCCGACGCCGTCGAGCGCGCGCTGGTGTGGGACAAGGTGCGCGGGTTCTTCCACGACGGGCCGCAGGGCGAGGACGTCATCTCGCGCTTCGAGGACGCGGCCGCCGCGCTGCCGGACGACATCCGGCAGGAGATCCGCCAGAAAGTTCACGAGTTCGCCGACAGCCGCAAGGCGGTGACCGTGCGGCGCAAGCGCTTCCGCCGCGCCTCGTGGCAGAAGAAGTAGCCTAGCGCGAGCGCCGCGGAAGCTTCTCGGGCGCGCCGATCGCCACCGGCCGGACTTCGGCGCCCGCGGCGCCTTTCTGGCGCGCGGGCAGGATCATGGTGCACGAAGTCCACACCTTGTCGCGCGCGAGCTCGTCGAGCTTCGCGTTCTCGACGTGGTGGATGCCCACCTGGCTCAGCATGTAGTGGTGGATGGCGAACGGCAGTCCGGGCGGCGTGCCCGGGGCCGGCCCCGCGGTGCCGGCGAGCATGCCCTCCGGGACGGGATCGATGAAGGGCGTATCGAGGCCGATCGCGACGATGCGGCGCTCGCCGAGGTAGCGCGCGGCGTCGTAGCCGAGGCCGGGTGCCCGCGAGTAATAGATCTTGTCGGTGTCGGGGTCGCGCCACTGATCGCCCCAGCCGGTGTACACGTAGACCACGTCGCCCGGGAGGATGCCGCGCTCGGCGAGGCCCTGCGCCTTGAGCATGCCGCGGATTTGATCCGCGCTCACCACCTCGCCCGCCTTCATCGCCTGGCCCTTGCCGACGTAGGCCTTCGCGTCGAGCAGCACCGCCGAGGTCACGATCGGCGGCATCTTCTCGAGGCCGAGCCGCAGGAGCGGCGAATCCGGCGTCGGCTTGACGTCCTTCTGCGTGAAGCCGCCGTAGTACGTCGCCTCGTCGACCGGAAAGGGCGATTTGCCGTCCCACGGCTGCTTAAGCGCGGCGAAGTGGCCGAGGGCGTCGATCTGGGTGCCCTGCTGGCCGGGCTCGGCGCCTTCGTTCAGCGTCTCGCTGTTGAAAGCGTGCGCGCTGCCGGGGATGCCCGAGGTCGGCTTGGGCTTGACCGCGTACGGGCCGGCGAACGGCGAAAGCGGCATCGTGCTCGAGCGCACCTGGGAGAGCTCGTACGTTCTCGCCCCGGGCTCGGCGACGAACCAGGCGCAGCGCTGCAGCGTGGCGGGTCCGATCTGGTTCGCCATGCCGCGCTCGTCGCCGGCGGGCCACGGCGGCGAAGGCACCTTGAGCCGCTGCAGCTTGACCGGCTCGGCGGCCTGCAGCGGGGCGAGTGCCGAGCACATCGCGAACACGACGATCCATCTAAGATAGGCGCTCATGGGCATGATGGTTGAAGGTGTCTGGCGGGACGTTCCGCGCGACACGAAGTCTACCGGCGGCGAGTTCATCCGGCCCGACAGCGGCTTCCGCGGCCGGGTCGCGCTCGGCGAGGTCGAGCCCGGCCGCTACCAGCTCTACGTTTCGAAGGCCTGCCCCTGGGCTCATCGCACGCTCGTCGTGCGCGCGCTGAAGGGGCTGGAGAAGGCCGTCCCGGTGTTCTATGCCCGGCCGGAGGTGCTCTCGCACGGCTGGGAATATGCCGACGGCGCGATCCGCTACCTGTACGAGCTGTACACGCGCACCAAGCCCGACTACACCGGACGGGTCACGGTCCCGGTGCTCTGGGATTCCAGGAGCGGCCGGATCGTGAACAACGAATCCTCCGAGATCCTGCGCATGCTCGACACGGACTTCGGCCCGCTCGCCACGCGCAAGCTTCCCGGCCTGTACCCGGCCGCGCTGCGGAAGGAAATCGATGCGGTGAACGAGCGCGTGTACCGCAGCGTCAACAACGGGGTGTATCGTGCCGGCTTCGCCACCGCGCAGGAGAAGTACGACGAGGCGGTGACGGCGCTCTTCGCCACCCTGGACTGGCTGGAAAGGCGCCTCGCGAAGCGCCGTTGGCTGTGCGGGCGGCAGTTCACAGAGGCCGATGTGCGCCTCTTCACCACGCTGGTAAGGTTCGACGCGGTCTACTACTCGCACTTCAAGTGCAACCTGCGGCGGCTCACCGACTATCCGCGACTATGGCGCTATGCGCGACGGATCCATGCTCTGCCGGGGGTAGCGCGCACCGTCGACCTGGGCGAGATCAAGGCGCACTACTACCGCAGCATGCCGGAGCTCAACCCGAGCGGCATCGTGCCGCGCGGACCGCTCATCGACTTCTCGTCCTAGCGCTCGGCGCGCTCCTCGCCGCCCCGGCGGCCGGCAACAGCGATCCGCTGTCGGGCTTCGCCGCGCCCGACAGCGCGGCGCTCGGGGTCATGTGGCGGATCGAGCGCTCGCCCTATCGCGACGCGGGCACGCGGCACGACTTCACGCCGCTGTACATCTACGAGGGCGAGCGGTTCTACCTGCGCTCGCCCAGCGTCGGGCTGAAATTCGGCGCCTCGGAGCAGCGGCGCCTCGAGGTCTTCTTCCGGCACCGCTTCGAAGGCACCCCGACCGACGAGATTCCCCAGAGCCTCGCCGGCATGGCGCCACGCGAGCACGGCATCGACGGCGGCGTGAGCGGCCAGATCGGCGGCGCCTGGGGCCTCGCCTTCGCCGAGCTGCTGCGCGACGTGTCCCAGACCTCGGGCGGCACCGAGCTGCGCTTCGGATACCAGTATCCGTTCCGCCGCGGGCGTCTTTGGCTGCGCCCGCACGTCATCGTCGGGGCGCGCGACCAGCGCCTCAACAACTACTACTACGGCGTGCTGCCCGAGGAGGCGCGCGCCGATCGCCCCGCCTACGAGGTGCAGAACGGCGTGGTGCCCGAGATCGGCTTTTACGCCGCGTATCAGGTGAGCACGCGCTGGCGCCTCATCGGCGGTGCGAGCTTTTCGCGGCTGCCGGATACCATCGCCGGCAGCCCGATCGTCGGCGAGCGCATCCTGAACCAGTACTACGCCGGGGCTGCCTACGATCTTTCGTCCGAGCAGGAGCAGTGGCCGCAGGGGCGGCCCCTGATCGTGCGCGCGCTCTACGGCGCCTCCACCGACTGCAACCTGGTGGACATCGTGGCGTTTCGCTGCACCACGGTGCACACGAAGGACGACACCGGCATCGTGGGCGCGGAGGTGGGCTGGCCGCTCGTCGACCGGCTGAACGGCTGGCCGCTCGACCTCGCCGGCTTCGTCGGCGTGACGATGCACAGGGAGCAGGGCCTGCAGCCGGATTTCCCCGAGATCAAGGGCTACATCAAGGCGTACTTCTACGGCTTTCCGTGGGATGCGAAGCTGCGCACGCGAATCGGGCTCGGGGTGGGCCTGTCCTGGGCCAAGGACATTCCCTTCAGCGAGGCGCGCGACCTCGCGGCGAAAGGCCAGAACACTTCGCACCTGCTGCAGGTGCTCGATCCCACCATCGACATGAGCCTCGGCGACCTCATCGCGGTGCGCAGCCTGCGCAACACGTTTTTCGGCGCCGGCGTGTCGCACCGCTCGGGCATCTTCGGCAGCTCGCAGCTCCTCGGCAACGTCAACGGCGGCTCGAACTACATCTACGGCTACCTCGAGACCTCGTTCTAGAAAAAGGGGTCAGAGGAATTTTCCTGTAACACCTAAGGCTGCGCGCGAACGTGTTACAGGAAAATTCCTCTGACCCCTTTTTCGTCTACCCCAGCGAGGAGTAGCCGCCGTCGACCGGGATCGCCGTCCCGGTGACGAAATCTGAGGCCGCCGAGGCGAGGAACACCGCGATCCCGCCGAGGTCCCCGGGCCTGCCCCAGCGCCCGGCGGGCGTGCGCGCGAGCACGCGCTCGTGGAGGCCCGCGACCTCTTCGCGCGCGCGCCGGGTGAGCGCGGTGTCGATCCAGCCGGGGAGCACGGCGTTCACCTGGATGTTGTCCTTCGCCCACGCCGCCGCAAGCGACCGCGTGAGCTGCACCACGCCGCCCTTGCTCGCCCCGTAGGGCGCGGCGAACGAGGCGCCGAAGAGCGACATCATCGAGCCGATGTTCACGATCTTGCCGCCGCCGGCGCGCCGCATGTGCGGGTAGGCCGCCTGGCAGGCGACGAACGCGCTGGTGAGGTTGGTGTCGAGCACCGCGCGCCATTCGTCGAGGCCGTAGTCCTGCGGCGCCTTGCGGATGTTGGTGCCGGCGTTGTTCACCAGGATGTCGAGCCGGCCCAGCCGGGCGGCGGCTTCATTCACCATGGCGCGGCACGCCGCCGCGTCTTTCAAGTCGAACGAAAGCGAGACCGCCTTCAGCTCGGCCGCGGCGCTGGCGTTCTTCTTCGCGTCGCGTCCCGCGATCGCCACCGCGGCGCCCGCCTGCGCCAGCGCGCGCGCCATGGCGAGGCCGATGCCGCCGTTGCCGCCGGTGACCAGAGCGGCTTTTCCTGTCAGATCGAAGTTGTCCATAAAGCTTGACAAAAGCAACTATGTTCCCGAGCATGCCGCGCATGCGTGTCGACGCGGTGCGCCGCTTCAACCGATTCTACACACGGCGCATCGGCGCGCTGCGCTCGGACTACGCCGGCAGCCCGTACCCGCTGCCAGAGGCGCGCCTAATTTACGAGCTTGGCCGGCGCCGCCGGTGCACCGCGACCGAGCTGCGCGCCGAGCTCGGCCTGGACGCCGGGTACCTGAGCCGGATGCTCGGAGCGCTCGGCCGGCGCGGCCTGCTGCGCGCCGAGCGCTCGCCCGAAGACGCGCGCGCGCGCGTGCTTTCGCTCACGGCCCGCGGGCGCGGGGCGTTCGTGGCTCTCGACCGGCGCTCGCGCGACGAGGTATCCGCCATGCTGCGCGGCATTGCCGCCCCGGACCGGGAGCGCCTGGTCGGCGCGATGCGCACCGTGCAGTCGCTCTTGAGCAACGAAGGACGATCCGAAGTGCTGCTGCGGTCGCACCGCCCGGGCGACATGGGCTGGGTGGTGCAGGCGCACGGCGAGCTCTACGCGCGCGAATACGGCTGGGACGAGCGCTTCGAGGCGCTGGTCGCGGAGATCGTGGCGAAATTCGTGACCGGCTTCGACGCGCGGCGCAGCCGCTGCTGGATCGCGGAGCGCGACGGCGAGCGCGTCGGCTCGGTGTTCGTGGTGCCCGAGTCGAAGAGCGTCGCCAAGCTGCGCCTGCTGCTGGTCGATCCGCGCGCGCGCGGCTGCGGGCTGGGCACGCGCCTGGTGCGGGAAGCGATCGGCTTCGCGCGCGCGCGGGGCTACGGGCGCCTCGTGCTGTGGACGCAGTCGAACCTCGCCGCCGCGCGCGCGATCTACCGCGCCTGCGGCTTCGCGCTGCGCACGAGCGAGCCGCACGCCGCCTTCGGCGTGAAGCTCACCGGCGAGCACTGGGAAAAGCGGCTCTAGCTAGAACGGCTCGAAGCGCGCCACGCGGTTGCGGCCGTCCTTCTTCGCGTGGTAGAGCGCCCGGTCGGCGCGTCCGGCGAGCGCGTCGAGGCTGCGCCCGTCCTCGGGGAAGCAGGCGACGCCGATGCTCACCGAGCAGGTGACCATGCGCCCCTCGAGCGGCAGCGGCGCCGAGGCGATCGCATTGCGGATGCGCTCGCCCACGTCGAGCGCGCCCTTGGCGGGCGTCTCCGGCAAAAGCACGATGAACTCGTCGCCGCCGTAGCGCGCCGGGACGTCGGTCGAGCGCAGCTCGGCCTGGATCACCGCGGCGACGTGGCGCAGCAGCCGGTTGCCGGAGTCGTGGCCGTAGGCGTCGTTCACGCCCTTCAGGTTGTCCGAGTCGATCATCAGCACGCTCGCCGGGCGGTCGTAGCGCAGCGCCTGGCCGAAGAGCCGGTTGGCGGCGATGGCGAAGCCGCGGGTGTTGAAGAGGCCGGTCAGGTCGTCGGTCTCCGACAAGAGCTTCGCGCGCTGCAGGCCGTAGCGGATGTCGGCGGAGAACATGGTGGTGATGTAGGCGACCAGCACCACCGGCCCGAGCTGCGCGGCGAAGCCGGCGAGGAAGCGCGCCGAGGCGAGCTCGCCCGAGCTGTTCTGGCCGAGAAACAGGTAGCAGCCCGCGATCACCGCGACGTACACGAGCGTGGTGAGCTTGCCCAGCGTCAGCGCCGCGGTGATGACGGCGAGGAGATAGGCGTTGAGGAGCGGGCTCGCGAGGCGGTCGGTGTGCCACAGCACCCAGGTGACGAACAGGATCATGCCGGCGGTCTCGAGCGCGATCTTCCAGCGCGTCTCGTGCCGGTAGAAGTTGGCATAACGGAACGTCATGACGAGCGCCGCGTAGAAGAACAGCCCCGCCGAGACCGCCGCGGCCTCCTCGGCGTCCTCGCGCACGCCGCCGAACACGAGATACAGCAGCACCAGGATGGCGAGCAGCCAGTGGATCTCGGCCACCGTGCGCGCGATCCCGCGCAGCTCCTCCTGCTCGAGCGAGCGGCTGACGGCGTCGCGCGTCGCGGTGGCGGCGGCCTTGCCGCCCAGGATCTCGCCCGATTGGATGTGGGTTGGGATGTGGGTTGCCATTTTTCTCCGTATTATCCGGGCGTAAGGAGGAGGCTGCCGTGGAATATTCCGCCAAAGGGCTAAGAGTGGTCGTGACCGCGGGCGCCGCCGGCATCGGTCGGGCCATAGCGCGCACGTTCGCGGAGCACGGGGCCCGGGTCCACATCTGCGACGTCGACGACGCGGCCCTGAAGGAGTCGGCCTCGGTCCTGCCCCAGGTGACCCGGACCCGGGCCGATGTGGCGAATGTCGCGGACGTGGAGCGCCTGTTTCGAGACGCGGGCGAGCGCCTGGGCGGCCTCGACGTGCTGGTGAACAACGCCGGCGTCGCCGGGCCGACCGCCAAGGTCGAGGATATCCGCCCCGAGGACTGGGATCGCTGCATCGCGGTGGACCTGAACGGGATGTTCTATTGCACGCGCCGGGCGATGCCGCTCATCAAGGCGGCCGGCGGCGGCAGCATCATCAACCTGTCCTCGATCGCAGGGCGCTTCGGCTTCGCCATGCGCACGCCGTACTCCGCGGCCAAGTGGGCGGTGGTCGGGTTCACGCAGAGCCTCGCGGTGGAGGCGGGCCCGGACAAGGTGCGGGTCAACTGCATCCAGCCCGGCATCGTCGAGGGCGAGCGGGTGGAGCGCATCATCGCCGCCAAGGCCGAGCAGCTCGGCGTCTCCTCGGAAGAGGTCCTGAATCGCATGGTCGAGGGCATCAGCCTGAAGACCACCGTCACGGCGCAGGACATCGCCAACACCGCGCTGTTCCTGGCATCGGAGGCCGGCCGCCACATCAGCGGCCAGGCGATCTCCGTTTGCGGCGGGGCGCGCTACCTGGTCTAGCAGCGCGCTGCGCCGGACTTGACGAACGCCCGGAGGCGTTCGACGAACAACTCGACGACGGGCGTCAGCGTGCGGTTCTTTACCGTCACGATCGCTACCGGAAACGTATGCGGCGCCAGCTTGATGGGCAGCGTCCTCAATCCGACACCGTCCACCTTCACCTGTAGCAGCGATCGGGGCATGCACGCGAGGAATTCGCCTTGGACCAGCAGACGCGCGCGCAGCTGCACCGAGAAGGTCGTCACTCGCAGCTTCGGTGCGGGCAACCCCTTGTCGTGGAATGCCTGCTCGAGGAGCCTGGTGGTCAAGGTTTCGCGCGGCGTGGCGACCCAATCGGCGTCGACCAGATCGGCGAGCTCGATCCGGCGCTTGCGTGACCAGCGGCTGTTCGCGCCGGCCGCGACTACCGCCGGATCGTCGAACAGGACTTCGACGTTCATATCGCTGCCGAACGGCTCGGGCAGGGAACGAGCGAGGGCGACGTCGAGCTTGCGCGCATGGAGCTCGGGCAACGCGCTGGTCGGCGCGGGCAGATGGTCGATTCGCAGTGCGATCCCCGGGTGCTCGAGGCAAAACGCGCGCACCATGCCGGACAGCACCTCGGTGAAGGACTCGGGCCAGCCGACGCGCACCTCACCGACCTTTGGATCGGCGAGGTACGAGATATCGCGCAGGCCTTGCTTCAGCTCGTCGAGCGCAGCCACACCGCGCTTCAGCAAGGCGTGACCGTACATCGTAGGCGCGACGCCTTGCGAGCTGCGGTCGAGGAGGCGCACGCCGAATGCGCTCTCGAGCGACGCGACGGTCTCCGAAACGGAAGGCTGGGTCACGCCGAGCTGCGCCGCCGCCTTGGCCATGCTGCCGCACTCCACCACCGCGAAGAACACCTCGAGGTCGCGGATGCGCAGCCGGCGGCCGATGCGCAGGCCTGTCGTAGCCATAGGCGAAGCTTATACCGATAGTGGCAAATAAGGTCTTCCGCCTATAAGAACCGAAGGCTACGATGAAGGCGTCATGAAAAACGTCGCTGCCATGCTCTTGAGCGCCGCGTGCGCGGGTGCGCTGGCGCAGGACAAGTTTCCGGCGCGGCCGATCACCGTGGTCTGCCCGTTCCAGGCCGGCGGCGTGGCCGACGCGATTTCCCGTGCCGTCGCCCCGATCATGTCCGAAAGCCTGCACACGCCGGTGATCGTCGACAACCGGCCGGGCGCGACCGGCGCGATCGGAGCGTCGTATGTCGCAAGGGCCAAGCCCGATGGCCACACGCTGCTCATCGTGCCGAACTCGGTTCTCGTCATCAATCAATGGGTTTACAAAAGCCTGCCCTACAACCCGGAAACCGACTTCGTTCCCGTCATCAACGCCGGCAGGTCGCCGAACCTTCTGGCGGTGCATCCGTCCGTTCCCGCGGACAACCTCGCAGAGCTCATCGCCCTCGCCAGGAGAAAACCGCTTAGCTTCGCCTCGGCCGGCAACGGCAGCCCGCAGCACCTTTGCGGCGAGCTGCTGAACGTCAGCGCCGGCATCGAGCTGGCGCATATTCCGTACAAGGGCGCGGCCCCGGCGCTGCAGGACGTGGTAGCCGGACACGTGCCGGTGATCTGCAACGCGCTTTCCCTCGTGTTGCCCCACGTGCGCGCCGGCCGGCTGCGCGCCATCGCGCTCGCTGCGAGCACCCGCCATCCGCAGGCGCCTGAGGTGCCCACCGCTCGCGAGGCGGGATTGCCCGGATTCGAATCCGATGTGTGGTTCGGCTTCGTTGCGCCCGCCGCGACGCCGGCGGCGATCGTCGAGCGGCTGAACGTCGAAATTGGACGCGCGCTGCGCACGCCCGCAGTCGCCGCACCGCTCGAGGCCAACGGCCTGACCATCGTGGCCGACTCGCCGCGCGAGTTCGGCGCCCAGATCGCCGCGGAGTCGGCCAGATGGCACCGGATCGTGGAGCGCGCCGGGTTGAAGGCGGACTAGCGCCAGCGGTCCGTTTCGAAATCAGGGACGGACCACGATTTGTTTGCATAGAATGACCGGGTCACGATTTCCCCGGTAGGCATGCTATGGCAGCACCGCAAGGCAAGGTGATCATCACGTGCGCGGTCACCGGATCGATCCACACGCCGTCGATGTCGCCGCACCTGCCGATCACGCCCGACGAGATCGCCGAGGCGGCGCTCGGCGCGGCGCAGGCGGGCGCGGCGATCGTGCACCTGCACGCGCGCAACCCGAAGGACGGCAGCCCCACGCAGGATCCGGAGCTCTTCCGGCAATTCGGCGCCAAGATCCGCGCGGCGAGCGACGTGGTGCTGAACTTCACAACCGGCGGTGCGCCCACGATGAGCATCGAGGAGCGGCTGCAGCCGGCGCTGAAGCTCAAGCCCGAGGTGGCCTCGCTGAACATGGGGTCGATGAACTTCGGCCTGTACGAGATGCTCGGGCGCTACAAGGAGTTCAGGCACGGCTGGGAGCAGCCCTATCTCGCCGGCTCCGACGAGCGCATCTTCAAGAACACGTTCAAAGACATCGCCACGATCCTGGAGAGCTGCAGGGAGAACGAAACCAGGTTCGAGATCGAGTGCTACGACATCGGGCACCTCTACACCGCGGCGCATTTCCTCGAGCGGCGGCTGCTGAAGCCGCCGCTTTTCATCCAGTCGGTGTTCGGCATCCGCGGCGGCATCGGGCCGCATCCCGAGGACGTGCTGCACATGAAGCGCACCGCCGACCGGCTCTTCGGCGACGCCTACCACTGGTCGGTCCTCGGCGCCGGGCGCAACCAGATGTTCGTCGCGGCGATGTCGGCCGTGATGGGCGGCAACGTGCGCGTCGGCCTCGAGGACAGCCTGTGGCTCGGCCGCGGCCAGCTCGCCAAGTCGAACGCGGAGCAGGTTTCCAAGGCACGCCGCATGCTGGAGGAGCTCGGCCTCGCGGTCGCCTCCCCCGACGATGCGAGGCAGATGCTCAAACTCAAAGGAGGAAGGAATGTCGGTTTTTAGGCTGGTCGCTTTTTGCGCCCTGGGACTCTTCACTACTTTTTTGAACGCGCAAGAGTGGCCCACGAAGGTCGTCAAGTTCGTCTCGCCGTATCCGCCCGGCGGCTCGGTCGACCCGCTGGCGCGGCTGCTCGCGGCCAAGCTGCAGGACTCGCTCAAGCAGGCGTTCATCGTCGAGAACCGCACCGGCGCCTCGGGCATCATCGGCACCGACTACGTGGCGAAGAGCCCGCCCGACGGCTATACCTGGGTGTTCATCTTCGACACGCACGCGGTGCACCAGGCGCTGAACCCGAAGCTGCCGTTCGATCCGATCAAGGACTTCGCGCCGGTGATGATCGTCGGCACGGCGCCGATGGCGATCACCACGGGCGCGGGCAAGCCGTACAAGAGCTTCCAGGACGTGATCGCGGCGGCCAAGGCGAACCCCGACAAGCTGACCATCGGCAACGTCGGCAACGGCTCGCTCGGCCACCTCGCCACGATCCTCCTCAACCAGGCGGCCGGCATCCATCTCGTGCCGGTGCCCTACAAGGGCGGCGGGCCGCTCTCGACCGACGTGATGGGCGGGCAGATCGACTTCGCCATGGCTTCCACCGCGGCGCAGGCGCAGCACGTGCGGGGCGGCAAGATGCGCGCGCTCGTGCTCACCGGCGACAAGCGCTCGCACACGATGCCGGACGTGCCGACGCTGCGCGAGCTCGGCATCCCCTGGCAGGGCGCCTACGCCTTCTGGGGCATCCTCGCGCCGGCCGGCACGCCCAAGCCGATCGTCGACAAGATGGTTTCTCAGCTGCAGAAGACCGTGAAGCTTCCGGACGTGCAGAAGACCCTCACCGAGACGCTCGGCATGGACGTCGTCGCGCTCGGGCCCGCCGACACGCAGAAGTGGCTGGTCGACAACATGGCGCGCTGGGGCAAGGTGGTGAAGGAGAACGGCATCAAAGCCGAGTGATGGCGGCGCGCCTGTGCGTGGTGCGGCACGGCGAGACCGCGTGGAACGCCGAGGGCCGGGTGCAGGGGCAGCTCGACGTGCCGCTCTCCGCGACCGGCCTGACGCAGGCGCGCTGCGTGGCCGCCGCGCTTCCGGAGCGCCGCTTCTCGGCGCTCTACTCGAGCGACCTGCAGCGCGTGCTGCAGACCGCGCAACCCGCGGCGGAGAAGCTCGGGCTCGAGGTCTGCATCGACGCGCGGCTGCGCGAGCGGCACTACGGCGCGTTCCAGGGGCTGACGTACACCCAGGCAAAGGAGAGCCGGCCTGACGATTACGCGCGCTTCAAGGCCAAGGAACCCGAGTTCGCATTCGGCAGCGGGGAGAGCCTGCGCGCCTTCTTCGAGCGCGCCATCCAGTGCATCGAAGCGATCGCGCGCCGGCACGACGGAGAGGAGGTCCTCGTGTTCACCCACGGCGGGGTGCTGGAGATGGCGTACCGGCGCGCGACGGGCTGCGGCCTTTCCACGCCGCGGCGCTGCGAGCTGCCGAACGCGGCGCTGAACTGGATCGAGGCCGGGGAGCCCGGATGGCGCGTGCTCGGCTGGGCCGACTGCGCACACCTCGCGGCCGCGCTGGACGATCTGCCGTGATCAGGCTTTCATACCTGCCGCCGCTGATGGTCTATGCGGCGTACGGGATACAGGGATTGACCGGCATCGCCGGGGTTTTCTTCGTCAAGGAGTATCTCGACCTGTCGGCGGAGTTCCTCGCCGCGCTCGCCTTCTGGGCCGGCATCCCGTGGGCGGTGAAGATGCCGGTCGGCCACGTGGTCGACCTCATCTGGCGCTGGAAGGCGGCGCTCGTCTGGCTCGGCGC
>DASXAO010000116.1:0-40326 GCA_036406675.1 Burkholderiales bacterium
CCGCGCCGGCGCGCGTTCATCTTCAACTCGTTGGTGATGTTGAAGACGTACGGCGGCAGCCGCTTTATTCTTGAAAACTCGTGCATTGCTTAGAATTCTAGCGCATGAAGCTTCACGCCTCGGCGCCGAGCGGCGCGCAAACGGTCACCGCCTACGGCGATGACTATGTCACGGTGAACGGCGTGCGCTACGAGCAGAGCATCGTGGTGCGGCCGGATCGGGTTCAGCCCTGGGACGCGCGCAGCTTCGAGGCGCTCACCGAGGCCGATTTCGCCGCCCTGCTGCAGGCAAGCGCGGAGATCGTCATCCTCGGCACGGGCGCGCGACAGCGCTTCCCGCAGCCGCGGCTCACGGCGCCGCTCGCGCGCGCGGGCGTCGGCCTCGAGGTGATGACGCTGCAGGCCGCCTGCCGCACCTACAACATTCTCGTCGCCGAGGAGCGCAAGGTGGCCGCGGCGCTCCTGTTCCGATGACGCTCTTCCCCGGGTTTGCCCGCCGCCGCGTGCGCACCTCGGGCGCGACGATCAACCTGGTGTGCGGGGGAAAAGGCGACCCCGTCCTCCTGCTCCACGGCTATCCGGAAACGCACGCGATGTGGCACAAGGTCGCGCCCGAGCTCGCGCGCGACTACACCGTGGTGTGCCCGGACCTGCGCGGCTACGGCGACTCGTCGAAGCCGAAGGGCCTACGCGACCACTCCAATTACTCCAAGCGCGCGATGGCGCAGGACATGGTCGAAGTCATGCGCGCGCTGGGTCACGAAAACTTTCACGTCGTCGGCCACGACCGCGGCGGCCGCGTCGCGCACCGGCTCGCGCGCGACCACGGCACGCGCGTGCGCACGCTCACGGTCCTCGACATTTCGCCCACGCTCAAGATGTACCGCAACACCACCATGCAGTTCGCGAAGGCCTATTACCACTGGTTCTTCCTGATCCAGGAGACGCCGATTCCGGAGCGCATGCTCAAGGGCCAGGCGCCGTTTTACGTCTTCAAGCGCCTCGGCCGCGGGAAAAGCGGCCTCAAGTATTTCTCCAAGGAGGCCATGGCCCGGTACGTGCGCGCGTTCAAGGACCCACGCACCATCCACGCGACCTGCGAGGACTACCGCGCCGCCGCCACCATCGACCTGATGCACGACCAGAAGGACCTGGCGAGGAAGATCCGCATGCCGCTGCTCGCGCTCTGGGGGAAGCAGGGCGTGATCGAGGCGCTGTTCGACTGCCTGGAAGACTGGCGCGAGGTCGCGGCCGACGTGCGCGGCCGCGCGCTCGCCTGCGGCCACTTCATCCCCGAGGAGAAGCCGCAGGAGCTCGTCGCCGAGCTGCGCCGCTTCTGGGCGCGCTGCGCATAGCCAGTGCGCGCCGAATCCGATTCCCCTTTGCGATCAGGCGTCTACGCGGCGCTTGCAGCGGTAACAAAAAACATGTTCAATTGAACGCGTTAGGATAAATTTTTAAGAAGGGTCCTGAGAAGGATCCGAAGAAGGGTCTAAAGACCACTGGAAATGCTGGGCAAGGCGGTCACGGACTTCAGCCTCGCTTCCACCGACGGCACGACGTTCATGCTCTCCGCGCTGCGCGGCGAGAAGCTCGTGCTGTACTTCTACCCCAGGGACGACACCCCCGGCTGCACCGCCGAAGGCGCGGATTTCCGCGACCTGCACGCCCAGTTCGGGCGCGCCGGCGCCCGGGTGTTCGGCGTCTCGCGCGACTCCCTCGCATCGCACGAGCGCTTCAAGGCAAAGATGCGGTTCCCGTTCGAGCTGCTCGCGGACCCCGACGAGGCGGTCTGCAAGCAGTTCGCTGTCATGAAGATGAAGAACATGTACGGGAAGAAAGTCCGCGGCATCGAGCGCAGCACCTTCGTGGTCGACGCAGACGGGGTGCTCGCGCGCGAGTGGCGCGGGGTCAAGGTCCCAGGTCATGCCCAGGAGGTATTGAACTTTGTTAAAGCCCTATGATGTCGAGCTGTCGGAGCCGCATTCCCCTTCCCTCCCCGTCCTGATGTCCAAGAAGCCCGCTACCCCGCGCAAGCAGAAAACCCACAAGCTTTTCGTGCTGGACACCAACGTCCTGATGCACGACCCGACGAGCCTGTTCCGCTTCGACGAGCACGACGTCTACCTGCCCATCGCCACGCTGGAGGAGCTCGACGCGCACAAGCGCGGCCTCTCGGACGTGTCGCGGAACGCGCGGCAAGCGAGCCGCTTCCTCGACGAGATCGTGAGCGGCAGCGCCGACGACATCAAGAAAGGGCTCGAGCTCAGGACGAAAGACGGGCAGCAGTCGGGCGGCAGGCTGTACCTGCAGACCGAGGCCATCAACGGCAGCCTGCCCCACGGCCTCGCCACGGGCAAGAACGACAACCAGATCCTTGCGGTCGTGAACTTCCTGCAGGAGAAAGAGCCCGAGCGCGAGGTCGTGCTGGTGTCGAAAGACATCAACATGCGCATCAAGGCGCGCGCGCTCGGCCTGCCGGCGGAGGACTACTTCAACGACAAGGTGCTCGAGGACGCCGACCTGCTCTACACCGGCGTGCGGCGCCTGCCGAATGACTTCTGGGACAGCCACGGCAAGGACATGGAGTCGTGGAAGAAGGAAGGCCACACCTACTACCGCGTGCGCGGGCCGCTGGTGCCGAAGCTGCACGTGAACGAGTTCGTCTTCGACGAGTCCGGCGAGCGCCCTCTGTACGCGCTGGTGAAGGAGGCTTCCGGCCGCATGGCGGTGCTCGAGACGCTGCGCGACTACACGCACACGAAGAACTCGGTCTGGGGCATCACTGCGCGCAACCGCGAGCAGAACTTCGCGCTCAACCTGCTCATGAACCCCGCGGTCGACTTCGTCACCCTCCTCGGCCAGGCGGGAACCGGCAAGACGCTCCTCGCCCTCGCCGCCGGGCTCACCCAGGTGCTCGACGACAAGCGCTATTCCGAGATCATCATGACGCGGGTCACCGTGCCGCTCGGCGAGGACATCGGTTTTCTCCCCGGCACCGAGGAGGAGAAGATGCAGCCCTGGATGGGGGCGCTCGAGGACAACCTCGACGTCCTCAACGCCTCGGACGACTCGGGCGGGGAGTGGGGCCGGGCCGCCACGCGCGACCTGGTCCGGTCCAGGATCAAGATCAAGTCGCTCAACTTCATGCGCGGCCGCACCTTCGTCAACAAGTGGCTCATCATCGACGAGGCGCAGAACCTCACGCCCAAGCAGATGAAGACGCTCGTCACGCGCGCCGGCCCCGGCACCAAGGTGGTGTGCCTCGGCAACATCGCCCAGATCGACACGCCGTACCTGACCGAAGGCAGCTCGGGCCTCACCTACGTCGTCGACCGCATGAAGGACTGGGGCCACGCCGGCCACGTGACGCTGGCAAGAGGAGAGCGGTCCAGGCTGGCGGACCACGCCGCCGACGTGCTCTAGCGCTTTCGCGCCTCTCTGCTAAGGGGGCGCGAGCGCTGTTCCGCCACCGCGTCAAATCTTTCTGCTAGATTCGCAGCCTTCTCGCGAGGACCTCAATGACTCTCTCCGTACGCAGTGTTGCTTTCATTCTCCTTACGCTTGCCGTAGGGACCGCCGCGGCGCAGTACCAGCCGCAGGTCGGACAGGCGGGCAAGGACGTGATCTGGGTGCCCACGCCCGACGAGGTGGTCGACCGCATGCTGACGATGGCGCAGGTGACGCCGCAGGATTTCGTCATGGACCTCGGCGCGGGCGACGGCAAGATCGCCATCGCGGCGGCGAAGAAGTTCGGCGCGCGCGCGGTGGGCATCGAGTACAACCCGGACATGGCCAAGTACGCGAACGCCAACGCCGCCGCGGCGGGCGTCGCCGGCAACGGCGCGGGCAAGGCGATGATCCGCCAGGCCGACATCTTCCAGACCGACATCAAGGATGCGACCGTCATCACCATGTACCTGCTGCCGGCGCTCAACATGAAGCTGCGTCCCACGATCCTCGGGATGCGACCCGGCACGCGCGTGGTCTCGCACTCCTTCACCATGGAGGATTGGGAGGCCGACGAGATCTCGTCGATCGACGGCCGCCGCGCCTACTTCTGGGTGGTGCCGGCGCAGGTGAACGGCAACTGGACGCTGGAAGCGAATAACCAGCGCAGCGACCTCGCGCTCGAGCAGACCTTCCAGAAGATCCACGGCTCGGTCGGAATCGGGCCGGTGCACGCGGGACTGCGCGACACGCGCCTGCGCGGCCCGTTCATCCAGTTCTCCTACGTCGGGCAGGATCGCGTGCGGCGCGACTTCACCGGCCGCGTGGACGGCACGAAGATGGAAGGCAGCTTCCGCGACGAGAAGGGCGCGGAAGGAAAGTGGACCGCCGCTAAGAAGTAACCGAAAAAGGGGTCAGAGGAATTTTCCTGTAACACTTCTGGCGCTGCGTATGCAGCGCAATGTGTTACAGAAAAATTCCTCTGACCCCTTTTTTCAGCCCGGCTCGGGAGGCAGCGTCTTGTGCGAGCCGTCGCAGAAGGGCGGCGACTTCGTGCGCTTGCAGCCGCAGAGCCAGACCTTCTGCGCCTCGCTCATCGTGAACTTGACCGGCTTGAACTCGGTTTCCTTGTGCGAGCCGTCGCAGAAGGGCTGCCGGCGCGAGCGACCGCAGCGGCACCACCAGTAGTCTCCCGGCGCAAGCTCGACGGCATAGGGTCCGCGCTGCGCAATGTGCGCATCAGCCATGGCGCCCTCCTTCCTCGGTGTTGCCTGTGGTTCTAATACTCAATACAGCCCGGATCCGTCCCACCCAGGCTCAATAAGAGCCTGGGTCCTGATAGTTCTCGAACCGGGTGTGCTGCCCTAGGAAGGTTAGCTTAATTGTTCCGATCGGGCCATTCCTCTGCTTGCCGATGATCACCTCCGCGAGGCCGCGCTGGTCCTCGGGCAGGTCGGGCTTGTAGACCACCTCGCGGTAGATGAACATGATCACGTCGGCGTCCTGCTCGATGGCGCCCGACTCGCGCAGGTCGGACATCACCGGGCGCCGGTCCGGACGCTGGTCGACCGCGCGGTTCAGCTGCGACAGCGCCACCACGGGAACGTCCAGCTCCTTCGCCATCGCCTTCAGCGAGCGCGAGATCTCGGAGATCTCGGTGGCCCGGTTCTCGCCCTGCGAGGTCGCCGCCATGAGCTGCAGGTAGTCGATCACGATCAGGCCGAGCTTCGAGTACTGCCTCTTCAACCTTCTGGCTCTCGCCCTGACCTCGAGGGCGGTGAGCGCGCCGCCTTCGTCGATGAAGAGCGGGGTCTCGTGGAGCTTTCCCATCGCGTCCGAAAGGTCGCCCCATTCCTTGTCGTTCAGCCGCCCGGTGCGCATCTTGTGCTGGTCGACGCGCGCGATGGAGCCGAGCATTCGCATGGCGAGCTGCGTGCTCGACATTTCCATGCTGAAGATCGCCACCGGCAGGCCGTTGTCGACCGCGACGTGCTCGGCGATGTTCAGGGCGAGCGCGGTCTTTCCCATCGACGGACGCGCGGCGATGACCACGAGGTCGCCCGGCTGCAGCCCCGAAGTCATCTGGTCGATGCGGGTATAGCCGGTCGGAACGCCGGTCACGTCCGATTGGTTCTCGCGGTGGTACAGGTGGTCGATGCGCTCGAACACCCGGGCGAGCACCGGCTTGATCTCGAGCAGGCCCTGGTCGCGGCGCGCGCCAGACTCGGCGATCTGGAAGATCCTCGACTCGGCCTCGTCCAGGAGCTGCCCGACTTCCTTGCCGGCCGGGTTAAGGGCCTCCTCGGCGATGCCGGTCGCCACCTGCGCGAGGCGCCGCTGCACGGCGCGCTCGCGCACCAGCTCGGCGTAGCGGCGGATGTTGAGCGCGCTCGGCGTGTTCTGCGCCAGAGCCCCGAGGTACGCCGGGCCGCCGGTCTTGTCCTTGTCCTCGCTCGCCTCGACCGACTCCGAGACCGTGACCACGTCGGCGGGCTTCGCTGCCTCGATCAGCCGCGCGATGTGGCGCCACAGCCGCCGGTGGTCGTCGCGGTAGAAGTCCTCGCCGGTGACGAGGTCCGCCACCCGGTCGAACGCCTGGTTGTCGAGCAGCAGCGCCCCGAGCAGCGACTGCTCGGCCTCGATCGAATGCGGCGGGACCTTCAGCGCCAGGAGCTGCGGGTCGGCGTTCTCCGGGCGCCCGTACGTAACCTGCTGCGCTAGTGCCATCGCTCTTTCCTCCCCAGAGGACACAGCTTGTTGTCGGACGACGAGCCGCGAATCATCCCCCAACCGGGCCGCCGCACAGGATTGCCAAGTGAAACCTCCGGCGCTCCAACGAAAAAACCGGCTTGCGCTGCCCGATTCGCTTGCGGCGCGCGCATGTTCTTAAGAACAAAAGGAGCTTGCGCCAGGGGCTGTGGATTTCCTGTGGTCAGTTTGTGATTAACCTGTAGGTATTTCTGTATAGTGCAATTCTGTCACTGTATGGATATCCATGCACGGGCACTCCATTCGTGGAGGTGAAAATGCTGAAGCTCGAGACTCCGTGGGACGACGACGACGATCCGCCGATCGACGACCCCTTGCCTGACGAGGATGATCCTGGCGAAGACGACGACGAGGGCGACGAGGAACCGCTCAGGACGTGGTGAAAAAGAAAAGGGCTCCCGAGGGAGCCCTTGGTTGGCGAAACCAATAGGCTGCGGCCTAATGCTCGCCGATTACTGCGGGCCGCGGCCTACTGCTCGCCGATGACCGCCACGGTGATGGTCACCGTCACGTCGGTGTGCAGCACGATCTGGATCGGGAACTCGCCCACCTGCTTGAGCGGGCCCTGCGGCATGCGCACCTGCGAGCGCTCGACGTCGTGCCCCTGCTTCTCGAGCGCCTCGACGATGTCGTAGTTCGTCACCGAGCCGAAGAGCCGCCCGTCGACGCCCGCCTTCTGGCTGATCTGGAGCTTCAGGTTCTCCAGCTTGGCGGCGCGCTCTTGCGCCTTCGCCAAGGCCTCGTTCTGCGCCTTCTCCAGCTCGGCGCGGCGGCCCTCGAAGTGCTTGATGTTCTCGGGGGTGGCGCGCTTCGCCTTGCCGTGGGGGATGAGGTAGTTGCGGGCGAAGCCGTCCTTCACCTTGACCACGTCGCCCAGGTTGCCGAGGTTCGCCACCTTTTCCATCAGGATTACTTGCATGGCGGTCTCAGTGGAGGTCGGTATACGGCAGCAGCGCGAGGAAGCGCGCACGCTTGATCGCGTCCGAGAGCTGGCGCTGGTAGCCCGCAGCAGTGCCGGTGATGCGCGCGGGGATGATCTTGCCGGTCTCGTTGACGAAGTCCTTCAGGACCTCGACGTCCTTGTAGTCGATCCACTCGACCTTCTCGGCGGTGAAGCGGCAGAACTTGCGGCGGCGGAATAGCGCCCGCTGGCCCTTGTCCTTCTTGTCCTTGCCGAACTTCCCCTTGCCCTTTCCCTTACCTTTGCGCGGCGGAGGCATGCTCTGTTTCCTTTCCCAGTCCTTCGACGAATTCGATGTTGGTCACGTGCAGCACGAGCTTCTTCGAGCGCTTGCTCTTGGCGGCGAGAAATCCGTGCAGCTTCAGTTCCGTGTTCAGTTTTGCGGCTGCGAGCAGCCGCGCCTGCGCGGCGAACGCGATGCCGGCGATTTCCGCCTCGACCTTCCGAGGGTTCCCCGCTTCGGCCTGCTCCGACTCGTGCAGGAGCTTGAATTCCACCGCGGGGATCCCGGCCGGCGTGTAGCGCAGCGCGCTCAGCTCAAGCAGCCGGCCGCTCAGCTCGAGCCGGTTCAGTCGGCGCTTCTCCCGGGCGGCCTTCGGCGCCGCGCTCCATCATGGACTTCGACTTCTCCTCGCGCATCATCGGCGAGGGCGCGGTATGCGCCTTGTCCATCTTGATGATGAGGTGGCGCAGCACGGCGTCGCTGAATTTGAACGAGTGCTCGAGCTCGCCGAGCGTCTCGTTGTCGCACTCGATGTTCATGAGCACGTAGTGCGCCTTGTGCACCTTCTGGATCGGGTAGGAGAGCTGGCGCCGGCCCCAGTCCTCGAGGCGGTGCACCGTGCCGTTGCGGGCGGCGATCACGCCCTTGTAGCGCTCGACCATGGCGGGCACCTGCTCGCTCTGGTCGGGATGGACGATGAAGACGATCTCGTAATGTCGCATGCTCGAATTGGACTCCTTGTTCCCGTGGGTTAAACAGGCCAACCGCCATGCGTAGCGGTGTGACCAGGAAGGGGGCGGATTATACGCGCGTTCTAGCCGGGGCCGCCGATGCCGAGCTCCTGCTTGACCTGTTCCAGCATGGGCCCGACCTTGCGCACTGCCCGGCGGATCCGGTCCTCGTCCGTTTCCAGGGTGCGTGCCCAGAAGCGGAGCGCTTCGGGATTGTCGGCGTCGATCTGCGCCGGATCGGGCGGCGCGTAGTTCTTAGTATCTAATTTCATGGCGTTAGGGAATCCTCAAAGTTGTCATCTTTCGTTAGACAGGGGGTTGCGGCGGGGTTTCCCACACTCGACCGGGGGCTTTCCCGATACGCTTTCCAGCCATGCCCAGACTCGATCGAAGCGGACATTTTCCGGAGCGGTTGGTAAGGCAGGGGCTGGTTTCCCTGGCGGTTGCCGCGCGCATGGTGCACCGCCGCGCCTACCCCCAGCAGTACTCCATCGCCGAGCCCGCGCTCTCCGAGCGCCAGCTCGACGCGCTCGCGCACGTCATCTCGACGCTCGCGCCGATCTATACGGTCAACTACCGCAGCGCCCGGTTCCACCAGCTGGACGAGGCGTCGTTCGAGGGGGGGATGTTCCGGGGCGGCGCCAAAGAGATCGCCTTCGGCGACGGCCGTGCCCCGATCGGCTACCTGGCGGCGCGGGTCGAAAGCGTGCTGGTGGTGGCGCGGAAGCTCCGCGAGATCACGCCGGAGCGCGACGACGACGCGCTGATTCGTACAGACAGACTCCCGCCGACACAGACACGTTGAGGCTCTCGACCTCCCCGCGCATGGGTATGCGCACGAGGAGGTCGCACGATTCCCGCGTCAGGCGCCGCATGCCCTCGCCCTCGGCACCGAGCACCCAGGCGATCGAATCCGGCAGGTCGGCCTCGTAGAGGGTCTTCTCGGCGCGCTCGTCGGCGCCGACGATCCAGATGTTGCGCTCCTTCAGCTCGGCGAGCGTCCGCGCCAGGTTGGTCACCATGAGGTAAGGGGTCGATTCGGCGGCCCCGCTCGCCACCTTCGACACGGTGGGCGTGACGCCCACCGCGCGGTCCTTAGGAGCGAGCACCGCATGCGCGCCGGCTCCGTTCGCAACCCTCAGGCAGGCGCCCAGGTTGTGCGGGTCGGTGACGCCGTCGAGCACCAGCAGCAGCGGGTGTTCCACGCCCTCGAGGATTTCATCCACGGAATCCGAAGTCTTCTTGACCTCGATGCGGGCGACCACGCCCTGGTGGCGCCCGCCTCCGTAGAAGCCGTCCAGTCGCTTGGTCGGCACCCGCATGAGGTGCACCTTCGCGCGCTCCGCCACGGCAGCCAGGTCTTTGGCGCGGGCATCGTTGCGCGTCTCGTCCAGGTAGATCTCGAGCACCGACGACGGATCGGCGCGCAGCCGCGCGAGCACGGCATGAAAACCGAATACCACGCGTGGCTCTCGAGTTCCTTGGCGACTCATTAAATAGGGACTGTCCCTGTTTTATGCCGGAACGAGGTCGATCTTGCGCTGGTCGAGGTCGACGCGCACGAGCTTGACGCTCATGCGGTCGGCGAGGCGGAAGCGCTTGCCGGTGCGCTCGCCGATGAGCGCGTGGTGCGCGGCATCGTGCTGGAAGTAGTCGCGGCCGAGCTCGGAGATGTGCACCAGGCCGTCGACGAAGTAGTCGTCCAGGGTGACGAACAGGCCGAAGGGAACCACGCCGGTGATCGTGCCGCTGAAGACCTCTCCAACGTGGTCGCGCATGTGGTAGCACTTGAGCCACATCTCGACATCGCGGCTCGCGTCGTCGGCGCGCCGCTCGGTCTCCGAGCAGTGGCGCCCGAGGTCCTCCCAGTCGACGCCCGAATACTGCCTGCCGGAAAGCACGGCCTTGATCGCGCGATGCGTGAGGAGGTCCGGATAGCGCCGGATCGGCGAAGTGAAGTGCACGTAGGCGTCGAAGGCGAGGCCGAAATGGCCGGCGTTGTTGGGGCTGTACACCGCCTGCTTAAGCGAGCGCAGCAGGATGGTCTGCAGCAGCGCGAAATCGGGGCGCTTGCGGATCTTCTCGAGGAGCTGGGCGTAGTCGCGCGGACGGGGGATTTCGCCGCCGGGAAGCGCGAGGCCGATCTCGGCGAGGAAGTCTCGCAGCGCCGCCACCTTTTCCGCCGCGGGCACGTCGTGCACCCGATAGAGCGCCGGGTGCGCGTGCGCCGCAAGGAGCCCCCCGGCGCACACGTTCGCCGCCAGCATGCATTCCTCGATCAGGCGGTGCGCGTCGTTGCGCGGCTCGGCCACGATCTTCTCGATCTTCCCCTTGGCGTCGAACAGCATCTTCGTCTCGACGGTCTCGAAGTCGATCGCGCCGCGCCGGTTGCGCGCATCGAGCAGCACTTTGAACACCGCGTGCAGGTTCTGCAGGTCCTCGTTCGCGCTGCCCGAGGACAACGCCTCCCACACCGCGGTGTAGGTGAGGCGCGCGGCGGACTTGAACACCGCGCGGTAGAACTCGTAGCGCGCCACTTCGCCCTTCGGGCCGATCGCCATCTCGCACACCATCGCGAGCCGATCGACGTTCGGATTGAGCGAGCAGATGCCGTTGGAAAGCTTCTCCGGCAGCATCGGAATCACCCGCCGCGGGAAGTAAACCGAGGTGCCGCGGCTGCGCGCCTCGAGGTCGAGCGCGTCGTCGTGCCGCACGTAGTGGCTCACGTCGGCGATCGCGACCCAGAGGCGGAAGCCTTTGCCTTCTCTCCTGCAGTAGACCGCGTCGTCGAAATCGCGCGCCGTCTCGCCGTCGATGGTGACGAACGCCAGCTTGCGCAGATCCTTCCTTCCCTGCAGATCCTCCTCGCGCACCGAGTCGGGGGTGGCCTTCGCCTGCGCGGCCGCGCGCTTCGAGAACTCGTGCGGCAGGTCGAACTTGCGCACCGCGATCTCGATCTCCATCCCGGGATCGGCGTGGTGGCCGAGCACCTCGGCGATGCGCCCGATCGGCTGGGCATGGCGGCTGGGCGGCGCCACGAGATCGACCGTCACGACCTGCCCTGCCTTGGCGCGGCCCGCCTCGGCGCCCGGCACCAGGATGTCGTGCGCGATGCGCCGGTCGTCCGGCACGAGAAACAGCACCCCGTGCTCGGAGTGCATACGCCCGACGATGCGGCGCTTTGCGCGCTCGAGCACCTCGACCACGGTCCCGACGGCGCGGCCGCGGTGGTCGCGTCCGCTGACGCGCACCGCCGCGCGATCGCCGTGCATCACTTCGCGCATCTCCGCCGCCGGCAGGAACACCGGCGGCCCGCCCTCGTCGGGCACCAGGAAGCCGTGGCCGTCGGGGTGGCCCTCGACGCGTCCCGCGACCAGCGCGATGCGCTTCGCGACGAGCAGCGCTCCGGTGCGGTTCTTCATCACCTCGCCCGCGCGCTCGAGCGCGGCGAGCGCCTGGTCGAACGCGCGCCGCTCGCGCCCCTTGATCTCGAGGCGCTGGCCGAGCTCGGCGCTCGTGAGCGGCGCGCCGGCGCGGTTCAGCGCGTCGACGATCTCGCGCGCGTATTCAGTCGGCGCGGCCGCCGGCCGCTCTGCGCGAGCACGTCGGCGAAGCGCTGTTTTTCTTGGCTTTTTCTTTGACACTGTGGGGTCGTGCAACTAGAATTCCGCCTCCCCTGCCGAGGTGGCGGAATTGGTAGACGCACTAGGTTCAGGTCCTAGCGGTGGCAACACTGTGGGGGTTCGAGTCCCTTCCTCGGCACCAACGGAATATAACCCGTAGCGCCTACCAGCCGGGCCCCAACCCCGATGTTCAGGCGGGCCCGGAGTGCAGCGCTTTCAACTCGGCGCAATGCTTGAGCGCGTCATCCATTTCAGCTTCTCCTTGACCGCCTGGGATTCGCGTAGCGCGTCGAGGCTGTAGAGCCGGCTCGCGTAGAGCTCGAGCGCGTTCAGGATCTGCTGGCGGAGAAACTCGGCGCCCGAGGCCGAATCGTGGCCCCACTTCCCGTGGTCGCGCTGCGAGAGCAGCTCCGTGGCGTATTCGGCGGCGAGGCGCAGCTTCTCCCGGCAGTACGCATCGTCGAGCGCGCGTACCGCCGTCTCGCACAAGGTGAGCACCCGGCCGAGCGCCCTGAAGTCGGGCGAGCCGTAGGCGTAACGCGCGAAAAAGTCCCTCAGGGCGGCGTGCAGCCGCCGGGCTTCTGCCATGTTGGTGGTCGTCATGGCGCTCCTCCCAGCATCCGTTGTTCATTGTCGGCCACGCGCGCCATTTCTCCAGTCGCGCCCCCCGGGGTTGCGGGGTCGAGCCGCGACGACGCGGCGTCGAATCCAGGCGACAGGAATTGCCGGTAAAACTTACGCCGGAGGCCGCTTTTTGCTCGGCTTCAGCCCTGGTTGCAGCGGGGAAGCCGGTGAAAGGCGGCCTTGTATTCCGCGAGCAGCTCGGCTTCCCGGGCCGCCGGGTCGAGGCTGATCTCCCAGCCGTAGTGGGTCGCGCCATGCGTGCAGGGTCCCACGCGCCCCGACAGGTGCTCGAGGAGCGCGAACTGGATGCTCCTGAGGGCGCCTGAGGCACGGCCGTAGTAGATGAGCTCGTCGCGTTCCCAGAGGGCGTAGACGCCCGGATCGACGGGTGCACCCTCGACCATGCTGCGCGTGAATCGATAGCGTCCGCCTCCGAACGGCATCCCTTGCGGTGGACTCTCGTAGAACCGCGGGGTGCGATGCAAGAGCGGGGCCGCGCCGCCATAATCCCGCGCTTGACCACCCCTTCGCCCCGTCGCCGCATCGCGCTGCGGCAGCTCCTGATCGGCCTATCGCTTGCAGGCATCGTCCCTCTCGCCATCGTGGCGACGGTGCTGCTCGTCGCGCTCTGGCGCCTGCAGCAGGCGCGGCTGGAGGAGGTGGCGCGCGCCGAAGCGCATGCGCTGGCCGCGCTCCTCCTCATCGTTCTCGTAGCGAGCGGCCTCTTCGCCTGGCTGATCGGCCGCCGCATCGCCGGTGCGCTCCAGGCGGCCACGACGGCCGCCGCCGCGATCGGCGCGGGCAAGCCCGTGCCGTTGGTGCCTTCGCGCGTCGAGGAAGTGCAGGCGCTCATGCAGGCCCTCGAGCGCGCTTCGGCGCGCCTCGCCGCCGCCGAAGCCGATCGCGCGCGCACCGCCGGCGAGGTGGACGCCGTGCTCCAGCACGAGCGCGGCGCGCGCCAGCAGGCCGAAGCCGCCAATCGCGCGAAGGACGAGTTTCTCGCCATGCTGGGCCACGAGCTCCGGAACCCGCTCGGCGCGATCGGCGGCGCGATGCGCGTGCTCGAGCGCCTGCCGTCCTCGAGCGGCGACCACAAGGCGGCGCGAGACATCATCGCGCGGCAAAGCGCGCACCTGGCGAAGATCGTGGACGACCTGCTCGACGTCGGCCGGCTGGTGAGCGGCCGCATCCAGTTGCGGCGCAACCTCGTCGACCTCGCGCAGGCGAGCGCCGCGGCGGTGGCCACGGTGCGCGCGGCAGAGCGCGAAGGCGAGCACGAATGGACGCTCGAGCTCGCTCCGGTGCTCGTAAGCGCCGATCCGACGCGCGTCGACCAGGTGCTCGCGAACCTGCTCGGCAACGCGGCCAAGTTCACGCCCTTCGGCGGGCGCATCCGCGTGCGCCTCGCCGAGCAGGCGGGCGAAGCGGTCCTCGTCGTCGAGGATAGCGGGCCCGGCGTGCGGCCGGATCTCCTGCCGCACATCTTCGAGCTCTTCTCGCGAGACGCAAGCGCAGGCGATCCGGGCGGCCTCGGCATCGGCCTCGCGCTGGTGCGCCGCCTGGTCGAATTGCACGGCGGCAGCGTCCAGGCGGAAAACGTGGTTCCCGAGGGGGGAGCGCGGTTCACGGTGCGGATTCCTTCGATCCCGGAGCCCGAGCCGGTCGTGCACCGCGATACGCGCCCGCTGCCGGCGCCGCGGCCCGCGCGCCAGGCGCGCGTGCTCATCGTCGAGGACAACGACGACTCGCGCGTGACCCTTCAGCGCATCCTGCAGGCCGACGGCCATCTCGTCAGCGCGGCGCGCGACGCCCGCGCCGGCCTGGACGCGGCCGCGGCCGGCTCGCCCAACATCGCGGTGGTGGACATCGGGCTGCCCGGGATGGACGGCTACCAGTTCGCGCGCGCGATGCGCGAGCGCCTGGGGAGCGGCGTGCGCCTCATCGCGCTCACCGGCTACGGCACCGAGGCGGACCGGCAGCGCTCGGCGGAAGCGGGCTTCGACGCGCACCTCACGAAGCCGGTCGACCTTGACCGGCTGCTCGCGTTGATCACCGAGGCGGCGAGCTGAAAATCGGGGTCAGACCCCAAAAAAGAAAAATCGGGGTCTGACCCCGATTCTCACGCATCAAAGGGGTGGCGCCGGACGATGGTCTCTTCGCGATCGGGGCCGGTGGAGATGAGATCGACCGGCACGCCCGCGAGCTCTTCGATGCGCTTCAAGTAGGCGCGCGCGCCCTTCGGCAGCGAGTCGTACGAGCGGATGCCGACGGTGCTCTCCATCCAGCCCGGAAGCTCCTCGTACACCGGGTGGCAGCGCTCGAGCTCCTCGGCGCCGACCGGGAGGATTTCCGAGAACGTGCCCTCGAGCTCGTAGCCGACGCAGATCTTCACCGCCTCGACCCCGTCGAGCACGTCGAGCTTGGTGATGCATAGGCCCGAAAGCCCGTTCAGCTGGATCGAGCGCTTCAGCGCCGCGGCGTCGAACCAGCCGGTCCGCCGCGGCCGTCCGGTGGTGGCGCCGAACTCCTGTCCGCGCTGGCGCAGGCGCTCGCCCACGTCGTCGGACAGCTCGGTGGGGAAGGGCCCGCCGCCGACACGCGTCGTGTAGGCCTTGGTGATGCCCAGGACATAGTGCAGGTGGTGCGGGCCGATGCCCGCGCCCGCTGCCGCCGCGCCGGCCACGCAGTTCGACGACGTGACGAACGGATAGGTGCCGTGGTCGATGTCGAGCAGCGATCCCTGCGCGCCCTCGAACAGCAGGTTCTTGCCGGCGCGGTTCGCGTGGTAGAGCGCGCGCGGCACGTCGGCGATGAGCGGCGCGAGGCGCGGCGCGAGCGCCAAGGTTTCTTCCAGGGTTTTTTGAAAGCCTACCTCTTGCTGGCGGTAATAGTTCTTGAGAACAAAGTTGTGGAAGTCGAGCAGCTCGCGCAGCTTCTCGGCGAAGCGAGCCGGGTCGAACAGGTCCTGCAGGCGGATCGCGCGCCGCGCCACCTTGTCCTCGTAGGCCGGGCCGATGCCGCGGCCGGTGGTGCCGATCTTGCGCTCGCCCTTCGCCGCCTCGCGCGCGTGATCGAGCGCCGCGTGGTAGGGAAGGATCAGCGGGCAGGCTTCGCTGATGGAAAGCCTGGCGACCACGCCGCGCACGCCCGCCGCATCGAGCTCGTCCATCTCCGCCACCAGCGCCTGCGGCGAAACCACCACGCCGTTGCCGATGAAGCAGTCGACCTCGGCGCGCAGGATGCCCGAGGGGATGAGGTGCAGGACGGTCTTGCTTCCGCCGATCACCAGCGTGTGCCCGGCGTTGTGGCCGCCCTGGAAGCGCACCACGCCCTGCGCGCGGTCGGTGAGCCAGTCGACGATCTTGCCCTTGCCCTCGTCGCCCCACTGCGTGCCGATGACCACTACGTTGCGTGCTTTCATGGCCTTGATTTGCGTGGCGGGCGTCACGCCGCCGCTGCTGCGAGCGTCCTCAAATCGATCGAAAACCCGGTGGCCGGGCGCGCCCGTCCGAACGCCTTGCCGACCTCGTCGTAGCGCCCGCCGCGCGCCACGGACTGCGATGCGGAGTACGCGTCGAACACCACACCGGTATGGTAGTGGTAGCCGCGCAGCTCGGCGAGGTCCAGGCTGACCGGCAGGCTGCAGGCCTTGGCGAGCCGCCGCAGCGTGCCGAGGGCGCGCGAGAGCTCGGCGAGCTTGGGCAGCTTCTTCTCGGCGAGATCGAGCACCTCGGCGCCGCCGTACAGGTCCGGCAGCGCGAGCAGCGCCTCGCGGGTTTTCGCATCCAGCTTTTTCGTCAGCCCGCGCAGCGACGGGATGTCTTTCTTCTGCAAAGCCGCGAACAGCTGCGCCTCGATCTCGGCGTCGAGCTGCGCGCCGTGGGCGATGGCGCGGAACACCGACACGTGGCCGATGTCGATGCGCGGGTTGCGCACGCCCGCAGCCTCGAGCGCCCGGCAGAGCAGCTGCAGGATCTCGACGTCGGCCTCGACCCCGCCGTCGCCGTAGAGCTCCGCGCCGAGCTGGATCGGCTCGCGCGTCGCCGCCGGGCCGGCGGGAAGCGTATGCAGCACGCTGCCGCAGTAGCACAGGCGCGTCACGCCTTCGCGGTTGAGGAGGTGCGCGTCGATGCGCGCCACCTGCGGGGTGATGTCGGCGCGCAGGCCCATCATGCGGCCCGAGAGCTGGTCCACCACCTTGAAGGTGCGCAGCTCCAGGTCGTGCCCGGTGCCGGTGAGCAGCGAATCGGTGTACTCGATGAGCGGCGGCATCACCAGCTCGTAGCGCTGGCTGAAAAACAGATCCAGGATCGAGCGGCGCAGCGCCTCGATGCGCATCGCCTCGGCGGGAAGGATGTCGTCGATGTACTCGGGCAGGATCCAGCGCATCACTGCAGCCAGGTCTTGGCGTAGAGGATGAGCAGCCCGATCAGCATCGAGGACAGCCCGACAAAGCGGATCTGGCCGTCGGACATCTGGGTGATGCGGCGAAACGTGTCGCGCCAGAGGTTAGGCGCGAGGAACGGTAGCACCCCCTCGAGGATCAGCATGAGGGCAAGCGCCAGGAGGAAGGTCGTGCCCATGCGTCATTTTCGCTGCGCGGGCTTGCCCATCGAATCCCGGAAGTAGCGCAGGAAGTCCGAGTTCGGCTCGATCACCAGGAGGTCGTTGCGCCCGCGGAAGGTGCTGCGGTAGGCCTCCATGCTGCGGTAGAAGGCGAAGAACTCCGGGTTCTGGCTGAACGCCGCGGCGTAGATCGCCGCCGCCTTGGCGTCGCCCTCGCCGCGCACGCGCTGCGCGTCGCGATAGGCCTCGGCGAGCAGCACCTCGCGCTGGCGGTCGGCGTCGGCGCGGATCTTCTCGGCCTCGGCCGCGCCGGTCGAGCGCAGCTCGTTGGCGATGCGCTTCCTTTCGGCCTCCATGCGCCGGTACACCGACTCGGACACCTCCTGCGGCAGGTCGACGCGCTTCAGGCGCACGTCGATGATCTCCACGCCGATGCGCTTCAGGTCCTGGTCGACCTTGTCGCGCACCCGGCTCATGATCTGCTCGCGCTCGCCCGACACCACGTCGTGCAGGATGCGCGCGCCGAACTCGTCGCGCAGCACCCCAGAGACGGTCTGCTTGATGCGCGTCGCGGCGCGGAACTCGTCCCCCTGCACCGAGACGTAGTACTGGCGCACGTTGTTGATGCGCCACTTCACGAACGAGTCGACCAGCACCGGGCGGTTGCCCTGGGTGAGAAAGCGCAGCGGCTCGGCGTCGTCGAAGGTGAGGATGCGCATGTCGAAATAGCGCACGTTCTGGAGCAGCGGCCACTTGAAGTGCAGGCCCGGCTTCTGCACCACTTCCTTCACCTCGCCGAGCTGGAACACGATCGCGTTCTGGCGCTGGTCGACCGTGAAGAGGGCGCTCGATATCAGGAGCACGATGACCACCAACAGCGCCAGCAACGGTCCGAGCGCTCTCATCGGTCGGCCCGCTCCCGGTTCCGCAGGGAGTCGCGCGAGCGCGGCCCGCCGTCGGGCGTGGCCTCCGCCGGCGGCTGGCGCTGCGCCGTCGCGGCATCGCCGCCGGAGGGCGCGGCGGCGTTCTGCAGCAGCCGGTCGAGCGGCAGATAGAGGAGGTTGCCGCTCCCCCGGTAGTCCATCATCACCTTGCTGGTCGAGGTCAGCACCTGCTGCATGGTCTCGATGTACAGGCGCTCGCGCGTGACGGCGGGCGACTTGGCGTATTCGGCGAGCACCTGGCGGAAGCGCGAGGCGTCGCCCTCGGCGCTCGCGATCGAGCGCTGGCGGTAGCCGTCGGCCTCCTGCTGCAGGCGCGAGGCCGTGCCGCGCGCGCGCGGGATCACGTCGTTGGCGTAGGCCTGGCCCTCGTTCTTCTGGCGCTCGCGGTCCTGGCCGGCTTTCACCGCGTCGTCGAAGGCGGCCTGCACCTGCTCGGGCGGCTGCGCGTTCTGGATCGTGACCGTGCTCACCTGGATGCCGGTGGCGTAGCGGTCGTGGATCTGCTGCATGAGATCCCTCGCCCGGTTCGCGACGTCGACCTGCGTCTCGTACAGGATCTGATCCATCGAGCTCTTGCCGATCACCTCGCGCATCGCGGTCTCGGCGATCTGCATCGCCGACTCGTCGGGCCGGCGCACGTTGAAGGTGAATTCGCGCGCGTCCTTGACCAGATACTGCACCGCGAACTGCAGGTCGACGATGTTCTCGTCGTCGGTGAGCATCAGCGACTCTTTCAGCACCTTGGTGCGCACGTTGTTGCGGTAGCCGACTTCGAGCGTGCGCACCTGCGCCAGATTCACGATCTCGTGGGACTGGATCGGCCAGGGCAGGCGCCAGCGCAGGCCGGGGTTGGTTTCCTGCGAGTAGCGGCCGAAAGTGAGCACGACCCCGCGCTGGCCCTCGACCACGATGTAGAAGCCGCTCGCCAGCCAGACCAGCACGACCAGGACGATGAGCAGGCTCGCGCCGCCGCCGATCTGCCACGACGAGGGCGGGCGCGGCGGCTCGTCGCCGCCGCGGCGCCGGCGGCCGAACAGCTCCGCCAGGCGCCGGTTGAAGTTGCGCCACAGCTCGTCCAGGTCGGGCGGGCCCTGGTTGCCCCCGCCGGGGCCGCCTCTGGAGCCGTCGGGCCCGCGGGAGCCGCGCCCCCAATTGGGGTCGTTCAGTGACATGGATTAGGTCGGTAGCAGTGGGTGCGTCGGCGCCGCGGCTGCGCGGCGCGCCGCCGAGCGCTCTTTCGCGAATTCGGCGATGGCCGCACGCAGATCCTGCAGCCCGGCGCCGGTGCGCGCGCTCACGAAAACGCGGCAGATCCTACCATATTGATCGCGCTCGACTGCCGGCGACAGCTCATTTCCCGACCCCACGAGGTCGATCTTGTTCCACACGAGGAGCCGCGGCGCGTCGCCCGCCGGGATCTCGGCGAGCACCTTGTCCACCTCGCGCGCCTGCTCGTCGCGGCTCGCCGAAGCCGAGTCGACCACGTGGAGCAGCAGGTCGGCGTGCACGGTCTCCTCCAGCGTGGCGCGGAACGCGGCCACCAGGCCGTGCGGCAGGTCGCGGATGAAGCCGACCGTGTCGGAGACGACCACGTTTCCGGCTTCCTGGATCCACACCCGCCGCGTGGTGGTGTCGAGCGTCGCGAACAGCTGGTCGGCCTCGTAGGCCCTGGCCCGGGCGAGCGCGTTGAACAGCGTCGACTTGCCGGCGTTGGTATAGCCGACGATCGACACCGACAGCACGTTCCCGCGCGCGCGCGCGCGGCGCTGCGTGGTTCTCTGTTTCTGCAAATCGGCCAGCTTCCGGCGCAACGTCTTGGTTTTCGTTGCGATGTAACGGCGATCCAGCTCGAGCTGCGTCTCGCCCGGGCCGCCGGTCTTGCCCAGGCCGCCGCGCTGGCGCTCGAGGTGGCTCCACCCCCGCACGAGGCGCGTGGAGAGGTGCTCGAGCTGCGCGAGCTCGACCTGGAGCTTGCCTTCGTTGGTCTGCGCGCGCTGCGCGAAGATCTCGAGGATCAGCTCGGTGCGATCCATCACGCGGCGCACCACCTCGCGCTCCACGTTGCGCTCCTGCGCTGGCGAGAGCTGGTGGTTGAATACCACGTACATCGCGTTCAGCTCCTCGGCCGCACGCTTGATCTCCCCGACCTTGCCGCTGCCGGCGTAGAACTTCGGATCGGGCCGCGCGCGCTTGCCGCGGATCACGCGGTGGCGGCGCACGCCGGCGCTCTCGACCAGGCGCACCACTTCCTCGACGCGCTCCTCGTAGGCGTCGTCGCCGAAGTCCAGACACACGATGATCGCTGCCTGGGGGTCGGCAGCCTGGCGCGGGGTTTCCTGGGGATTTTCCTGCAAACTTACTCGGAGTCCTTGTCGGCTCCCAGGCTGATCGGACGCGACGGCACCACGGTGGAGATGGCGTGCTTGTAGACCATTTGCGTCACGGAATTGCGCAGCAGCACCACGTACTGGTCGAACGACTCGATCTGGCCCTGCAGCTTGATGCCGTTGACGAGATAGATCGAGACCGGGACGTGCTCCTTGCGCAGCGTGTTCAAAAAGGGGTCTTGTAGCAACTGGCCCTTGTTGCTCATCGTTCTTCTCTCTTGGGGGTTTTGTAGCGTTACTTTAATTGATTTTCTTGGGTTTTCCTAGTTTTTGGGGCCCAAGCCGAGCGGCGGCGCGACATCCCCGCACTGGGCGCGATGGCGCAGGGCGTGATCCATCAGCACGCAGGCAAGCATGGCTTCCGCGATAGGCGTTGCGCGGATACCCACGCATGGATCGTGACGGCCCGTGGTCTCGACCGTCGTTTCTTTTCCATGAATATCTATGGTTTTCCTGGGGAGCCGGATGCTGGAGGTCGGCTTGAGGGCGAGCGACACCGTCACGTCCTGGCCGGTCGAGATGCCGCCCAGCACGCCGCCGTTGTTGTTCGACAAGAAGCCCCGCGGCGACATCTCGTCGCCGTGCTCGCTGCCTTTCTGGCCGATGGACGCGAACCCCGCGCCGATCTCCACGCCTTTCACCGCATTGATCGACATCATCGCCCAGGCAATGTCGGCGTCCAGCCGCCCGTAAACCGGCTCGCCCCATCCCACCGGCACGCCCTGCGCCACCACGTTCACGCGCGCACCGCACGAGTCGCCGCTCGCGCGCAGCTCGTCCATGAATGCTTCGAGCGTCGGGACGATTTCCGAGTTCGGCGCAAAGAATGCATTCGCGTTCACCGCGTCCCACGACCCGAAAGGAATGTCCACGTTGCCGATGGACGAGAGATAGCCCCTGATCGACACGCCGTAGCGCTGTTTCAGCCATTTCTTCGCGATCGCGCCGGCGGCCACGCGCACCACCGTCTCGCGCGCCGAAGCGCGGCCGCCGCCGCGCGCGTCGCGGATGCCGTACTTCTGCCAGTAGGTGTAGTCGGCATGGCCGGGCCGGAACTTCTGCGCGATCGCCGCGTAGTCCTTCGAGCGCTGGTCCTCGTTGCGCACCAGGAAGCCGATCGCCGTCCCGGTGGTGCGGCCCTCGAACACGCCCGAGAGCAGCTCGACCGTGTCGGACTCGCGCCGCTGCGTGACGTGGCGCGAGGAGCCGGGCTTTCTTCGGTCCAGCTCCTTCTGGATGTCTTCGCTGGCCAGGGCAAGGCCGGGCGGACAGCCGTCGACCACCCCGCCGTAGGCCGGGCCGTGCGACTCGCCGAACGAGCTCACGCAGTAGAGCAGGCCGAAGCTGTTGCCCGACATCGGGGCATTCTATGCGAAGAACTTGCGCGTCTCGAAAACGCCCGCCGGAAACGCCTTTCCCCCAGAGCGCAGGACGCGCTTGAGGACGAAGTCGAAGAGCAGCGGGTTGTGGAGGCGGATCTCCTTCAGGACCGGCGCAGCCTTCTCCTCTACCAGGCCGAGCGACACGAGGTAATCGACCGAGAAAATCGGCATCACGCCGGGCAGCGGGTAGTCGGAGCCGTTGATGAGGCGCGGGTGCCACTCCGTGCGCTCGATCACCCTGGCGAGGTGCGCGCCGGCGCGGTTCACCTGGGTCATCGCCGAGATGTCGGCAAAGAGCGTGCGCTCGTAGCGCCCCTCGCCCATCATGCGCTCGAACAGCGCGAAGCTTTCCAGCGTCGCGCCGCCGCCGTCGAGGTCGCGGTCCTGGCCGAGCGAGGCGCAATGCGCGGCCACCACGCGAACCCCCGCGTCGAGCGCGCGGCGCAGGCGCAGCGGGTTGCCGAAGTCGTGCGCTTCGCGCCCGAGCACCGCGCGCTCCTCGCCCGCGTGCGAGATCAACGGAAGGTTCAATTCCCTGAGCTTCTGATAGAAAGCGTCGCAGCGCGGCGAGGCCGGGTCGATGCCCATCGCCGAGGGCAGCCATTTCACCGCGCGCGCCCCTTCGCGCTTGGCCTTTTCCACCTGCTCCACGGCATCGCGCCGGTACGGGTGCACCGAGGCCACCCACTCGAAATACGCCGGGTAGGCGCGCGCGATGTCGCGGGCGTAGGCGTCGGGCACGTAGAAGGGCGTGTGCTCGGGATCGGGGTCGCCCTTCTCGTCGTAGCTGCGCTCGAAGGCGAACAGCAGCAGCTTCGCGCCCGGGCGCAGGCCGTCGACGAGGTTGCGCATGCGCTCGACGTAGGCGCGGTCGACGCTCCCGGACGCGTCGTGCGCGCAGCCGGCGTTGAGGAAGAAAAGGCGCCGGGCGTAGTCGCCCGGATTGAGCAGGCTCTCCATGCGCGGGTTGACGTAGACGCCGCTGCCGGAGTCGCCGGTGCCGATGAGGTGCGCGTGCGCGTCCCACATCTGCGAGGCGTCGACGCCCTCCCACGCCTGCCTGACCAGCTCGTGACCCGCAAGCCGCGCCGGCAGCGCCGCTCTGCAGGGATTCCACAAGCCCTCCGGCGGCCAGTAGCGCCACGCGGCGAACGCGAGGCCGCCCGTGAGCGCGGCCGCGGCGCCCGTCAGCAAGCTCCTTCTTTTCAACCGGGCTCTAGGCGATCGAGTTCTTGATGTAACCCTTGAGCATGCGGTTCTCGAAGTCCTGCTCCTCGAGCACTGCCTTGGCGACGTCGCGGAACGAGATCACGCCGAGGAGCCTGTCGCCCTTCATCACCGGAAGGTAGCGCGCGCCGCTCTCGAGCATCGTGCGGCGCAGGTCGTTGACCTCCATGTCGGGCGTGGCCGTCACCGGGTCGCGGTCCATGATCTCGCCGACCTCGAGGTCGCCGAGGGTGCCGCCGCGCAGCGCGAGCGCGCGCAAGAGCTCGTGGAACGTGAGCATCCCGACCATCCGCTCGCGCTCCAGGACCACGAGCGAGCCGAGGTTCTCGCGCGCCATGGTGCGCACCGCTTCGGTGGCCTGGCCCGATGGCTCGATGCACAGCAGCCGGTTGCCTTTGACTCGAAGGATTTCCTGGACCTGCATGGCGGCCCTCCTCGGCTTCCACGCGGCTTCCACGCGCGCGGCCTTTCAGAATACTCTTTTCGTCTGTGGGACAAAAGCCACTGCAGACGCAAAAGACGGTGTTAGTTACCGGCGGAAGCCGCGGCATCGGCCGCGGCACCGCGGCGCTGCTCGAGCGCTGCGGCTACCGCGTCGCGGTGGCAGATCTAGACCGCGCGCGCGGCGGCGGCGCGGCCGCGTTCTTCCGCTGCGACGTCTCGAGCGAGACTTCGGTGAGAGCCTGCGTGCGAGGCGTGCTGCGCCGCTTCGGCCGGCTGGACGCTTTGATCAACAACGCCGGGCTCGCCGACCCGGCCGATCCGCCGGTGGAGAAGCTCACGCTCGCGGCGTGGAACCGCAGGGTCGGCGTCAATCTGACCGGGGTCTTCCTGATGACCAAGCATTGCGTGCCGCATCTTCGCAAGACCGCGGGCGCGATCGTCAACATCGCCTCGACGCGCGCGCTGCAGTCGGAGCCGGATACCGAGGCTTACGCCGCGACGAAGGGCGGCGTCGTCGCGCTCACCCACGCGCTCGCCATGAGCCTCGGGCCGCGCATCCGCGTGAACTGCATCAGCCCGGGCTGGATCGCAAAAGCGAAGCTGTCGAGAAAAGACCACGCGCAGCATCCGGTCGGCCGCGCCGGGCGGCCGGAGGACGTGGGCGAGCTCGTCGCGTTCCTGATTTCCGAGCGCGCGGGCTTCATCACGGGGCAGAACTTCGTCGCCGACGGCGGGATGACCCGCAAGATGATCTACGTTTGAAGAATCGGGGTCAGACCCCGATTTTTCTTTTTTGGGGTCTGACCCCGATTCTTCAGCGCACCAAGAGCGTAGCGAGCCCGAGGAGCATTCCCATGCTCACCACGTCGGTGGCGGTGGTGAGGAAGATGCTCGAGGCGCTCGCGGGATCGAAGCCCAGGCGCTTGAGCGTGAGCGGCACCAGCGCGCCGGAAACGCCGCTCGCGACGCAGGCGCCGATCATGGCGAGGAACACCACGAAGCCGAGCATGAACGGCCGCGCCTGGTGCTGGCCGGCGGCGGTGACGAACATGCCGACGCCGGCGGCGAGGCCCACGCCGACGCCGTTCAGGCAGCCGAGCCACGCCTCCTTGGAGACCAGGCGCCGCTCGGCGCCCGGCTTGAGCTCGCCGAGCGTCATGCCGCGCAGGGTCACGGCGAGCGCCTGGCAGCCGGTGTTGCCCGACTGGCCGGCGAGCACCGGCAGGAAGAGCGCGAGGATCACGAGGCGGTCGAGCGTGTCCTGGAAGAGCCCCACCACCGCGGCGGCGAGAAACGCGGTGAGCAGGTTCAGCTGCAGCCACGGGTGGCGCAGCTTCAGGCTGTGGTGCCACGGCGTCGCGATGCGCTCCTCTTTTTCCACGCCCATCATGCTGCCCGCCTGCAGCGAGATCTCGATCGCCCGGGCCTCGGACATCGCCTGGCCGCGCACCAGACCGGTGAGGCGCCCGGCGGCGTCCACCACCGGATAGACCGGATAGTGCCGGTCGAGCACCTGCTTCATCGCTTCCCTGAGCGGCATGGCCGCCTGCAGCACGAACGGATCTTTCGTCATCACCTGCGCCAGCGTGGCGTGCTTCGCGCCGAAGAGAAGTTCGCGCATGGTGACGATGCCTGCGAGCCTGCCCTCGCCGTCCACCACCCAGATATACGTGACGAGGTTGCGCTTCACGCTCTCGCGCAGCGCCTCGATCGTCTCCGCCACGGTCCACTCTGGCGTGAAGGCGCCGATCAGCGGCTCCATCAGGCTGCCGATCGCGTCGCGCTCGTAGAGCGCTTTGCGCTCGAGGCGCTGCGCCGTCGGCGCCGGCGCAAACAGCTCGACGGCGGTCGTCATGCGTGCCCCCCCAGTTTTTCTTGGGCCTCGGCGAGGATACCAATAGTCTCATCAGGGCATAGAGGACATTCGCCCTCAGCGGATGAACGTATGGCACAATGGAATCACATGACGCCACGCGCCATCACCATCCGTCTCGCCGAGCCGCGCGATGCCCAGGCGATCGCGATGATGTCGCGCGACTTCATCGAGGCCGGCCTGGGATGGAAATACGACGCGGCGCGCGTCATGCGGGCGATCCGCGACCGCGAGACCCTCGCCGTGGTGGCGTGCGAAGGCGCCAAGAGCGCAGCGGCCGGCGGGCGCGGCGCGATCACGGGATTCGCCATCATGGAGTTCGGCGACGAGCGCGCGCACCTCGTGCTGCTCGCGGTGCGTCCCTCGCACCGCCGGCTCGGCATCGGCCAGCGCCTGCTCGAATGGCTGGTGGAATCGGCGCGCGTCGCGGGCATGGCGAGCATCCACCTCGAGCTGCGCTCGAACAACGACGCCGCCCGGCGCTTCTACCGGGCGATGAGCTTCTACGAAACGGTGCTCGTTCCCGGGTACTACCGCAGCGGCGAGGGCCGCAAGGAAGGCGCGCTGCGCATGCTGCGCGTGCTGCGCGCGCCCGGGCCGGTTCCGTACACCTGGCGCCCGCCGCGCACCGAAGACACCTGAGAAAAAAATCGGGGTCAGACCCCGATTTTTCCTTTTTGGGGTCTGACCCCGATTTTTTCTACGGCACGATGGCGAAGCCGATCCTCAATTGCGAGGAACTGCGCACGTTGTAGTCGAGGATCGATTCGCCGTAGCCGGTGAAATACTGCACGTGGAAGTAGCCGCCGACCGGGCCGAAGCGCAGGTCGCGCAAGCGCTTCGACACGTCGACCTGGAGGCTGCCCTTGCCCGAGGTGCCGTAGCGGCCGACCAGCGTCGTGACCCACTCGCCGGCCGCGTCGTAGCGCAGCTGCCAGTCGGCGTAGCCGCGGTACTGCGCGATGTCGGGGTTCTCGTCCTTTTCGAGATAGCTGTAGAACTTGGGCATGAACTGCATCTCGTGGCGATTGGCGAAGCTGTGGTGCCACTCGGGCCGGATGAAAACGGTGTTGATCGAGCGCGAGTTCGCGGCGTCGCCGCCGTTCGACTCGTGCTCGAGGCCGAAGCGCACGCTGTCGATGAAGGTCTTCTCGTCCGAGCGATCCCACTTCCAGAAGAGCTGCGGCCGATAGCTCGTGTCGCGAAACGGCTTGGACTGCGACGAGAGGTCCCAGATCGAGTTCTGCGTGTAGCCGAAGTAGAAGCCGGTGAGCCACGGCTGCTCGCGGCCGAAGCCGGTGCCGAGGTCGAACAGGCGGTACTTGAACGAGATCTGGAAGCGCGCCGTCCAGCCGTGGTGCTCGCCGACGATGAAGTACATCGGATCGTTCTCCGAGAGCGGCGGCTCGTACTCGCCGGGCGCGTGCCGCCCGGTGCCCGGCTGCGCCTGTCCGGGCGGCGCCACCGCGAGTTGCAGCACGCTCGAATCGCGCGCCACCAGGTCGATCTGGACATTGCCCGCCATCGTGCCCGGCATGTCGGCGGCGTAGCGGCGCCGCCCGCGCTCGGCCGGGCCGCTCGCACGGAGCACGACGACGCGCTGCTCGATGTCGGTGCGCAGCCGCACCTCGATCTCGTCGGGGAGGGGCGCATCGCCCGCCACGATGATTTCGAACGGTTGGCCGGCGACCACCGCGGGCTGGTCCGTGGCGAGCAGCCACTCGGGCTCCGTGGCCTGGCCCGACGACGCCAGCAGCAGCAGGCTTGCGAGCAGAAACCTCAGGCCGCGCTCCAGTCCTGCGCGCCGGCGAAGCGCTCGAGCAGGAACTCGACGAACAGGCGCACTTTCGCCGAAAGGTGCTTGCGGCTCGGGTACACCGCGTAGATCGGCATCGGCGCCGACACGAAGTCCTGCAGCAGGGGCACCAGCCGGCCGGCGCGCACTTCGGGCCCGACGATGAACGCGGCCTCGAACACGATGCCCGCGCCCTGCGCCGCGACCTCCGCGAGCAGGTCGCCGCTGTTCGAATGGAGGCTGCCGCCGATCCGCACGCTGCGCTCGGCGCCGGCCGCGTCGCGGAAGGACCAGACGCCGCGCCCCGCCCCATATTCGTAGGTGAAGCAGTTGTGGTGCGCGAGGTCTTCGGGCACGCGCGGCGCGCCGTGCGCCGCGAGGTAGGCCGGCGAGGCGCACGGCACCAGGCGCGTTTCGCCGAGCGTGCGCGCGACGACGTTGTCCGATCCGCGCGCGCCGATGCGCACCGCCAGGTCGAAGCCTTCCTCGACGAGATCCACGATGCGGTCCGAAAGCGACACGTCGAACCGTACCCCGGGGTGCGCGGCGAGAAATGCGGCGATCGCGGGTGCCACATGGCGCACGCCGAAGTTGATCGAGGTCGTGAGCCTGACGGTGCCGCGCGGCACGACCGCAGCGCGGCTCGCCTCCTGCTCGGCCTCGTCCAGGTCGGCGAGGAGCTGGACCGCGCGCTCGTAGAACGCCCGCCCGCTTTCGGTGAGGCTCACGCGGCGGGTGGTGCGGTTCAGCAGGCGCGTCTGGAGGTGCGCCTCCAGTTCGGCGACGTGGCGGGACGCCGCCGTCGTGGAAAGCCCCAGCTTGTCTGCGGCGCCCGAGAAGCTGCCGGCTTCAACGACTTGAGAGAACACCCGCAATGCCTGAAAGCGGTCCACGGACCCAGATTACAACGATTTCCGGAATAATCAATCCCGCCTGGACCTCTTTATCCCAGGTTTAGGGACTTTCATACTGCGCACGTTCGATCCCACTCACGGAAAGGAAGGCCGCCGATGATCGACTCTCGCACCGCCCCTTATGCGGCGACCCTGCTGCGCGTTTCCCTGGGCGCGATGTTCATTGCCCATTCGCTGGTCCTCAAATACCTGACCTTCACGCTGCCCGGCACGGCGCAGTTTTTCCAGTCGCTAGGCCTTCCCGCCGGCCTCGCCTATGCCACCTTCTGGGCGGAGCTCGTCGGCGGCGTCCTGCTGGTGGCCGGCGTCGCGAGCCGCTGGGTCGCGCTGGCGCTGATTCCGATTCTGGCTGGCGCCGCCTGGGTGCATTCCGGCAACGGCTGGGTGTTCAATGCGCCGAACGGCGGCTGGGAATATCCGGCGTTCCTCATCGCGGTTTCGCTCGTGCAGGCGCTGCTGGGCGACGGCCGCTATGCCCTTGTAAACGCGCTCAACGCACCAAACTTGCAGGAGGTTACGGCATGAAACTCTACTACGCCCCAGGGGCATGCTCGCTTTCGCCCCACATCGTGTCCCGCGAGCTCGGCATTCCCGTCGAACTGAAAAAGGTCGACAACAAGGCAAAGACCTTCGAAGGCGGCGGCGACTACTGGAAAGTGAATCCGCGCGGCTACGTGCCGGCGCTCGAGCTGGACGACGGCCAGATCCTCACCGAGGGCCCGGCGATCGTGCAGTACCTCGCCGACAGGAAGCCCGACGCCGGCCTCGCGCCCAAGGCGGGGAGCCTGGAGCGCTACCGGCTGCAGGAATGGCTCAACTTCCTCACCTCGGAGATCCACAAGCAGTTCTCGCCGCTCTTCAAGCCGAACACCCCCGAGGACTACAAGTCGATCGTGAAGCAGAACCTCGCCTCGCGCTTCGACTGGATCGAGCAGCAGCTCGCCGGCAAGGACTACCTGATGGGCAAGTCCTTCACCGTCGCCGACGCCTATCTGTTCGTGCTGCTCAACTGGACGAAGCCGACCGGGATCGACCTCGCGCGCTGGCCGAACCTCGCCGCGTTCCACAAGCGCGTCGGCGCGCGGCCGAAGGTGCAGGAAGCGATGCAGGAGGAAGGCCTGCTGAAGAAGGCGGCATGAGCGCGGCGCCGAGCGTCTTCCTCTCGCACGGCTCGCCGATGCACGCGCTGCAGCCGGGGCCGGCGGGCGAAGCCTGGAAGGCGCTCGGCCGGCGCCTCGCGCGGCCGCGCGCTATCGTCATCTCGTCGGCGCACTGGGAAACCGACCTCCCGATGCTCACCGGCTCGGCACGGCCGCAGACGATCCACGATTTCTACAATTTCCCGGAGCCGCTCTACCGCCTGCGCTATCCCGCGCCGGGCGAGCCGGAGGTGGCGCGGCGCGCGCAGGCGCTGCTGCGCGAAGCGGGTTTCGGCGCCTCGATCGACGGCACGCGCGGCATCGATCACGGCGCATGGGCGCCGCTCCTTTACGCCTATCCTGATGCCGACGTGCCGGTGGTGCAGATCTCCGTGCAGCCCGACCTCGGCGCGCGGCACCATTTCCAGCTGGGCAAGGCCCTTCGGCCGCTGGCCGACGAGGGCGTGCTCCTCATCGGCTCGGGCCACCTGACCCACAACCTGCGCGACTGGGCGCGCGGCCAGGGCGCGCCCGCGCCGTACGCGCACGAATTCCAGGAATGGGTAAAGCAGAAGCTCGACGAAGGCGACCTCGAGGCATTGATGGATTACCGCGCGCGCTCGCCGCAGGGCGTGCGGGCGCATCCCACCGACGAGCACTTCCTGCCGTTCTTCTTCGCGCTCGGCGCCGCGCCCGAGCGTGCCCGTCCCGAGCGCGTCTACGACGCCATCGACGGCGGCGTGCTCGCGATGGACGCTTACGTGTTCAACCAATAATCAGAAAAACGTGGTCCGTCCCTGATTTTGGTTTCGGCTAGCCGCCGAGAGCCCGAAACAGATCGGCGACCGCGGCGCGGTAGGCGCGCAGCGCCTCGATGCGCGCGATCTGCGCCGCCAGCAGGCCGCGCTCGGCGTCGAGCACGTCGAGCTGGCTCGCGACGCCGTTGTCGTAGCGCAGCCGCGCGAGGCGCAGGCTCTCGGCGAGCGCGGCGGAGCGCGCCGACTCGGCGTCGTAGCTCTCCTTCGCGCGCGTCTGCACGATGAGCGCGGCGCGCACCTCGCCGAAGGCGCCGCGGATGGTCTGCTGGTACTGCGCCAGCGCGGCGCGCTCGCGCGCCTCGGCGGCGTCGGTCCGCGCCTGGAGCCGTCCGCCGGCGAAGATCGGCTGGGTGAGCCCGGCCGCGACCTGCCAGGTCGCCGCCGCGCCGCCGGCGAACAGGTTGGCGAGCGCCGCGCTCTCGCTGCCGTAGAAGGCGGTCAGGCTGATCGAGGGAAACATCTCGGCGCGCGCCACGGCGACGCGCGCGTTGGCGGCGGCGAGCTGGCGCTCGGCCTCGACCAGGTCGGGGCGGCGCAGCAGCAGCTCCGAAGGCACGCCCTCCGGCACGACCGGCGGGCCGGGCATCTCGTCGAACGCTTCGCGGATCTTGACCCGGGACTCGAACAGCTGCTTGGGCGTGCGCCCGAGCAGCACCGCGAGCGAGACCTCCTCGCGCTCGCGGTCGCGCTCGAGCGGCGGCAGCTGCGCGCGCACCACCGCCGCCTCGGCTTCGAGCTGGCGCAGCTCGAACTCGGAGATCACGCCGCCGCGCAGGCGCTTCCTCTGCAGGTCGAGCGCCTGCTCGCGCAGCGTCACGGTGCGGCGCGTGAGGTCGACCTGCTCGTCGAGGGAGCGCAGCGCGAAGTAGGACTTCGCCACCTGCGCCGCGAGCGCGAGGCGCACCGCGTCGCGCGAGGCCTCGCTCGCCTCGAGCTCGGCGCGCGCGGCGGCCGAGTTGGCGCGCAGGCGGCCGAAGAGATCGAGCTCGTATGAGACGTTGAGCGTCGCGCGGTGGTTGCTGTACTCGGTCGGGATGCCGGGAAACGAGGTCGCGGTGCGCGTCGAGATCTGCTGGCGGCTGGCCGAAGCCTGGGCATCGACCTGCGGCCAGAAAAAGGAGTTGGCCTCGCCGAGGAGCGCGCGCGACTCGTCCACGCGCGCGGCCGCGACGAGAAGGTCGCCGTTCCTGGTGAGCGCTTCGTCGACGACCGCGTCGAGCGCGGCGTCGTCGTAGATGCGCCACCAGCGGCCTTCCTCGACGAAGCGCGGCGCGGCCTCCTTCCAGGCCTCGGGCAGCTCGACCGCCGGACGCTCGTACTTCACCGGGTTCACGCACCCGGCCAGGAGGAGAAGCGCGCCTGCGAGCGAGGCGAGGAGAAAAAAGCTCCTACTCATGGCTGTGCGGCGCGTGGTGCGGCATCGGGACGCTCTTGTGCGTGACCACGCGCGCCAGCTCGGCCTCGTGCTTGATGTCGGCGGTGGAGCGCTTCTCGGTCAGGTGCCGGTCGGTCATCAGCTTGAAGAACATCGGCACGAAGAAGATGGCGAGGAAGGTCGCGGCGAGCATCCCGCCCATGACGCCCGTGCCGGCCGAAATCCGCGCGCCGGCGCCGGCGCCGGTGGAAATCGCGAGCGGCAGCACGCCCAGGATGAAGGCGAGCGAAGTCATCAGGATGGGGCGAAAGCGCAGCCGCGCCGCCTCGACCGCAGCGGCCGACGCCGAGAGACCCTGCTCGTGCTTCATCACCGCGTACTCGACGATCAGGATCGCGTTCTTCGCCGCCAGGCCGAGCAGGGTGACCAGCCCGATCTGGAAATAAACATCATTCGTCAAACCCCTAAAATAGACTGCAGTCAGCGCCCCGAACGTGCCGAAGGGCATGGCGAGCAGCACCGAGAGCGGCAGCGACCACTTCTCGTACTGCGCGGCGAGGATGAGGAACACCATGACGACGGCGAGGCCGAGGGCGAGGCCCGAGGTCCCGGCCGAGCGCTTCTCCTGGTACGAGACGCCGCCCCAGTCGTAGCTGAAGTCCCGCGGCAGCACCTTGTTGGCGAGGTTTTCCATCACCTGGATCGCCTGGCCCGACGACACGCCCGGCGCCGCCTGGCCGAAGATCTTCACTGCCGGCAGGTTGTTGAAGCGGTCGAGCGAATCGGGGCCCGAGGTGTAGCGCACGCGGGCGAGCGAGTCGAGCGGCACCATGTCGCCCTTCTCGGAACGTACCCACACCTTGCCGATGTCCTGGGGACTGTTGCGGTAGCCCGGCGCGGCCGACATCAGCACCTGCCAGGTGCGGCCGAACTTGTTGAAGTCGTTGACGTAGTAGGTGCCGAGGGTCGCCGCGAGCGTGCCGTAGAGCTCCTCGAGCGGCACGCCCAGGGCCTTCGCCTTGTCGCGGTCGACATCGACCGAGAGCTGCGGCACGGTGGCGCGCCAGAGCGTCTGCACCATGCCGAGCTGCGGCTCCTTGTGCGCCGCGCCGATGAACTGGCCGAGCGCCTTGGCCAGCTCGCCGGATCCGCCGGTGCCGCGGTTCTGGATATAGAACTCGAAGCCGCCCGCGGTGCCCAGGCCGAAGATCGGCGGCGGGCCGAAGGCGAGCGCGAGGCCCTCCTTGATGTGGGCGGTCTTCATGAAGAAATCCCCGACCACCTGGGGCGTGGCGACCTTGCGCTCGCTCCAGGGCTTCTGCGTGACGAAGATCGTCGCGGCGTTGTTGCGGAAGCCGCCGCCGAGGAAGTCGAAGCCGGTGAAAGCGACGACGTCGAGGTTGTTGGGATTGGACGCGATCGCCTTGTTCACCTCGGCGACCACCTTGTCGGTGCGCTCGAGCGTCGCCCCGTCGGGCAGGATCACCGCCGCGATGTAGAAGCCCTGGTCCTCGTCGGGCACCAGGCTTCCCGGCGTGATGTGCCAGAGCCATGCCGCGGCCGCCACCATGCAGGCGAACAGCGCGACGCCGACGCCGCCGCGCCGGATCATCCACGCGACGCCCGACTCGTAGTGGTCGGTGGCGCGGCCGAAGGCGCGGTTGAACCAGGCGAAGAATCCGCGCTGCCGCCTTTTCTCCGGCTTCAGCACGATGACGCACAGCGACGGCGTGAGCGTGAGCGCGATCACGCCCGAGATCACCACCGCCATCGAGATGGTGACCGCGAACTGGCGGTAGAGCTCGCCGGTGAGGCCGCCGAGGAAGGCGATCGGCACGAACACGGCGCACAGCACCAGCACGATGGCGATGATCGGGCTCGTCACCTCGCGCATTGCCTTGACCGCGGCGTCGCGCGGCGGCAGCCCCTCTTCGTGCATGATGCGCTCGACGTTCTCCAGCACCACGATGGCGTCGTCCACCACGATGCCGATCGCGAGCACCATGCCGAAAAGGGTGAGCGTGTTGATCGAGTAGCCGAGCATGAGCAGCCCGGCGAAGGTGCCGATCAGCGACACCGGCACCGCGGCGAAGGGAATGAGCGTCGCGCGCCAGCTCTGCAGGAAGAGATACACCACCAGGAACACGAGCACCATGGCGATGAGGAGCGTCTCGACCACTTCCTTGATCGAGACCTCCACGAAGCGCGTCGTGTCGTAGGGGACGGAATAGGCGAGCCCCTGAGGAAAGCGCCTGGCGATGTCGGCCACGGTGCGCTTCACGTCGCCCGCGACGCCGAGGGCGTTGGCGCCGGGCTGGAGGAACACGCCGACCAGCGTCGCCTCGCGGCCGTTGATGCGGCCGATGAAGTCGTAGTCCTTCGAGGCGAGCTCGACGCGCGCCACGTCCTTCAGCCTGAGCGACGACCCGTCGGGGTTGGTGCGCACCAGGATTTCCTCGAACTCCTTCGGATCGGCGAGCCGCCCGCGCGTGGTGATCGTGTACACCAGCTCCTGCCCCGAGGGCGCGGGCGCCTGCCCGACCTTGCCCGCGGCGAACTGCGCGTTCTGCTCGTTGATCACCCGGATCAGGTCCGAGGGCGTGAGCCGGTGCTGCGTCATCCGGTCGGGCTGCACCCAGATGCGCATCGCGTAGTCCTTGGCGCCGAAGATCTGGACATTGGTGGTGCCCGGAACGCGCTTCAGGAGGTCGAGCACGTTCAGCGTCACATAGTTGGAGATGTACACACCGTCGAAGCGGTCGTCGGGCGAGTAGAAGGCGAGCACCTGCAGGAACGCCGAGGAGCCTTTTTCCACCGTCACGCCCTGGCGGCGCACCTCGAGCGGCAGGCGCGCCTCGGCCTGCTTGACGCGGTTGTTGACGTTGAGCGCCGCCTTGTCCGCGTCGGTGCCGATGTCGAACGTGACCTGGATCTGGACCACGCCCTGCGAAGTCGAGGTCGAGTTCATGTAGATCATGTGCTCGACGCCGTTGATCTGGTTCTCGAGCGGCGCGGCGACCGTTTCCGCCAGCACCTGCGCCGAGGCGCCCGGATAGACCGCCTGCACCGTCACTACCGGCGGCGCGATCTCGGGATACTGCGCGACCGGCAGCACGCGCATCGCGGCGAGCCCGGCGAGCACGATGAACGCCGACAGCACCGCGGCGAAGATCGGCCGGTCGATGAAGAAGCGGGAGAGCACTATTTCTTGGCCTGGTTCTGCGCGTCGGGCTTGTCGGCGGGCGGCTTCTGCGCGACTTTGACGGGCGCCCCGGGGCCGAGCTTGAGCAGGCCGTCGACGATCACGCGCTCGCCCGGCTTCACGCCCGCCGTGATGACCCAGCTGTCGCCCGACCATTCGGCCGCCTGCACCGGGCGCGGCTGCGCCGTGGACTTGTCGTCGACCACGTAGACGAACTTGCCCTGCGGGCCGTCGAGGACGGCGCGCTGCGGCACGGTGACGGCGTTGGGACGGTTCGCGCCGTGCAGCAGCACGCGCACGAACTGCCCGGGACGCAGTACGCCGCCCGAGTTGGGCAGCTCGGCGCGCGCTTCGCGCGTGCCGGTGGCCGGCGAGATGCGCACGTCGGAGAAGGAGAGCCGGCCCTTCTTCGGATACTTGCTGCCGTCGGCGAGCTGGAGCTCGACCTCGAAATTCTTCGGCAGGCGGAGGCGCCCCGAGTCCGCCTCCTTCTGCAGGCGCGCCTGCTCGTTGTCCGGGATGCCGAAGTTGACCCACATCGGGTCGACCTGGATCACCGTGGTCAGCAGCACCTGCGGCCCGGACACGAGCGTGCCCTCGGACACCAGCGCCCGGCTCGCCACGCCCGAGACCGGCGACTCGACTCGCGTGTACTCGAGGTTGAGCTTGGCCTCGGTGAGGCGCGCGCGCGCCGACTTGGCGTCGGCCGCGCCGATCGACTCGCCGGAGACGGCGTCGTCGTACTCTTTCTGGCTCACCGCCTTCTCGGCATACAGCGGCTTCAGCCTCGCGGCGTTGCGCTGCGCCTGCTGGAGCCGGGCCTCGGCCGCGGCGACGTCGGCCTGGGCGCGCGCGAGCGCGGCCTCGAACGGCGCCGGGTCGAGCGTGAAGAGCGACTGGCCCTGCTTCACCGCGCCGCCCTCGACGAAGTTGCGCTTGAGGAGGATGCCGGTGACCCGCGCGCGCACCTCGACTTCGCGCGAGCCCACGGTCTGCCCGGTGTACTCGAGCGTCACGGGCAGCGTCTGCGCCTGCACCGTCTCGACATTGACCTCGGGCGGCGGCATGCCTCCCATGGGACCGCCCGGACCGCCGCCCTTGCCGCCGTGCTCGCCCGCGCCCTGCCCGCAGGCCGCCACCGACAGGACGAGCGACAACACGGCGAGGTGTTTGAAACCCATGGGCATTCGCGGTGATGGCAGGGAGGCTCCGATTCTAACCTTCGAGCCTCCGCGCCATGTTGCACTTGTAATGGGTTTTTTCGGCTTTACGCCTCCTGCGCGGTCCGCGCGCGGCCGGACATCCCGGGCCGGTAGCTGCCGGCTTGCGCTCTGAATGCAATCGCGAGGCGGTTCCAGCCGTTGATCGCGACTACGGCGAGCGCGAGCTTCACGAGATCCTCTTCGCTGAAATGCTCGCGCACTCCTGCGTACACCGCGTCCGGAACGTGGCCGTCGCCGATGCGCGTCAGGGCTTCGGTCCACTCGAGCGCCGCGCGCTCGCGCTCGCTGTAGAGCGACGTCTCGCGCCAGGCGTCGAGCAGGTACAGGCGTTGCTCGGTCTCGCCGGCGGCGCGCGCGTCCTTGCTGTGCATGTCGAGGCAGTACGCGCAACCGTTGATCTGCGACGCGCGCATCTTGACCAGCTCCAGGAGGTTGTGCTCGAGGCCGGAGCCGTTGACGGTGTTCTGCAGCCCGTACATGGCTTGCAGGACCTTCGGCGACACCCGCGCGAAATCAATGCGTGGCTTCATGGTTGCTCCTGTCTTTGGCGATCAAGAGTTGTGACACCAAAGCAGGCCAGGGTTCCAGCGATTTTGAAGCTAGAACTCGACGGTGTTCCTGAGCGTCTGCTCGCGCGCTTTCGCCACCGCTTCCGCCCGCGTGCGCGCGCCGAGCTTTCTCAGCAGGGATTCGACATGGAACTTCACGGTGTGGGGAGAGATCGCCAGCCTGCGCGCGATCATCTTGCTGGTAAGGCCAGCGCCGATCGCCGCCAGGACTTCCACCTCGCGCGGCGTGAAGAGCGGACTGGGCTCGGGCATCGAAGCGAAGCCCTCCGCCGGGAGCCGGTCCGACAATACCGCGTCGGCAGCGGACGGCGAATCCACCGGCAGATGGCCGGCGTCGACGACGAGCCGGCGCAGGAGCTCGCGGCGCGCCGGATCCGTCGCGCGGACCAGAACCTTGAGGGCGATGGCGGGCGCCGTTCGGAGGACCGCGCTCATGCGGCGGGGCGCGCCTCGATCACGGCATCGACCGAGAGCACGGTTCCGCCCCGGATCAGGCGCAGCGCCGCCTTGCGGCCGATGCGCTCCGGACCAAACTGTCCGGCAATCCGGCGAAATCCCGACGCCGCGGCGTCGTTGACGCTCAGCACGATGTCGCCGGCCACGATTCCGGCCTTCGCCGCGGGGCCGCCTGCGGCGAGCGACATCACCATCATGCCGCTCGGCTGACCGGCCTCCCCGCGCAGCGCGTCGGGCACGGCGACGGGATGCAGCGCGACGCCGAGCCATCCGCGCGCGACGCGCCCGTCCTTCAGGAGCAGCGGGACGACGCGCTCGAGCGTGGCGGCCGGAATGACGAGCACGCGCGAGCGCGCGCCGAAAGTCGACATGCCGAGAAACGCTCCCGCCGCGCTGAAAACCGGGCCGCCCTCTTCCGCGCGCACGAGGCGCAGGTCGAGCGCGATGCGCCGCTCGATGAGCCCGCCGGCGAGGCTGTGCCACTGCGGGCCGGCGTGATTGACGAGGCCGAGGCGCACGCTCGCCGCGCCGGTGCCGTCCGCGCCCAACGCCAGCGCGAGCGCGCCGGCCCGCGCTTCGCCCGGTGCAAGCGCGGCGGGCGCGAGCGGCTGCGACAGGCGCAGCACGGCGATGTTGGTGCCCGGGTCGCGACCGGCGAGCCTCGCCTGGCCTTCGGCGCCGCCGGGCAGGACGAGATCGAATTGCTCGCGCTCGGGGAGCGACTGCTCGGAGGCGACTAGCGCGTCGCCAGGCCAGACGATCGCGCTGACGTGGCGCTCGCGCGGCAGGCGGATCGCGGCGACCGTTCCCTGCAGCGCCGCGGCTCGTGCGGCGAGATCCGAAGAAAGTCGTTCGAGCAGCTCGGTCATGACGGCGCGCCTCGGGGCAACAGGAAGGGCTCCCAGAATACGGCCGCTCCGGGCTTGCGCCCACCGGCCGAACGACCGGGTCCAAGAAATCAGGGGCTTGCGGGACCGATTGCCGGCGCGGGCGCGGCGTTATATTTTTTCCCGGCCCATGGTTGTCAAGCGCTTCGCCCGCCGCGAGCACCTCGGCCTCACGCAGGCCGAGTTCGCGCTGCTGCGGCGCCTCGACACGCCGCGCAGGATCCAGGCGTTCGTCTACGGCCTGGAGCAGAACTTCGAGCTCGGCGGCGAGACCTGCCTTACGGTGCGCGAAGTGCTGCGCACCCGCAGGGCACACTGCATCGAAGGCGCGATGCTCGCGGCCTGCGCCTTCTGGGTGAACGGCGAGCCGCCGCTCCTTCTCGACATGCGCGCGGTGAACGACTTCGACCACGTGGTGGCGATCTATCGTCGCCACGGCCTGTGGGGAGCGATCTCCAAGACCAACGGGATTTTCCTGCGCTCGCGCGATCCGGTTTACCGCGACCTGCGCGAGCTCGCGATGTCGTACTTCCACGAGTACGCCAATCGGCGCAACCACAAGACGCTGCGCGAGTACTCGGTGCCCTACGACCTGAGGCGGATGGATCCGCGGGTCTGGGTAAGCGGCGACGACGGCGCCTGGCGCGTGGCGACCGCGCTCGACGGCATCCGCCATTTCAGCCTCGTCGCCGGCCGGCACCTGAGGCTCGTGTCGCGCCGCGACCCGTTCGAGCGGCGCGCAAGCACGCTTTCCCAGTACCGCACGCCGCGCGTGCTGATCGAGAAGGAAAAGCTCCTCAAGGCGAAGCGCGCGGCCGCGGCGCGAAAGCGCCGTAAGGGACTTTGAGCCGTTACTTCTTTTCTTCCTCGACCTTGCCGATCTTCTCGACCGCCGCGGCGAGCCGGTGCGCGTCGCGCTCCCAGTATTTCGCGAACTCGGGCGCGTCGAGGTAGCTGACCGGGGTGGAGACCTTCTCCATCGCGTTCCTGAAGTCGCCGGAAGTCGCGGCTGCTTTCACCGCCTCCCTCAACTTCGTGACAACGGGCGCGGGCGTCGAAGCGGGCGCGAACACCCCCGACCAGATGTAGAACTCGACGTCGTAGCCGAGCTCCTTGAAGGTCGGCAGATCGGGAAGCAGCTTCAGGCGCTCGGTGCCCCAGCCCGCGAGCGCGCGCATCTTGCCGGCGCGGATCTGGCCGATGGCCGCCGCCGGGCCCTGCGCCGAGGCTTCCACCTGCCCGCCGAGGAGCGCCGTGATCGCCGGTCCGCCGCCGCCATACGGCACGTGGAAAAGCTGCACGCCCGCCGCGTTGGCGAACATCTCCATCGCGACGTGCAGCGTGCCGTACACGCCGGAGGACGAGTAGTTGATCTTGCCCGGCCGCGCCTTCGCCGCTGCGACGAAATCCTTCACCGTCTTGTAGGGGCTGTCCGCGCGCACCACGAGCACGGTCGGGTCCGCGGTGATGAGCGCGATCGGCGCGAAGTCCCTCAGCTCGTAGGCCGGCTGCTTGCCGTTCACGCGCTCGGACACCGGGAAGATCGAGATCGACGACAGGCCCATGAGGACGGTGTAGCCGTCGGGCGCCGCCCTGGCCACCTCGCGCATGCCGAGCGCGCCGCCGGCGCCGGTGCGGTTCACGATCACCACCGGCTGCTTCAGCGATTTCTCCATCATCGCCGCGAGGGGCCGCCCGACGATGTCGGCGACGCCGCCTGGCGGGAACGGCACGACCATCGTCACCGCGCGCGAGGGATACCCCTCCTGCGAAAAGGAAAAGGGCGCGAAAAGCGAGACCAGCAGGACCAGCGCGATGCGTGACATGGATCTCCTCCGGTCGGCGCAAAGTAACACGCAGTTACACATCTTGCACTTTATCGGTTCACTGCAACGGCGCTGCCGCGTGTAATAGGCACCATGTCACTCAGCTCAAAGGAGACTGCAATGCTGAAGAAACTGATCCTTGCCGTCGCAGGCCTTGCGCTCGCCGCTCCGGTGTTCGCCCATGACGGTGGCCGTGGCCACGCCTGGGGCCACTTTCATCCTCGCGCCGTGGTGGTCCATCCTCGCCCGGTAGTCGTGATGCCGCCGCCGCGCGTGTTCTATGCGCCGCCCGCGCCGGTGGTCTACGCGCCGCCGGTGGTCTACCGCCCCGCCCCGGTCTATGCCGCGCCGGTGCCGCAAAGCAGCGTGTCGATCTCGCTGCACTTCCCGCTGTAAGGCGGTAGTGTTAGGTTTCCGACCTTGGTCCGACCAATGCATGACCACGGGACAGCAAGGATGAGGAAACCATGCAAAGACGCACGTTTCTGTTCGGGCTCGCGGCCGCGCCGCTCCTGGCGCGCGCCGCGCCCCCGGCAACCATGAAGGGCATCGAGGAGCTGCAAAAGGGCTGGAAGAGCTACCTGCCGGCGGGCGCCACCGTGCCCTCGGCGGAGGAGCCGCTCAAGCTCTCGAAGGAGGAGTGGCGCAAGCGCCTGCCGCCCGACTCGTACCGGGTGCTGCGCGAGGAAAGCACCGAGCGCGCCGGCACGAGCCCGCTGAACGAGGAGAAGCGGCCGGGCATCTTTGCCTGCGCCGGCTGCGGGCTGCCGCTCTTCAGCTCGGCGATGAAGTTCGACTCCGGCACCGGCTGGCCGAGCTTCTTCACCTCCATCCCCGGCGCGTTCGAGACCAAGAAGGACTTCTTCCTCGTCTACCCGCGCACCGAGTACCACTGCAAGCGCTGCGGCGGGCACCACGG
>DASXAO010000117.1:0-48943 GCA_036406675.1 Burkholderiales bacterium
GACAGGAGTCCGGGATAAGTGAACCCGCATGTCGCTTGGCTCGCTTCAAGCTGTAAACGCAACTGGGGATGCGCTCGTTTACTCGAGCGTGCGGAATGCCGCCAGATTCTTCGCGCTGGCTCTGGCGCTCGCCTGGCTGACTGGCTGCGTGCAGGGCGCGTTCTATCACCCCGACCGGGTGCTGTACGACACGCCGGCGCGGCTCGGGCTCGGGTACGAGCAGGTGACGTTCGCGAGCAGGGATGGCACGCGCCTCCTCGGCTGGTTCATTCCGGCGCGGGGCTATGCCGATCCGAAGCAGGCGAAGGCCACCGTGGTCCACTTCCACGGCAATGCGCAGAACATGTCGGCGCACTGGCAGTTCGTCGACTGGCTGCCGCAGCGAGGATTCAATCTGTTCGTCTTCGACTACCGCGGCTACGGCGCGTCGCAAGGCAGCCCGGAGCCGAAAGGCGTGTTCGAGGACTCGCTCGCGGCGCTCGATTACGTGCGCGCGCGGCCCGACGTCGACCCGCAGAAGCTGCTGGTCCTCGGCCAGAGCCTGGGCGGCACCAATGCGATCGCCGCGGTGGGGTCGGGCAATCGCGCCGGGGTCAGGGCGATCGCCATCGAGTCGACCTTCTTCTCCTACTCGTCGATTGCGAGCGACAAGCTGGTCGGCGCGGGCTCGCTGGTCGACGACACCTACAGCGCGGATCGCTTCGTCGGGGCGCTCGCGCCGATGCCGCTTCTGCTCCTGCACGGCACCGCCGATGCCGTCATTCCCTATTCGCACTCCGAGCGGCTGTACGCCAAGGCCGGCGAGCCCAAGCGCCTGGTCAGGATCGAGGGCGGCGGCCACGCCGAGGCGTTCACGCCGCGGTTCGGCGCGGTGTATCGCGAGCAGCTGATCGACTTCTTCGACGCCGCGCTGGCGCCGTAGGGTCAGCCGCCGCGGCCGGCTTGCGCAGCTCGCGCGCCGTCCTTGGCAACCTTTTCCGCCTTGTCGGTCGGGGAGGCGGCGAAGAACTGCGGCGCCGCGGGATGCAGCACGATGAAAGTATTCGGATCGATTCCCCGTGCGTTCCAGGTCCGCGCGACGAGCACCGCGGGGTGCTCGCCCAGACCTTCGGCGATCGCGGAGGTCGCGAGCGACCCGAGCACGAGAGCGGCGACGAGCCGCCGTAGCGTTTTGATGTTCATTGCTGCTCCTTGAATAAAGGTTGCATGCACCATCGCGTACCGGTGTTTCGCGTCCATTCCGGCGCCCATTGCAACTGAAACGGCGGCACGCTTCTGTGCGTATCCGCACCTCCTATACGCTGCGCATGGCAATATGGTTCACTAAGAAAAAAGGGGGCCGCCATGAGCGAGGACACCTTCGCCGGCTATCTGGCCAGGCACTACATCGGCCGCAAGGGCTTCCAGCCGGGCACGGTGCCTGAGGCCGAGCCGCTCGCCCAGCTGTGCGACATCGTGCTGACGCAGGCCGACGGCATGAGCTTCCAGGTCGTGTGCATCGTCGATCGAGAGAAGAACCCGCAGAAGACGTTTGCGATGCCGCTCGACGCGCTGCTCGAGATCGGCCAGCGCTGCCTGAAGTACGCCGGCAAGGTGAGCGGCCAGCAGATGCCGGTGACGCTCCAGATCGTCGAGGTCGGCCCGGGGCCGGGCTCGCCGCAGGACCTGGCGCGCCTCGGCGCGCTGAAGAGGAAGTCTGCCTTCGGCAAGGTGGTCCCGATCGCCTGGCGCCTCGACACGACCGCGGGCAAGGCGTGGACGAACGCCCCGTTCGGCGGCTGGCTCATGGGCAGGCGCGCAATGGAGGATCTGATGCGCGGCCCCCGCCTCGCCGACAAGGACCTCCAGGCGCCGCAGCTCGCCGTTGGCCGCGAGCGCTTCCCGGCGCTCACCATCGCGCTGCTCGCCGTGCTCGCCGCGGTGTTCGGCGCCGAGCTCCATTACGGAATCGGCGAGCGGTCGGGACTACTGGCCCCGAGCATCCAGACCCTCGTCGCGCTCGGCGGCCTCTACAAGCCGGCCGTGCTGGACGGCGAGTGGCATCGCCTCCTCGCCTCGACGCTCCTGCACGGCGACATCCTCCACCTGGTCTTCAACGGAGTCGCCCTCTACATGGCCGGCATGGTGCTGGAGAGCCTCGTCGGCCGGCGCTGGTATTTCGCGCTCTTCGTCCTGGGCGGGCTCGGCGGCAGCCTGATGTCGCTCGCGGTCAACCCGCCGACGGTCGTGTCGGTCGGCGCCTCGGGCGCGATCATGGGGCTCTGTGCGGCCGCCTTTGTCTGCAGCTTCCGCTACCCGTCCGGAGCGGCGCGCACGCAGATCCAGATGGCGATGATGCAGGTGCTGATTCCCGCCCTCATCCCGATCGCGACCACGCGCACCGGCGGGCACATCGATTTCGGCGCGCACCTGGGCGGCGCCGTCACCGGTCTTGTCCTCGGGCTCGCGATGCTCAGGACATGGAAGCCCGGCAGCGAGCGGCCGGCGCTCCTGCCGGTGGCGACGCTGGTCAGCTTCGCCGCGGTCGCGGCCTTCGGCCTCTCGGCGCTGCGGGTGGTGCGCGACCACCATGGCTACACGCTCGACGCCGTGCTCATACCGAGCCGCGAGCTGCCTGCCTCGAATGCCGAGGCAAGGGCCAAGGCGCCCGGCCTCGCCAAGCGCTTTCCGCGCGACCCGCGCGCACGCCTCTACCTCGCGAGCACGCTCCTCGACGCCAAGGACCTGCCGGGCGCCGAGCGCGAGCTGCGCGCCGGGCTCGCCGAGGACGAGATCCTGAAGACCAAGTTCAAGCCGGAGCTCGAGGCGCGCATGCGCGCCCTGCTCGCGCTCGTGCTCGACGACCAGGGCAAGGCTGCCGAGGCGAAGTCGGTGGCGCAGCCCGCGTGCGGCATCGGCGCGCCGGCGTTCGCCCAGATGCGCGAGCTGCTCGTCCGGCAGCAGCTTTGCAATAAATAATCAATTTTCACTGCTACCGGCGCAGCGCCTTGAAGAGGTCGGGCTCCCAGGACCTGACCGCGAGCAGAACGCTCACCGGCTGCCGTTGCTCGAGCGGCAGCCGGGCATCGGCGTTGTGCTGCTCGCTGTATTCGCGAGCGAGCTGCTCGATCTGGCGAAGCAGCGCGACCTGCGCTTCGGCGGAGACGCGCACGCTGATGAGGCGCATGAGCTCGCCCTTGCCGCCGAAGGAATGATCGAAGAAGTCGGGCGTCTGCGAGCGCACGTAGCGCATGATCGGGCCGTCCGGAATCCAGGAGAAGGTGCGGGAAATAAGCAGCCGGATGCGGTTCTTCTCGTGGAGCTCGAGGATCCCGATGCGCTCCAGGCGCAGCAGAAACTGGAGGCACTGGGCGTCGGTCAGCTTGTAGGTCTCGACGATGTCCTCCGCGCGCAGCTGCTGGAGCGCCGATACCGCCACCAGCAGCAACGCCGGATCCGACATCAGCTCTTCTTCCTGCTCCTGCGTCAGCCGGTTGATCAGGCGGCTTTCCCTCGGCAGGCCGCGCGCGAGCTCGGCGAGGTCGACCTGGACCAGCTCGCACAGGGAGTCGAGCCTTTCGACGGTGCAGTTCTTGACCGCGAAGATCCTCTTGACGGTCGCTTCGGAGATGTCCAGCGCCCGGGCGACGTCGGCGTAGGTCATGCCGCGCGCCTTGAGGTGCATCTTGAGCCCCTCGAAAACGAATCCGGAAGACAAAGCGGGCCTCCCTAGATAAGGTATCGAAAAATGATACCAAAATAGGATTGGCCTGCAACTTCGTATCGGCTCATTGAACTTAGTGAGCTGCTTTCGAGATACTGCGCCGCACGGCGAGGCCATCGCCTCGCGTTCCCAGAGGAGGAGACGTGAACACCAGGATTCTTGCGGCGGCTACTGCGATTTCGGCGTCGGCCACGCTGGCGGGCTGTTATGTCATACCGATCGGGCCGGACCCCCGGTACACGCCATCGGAACAAGTGGCCGCCGCCATGGCCGGCGGCAAGCCGCCGGTTCCCGCCGCGGCACCCCAAGGCGGGCCCACCAACCTTCACGCGCGGCTCTATCCGCTGAACGACGTCGCCGGCGGGATGGGACTGCTCACGGTAACGCTCACCGACAACGCGAGCGGACACGCGAGCTTCGCCCTGACCTATGGCGGCGAGGTCTTGAAGGGCGAGGCAACGCGGGTCGGACCCGACTACCCCGGCTTCGGCAGAGTGCACGAGGAAGTCTACGGAGACGGACGGATGCCCGCCGGCCAGCGCGGCATCGCGAGCGCGGTCGGAGCTCAAGGGATGTACGTGAACTGCGAGTACGCCCTGACCGCGCCGAATCGCGGCGCCGGGGCGTGCCTCTTCTCGAACGGCGCGAAGTACCAAGTTCACTTCGGCACGTAAGACGGAAAAACCTGGGGGGACCGATGGACATCCGCATCTGCATCAGCAGGGCGATCTACTGCAGCCTGAAGCAGTACGGCATCGAGCGGCTCACGGCCTGGACATTGAGAACGGCGCGCAGACGCATGCGTCTCGCGCGCTCGCGTCCCGCAGCCTGCCGTCGCGTCGTCAGCGCCGAGCGCATCCCTACGCAAAGCGCGCTGATCTTCGCCGCGCTCGCGCTGTACGGAAACGCGCTGGCCGCGCCGGCGGCCGTGCATGGATCGCTCGAAGGCACGCGGCTCGGGCTCTACGCCGGGAGCGATTTCCGGCTGGTCGACGGCGCCTGTGCCGATTGCACGACGGTTCCGCAGGCGCTGTGGTACTTCCGCGACGACCTGATCGCGGTGCCGCGCGGGCCGGGGTCGGGGTTCGTCGCGAAGCTCAACGCGCAGGACGACGTGCGCGCGTGGCTCGCGGCGCATCCCGCGGGCGACCAGTCGATGCCGCCGCTGCTGTGGGTCGGCGCGCCGCTCGTGGCCGAGGGCGCGCGCCTGCCGTTCGCCGTGGTGCCGAAAATCGACAGCAACCTGTCCTATTACGACGAGTCGAGCGAGCGCCATTTCGCCGGGCGGAGCCTGCGGCTGCGCGGGCGCATCGAGGAGGGACGGTTCGTCGCGCGCACGATCTGGCCGGAAGACTACGCGCTCGATGCGGCCCGCGTGCCGTACCGGCCGCTCGCTCAGGGTGAGAGTCAGGGCGAAAGCCTGGAGTCGCTGGTGCGCTCGGAGAACGGCGGCGCCGCCGCGCCGTTGGCGGCACGCGTGCTCTGGCGGCGCAACCCCGATGTCGCGGAGCCCTGGGCAGGGAAGCCCGTGATCGCCGTGGTGCTGAACGGCGCGCAGGGCGACGACGACGAGGCGCACGCCGGCCACTTTGCGATCGCCACCGGCGCCTTCGGCCCGCGCGGCGAGTGGGGCGACTGGCTGGTCAATAACTTCTACAACCTCGACTCGGTGAGCGAGAAGGGCATCGTTGCCGCCAGCGTGCCGATGGACAACTACCTCGCCGACCTGAACAGCGGCCAGTCCTGGTACCGGCCCTCGTACATGCTGGTGGCCGTGCTCAAGGACGAGCGCGCAGCGCGCCTCTACCAGGAAGGAATCGGCCGCGTCTACAACCACTTCTACCGCCATGACTTCACCTATCGCCACGCGAGCGCGAATTGCGCCGGCATCAGCATGGAGACGCTGCGCTCGATCGGCTGGACGATTCCCGCGGAGGGCACGAGCGGGCGCGCCAAGGCGGCGCTCGCGCTGCCCTACATGACGCTCAAGGAGCGCAGCCTCGAGAGCGGCCGCAACGCCTACGACTACCTCTCCGTCGAAGTGACCGACCTCTATCCGTTCGCCGCCTTCCAGGCGGCGGGGAACGACCTGCTCGAGCGGATGGCCGGTGACCGCGGCGCCGCCGGCACCGCCTACGAACGCATGCTGGCGGAGGACCTCGAAGCGGTCATCTACGTGCGCATCCCGCAATTCCCTTCGTCGCGCGCCTTCGGCCAGGCGCCCGTGGCGTCCATGGACGAGTACATGGAGCGCGCGCCGCAGGACCACTCGAAGTGGAAAATCGTCCCGGTCGCGCCGCGTCCCTTTCCCGCGGAGATGCGCGACCCCGTGTCGGCGGGTGATCCGCCGCGCGCCTCCCTGTACGCGCTCGGCGCGTATGCTCTCGCCTTGCTCATCGGTGCAGTGTGGATTTGGCGCTGGCTCTCGCAACTGAGGACGCGTAAGCTGCGCCGCCGGAACGGGAGGGATGCATGGGTAGCCAATGGCGGCTGATGCGCGAGCAGCGCTACCGGCCGCTGTTTTTCACGCAGTTTCTCGGCGCATTCAACGACAACGTCTTCAAGACGGCGCTGATCACGCTGATCGCCTTCCAGGCCGGACGCCTGACCAGCGCCGACCCAAAAATGCTGGCGACGGTGCTGCCGGGGCTGTTCATCCTGCCTTTCTTCGTCTTCTCGGCGACGAGCGGGCTGCTCGCCGACAAGCTCGACAAGGCGGCGATCGCGCGCGCGGTGAAGGTGTTCGAGATCGGGGTCATGTCGCTCGCGGCCTGGGGTTTTCTCACCAACGGCCTGTGGGAGCTCATCGCCGCGCTCTTCCTGATGGGCGTGCATTCCACGGTGTTCGGCCCGGTCAAATACGGCTACCTGCCGCAGCACCTGCACCCGGACGAGCTGGTGGGCGGCAACGCCTTGATCGAGATGGGCACCTTCGTCGCCATCCTGCTCGGCGAGGTGCTCGGCGCCTGGCTCGCGGGCGGACCGCAGGGCGGCGTGTACACGTCGATCGCCGTCGTCGGCGTGGCGATCCTCGGCTACCTGGCGAGCCGCGGCATTCCGGCCACGCCGCCGGTCGACCCCGCGCTGAAGGTGAACTGGAATCCGTTCACCGAGACCTGGAAGAACCTCCGCTTCGCGCATGGGAACCGCACCGTGTGGCTTTCGCTCCTCGGCATCTCGTGGTTCTGGTTCTACGGCGCGACGATGCTCGCCCAGTTCCCCACGTACGCGAAGGACGTGCTGGGCGGCGACGAGACCGTGTTCATCCTGCTCCTGACCGTGTTTTCGGTCGGCATCGGCATGGGCTCGCTCCTCTGCGAGCGCCTTTCGGGCCACAAGGTGGAGATCGGCCTCGTTCCTTTCGGCGCGATCGGGCTGACCGTGTTCGGCGTGGACCTCTTCTTCGCCACGCCGGCGGCCGGGGCTAGCATGCATTTCACCGCCTTCCTCGCCGATCCCGGCCACTGGCGCCTTCTCGCCGACCTCGGCCTGCTCGGGGTCTTCAGCGGCTTCTACTGCGTGCCGCTCTACGCGCTGATCCAGACCCGCAGCGAGAAGAGCCACCAGTCGCGCGTCATCGCCGCGAACAACATCCTCAATGCCTCGTTCATGGTGGTGTCGGCGCTGGTGTCGGTGCTGCTCCTTTCGGCAGGCCTGACCATCCCGCAGCTCTTCCTGGTGACGGCGATCTTCAACGCGGCGGTCGCGGTCTACATCTATGGCCTGGTACCGGAGTTCCTCTACCGCTTCCTCGCCTGGCTGCTCGTGCATTCGATCTACCGGCTGGAGAAGAGCGGCGTCGAGCACATTCCCGAGAAAGGCCCGGCGGTCATCGTCTGCAACCACGTCAGCCTGGTCGATTCGCTCGTGATCACCGCGGTCAGCCCGCGGCCGATCCGCTTCGTCATGCACCGGCGCATCTTCGAGAAGCCGCTGCTCAACTTCATCTTCCGCGAATACCGCACCATACCGATCGCGAGCGCCAAGGAGGACCCGGTGGTGATGGAGAAGGCTTTCGAGGAAGTGGGGAAAGCGCTCGACGCGGGCGAGCTCGTGTGCATCTTCCCCGAGGGCACGATCACGCAAACGGGCGACATCAATCGCTTCCGTCCCGGCGTGAGCCGCATCCTGGAGCGAAATCCGGTGCCGGTCGTCCCGCTGGCGCTGCGCGGCCTGTGGGGCAGCTTCTTCAGCCGCCACGACGGCAGCCGCCGGCCGGCCCCGTTCTCGAAGATCGCCCTCGCCGTCGGCGCGCCGGTGCAGCCGGCGCTTGCGACGCCGGAGCAATTGCAGAGTATCGTCACCGCGCTGCGAGGCGACTGGAAATAGCCGTGCGCTCCGAGTGAACATCCGCGACCTGCCCGGCCCGCGAGGGCTGCCGATCCTCGGCAACTCGCTGCAGATCGATCCTTCCAGGATCCACCTCATCGCCGAGGCGTGGAGCCGCAAGTACGGCGACTACTTTCGCGTCCGCATCGGCGGGCGGCAGCTGCTGGTCATGAAGAACCCCGAGTCGATCGCGGCGGTGCTGCGCGACCGCCCGGAAGGCTTCGGGCGCACCCAGCGCATGAACCGGATCGCAAGAGAGATCGGCTTCGACGGCCTGTTCTCGGTGAACGGCGAGCAGTGGCGCCGGCAGCGGCCGATGGTCATGGCGGGCCTGGACCCGGCGCACATCAAGTCGTACTTCCCGGCGCTGGTCAGGGTCACGCAGCGGCTCGCCGCGCGATGGCAGCGCGCGGCGGCCGCGGGCGAGGCGATCGGGCTGCAGGCGGACCTGATGCGCTACACGGTGGACGTCACCGCCGGGCTCGCCTTCGGCGCGGACATCAACACGCTCGAATCGGACGACGAGGTGATCCAGACCCACCTCGACAAGGTATTTCCGGCGCTGCACCGGCGGCTGCTGTCGCCGTTTCCCTATTGGCGCTGGTTCCGGCTCGGGGCTGACAGGGAGCTCGTCGGCCACCTCCGCGAGCTGCAGCGCGCGGTCCAGGGCTTCATCGCGCTGGCCCGCAGGCGCATGGACGCCGACCCGTCGCTTCGCGCGCAGCCCAGGAACCTGATCGAAGCCATGATTGCCGCGCGCGACGTCGCGGGCAGCGGCCTCGGCGATTCGGACGTGGCGGGCAACGTGCTCACCATGCTGCTCGCCGGCGAGGACACGACCGCCAACACGCTCGCCTGGATGATCTGGCTCCTGAGCCGCCACCCCGAGGCGCTGCGGCGGGCGCGCGACGAGGTGCGCGGCGTCGTCGGGGCGCACGCGCTCCCCACGCAGTACGAGCAGGTCTCGAGGCTCGAATACGTCGAGGCCTGCGCGCACGAGACGATGCGATTGAAGCCGGTGGCGCCGCTCCAGATGATCCAGGCGGCGCGCGACCGCGTCGTGGCGGGCATCGCTATCCCGGCGGGCCAGCTCGTGATGCTGCTGATGCGGCCGGCGGCGACCGACGAGCGCCACTTCGCCCAACCGCAGGCGTTCGACCCGGCGCGCTGGCTCCCAGGTCACGAGCACGACGCGGCGCCGGGAAGGGCCGCGGCCTCGGCCAAGCGCGTGGCGATGCCCTTCGGCGCGGGGCCGCGCCTGTGTCCCGGCCGCTACCTCGCGATGCAGGAGATCAAGATGGCGATCGCCATGCTGCTCGGCGGCTTCGAGCTCGCGAGCGTCGCCACGCGCGACGGCGCCGAGCCGCGCGAGCACCTGTCGTTCACCATGGCGCCTTCGGGACTCCTCATGCGGCTGAGAAAATAGGGACTGTCCCTGTTTTCTACGGGATGCCGGCGATGTTCACCCGGATCCGGTAGATGCTGGTGCGCGCGGCGATGTAGAGCGTCTTGTGGTCGGGGTCGCCGAACTCGACGTTCGCCACCAGCTCCGGCGTGAAGATCGTGCCGAGGTGCTTGCCATCCGGCGAGACGATCCACACGCCGCCCGCCGCCGATTCCCACACGTTGCCCTTGACGTCGACCTTGAGGCCATCGGTGATGCCGGGCGTCTTGTCGCCGCTGATGTCGATGAACATCCGGCTGTCGGTGAGCGTGTCGTCGGGCAGGACGCGGTAGCGGCGCACGTACTTGTCGCGGCTGCCGTTCGCGTACAGGTATTTCTCGTCCGGGGAGAGCGCGAGGCCGTTCGGGTTGGGGATGTCGCTGATGACCATGCGCACCTGGCCGTCCTTGATCATGTAGACGGCCTGGAAGCCGAGGCCCTTGCGCGGGTCCTTGTCGCGCAGGCGCAGGCCGCCGTAGGTGTCGGTGAAGTAGATGGTGCCGTTCTTCTTGACGATCACGTCGTTCGGGCCGTTGAAAGGCTGGCCTTCGTAGCGGTCGGCGAGCACCGTGCGCTTGCCGTTCTTCTCGATGCGGTCGATCGACCTGCCGGCCCAGGTCGCGATCACGAGCCGGCCCTGCCGGTCGAGCGCGAGGCCGTTCGAGCCGGTCATGAAGAATTTTTCGAACAGCGGATCGGCCGGGTCCTTGCCGTTGGTCTGCTCGAAGCCCACGCGCCAGAGGTCGGGCTTGGTGTAGCCGCTGCGCTGCAGGTAGATCGACGCCGCGCCCTTCGGCGTGAGCTTGTAGATCACGTTCGCCGGGATGTCGCTGAAGAGGAGGTAGCGCCCTTTCTCGACCCAGACGATGCCCTCGGTGAAGCCGAAGCCGCCCTTCACCAGCTCGAGCTTCGCATCCTTGGACACGAGCGCGTCGAGCGCCGGGTCGAGCCGCACCACGGTGGGCGGCTTCTCGTCCTGCGCGCGCACGCCGGGCGCGCAGGCGATGGCGGCGAGCACGACTGCCGGAATCAGCGCTTGTCTCATGGGACCTCCCCTTAAGGCGGAGCAGCCTAAGGCGGGTTTCTACGCTTTGTCCAGCGTGTACACCACCTCGTACTGTCCCGGCGCGACCGTTCCGAGCTCCGTGTTGCGCTTGAGGTAGCCGCCGGCGTCAAGATGCCGCAGGACGGCCTGCGCGGCATAGTGGCTTTCGTACTGGACGTAGTTGACCACGCGCGTCCCGTCAAAGCTGCGGTGAACGCTGGCGGACAGCCATCCGGGTACCTTCTGCGCTACGTTCACCGTCTCGACGAGCGAGTCGACGAGAACCTGCTGCTTCTCCGGAGCGACGGTGAAGACGTTGATATGGACGACTACGCCCTTTCGGGGGGGGATTGCGGGCATGCTGATTCGATCCTCGAGTAATCAGTTGTGGATCTTGCGGCCGCGCTCGAGCATCTTCAGGAAATCGGCGAGGCGCCGCGCACGTGTTTCGGCCTTCTTCGCGGTCTGCAGCCTGTAGAGGATCGCGTAGCGATTGGCGCGATCCAGCGCCGCGAAGAAGCGCCGCGCCTTCGCGCTGCGCTCGAGCGCCCTCTCCAGGTCCTCCGGCACCTTGGCGGCGCGCGCCGAATCGTAGGCGCCTTTCCAGCGGCCGTCGGCCTTCGCGCGCTGGATTTCCGCCATCCCCGGCGGCCGCATCCTGCCGGCCGCGACGAGCGCGAGCGCCTTCTCGCGGTTGATGCGCGACCAAAGACCCGTTTTCGTGCGCGGGCCGAATTTCTGCAACCAGAACGTATCGCTCTGCGAGCGCTTCTGCCCGTCGATCCATCCGTAGCAGAGCGCCACTTCGAGCGCTTCGGCATATGAAACCGAGGGTACGTTCGCACCCTTCCTGGCGATCTGCAGCCAGAGCCCGCGCGATCGGGCGTGGCCGCGCTCGAGCCACGCGGCCCAGTCGTGCTCGCTGGCGAAGCGTCGGATCGGCAGGGAATCGGGGCGCGGCACCGATCCCTACGACCCCGATTCCCGGCGGGCGTTCCTCAGCGCCGGGTTGCTGATCGCAGCGGCCTGGCCGACCAAAAGCTCCTCCGCGAGAGCCGCTTGGGTGGCCGAAAGGGCGAAAAGAAGGGCTGCCGCAAGCGGCACGACAGGATGCGGGCGATGCGTGGACATGCTTGTTTTCTCCCCTGAGAAGAGCTTGAATAGCAATTGCATGGACTGGACAAGAAGGAAAATTTCCTGCCCTTCGCTGAAACGGCGGCGCTCATGAGACTTCCGTCCTGCTTGCTGGGATTTGCGGTGCTCCTGCTGGGGTTTCCCCTGGCCTCCTCGGCGACGATCTACAAGTGGACCGACGAGCACGGCACCACGGTCTACTCGAACCGCGCGCCGGCAGCCGAGGCCAAGGTGTCGAACGTGCAGGTTGCGCTGGAAGACGAAAGGCCCGCCGCCGCTGCGCCCAGCCAGCCGAACCCGAACGAGCTTCAGAACCGCGTCCGAGCGCTCGAGCAGCAGGTCCAGTCGCTGCAGAATCAGCCCGCCGCCGCCGCGCCGTATCCGGTTCAGCCGCCGCCGGTCAGCTACTACCCGCCGCCCGACTATTACCCGCAGCAGCAGCCCTACTATCCGCAGGCGGACTATTCATCGATGTACGACTCTGGATATCCCTACGGGTACGGCTATCCCTACTACCCGTACTACTCGACCATCGTCGTCACGGGGAGAAGGTTCTTCCGGCCGGTGCACGTCCACCCGGTGCACGGATTCGTCGGTAACCGCCCCATCGCCGTGCCCCGCGGCACGGTGGCGGGCGCGGGCGCGCGCTCCATGCCCGTAAGCGGTTTCGCGGGCGGCTCGGGTCGCCGTTAAAAATAGGGACAGTCCCTATTTTCCGTAGCAGGGAGGGTTGGCAATGAAAATATTGGTCGCCGCATTTCTGATTGCCATCGCACACTCGGGCATCGCGGAGCAGCTGAAGCACAAGCCGATCAGCGTGAAGACGCCGGATGGCCTGACCATTTCGGCGCAGGAGTGGGGCAACCCGTCGGGTCCGGAAATCCTGTTCATCCACGGCTTCTCCCAGAGCTACCTGTCGTGGATGCGCCAGGTCGAGAGCGGTCTCGCCAAGGAATTTCGCATGGTGACCTATGACCTGCGCGGCCACGGCAATTCCGACAAGCCGCTCGATCCGGCCCGCTACCGGGATTCCAAGGCATGGGCCGACGAGGTCCAGGCAGTGATGGACACCGCGGGCTTGAAACGGCCGGTGCTGGTTGGCTGGTCCTACGCCGGCCGGGTGATTTCCGACTACGTCACCACCCATGGCTCCGGCAGGCTGGCGGGCATCAACTTCGTCGACGCCAGCATCAAGGCCGATCCGGCTCTCGCCGGCGACAATCTCAAGAACCTGCCTTTGATGGCATCGGAGGATCTCGCCACCAACATCGCGGCGACGCGCGCCTTCGTGCGCGGCTGCTTCTCCAAGCAGCCGACCGCCGAAGACTTCGAGGTGATGCTCTCGTTCAACATGATGGTGCCGCCCAAGGTCCGGGCGGGGCTCGGCGGCCGCCCGCTGGATGCGACCGCCGTGATGTCCAAGCTCAAGCTGCCGGTCCTGGTGACTCACGGCGCGGAGGATGGAAACTCCAAGGTGGGCAACGCCAAGTACACGGCCTCGGTGATCCCCGGTGCAAAGCTTTCGATCTACGAGGGCATCGGGCATGCGCCCTTCTACGAGGATGCCCCCCGCTTCAACGCGGAACTGGCCGCCTTCGTGCGCGCGGCGAACAAGGGAAGGTAATCCTACTTGCCGCTGAGCTTGAGCTTCTTCACGAGCTCCGCGTAGCTTTCCACCTCGCTCTTGATTAACGCGCCGAACTCCTCCGGCCGGTTGCCCACCGGCGCGGTGCCCAGCTCGACAAAGCGCTTCTTCACTTCGGGGCTGTTCAGGGCGCCAACGACCGCGCGGTGGATCGTCGCGATCACGTCCTTCGGTGTGTTGGCCGGCACCAGGAAGCCGTTCCAGAGATTGAATTCGTAGCTCGGATAGCCCGACTCGGCGACGGTCGGAACTTCGGGAAGAGTGGGCAGCCTCGTTTTCGAGGTCACGGCGAGCGCGCGCACGCGGTTGGCGCGCACATGGCCCAGCGCGACGCTGAGCGGCGAGAAATACACCGACGTTTCTCCGCGCACGACCGAGAGAAGCGACTCGCCGCCGCCCTTGTACGGCACGTGCCTCAGGCTGATGCCGGCCTGGGCGTTGAAGAGCTCCGCGGCGAGAAACGTCACGGTGCCGGTGCCGGCGGAGGCATAGTCCAGCGGCCTTGATTTCGCGAGCGCCACGAGCTCCTGGATCGAGTTGACCGGAACGGAGGGATGGACCAGGACGATGTGCGGCGAGGAGTCCACCTGCGTCACCGGCGCGAAGTCGCGCAGCAAATCGAAGTTGGGGTCCTTCTGCAGGGTGGCGTTCGCGGCCTGCGCGTTGTTGATCAAGATCCAGGTGTAGCCGTCGGGCGGCGACTTCGCCGCAGCCGCGGTGCCGATATTGCCGCTCGCGCCGGCGCGGTTCTCGACGACCACCTGCTCGCCCAGCACGGCAGGCAGCGCGGCCGCGACCAGCCGGGCGGTCGTATCGGCGCCGCCGCCGGGGGAGCTCGGAACGATGCAGCGGATCGGCTTCGACGGGAAAGGCTGCGCCGCGCCCGTCGCGCTGATCAGTAAAAGCAGGAAAACGGCCAGCGGCCTCAATTGCCCTCCTTTCGCCGGTTCAGCGCGCGCCGTGCGAGGCGATCGCGACGACGGCCGGCTTGCCGGAACGGTTGCTCCAGGCGTGGTTGGTACCCCTTTGGATCGCGAACTCGCCCGACTTGAGCGTCACTTCCTGCGTATCCAGGACCAGCGCGATCTCGCCCTCCAGCACGATGCAGAAGTCGAGCGTGCGCGTTTTCTGCATGTAGGGATGCGGCGCCTTCGGCGAGTAGGTCGACGCGCTGCTCGCGCCCATCGACTTGAAGTACGCCGCGACTTCGGCGGCGCCCGCGCTTCCCTTCCACGCCTCGTCCGGCGGGAAGGTGAAGATGTTGAGCACCGATCCGCTGGCCGGCGGCGTCAGCGCGTGCGGCAAGTGCAGCGTCTCGAGGACCAATCTCGCCGGCGCACGGTCGACGACCCACATCCGCTGCATGGCGAAACCGGGGCGCGCGGGGTCGATGCGCACGTCGGGCGACGGGGCGTCGCTCACCAGGCTCGAGCGCCCGGGCTCGCGGTCTATGGCTACGACGCGCCGCGCCGGCTTCACGCCCGGCGGCAGCTTTTGATCGGGCCTGGGCTTCACGACCGGGTCGTTGCCCTGCGCGGTGCCCGCGGGCCCGTCGGCAAATTCGGCGTCGAACATGTCGAAGGCCATCATGCAGCCGGTCCTCGAGCTGTCCCAGAGGTGCCAGGCGCCGACGTCGACGACGACGTCTCCGGGCTTGAGGACGAGCTTGCAGTCGTCGAGCTCCATCACGCGCTCGCCGGAAAGGAGGATCCCGTAGTCCAGCGACTTCGTCTTGTGCATGTAGGAGCGGTTGTAATGGTTGCCCCCGCCGCGGTCCCAGGTGCGGCCGTGCGGCTCGGGCGCCTTGTAGGGCTCGTTCGGCGGCGATTGCTCCGTCTTGGCAAGCCAGTGCACGACGCGCAGATGCCCGCCGCCGACCGGGCCCGGAAACTCGTCGTTCCACGTGCCCGCGTCCTCGGCGCCGTCGAGCGGCGCCGGCGTCTCGCGCCACACCCAGAAATCGGTATGGCCTCTGCCGGGGAATTTGCTCTCGTGCGTCCCCGGCGAAGGGCCGTCCCAGATCACCCTGGACCGGCCGCGCTCGTCGTTACCGGTCACCACTCGCCGGATCGGTGTGAGTGCCATGCTCCGCTCCTATCGGGGCTCGTGATCGATCTGCACGGCCTCCAGGAAGCGCGAGACCAGGTTGTAGGCGCCGATCGTCGCCGTCAGCTCGACCAGCTCGCGCGCGTCGAAGTGAGGCTTGAGCGCATCGAACACGGGGGCCGGCACGTGGATCACCTTGGTCATCGAGTCGGTGTAGGCGAGCACCGCGCGCTCGGCCGCATCGAAGGCCTTGGAGGCCTCCCAGTCGCGCAGCGCGTCGATCTTCTCCTGGCTCGCGCCCTCCTTCAGCGCGAAAGGAACGTGGGCCTGGTATTCATAGTCCGCGCCGTTGATGATCGCTATGCGCAGGATCGAGAGCTCGCGATACCGCCCCGGCAGCTTGCACTGCTGGCGCACCGCCGTCAGGAAAGTCAGCCAGCCGTTCGCGATCGGCGGGCTGTTGAGCAGCATGCGATACAGGTTGGCCAGCTTGCCGCGCTCCTTGCGGATCCGGGCGGCAAGCGCCTTGACTTCATCGTTGCGGTTTTCGTCGGCGTAGGGTATCCGCGCCATGGCGTGCGCTCCTCGGGTTCGTGTCGGGTGTAGGGTAATGTAACGCTCGCCCAATAGAAATAAATGGTGACTGTCACCATTAATGGGCGTCACCATTAATGGGCGATTTCAGTGGGCGCCGGCCGCGGCGCCGCCGCCCTTCCCCTTAGGCGGCCGGGCGATCCAGAGGAGCGGGATCAGCGCCACCAGGAGGATCGCCGAGGCGTAGAAGAGGTCGAGCGCGGAGAGCGTGAAGGCCTGCTGGTTCACGATCTGGTTGAGATACGCGTACTGCGCGTCCTGCGGCATGCCGAGCGCGCCGAGCGACTGGAGCGTCGACGTGGTAGCCGGGTCGCCGGGGGTCAGCCGCTCGACGATATGCGCGTGATGCACGGCGGCGCGGTTCTCCCAGAGCGTGGTGGCGATGGAAGTCGCGAACGCCCCAGCGGTGATGCGCAGGAAGTTGTTCAGCCCCGAGGCGGCGGCGATCTGGTCCTGGCGCATGCCGGCGAGCGCGAGCGACACCAGCGGGATGAAGAAGCACGACACCGCCGCCCCCTGCAGGATCGTCGGCACGACGAGCGTCCAGATGTCGACCTGCGCGGTGAAGTGCGAGCGCATCCACGCGACGACGGCGAAGATGACGAGCGAGGTGGTCGCGAGCAGCCGCGTGTCGACGCGGCCGCCGAAGCGCCCGACGACCGGCGTCAGCACGAGCGCGAGGAAGCCGACCGGCGCGAGCACCAGGCCGGCGTCGGTAGCGGTGTAGCCGAGGTACTGCTGCAGCCATAGCGGCAGCAGCACGATGCTGCCAAAGTACGCCGCGTAGGCGAGCGAGATCGCCACGGTGCCGGTGGAGAAGTTGCGGTCGCGGAACAGCGACAAATCGACCACCGGGTGCTCCTCGGTGAGCTCCCAGACCATGAACAAGCAGAACGAGAGCGCCGCGGCCACCGCGAGCGCGATGATCTCCGGCGAGGCGAACCAGTCGAGGTCCTTGCCCTTGTCGAGCATGAGCTGCAGCGCGCCGACCCAGACGACGAGGAGCACCAGCCCCACCGCGTCGATCGGCCGCTTGACGCGCTCGGTCTCGCGGCCGCGGTACATCATCCACGTCATGCCGAGCGAGATGATGCCGACCGGCACGTTGATGAAGAAGATCCACGGCCAGGCGAAATTGTCGGTGATCCAGCCCCCGAGCACCGGGCCGACCACCGGCGCCACCAGGATGGTGAGCGAGAAGGTGGAGAGCGCGATGCCCGCCTTCTCTCGCGGGTAGGTGGAGAGGAGCAGCGTCTGCGAGAGCGGGATCATCGGCCCGGCGACCGCGCCCTGCACCACGCGGAAGAAGACGAGCATCGGCATCGAGATCGCGAGGCCGCAGAGGAGCGACGCCGCGACGAAGAGCGCCGTGGTGGCGAGGAACAGGCGCACCTGGCCGTAGCGCTCGGTGAGCCAGCCGGTGAGCGGCACCGAGATCGCGTTCGCCACCGCGAAGGAAGTGATGGTCCACGTGCCCTGGTTGGGCGAGACGCCGAGGTCGCCGGCGATCGCCGGGATCGACACGTTGGCGATCGACGTGTCGAGCACGTTCATGAAGGTGGCGAGCGCCACCGCGAGCGAGGCGAGGACGCGCGCGCTGCCTTCCAGCGGCGGCGGGCCGCTACTTGCCGGTGCTTGCTCCGCCATGTTTGCTTCTACCGTTCACGCTTGCGACGCCGATGCCGCTTGGAGTGGAAATGTTCGCGGCGATGATCCGCTCGATCACCTGGCCGGCCTCGGCGTCGACCGAGCTGAACGCCTGCGTCTCGTAGGCCGGCTTCTCGCGCGCGACGCGCTGCAGGCGCTCGCCCGAGCGCTGGTGCGTGTCGACGTCGACGCGCATCGAGAGCCCGATCTGCAGCGGATGCGCCTCGAGCTCCTTCGGGTCGAGCGCGACGCGCACCGGCACCCGCTGCACCACCTTGATCCAGTTGCCGGTGGCGTTCTGCGCCGGCAGCAGCGCGAAGGCGCTCCCGGTGCCGGCGCTGAAGCCCGCGACCTTGCCGTGGAACTCGGCCGAGGAGCCGTACGCGTCGGCGACCAGCGTGACGGGCTGCCCGGGCCGCAGGTTCGCGAGCTGGTTTTCCTTGAAGTTCGCATCGACCCACACGCCCTCGAGGGGCACCACGGTCATGAGCACGTTGCCCGGCGCGACGCGCTGCCCCACCTGCACCGAGCGGCGCGCGACGAACCCGCCGATGGGCGCGGGAAGATCGGTGCGCGAGTAGGCGAGCAGCGCCTCGCGTACCTTTGCGGCGGCGTTCTTGACGTCGGGATGGTCGTGCACGTCGGTGCGGTCGACCTGGGCGCGCTGCGCCTCGAGCTGCTTCCGGGCCGCGTCCAGCGCGGCGCGTGCCGAGCTCACGGAGTCGATCGCGTGCTGCAGCTCCTCGCCCGACACCGCGCCGCTCGACTCGATCGAGCGCCGCCGCGCGAGGTCCTGCTCGGCCTTGCGCAGCTCGGCCTCACGCATCACCACGTTCGCTTCGCCCTCGGTGCTCGTGGCGCGCAGCCCCCTCACCGAGCGCACCGTCTTCGCGAGCTGCGCCTCGGCCTGCTCGAGCGCCACGCGCGCATCGGACTTGTCCAGCTCGATGAGCCGCTGGCCGCTCTGCACGTAGTCGGTGTCGTCCGCGTAGATCGAGAGCACGGTGCCCGCGACCTGCGGCGTGATCTGCACGAGGTTCCCGCCCACGTAGGCGTCGTCGGTGGTCTCGTGGTACTGCCCGTGCAGGAAGTACCAGAGCGCGACCGCGCCGCCGGCGACGAGAAACACGGCGAGAACTGAAAAAATGAGGATGCGTCGCTTCATTGCATCGCCACCTTCGCTTCGTAGCCGCCGCCGAGGGCGCGCACCAGGTTGACCGACAGGGCGAGCTCGCGCGATTGCAGGTCCGCCTGGAGGTCGCGCTGCTGCAGCACCGCCATTTCGGCGGTGATCACCTGCAGGAGACTCCCGAGGCCTGCCTTGTAGCGCGTCACGGCGAGGGAATAGGCCTCTTCCGCCGAGGCAAGCGCCTTCTCGACCTCGCCGCGCTGGGCGTTCACCGAGCGCAGCGACGTGAGCTGGTCGACCACCTCGCGCAGCGCGTCGGCGAGGGTCTGGTTGTACTGCTCCACCGCCGCGTCGTACTCGGCGTTGCGCTGCGCGAGCGCGCCGCGCAGGCGCCCGCCGTCGAAGATCGGCAGGCGCACGGCCGCGCCGAAGCTCGGCACCGCGCTTCCCGGGTCGAGCAGCTTCGAGAGCGGGATCGATTGCAGCCCGACGAGCGCCGAGAGGTTCACGTCCGGATAGAACTCGGCCTTCTGCGAGGCAACGTCGCGCGACGCGGCTTCGGCGCGCAGCCGGCTCGCCACCACGTCGGGCCGGCGGCCGAGCAGGTCGGCGGGCACGCGCGAAGGCAGCGCGAAGCTGGCCATCTGCAGCTTCGGCCGCTCGAGCACGAGCCCGCGGTCCGGACCCTTGCCGAGGAGCGCCGCGACCTGGCTGCGCGCGAGCGCGATCTCCTCCTCGACCTGCGTCACGCGCGCCCGCGCCGCGGGAACCGACGTCTCGACCTGCTTCAGCTCCAGGCGCGAATCGAGACCCGCGCGCACCCGGTCGTTGGTGAGCGACTGCACCTGCTCGCGGTCCTGGAGGTTGCGATGCGCGAGGTCGAGCTGCTCGTAGGCGCGCGCGAGCTGCACGTACGCGCCGGCGAGCGCGGCCGAGAGGACGAGCCGCGAGGTGAACGCGTCGGCCTCGGCCGCCTGCGAGCGGCCCAGCGCCGCCTCGTAGGCCGCGCGGTTCTTGCCCCAGAGGTCGAGCTCGTAGCCCGCGCTCAGCGCGACCTCGGTCGTGGTGAACGTCGCCCCGCCGATCGGCGGCGGGAAGATGGCGTTCTCGGAGAAGCGCTGGCGCGTCACGTCGCCGGTCGCGCTGACCTGGGGCTTGCGCACCGCGCCGGCGACCTGCGCCGCGGCGAGCGCCTGGTCGACGCGCGCGCGCGCGAGGCGGATTCCGGGGCTGCCGGCGAGCGCCTCCTCCTCGAGCGCGTCGAGCTGCGGGTCGCCGAAGCGCTTCCACCAGTCGAGCTCCGGCCAGCGCGCCTCTGCATCTGTATTCGTATTGGAAAAACTCTTCTCGGTTTCAAGGGAAGAGCTTTCCACCATGGCGCTGCGGGGCGTGATGCCGCCGGGGTCGGCGCACGCCGCGAGCACCGCGAGGGCGAGAAGGGCGAGGCGCTTCATTCGCCCGCCACGTTGCCGAGCACGCGCCCGAGCAGCCCTTCCAGCGTCCGCGCCTCGGCGCTCGAGAAGCCGCGCAGCGCGCGGTTCAGCATGTCGATCTGCACGCGCGTCATGTCGGCGTGCACCTGGCGGCCGCGCGCCGTGATCTCGAGGCGCGCGCTCCTGCGGTCGTCGCGCGCGCGCACCCGGCGCACCAGGCCCATCGCCTCGAGCTTGTCGATGAGGCGCGTCATCGCCCCCGGGTCGTGCGAGAGGTGCTTGCACACCTCGGCGGCGGTGCCGGCGCGCTCGTCGACCAGGAACACGAGCACCAGCGCCTGCGCGGTGTTCAAGCCGAGCGGCGCGAGCCCGCGGTCGAAGTCCTCGACCAGCGCCTTGCGGATGAGCCCGATCAGGGCGCCGACCGAGTCGCGGCTGCGGAAGCTGGCGGCGCGGTAGATCGGCGCCCGCGCGCGGTCGCTGGCGCTCCGCTTTTTACTTGCCTCGGCAACCATTGCTGGAGCAATCTACGCTTCCTGCTGCGGCGCGTCAAGGGCAAACCGACTGGGCCACCGCCCCCGGCAAACCACTCGGGGGTGACGTCCCTCCGCGGAGGCGACTCCTTGAGATGCAACCGGACCACTCGAGATGCAACCCTCATGCCGCAAGACCGGCGCAAGGTCCATTGCGAACCAACGGAATCGCAGGGCAGCCTTCTGTGTTCTGCTATGGTTCTCACAAGGAGGAGACTTAAAACGCCATGGTTCGCCTCATTTTCGCCGCGCTTGCCTTCTGTTCCCTTGCATTTCAGGCAGCCCACGCGCAAGAACCCCTGCGCATCGGCTTCCTGACCGTCAGGACCGGACCTCTAGCGGCGGGCGGCCGCCAGATGGAGGAAGGGATCAACCTGTTCCTCAAGGAGCGCAACAGCACCCTCTCGGGAAGAAAGGTCGAGATCGTCTTTGCCGACACCGCCGGCCAGCCGGCGCAGGCCAAGTCCAAGGCCCAGGAGCTGGTCGAGCGCGACAAGGTGCACATCCTCGTCGGCCCGCTCGCCACCTTCGAGGCGCTGGCGCTCGACGACTACGTGCTGCAGGCCAAGGTGCCGCTGCTGCCGCCCATGTCGGCGGCGCAGGTCGACCTCGCGCAGCAGAAGAAGAGCGACTACGTCATCCACACCTACGGCACCGCCGCGCAGGCGATGTACGTGATGGGCGACTACGCGCAGAAGAAGCTCGGCATGAAGCGCGTGGCGATGGTCGCCGACGACTTCACCTACGGGCACGAAGGCGCCGCCGGCTTCCAGAAGACCTTCGAGGACGCCGGCGGGCGCATCGTGCAGAAGCTCTGGCCGCCGCTCAACGCGCCCGACTACGGCTCGTTCATCGGCCAGCTCAAGGGCAACGTCGACGGCGTCTACGCCGGCTTCGCCGGCTCCAACCCGCTGCGCTTCCTCCGCGCCTACCGCGAGTACGGGATGAAGCCGGTAGTCATGGGCAACCCGACGCTCACCGACGAGGGCATCCTCAAGAACATGGGCGACGAGGCGATCGGCGTCTACACCGCGAGCTGGTACACGGTCGACCGCGACGCGCCCGACAACAAGCGCTTCGTCGAGTCGATTCGCCGCGAGTACAAAGTGACGCCCGGCTTCTACACCGCCGCCACCTACACCTCGGGCCTCTGGATCGAGGAAGCGATGAAGCTGGTCAAAGGCAAGTTCGAGGACAAGGCAGCCTGGGTCAAGGCGCTGCACAACGTCAAGCTCGACCACGGCCCGATGGGGCCGCTGCGCCTCGACGAGTACGGCAAGCCGATCCTCAACGTCTACGTGCGCAAGGTCGAGCGGCGAAACGGCGAGCTGGTGAACGTCACGGTCGCGACCTACCCGAACGTGAGCCAGTTCTGGACCTACGACCCGAAGGCGTTCATCGCCGGGCCGCAGTTCAGCCGCGACTATCCGCCGGCGAAGTACGCCGAATAAACCCGAAAACACGGACAAAAATAGGGACGGACCCTATTTTCCGTTGCTACGCATAGCTCGCAGGAACATAGGGTCCGTCCCTATTTTTGCCGTCAGGTTGGCGACAGTCGTTCTGCGTACGATCGCGACGAAGAACAATTCATCCGATCGCAAAGGAGCTCGCTAACCGTGATGGCCCGAACCCTGTTGGTCCTGACAGCCCTGTCTCTCTCGTCCGCTGTGGCATTCGCGCAAGCCAAGAAGGGCGATCACCCGCCGGCGGAGTGCAAGCCGATCGAAGACGCCTGCAAGCAGGCGGGTTTTATCCGGGGCGACTGGAAAAAGGGAGACGGGCTCTGGAGAGACTGCGTCAATCCGCTCATGCAGGGAAAGACGAGCGTTCCCGGGGCGAGCAAGCCGCTGCCGAGCGTCGACGGAAAACTGGTCGCCGACTGCAAGGCGAAGCATCCCAAGTTCGGCGGCGGGAAGGTCGGCTCGACGCCGACATCCACGACGAAGTAGCGCCAGAATTCATTTTCCCGTGTACTCGATGCGGTAGACCACGCCGGCCTTGTCGTCGCTGACGAGGAGCGCGCCGTCGGGCGCGACGATCACGTCCACCGGCCGCCCCCACGAGTCGTTGCCCTGGAGCCAGCCCTGCGCGAAGGGCTCGTAGCTCGCCGCGCGCCCGCCTTTCACCTTCACGACGCTGATGCGATACCCGGACTTCGGGTCGCGGTTCCACGACCCGTGCTCGGCGATGAAGATGGCGCCGCGATACTCCTCCGGGAACCTGGCCCCGGTGTAGAAGCGCATGCCGAGCGAGGCGACGTGCGCGCCGAGCTTCTGCGCGGGCGGCGTGAAATCCTTGCACGCCCGCGCGGCGCCGAACTTCGGATCGGCGACGTCGCCGCCGTGGCACCAGGGGAAGCCGAAGTCCATGCCGGCCTTCGGCGCGTGGTTGAGCTCGTCGGGCGGCACGTCGTTGCCGAGGTTGTCGCGCCCGTTGTCGGTGAACCAGAGCTCGCGCGTGGCCGGGTCCCAGTCGAAGCCGACGCTGTTCCTCACGCCGCGGGCGAACACCTCGCGCTTGCCGCCGCCGGCGGCGTCGAAGCGGCTGATCGTGCCGTACTCGCCCTTCGGCTCGCACACGTTGCACGGCGCGCCGATGCCGAGGTAGAGCAGCCCGTCGGGCCCGAAGCGCAGGGTCTTCAGCCCGTGGTGGCGCTCGCGCGGCAGGTCGTCCGCGACGACCGCGGGCCGCGGCGGGCTCTCGAGGCTCGCCTCGATGTTGTCGTAGCGCAGGATGCGCTGGATCTCGCCGACGTACAGCGCGCCGCCGCGGAACGCGACGCCGTGCGGGGACTGGAGGTTGCGCGCAACCGCGACCGCCCGCCCGCCGCCCGGCGGCACCGCGTACACCGTGCCGGCGCTCGTGCCCACGAAGAGCGTGCCGCGCTCACCCAGCGCAAGGGAGCGCGCCTGCTCGAGCCCTTCGGCGTAGACGCTGATCCGAAACCCGGGCGGCAAGCGGATCTCTTCAAGGCGGGGGGCCGCGGCGCAAGCGCCGGAAAGGAAAAGAAGAAGACAGGCGACGTGGCGATTTCCCATGGGCTTCCAGCCTTTCAAAACCAATACGAACCTGCGCGAACCTGAGGCCGCATACGGTATACCGGCGCGGCGCCACTTGCCTCTCGGTTCTGTACGAACCAAACTATGCACGCGCCACCGCTCACGGAGATCGTAGCCCACTTCTCCATTCCCGCGTTTCCCCATCCCTGACCGCGAGGTCGTCATGAACAAGCTTGCGTCCGCTATTCTTTGGCCCGCCATCGGCATCATCGGCGCGTTCGCCTTCGCCGCGATCGCCCTGAAGCGCGGCGAGTCGGTGAGCGCGGTGTGGCTAGTGACGGCCGCGCTCGCGGTGTACTTCCTCGCGTACCGCTTCTACAGCAAGTTCATCGTCGAGCGCGTGCTGCAGGTGGACCCGAAGCGCCGGACGCCGGCGGTGCGCCACAACGACGGCATGGACTACGTGCCGACCAACAAGTACGTGCTCTACGGCCACCACTTCGCGGCGATCGCAGGCGCGGGGCCGCTGGTCGGTCCGGTGCTCGCGGCGCAGATGGGCTACCTGCCCGGGACGCTGTGGATCCTCGTCGGCGTGGTGCTCGCCGGCGCGGTGCAGGACATGATGGTGCTCTTCGTCTCGGTGCGCCGCGACGGGCGCTCGCTCGGCGAGATGGTCAAGATGGAGCTCGGGCCGATCCCGGGCTCGCTCGCGCTCGTCGGCGTGCTCGCGATCATGATCATCATCCTCGCGGTGCTCGCCCTGGTGGTGGTGAAGGCGCTCGCCGACAGCCCGTGGGGCACGTTCACCATCGCGGCGACGATCCCGATCGCTCTCCTCATGGGCGTCTACATGCGCTTCATCCGGCCGGGGCGCGTGGGCGAGGCCTCGGCGATCGGCGTGGTGCTGCTGCTTCTTTCGATCTGGGGCGGTCGCGTGGTCGCCGAGAGCCCGACCTGGGGTCCGGCGTTCACGCTGCACGGCACGCAGATCGCCTGGGCCATCATCATCTACGGCGCGATCGCCTCGAGCCTTCCGGTGTGGCTGATGCTTGCGCCGCGCGACTACCTCTCCACGTTCCTCAAGATCGGCACCATCGCGGCGCTGGCGCTCGGCATCTACCTCGTGGCGCCGCAGCTCCGCATGCCCGACATGACGCGCTTCGTCGACGGCACCGGCCCGGTGTTCTCCGGGACGCTGTTCCCGTTCCTCTTCATCACCATCGCCTGCGGCGCGGTGTCGGGGTTCCACTCGCTCATCTCCTCCGGCACGACGCCCAAGATGATCGAGAACGAGGGCCACATCCGCTTCATCGGCTACGGCGGCATGCTGATGGAGTCGTTCGTCGCCATCATGGCGCTCACCGCCGCGTGCGTGCTCGATCCGGGCATCTACTTCGTCATGAACAGCCCCGCGGCGGCGATCGGCACGGACGCCGCCAAGGCGGCGCAGGTGATCTCGAGCTGGGGCTTCGTGATCACGCCCGAGCTCATCAACCAGACCGCGAAGGACATCGGCGAGACCACCATCCTCTCGCGCGCGGGCGGCGCGCCCACGCTCGCGGTCGGCATGGCGCAGATCCTCGCGCAGGCGCTCGGCGGCAAGAGCATGGAGGCGTTCTGGTACCACTTCGCGATCCTGTTCGAGGCGCTCTTCATCCTCACCGCGGTCGACGCCGGCACGCGCGTCGGCCGCTTCATGATCCAGGACATGCTCGGCCACGTGTGGGCGCCGCTCGGCAACACCGAGCTCCTGCCGGCCAACTTCCTCGGCACCGGACTGTGCGTCGCGATGTGGGGCTACTTCCTCTACCAGGGCGTGGTCGACCCGCTCGGCGGGATCAACACGCTGTGGCAGCTCTTCGGCATCGGCAACCAGATGCTCGCCGGGATCGCGCTGCTCCTCTGCACCGTGGTGCTCATGAAGATGAAGCGCGAGCGCTACGTGTGGGTGACGCTCGTGCCGACGGCGTGGCTGCTCATCACCACGCTCACCGCCGGGTGGCAGAAGATCTTCCACGCCAACCCCGCCATCGGCTTCCTCGCCCAGGCGCGCCGCTTCGCCGACGCCGCGGCGGCGGGCACCGTGCTCGCGCCGGCGAAGACGCTGCAGGAGGTGCAGCGGGTCGCGTTCAACAACTACCTCGACGCGGCGGTGTGCGCGTTCTTCGTGCTGCTGGTCGCCGCGATGTGCGTCTACGCGATCATCATCTCGCTTCAGGCGCTGCGGGCCTCTCAGCCCACCGCGCAGGAGCTGCGCTATGCGTGAAGCCCAAAGAAGCCTGGAAGGCGTGTTCCCGCGGCTGCGCGCCGCATGGATGGGCGTGTTCGGGATCCCGAACTACGACGCGTACCTCGCGCACATGCGCGCGACGCACCCGGGCGAAACGCCGCTCGAGCGCGGCGAGTTCCTCGCCTGGGCGCTCGAGCGCCGCCACCGGGCGCGCGGCCCGCGCTGCTGCTGACGGCCTGCCTGGGTCTAGAGCGGCTTGATGTTCGACGCCGCCGGGCCCTTCTGCCCCTGGGTCACGTCGAAGGAGACCTTCTGGCCTTCCTTCAGCGACTTGTAGCCGGTGCCCTGGATCGAGCTGTGATGGGCGAACAGATCCTTGCCGCCGCCGTCCGGCGTGATGAAGCCGAAGCCCTTGGAGTCGTTGAACCACTTGACGGTGCCGGTTGCCATGTCATTCCATCCCTGAATTGAAAGCTATGTGCGAGGCTGTCCGAGTCCCGCTGCGGGCACGATGATCAAGGAAGGGAATTGACTGCCTGCGCCGTGGGCGGCCTGAGGACCGCTGGTTTGGGAACTACCTTTAGCGGCTTGGAAGGACGAGTATCCACTACCTGTATATCCTGCGGGGCGAACTCTACCATGCCGGGACGACACAGAGCAGGAACTATCCCATGCGCCGTGGCTTGATCGCGACAGTCCTGGTCCTCGCGCTCGCGCCCTCGCTCGCCCGGGCGCAAACCGTCTCCGACGCCGACGCGCGTGCCGTGCGCGCGGTCATCGGGGCGCAGCTCGACGCCTTCAAGCGCGACGATGCGAAGCGAGCCTTCTCCTACGCCGCCCCCGGGATCCGCGACAGCTTCGGCACCGCGGAGAGGTTCATGGCGATGGTGCGCGAGCAGTACGCCGTGGTCTACCGCCCGCGCAGCGTGAGCTTCGAGGCGCCGCTGATGGCGGGCGGGGACCTCGTCCAGCCGGTGCACCTGACCGACGGCGACGGCCGCGCCTGGATGGCGATCTACCCGATGGTGAAGCTGCCCGACGGCACCTGGCGGATCAACGGCTGCCACCTCGCGCCGCTGCCGGCCCGGGAGACCTGAAAGGTCGAGTCGAACGCATTTTTTCCTGGAGGAAACGGCGCTCGGCGGGGTTGCGCGCCAGCCTGAGGGCTTCCGCGAACGACCCGCGCGCTTCGGCCTGGCGCCCGAGCCGCAGCTCGAACTCGGCGACCGCGGCGTAATAGAACGGATAATCCTCGAGCCGCTTGCGATCCTTGATCCGCGCGATCTCCTCGAGCCCGCGCGCCGGCCCGAAACGCTGCGCGAGCGCGACGGCGCGGTTGAATGCCACCACGGGCGAGGGCTCGATCCGCAGCAGCAGATCGTAGAGCGATACGATCTCGTCCCAGTCGGTCTGCCCGGCGCTCGGCGCGCGCGCGTGCACGGCGGCGATCGCGGATTCGACGTGATACGCAGTCAGCCCGGCGCCGGCGGCGGACAATTCAAGCTGGCGCAGGCCTTCGGCGATGCGCGCCGCGTCCCAGCGGGATCGATCCTGGTCCACGAGAACGAGCAGGTTGCCCTGCGCATCGAGCCGCCCGGGGAGGCGCGCGCCATGCAGGTTCATGAGCGCCGCCAGCGCGTGCGCCGCAGGCGTCGCGGTGAGGCGGTGCTCGAGAAGAAGATAGACCAGGCGCAACGCCTCCTCGCAGAGCTCGGCGCGGACCGCCGCCTGCGGCGATGCGCCGTGGTAGCCCTCGTTGAAGAGCAGGTACAGGGCACGCAGCACCGCGGGAAGCCGCGCCGCGACCTCGGCGGGACCGCCGAGGTCGAAAAGACGCTTCGAAGCCGCGAGCGTCTTCTTCGCCCGGGCGATCCGCTTCTGCATCGCCGCAGGCCCCTTGAGAAAAGCCGCTGCGGTTTCGTCGATGCCGAAACCGCACAGGAGGTGCAGGACCAGCGCGACCTGCGTCTCCTCCGGCAGTCGCGGGTGGATGCACGAGAACATCATGCGAAGCTGTGCATCGTCGAGGCCGGCGGCGAACGCCTCGTCCACCGCCGGCGCGAGCGTCCATTCCGACTCGAGGTCGCGCTCGAGCTCCGGCGCGAAGCGTCGCGCGGTGCCCTCGCGCCGCAGCACGTCCAGCGCGCGGTTCTTCGCCGTCCTCATCAGCCACGCGGACGGATTCGCCGGCACGCCGTGGAACTTCCACGTCTCCAGCGCGCGGCAGAAGGCGTCCTGCACGACGTCTTCCGCCAGCGCCAGGTTGTGGATGCCGAAGAGGCGCGCGAGAATCGCGACCAGCCGCCCGGCCTCGTGCCGGAAGAGATGCTCCGGTACGTCCTCCGGTACGTCCATCAGACGCCCAGTTGCAGCACCGGGCGCACCTCCACGGAGCCTCCGAACTCCAGGATCGGGCATCCGGATGCAATCTTCGACGCCTGCTCGAGATCCCTGGCTTCGATGATGGAGAAGCCGCCGATCACATCCTTCGTCTCGGCGTAGGGGCCGTCCGTGACCGTCTTCTTCTTCCCGGCCACCACGCTGCCGACGCGCTCCAGCGGTTGACCGATGCTCTTCAGCTGGCCCTTGTCGGTCATCTCCTTGAACCAGGCGCGCCACCTCGTCATCGACTGCTGCGCCTTCTCGGGCGACCCCATGGCTTCCCGGTGCGCCTCCTGGGTACTGCGGTAAAGCAGGGCAAATTCGCTCATGTACGGCCTCCTTGGGTTGACTACGCCCTAATGACGTTCGGCGCGGGCGCCCTCGGACATTTTATTTACGTTACGAGGCTGCTGGTGACGCATTACATTACGTTCGTGTACCTGCTGAAGCACCGGAAAGGGAACGAGTGGCTGCGTTCTTCGCCTTCCTCCACCACGTAGCGGCTTTCGCGCTGGTCGGCGCGGTGGCGGTCGAGTTCGTCCTGATCCGAGGCGAGCTCTCGGTCGCGTCGGCGCGCCGGCTGCAGGCCACCGATGCGGTGCTCGGCGCGGCCGCGCTCCTGGTGCTGGTCGTCGGCTTGCTGAGGGTGTTCCTGTTCGAGAAGGGCGCCGGGTACTACTTCCACAGCGTGCCCTTCCTGGTGAAGCTCGGCGTGTTCATCGTGCTCTTGCTCGCCTCGATCTCCCCTACCATCGAGTTCCTGTCGTGGAAGGCGGCGCTCAAGCGGGGCGCGGTCCCGGCCGTGGCGCCCGCGAAGCTGCGCACCCTGCGGCGGATCCTGCACTGGGAGCTCGCCGGCGTGGTCGTGATCCTGCTGTGCGCCGCGCTGATGGCGCGCGGCGTCGGGCATTTCGGAACCTGATCGAGAACCGCCGGCGCCTGGTGCACAGGCAAATGGGTGACTGTCACCATTTTTGAAAATAGGGACTGTCCCTGTTTTCCCCTACATCATGCCGGCGACGATGTTGATGCTGAGCGCCAGGATGACGGTGTAGAAGATGAACGACAGGATGCCGTGCCAGAACACGAGGCGGCGCATCGGGCGCGAGGTCACCTGCACGTCCGAAACCTGCGAGGTCATGCCGATCACGAACGAGAAGTACATGAAGTCCCGATAGTCGGGTGGCTCGTCGCCGGGGAACGCGAGACCCCCGGTCGCGTCGGCCTCAGGCGTCTTGGGATCGTCCCGGTAGAAACGATGCGCGTAGTGCAGCGCGAACATGACGTGCGTGACGAACCAGGAGCACACGATGGTGAACACCGCGAGGGCCACCAGGGCCGGCGGCGGACCCTGGCCGGTGCCTTTCGCGTTCTGCACCAGGAAGAAGATCTCGGCCAGGCTGGCGCAGACGGCGAGCAGCACGAGCAGCAGGATGCCGACGCGCCCCTGATCGTTCGCGAGCACGGTCTGGCGCATGCGCTGCGGCGGGGAGCTCCACACGACCCACCAGGTCGGGATCAGGAACGCGAGAACCGCGCTGTCCCACGCGATGGCGAGGCGCGCCGCCGGCGGCAGCGAGGCCGGCAGGAACAACGCCACTGCGCCGCCCAGGAGTAGTCCGATCAGCAGGCGCCGGTGGGCATTGAGCCGGCTGCTGGCCTCGGTGCGCCGGCGGTCGTCTTGCTTCATGCCGGTGAGTTTAGCGGGCGGCCGGGAACGTGAAGTGCTTCCAACGAGGGGGCTATGTTAGGAATCGACGCGCACGCGGCAAAGGCGGCCTGGACGGTCGGCCTGGTCGCGCTCGCGTTCTACACGGCCTACCTGGTGCGCAAGACGCTTCTCGTCTTCGTGCTCGCGCTGTTCCTCGCTTATCTCATCGCGCCGCTGGTGCGGCTGATCGAGCGCGCCAACTGGCGCCGGCTGCCGCGCGCGGTTTCGGTCGCCGGTGCGTTCCTCCTCGTCGTGGCGGTAGCGGCCATCGCCTTTACGCTGGTCGCGCCTTCCGCATCCGAGGAGGCGCGCAAGCTCGCCGGCGAGCTGCCGCGGCTCACCGAGAAGGCTACGCTCGTGCACGAGATGCGGCTCCCCGCCTGGCTCGAGCCCTACCGCGAGCGCGTGAGCGCCCTGGTGCAGGAAGGGATGAGCGATGCGGCGCAGGCGGTCATTCCGCTCGCCAAGGGCTTCGCCGCCAACGTGGTCCACCTCGCCGGGAACCTGGTCTTCGTGGCGCTGATTCCGATCCTCGCGTTCATGTTCGTGAACAACGGCCCGCAGATGGCGCAGGCGCTGCTGCGCGAGCTCGGGCCGAACGCCCCGCGCCGCAGGCTCGTGCGCATCCTCTCGGACCTCCACGACGCGCTCGGGCGGTACGTGCGCGCGGTGGGGCTGCTGTGCCTCGCCACGCTCGCCGCCTACGGGGTGTTCTTCAGCCTGCTGCAGGTTCCCTACGGCGTTCTCCTCGCCGCGGTCGCCGCCGCGCTGGAAGTCGTGCCGGTGCTCGGACCGCTCTCCGCCGCCGTGCTGTCGCTCTTCGTCGCGGGCATCTCGGGCTACGGGCACCTCCTCTGGATGGGGACGTTCTTCATCGCCTACCGGATCTTCCAGGACTACGTCCTCACCCCCTGGCTCATGGGCGGCGGCATCGGGCTGCACCCCGTGCTGGTCATCTTCGGCCTCCTCGCCGGAGAGCAGCTCGGCGGGATTACCGGGGTCTTCCTGTCCATCCCGGTCATGGCCGCGCTCGCCATCCTGGCGAGGAACCTGCGCGAAAGCGGCCCCGCCAGCGTCCCGGCAGCCGTAGAATCGGTAGAGCGCGAGCGGCGCAGGAGGATTCCATGACGCTGAAAGACGTGCTGGCGGCCAAGGGCCGCCGAGTCATCACGGTGTCCGCCAGATCGAGCGTCGCGGACGCCATCCGGGTCATGCACGACAACAACGTCGGCTCCGTGATGGTGCCCGACGGCGAGGGCTGCCCGGTCGGCATCTTCACCGAGCGCGACGTGGTGCGCCTGCATGCCGACGGCGACCGCGACTTCGACCAGATCCCGGTGGGCACGCGCATGACCTGCAGCGTGGTGCTCGGCCGGCTTGCGATGGAGGTCGACGAGGCGCTCGGCCTCATGACCCAGCACCGCTTCCGCCATCTTCCCGTGGTCGAGGACGAGAAGCTCATCGGGCTGGTATCGATCGGCGACCTGGTGAAGATCAAGCTCGAGGAAACGGCGCAGGAAGCGCAGGCGCTGCGGCAGTACATCTCGTCCTAGAAAACGAGCCCGTGATTCTCCGGGCTCTCGCCTGCGCGGGCCTCATTGCGCTGTGCCTCGCGGCGCCGCGCGCCTTCGCCGGCACGGCCGGGATCACCGAAACGCTGAACCTGGTGTGGGAAGTGTTCTGGCAGCAGCAGGGCTACCTGCAGCCGGTGTCGAAATGGCGCGACCCGATTCGAGTTTCGTTCTCCGGCGTCGCGCGCGAGCGCCACAAGCGGTTCGCGCTCGGCGAGCTGCTGAAAGCGGCGCGCGCGGCCGGCCTGGATCTGGCGGAAGCGGACCCGGCCGGACCGCCCGCGAACTTCGAGGTCGAGTTCGTCGCCGACGACCTGACGCGCGTCGGGTTCTACTTCGCGTGCCGCACCGTGCGCACCCCCGCCGCCGGGGTCGTCCGACGCGTGAAGATCATCGCCGAGGAGCGCTCGCTTCGAGGGTGCATGCTCCATGAGGCAATGCACGCCCTCGGCATGGTCGGCCACCCGCGCGGCGGCTCGATCCTGAGCTACTACCGCGGCTCGAGCGAGCTGACGGCGAACGACCGATTCATGCTGGAGGTCTGGTACTCGGACGAAGTGCTGCCGGGCATGTCGCCGCTTGCCGCGCTCGCGGTTTTCGCGAGGCGCCTCGTCGAGGCGTTGCCACCGGAACAACAGGCAGAAGCCCGGCGTGCCGCCGCGCAATTCCAGCGCGAAGCGTTCGCCCAGCTCGAGGCGATCGCGCTCGGCAAGGGCGAGCCGCCGCGGATCCTGTTCCAGTCTTCGACGCTCACCCGGGCCGGCCTCGCGCGCGGCCGGATCGAGGCGCAACGCTTCGTCGGCGCCCCGGCTATGCAGGCTGATCGATGAGCCGCTCGACGCGGTGGCGCAGCGCCTGCAGACCGAACGAGACGTCCTGGATCGAGCCGTTCACGAAGAAGGTCGGCGTGCCGCGCGCGCCGCTCTGCGCGGCGCCCTCGATCTGCTCGCGCACGCGCTGCAGGTAGACCTCGCCCTCCATGTCGGCATCGAAGCGCGCGGCGTCGAGCTCGAGGCGCCGCGCGTAGCCTCGCAGGTGGTTCGTCTTGAGGTGCGCCTGGTTCTCGAACAGCACGTCGTGCATCGGCCAGAACCTGCCCTGCGCCGCGGCGGCCTCGGCGGCGAGCGCGGCGTTGAGCGCGTGGGGATGCACGCCCTCGAGCGGAAAATGGCGCCACACGAGACGCACCTTGCCGCGAAAGTGCTCGAGGATGAGCTTCACCGCGGGCGCCGCCTGCCTGCAGTTGGGACACTCGAAGTCGCCGTACTCGACGATCGTCACCGGGGCGTGCCCGCCGCCGAGGACGTGGTCCGCCGCGCCGACGGGGACCGCGAGCTCGAACGCCCGGCTCATCCCGTCTTCACGCCCTCGTCGGCGACCACGCGCTGCACCGCCGGGCGCCGCAGCATCCGGTCCTTGAGCGCGGTGTAGTTCTTGAGCTCCGCGACCGGCAGCTCGCGCCGCACGCCCCAGGCGTAGAACACGAACGCATAGGGATCGAGCACCGAGTAGGCGTCGGAGAGCCATTCGCGCCCCGCGTACAGGCCGTCGATCTGCTTGAGGTAATCGTGGAACGACTTCTTGCCCATCGCCTGGATGCCGGGAAACGCCGACTTGTCCTCGGTGTAGCGCTCGGGCCGGCCGATGTGCGCGTGCGCGGGGTGCACGCTCGAAGCGAAGAAGCCGATGGTCGAGAGCGCCTTCGCTTCCGACACCGGGTCGAGCGGCCACAGGCCGAAGCGCTTGCCGAGGAACGGCAGGATCGCGGTGTTCTCGGAGAGCGGCGTGCCGTCGTCGAGCTTCAGCGCGGGCACGCGCCCGAGCGGGTGGATCTTCATGTACTCGGGCGTCTTCTGCTCGCCCTTGGCGAGGTCCATCTTCTTCGCCTCGTACTTCTGCCCGCTCTCCTCGAGCACGATATGGGCCGCCATCGAGCAGGCGTTGGGGGCGTAGAAAAGCGTCAGCATCGCGGTGCTCCTCTCGTCGTTGGGGGATGGCCCATTCTAGTTCGCGGCCGGGCCGCCTGCCAGCCGCTCGATTTCGACGGCGAGCGCGACCGCGTCGTTGCTGAAGTAGTGGGTATGGGCGCCGGCGCCCAGGCAGAATTCGCTGCGGTCGCCGGAACGCTCGGCGCTCACGCGGCCGTCGGGCGCGACGACGGCGACGTCGAATTTCGGCCCGGCGAGCGCCGGGTCGGTGCTCGGCGTCCAGATGAACCGGCCCACGTAGTCGCCTGAGCGACACGCGTTCACCCATTCGCTCGCGCCGAGCGCCGAGGCGGACGGACCGGCGTCGGCGAACACCTTCTCCCGCGCGCCCATCCAGCGGTAGAGCAGCGGGAAGCGCTCGGCGTACAGGTCGCGCAGGGGCGAGCCGACGGTGACGAGCGAGAGGCGCATCGCGCCGACCAGATCGCGCAGGCGGCCCTGCGCGTGCAGGTGGCGCAGGAGATCGGCGCTGATCACGGTGCCCTGGCTGTGCGCGACGATCACGACGCGCGCGTAGCCCGCGGCGCGCAGGTAGGCGAGGAGCGACGCGAAGCGCGAGAAAATCCGCGCGCGCGGCGGCCGCCGGTTCGGCGGGTCGGCGAAGTAGTTGTCGATGTCGAGCACCGCGTCGATCGCGACGCGAAGGCGCCCGAAAGTCTGCGTGAAGCGCGCGCCGAGCGCGGCGAGCGTCAGCGCGCCTCCGGCGAGCCACTTGCCGACCGCGACCAGCGTCTCGCCCTCGAAGGCATCGAGCACGTCGACCGTCCACACGGTGAGCTCGCCGCCGATGCCCAACGTCAGGGTCAACGTGCGCAGCACGAATGCGAGGTAGAGAAGGCTCCCGGCGATCGCGCCGAGCGGCACCAGGTACCTCGCCGCGGTGCCGAGCGCGCGCACGCCGGCCGAGAGCCACCCGCCGAGGCGCCGCGCCCATTCGGGCGCGCCTTGCCTCACGCCGCGCGCATCCAGGTTCGGCGTCGGGGCGATCTCCTCCAGCAGCGAGGGCAGGAGCACGAGCAGCGCCGCGGCGAACGCGAGCAGCAGCGCGAGCACGAGCGGCGTGAAGAAGGCGCCGAGCGTCTGCACGCGTTCCTCAAGGAAAATCTCGGCCGAGCGATACCCGGTGCCGAAGAGGATCGGGTGGTAGGGGAGCTTCTCCAGCGCGCGCCCCGCGACGTAGCTCACCACCGACCACAGCACGAGGGACAGCACCACGAAGAGCGAGCTCGACCCGATGAGCCCGAGCCGCGCGGTGTGCAGCGACGCCTTGGCGGCGCCGTCGCCGCCGCGGCCGAGCCACCATCCGGCGGCGAGCGCCGCGACCTGCACCACGACGAACAGCGCCCAGGCCAGCAACTCGCCGGCGAGGAGCCATTCGGTCACGTGCAGCGCCGCGACCACCATCCATTCGAACTGCGTCGTGGCTTCGGCGAGCAGCGTCGCGCCGCCGATCGAAAGCGCGGCCACGGCGGCGACGACCACCAGGTGGCCGAGCACGCGCACGCCTTGCGCGACGCCCGAATAGCGCTCGACCAGGTAAGCGCCGAGCAACACCGCGGCGAGCGCGCACGCGGCGAAGTAGAGCAGCGGCACCCATTCCTCGGCCACGAGCGCGAACAGCGCCACGCCGACGCTCGCGGCCGCGGCCGCGAGCAGCACGGCGAGCTTGACCCAGCGCCAGCCACCGGAAAAATCGCGCAACCACGCGAGACCGGCGAGCGCCACCAGCACCACCGCCGCCACGCCGAAGGCGGCGGCGAGAAGCTGCCCCTGGAGCTGCGTCGACACGAGCGCCGCCGAGCCGAACGCGAGCATCAGCAGCATGGCGAGCTGGAGCAGCGCGATCGGCCCCTTCATCAGCCACGCCGCCCAGGCGTGGAGGCGCTGCAGGAGGCGCCACCCCGCCCCGCCGCGCGCGGCGAGCGAGACCTGGTCGACCACGTCGGCCGCGAGCGTGCTGAGGTGAAAGAAGAGCTGATAGAGCGCCGACAGCGCGCGCAGCCCGCCCTTTCGCAGCCGCGACAGGTCGGCCCAATACATCTCGTACACGTCGAGCGCCCGGTGGTCCCGCCGGCGACGCAGCGACACGCGCGTCGACTCGTAGAGCGCCTCGTCCTCGGGCAGCACGAGCCGGCCGAGCAGATAGTCGTTCAGCGCCGCACCGAGGTCCTTGGTGCGTTCTTCCGGGGTCGAGGCAACTTGCGCCGGCGCCGCCGTTTCCGCAACTGCCGCCTGGTGCGCCTGGTAGAAGCCGCTCGGGGCTCCCGGCGCGCGCCTCGCTCGCTCCTGCTTTCGTGCCGCCTGCACCATCGGCGCCGGCGCCGCCGCCTCGGCGAGCGGCCCGCCTCCCGGCTCGAGCTTCGCCACCGGCACCACCACGCCCTGGATCTCGCCCTGCTCGTAGGGCAGCGTGCCGTGCTCGCTCACACAGAGGAGCCTCGCCACCTCCCTCACCGTCTGGCCGGGTTTCTGGTCCGCGATGCCGTGGACCACCACGATGGCGACGCGCTCGCTTGTGCTCATGCGTTCTCGGAGCACTGTAAAAATAAAGGCCTACGGCCGCAAGGCCGCAGGCCCTGTTAACGCCTGTTAGAGCTTACTTGCCGCCGGCGAAGCAGTAGAACTTGCCGGCGCCGCCGGTCTTCACCAGCGCTTCCTGGCTGCAGCCGGCGCTGCCGTGCGAGGAGTTCCAGGACGTCATGTGGCGCGTGTCCGCCAGGCCCTGGCGGTCGGCGTGGCCGACGATCGCCGAGCCGTCGCCGCTCTTGGTCCAGTTGCCGCAGGTGGTGTCGCCGCCGGCGGTGGAGAACATGCCCATGGGATCGGAGCCGGTCAGCATGTCGTGCTCGTTCGGGGTGTCGCCGCGCCCCTTCACCTGCTCGCCTTTCTCGGTGAGCGCGGTCGCCTTGGTGAGATGGTTCTTGGCCGAATGCAGCTCGTTCACGTTGTTCGCGATCACCACGCCCTTGGCGTTGCGCCACGGGCCCTTGCCGATGCGGTCGCGCGCGTTGACGCCGGCCGCGCCCTTGGGCTCGGTCGTGCTGAGGTAGGCGTGCCAGTTGGTGAGCTTCGAGCCCGCCGCCTTGGCGAGCGCATTGCAGTGCTCGTCGGCGCCCTGCAGGCCGCCGAGATCGCCGCCCTTGCCACTGCCTTCGCTTGTCACGAAGAAGGTCATCTGGCCGCCGCCGCCCTTCGAACCTTGCTTCTTGTCCTGCGCATACGAAGACGCCGTCATACCCGACGAAACCAGGAACACTGCCGCAACGATTGCCGAAAGCTTCATGAAACCTCCGAGTGGTTGGGGGAGCCGAAGTCTTGCCGCAATCGGGCCAACAAACAAGGGTCGACTGCTATTCCGGGACGGGCTCACCTCCATTCCCGACCTAGTCGCCGCGCCAGCCGGTGTGAAGCGGGAAATAGAGACCGCGGCTCGCGCCGCCGAGCGCTGCGGCATAGGCGTCGAGCTGGGCGGCGTAGCGGGTGCGCTCCTGGTCGAGGAACGCCTCGACCGCCGCGCCTTCGTGCCGGCTGGTCTTGAAGTCGACCACCCAGAGGCGGCCGTCGCCGTCGCGAAACACCCGGTCCATCACGTACGTCCGGCGTCCTTCGGGGGCGCGGACGCGTATACGGTATTCGCTGCGGGCGAGCTCGCGCGGCCCGAGGATCCAGCGCCCGCGCTCGTCGGCGAGCGTATTTTCGAGCGCCATGGCCACCGTTTCGGTCGAGCGCTCCAGCGCGTCCGGGTTGACCCCCCGGCGCCGAAGGTCGCGCGCGAATGTCTTTTTGAGCGAGGAGACGCGCGCCGGATTCCAGCCGCGCAGCTCGTCCTCGGCGATGCGCTGCAGCCAGCGGTGCACCACCGAGCCCACGTGGCGCGCGGTCTCGCCTGCCCAGGAGAACTCGATCGGCTCGCTTTCGGCTTTCCCTGAGGTTTCGCTCCAGCGTACGGGCGCTGGCGCGGCGACGCGCTCGACGTCGAGCGCGAGACGCGTGAGCGTGGTGAAAGGCGTGCGCGGCGCGTGCATGAAATCCATGGCGAGCTGCTCGGGCACCACGCGCGCGTAGTACGACTCCGCCACCGGCCACGCGCGAGCGAGGAGCGAGCGCGGCGCCGGCGCGCGCAGCGTGCCGTCGTCTTCGCATTTGGTGCAGGCGAGAAGGTGCAGGCGACTCTCGGCGCGCGTCGCAGCGACGTAGAGCAGGCGTGCCGCTTCGAGATCTTCCGCTGCGACCTCGAGGTTGCGCAGATAGCGGTAGGCGAGATCCTCCTCCGCGCCGCTTTCCCTCATCGGGGCGAGCAGCAGGCCGCTCGAGCGCTCCCGCCACAGGAAGAGGGGCGTGTCGCTGCGCCCCGGCCCCTTGTCGAGGCCCGGCACGATCACGGTGCCGAACTCGAGGCCTTTCGCCTTGTGGATGGTCATGATCTGGAGGTCGTCTTCGGTCGCCTCCAGGTCGGGCAGCGCGTAGAGCTGGCGCAGGCTCTCGTCGAGCGCGGCGAGGTCCTCGAGCTCGCCGGCGCGCTCGAGGCTCTCCAGCTCGTCGAGGTAGATCTCGGCGTCCTCGAGGTCGGTCGCGCTCGCGACGCAGGCCGGGCCGCCGAGCGCGAGCCACACGCCCTCGACCCGCTCGCGCAGGCTGCCGCGGCCGCGGTTCGCGATCGCCTCACCGAGGATCCGCCGGAAGCGCTCCAGCTTTTCGTTGTCCGTTTGGTTTTCCTGCATCAGCTCCCAGACGGTGGCATACCGATCTTTTCCCGCAATCTGATGAAGGTCGTCAAGAGACAAGGCAACCCACCGCGCGCGCAGGATCGAAAGCCAGGCGATGCGGTCGCCCAGGTGCGAGAGCGCGCGCGTGAGCGCGTAAAGGTCCTGCACCACCTGCTTCTCGCCGAGGTGCTCGATCTCGATCGCGCGGAAGCGGATGCCGGCGGCCTTGAGCGCGGGGACGATGTCGGCGAGCGCGTCGCGCTTTCGCACCAGGATCGCGGTGCGGCCCTTCGCCTCGCGCACGAGCTCGACCACGCGCTGCGCCTCGGCCTCGCGGTCGGGCAGCGCATGCCAGGTGGCGGCTTCGCCGCCGCGGGCTTTCTTTTCGGGGTTCGGCGCGGCCGGCGAGTACGGCACCGCGCCGGAGGCCGGGTCGGCTTCCCGCGGCAGGATCCGGGAGAAGGCGGCGTTGAAAAAGGCGATCAGGTTGTTCTGCGAGCGGAAGTTGGTGGAAAGCGTGATCGGCTCGAGCTTCACGCCGCCGAGGCCGCGCTCGCGCGCCTGGAGGAAGAGCGCGACCTGCGCCTCGCGAAAGCGGTAGATCGACTGCATCGGGTCGCCGACCAGGAAGAGCGTCCTGCCGTCCCCCGCGGTCCACCCGCTCGTCAGCAGCGCCAGCAGCTCCCACTGCGAGATCGAGGTGTCCTGGAACTCGTCGACGAGGATGTGCTTCACGCGGTAGTCGAGCGCGAGCAGGAGGTCGGTGGGCGCGTCGGGGCTGCCGAGCGCCCTCACCGCGCCTTGCGCGACCTCGGTGAAGTCGGCCTCGCCGCGCTCGCCGAACACCACCTTGAGATGCGCGGCGGCGTAGGGCAGCAGCCTGAGGATCGCCTCGAGCACTTCCCACTGGTAGTCGGTATAGCGCTCGGGCGGCATCTCCTGCAGCGCGATCAGCGCCTCGCGCAGGCCGGGGGTCGCGACCAGCTCGGGCGGCGCGGCGGGACGCCTGCGCCACTCCTGGTCCTTCGTCAGCCACTCGTTCGCCATCTCCACCGAGGCCTTCGGATGGACCTTCCGGGCGCCAGCCAGGATGCGCGCGCGCTCGAGCGCGAAGCTCGCCTCGAGCTTCGCCCGGGAATGCGCCGCGCCGGCGGTGCGCAGCCACTGGTCGCGCTTGGCGAGCATCGAGGAGAGGAGCCACGCGGCGGTGCCGACGTTGTTGTCGAGGTGCGCGAGGAGCCGCTCGGCGTCGGGCGTCAGATCCTTGAGCGTGCGCAGGGCCGCTTCGCGGTAGTGCGGCCGCGCGTCCTCCACCAGCCTCGGCTGAGCGCCGAAGCGCGCGAGCACCGGCATCTGGCGGGTGAGCGAGGCGCAAAGCGCGTCGATGGTCTGGATGCGCAGGCGGTGCCCGAGCTCCTTCGCCTCGGGCGCCGTCTCCAGCACGCGCTTGCGCATCTCGGCGGCGGCCTTGCGCGTGAACGTGATCGCGAGGATCTCCTCGGGCCGCTCGACCGACCCCAGCAGCTCGAGGAAACGCCGGACCAGCAGCTCGGTCTTACCCGAACCGGCCGGCGCCTGCACGATGAACGAGCGCCTCGGGTCGAGGGCGGCTTCGCGGGCGGCGGCGTCTGGGAGATCGCTCTTGCTCATCGTCAACCTGTACGAACGTCGCCCGTTTCTTGCAGCGGGGGGAACGACTCGTTCATGAAGGTGTCGGAGGTGCTTGAGGTGTTGCGTCGCGACGGCTGGGTCCACATCGCAACGCGAGGCAGCCATCGCCAGTTCAAGCATCCCAGCAAACCGGGACGCGTGACCGTCGCCGGCAAGCCAAGCGACGATTTACCGCCCGGGACCTTAAACAGTATCCTTAAGCAGGCAGGACTCAAGCGATAGGAGATCGAGTGCGCTACGCGGTGGTGATCGAAAAGGGCGACGGAAACTACGCCGCCTATGTGCCCGACCTCCCCGGCTGCGTGGCCACGGGCGCAACCGTCCAGGAAACGGAGCGCGAGATCCAGCAAGCCATACGTTTTCACCTTGAAGGTCTGCGCGCGGACGGATTGCCGATCCCCGAGCCCAGCAGTCGAGTGGAGTACGTCGACGTGACCGCCTAGCGATTGCCGGTTCTGAGGTAACTGCATTTGGCCATCCAGCTCTACGACCTCGCCGCAGCCGAAGACGACCGGCGCTTCTCGCCCTATTGCTGGCGCACCAGGATGGCGCTCAAGCACAAGGGGCTCGAGTTCGAGACGCTGCCCTGGCGCTTCACCGAGAAGGAGCGCATCCAGTTCACCGGATCCGGCACGGTGCCGGTGATCGTCGACGGCAACCGCGCGGTGTACGACTCGTTCGAGATCGCCGTTTACCTCGACGAGGCCTATCCCAGCCGGCCGGGCCTGTTCGAGGGCACCGAGTCGCGCGCCATGTCGCTTTTCATGCACCACTGGGCGGTTCGCTCGCTCCACGCGCCGCTTTTGCGCGCGATCCTGCTCGACCTCCACCGTCACCTGCACGAGAAGGACAAGGCTTACTTCCGGGAATCCCGCGAGAAGCGGCTCGGCGGACGCCTGGAGGACGTCGGCGCCGAGCCGAAGAAGTGGCTGGCCGAGTTCCGCGGCGCGCTCGAGCCGCTGCGGCCGGCCCTGGTGCAGAACGCGTTCGTCGCGGGCAAGGGGCCCGGCTTCGCCGACTACATCGTGTTCGGCACGTTCCAGTGGGCGCGCTCGGTTTCGCCGCTGCGCCTGCTCGAGCCCGACGATCCGGTCTTTATGTGGCGCGAAAGGATGCTGGACCTCTTCGGCGGCTACGCCCGCGAGGCCAAGGGCTATCCAGTCTGGGTTTGAGCTGAACCCGGATGGAAAATTGGTGACTGTCACCATTTTTCTCACTCCGGTCCCTCGTCTTCCTCGACTTCCTCCAGCACGTTGAACTTCTCGTAGACGCGGCATAGCGTCTGCAGGTCGCAGCGCAGGCAGGTCTTGAGGTCGCGCTTGGGGTCGACGGCGGCGGCGCCGGCGGCGAAGCCGGCGCCGAGCGCCTCGGTTTCCTTCTTCCACTCGGCGAGGAGCGCGGGCCAGTTTTTCGCCGCCCTCACGTTGGGAACGAGCTCCCGGGCCCTGCCAAAGCCGGTGAAGCGCATCGTCCCGCGCCGCAGCCTTGCGAATGCGACCGCCGCGAGCGCCTCCGGGGCCGTCACCGCGTAGAGCGGCAACTGCGGGTCGTCGGGGCGCGGCGGCTCCCAGTCCTTCGGCGTCACGCGGTAGCCGCTCTTGTAGTCGATCAGCACGTGGCCGCCCCCGCCTTCGAGCAGGCGGTCCATGCGATCGATTCTCGAGGAAAGCTCCAGGCCGGCGAGCGCCACGCTTCTTTGATGCTCCACGAAGAGAACCTCGAAGGGCTTGCGGCCTTTCTCCACCGCCAGCCATTCCTCGGCGAGCCTCGCGAGGCGCACGCGCTCGAGCTCGGCGAAGCGGCCCTCGATCCCGGCCTCCTTCACCGCCGCGGCCGCGGCACGCCCGATCACTGGAGCGAGGGGCTGGCTGTGAAGCGCCGGGCTCGCCTTCAGTTCGGCCCAGATCTCTCGCATGAGGGCGTGGAGCATCTTTCCGCGATCGGAGGCGTCCGGACCCGCGAGCGGCGTCTCGAGCGCCTCCGCGGCGAGGCGCCAGCGCGCGAACGCGCGGAACGGGCACGCGGCCTGGTCGGCGAGCACGCGCGTCCCGCCCCGCACGGGACCGGGAGGAACCCGAGGGCCTTTTCCATCCTCAAGGGTTAGAAGATTCCTGTTTTTGAACAAGAGATCGCGCAAGCGCGGGAATTCCGGAATTTCCAGCTTGCCGCCGGCAATGTTCGCGATGAGCGGGCTTGGCGCGAGGTCGCGGTCCTCTTCCTTGGCTGGCCAGGAGACGACGACCTCCGACGCGGCGCCGAGCCATTCGTCGGTGAGCCGGCGGTCGAGCGCGGCCGAGGCTTCGGGCGAAGCCTGCGGCACGCCCGCCTTCTTCTGCAGCGCCGCCGGGACGAACGGGTTTGGCCGCGCATCCAGCGGCCAGGCTTCGTCGGTCAGGCCGCTCACCCACAGGCAGTCGAAGCGCAAACCCGCCGACTCGAGCACGCCGAGGATCTGGATCGGCGCGGCGGGGGCCTCCGTGGCGGGCTGGAACAGCGTGTCGGCGCAAAGATGCGCGAGCGAGGCGAATGCCTGCTGGATCGACACCGGTCTTGCGATGCGCTCGAGCCTCGCCAGCTCGGCGAGCGTCTCGTGCCATTTGGCAAGCGCCTGGAACTCGTCGGAATCGGTCGTGCGCTCGCCGGGGAAGCCCGCCGCCCCGAGCAACGCCGAGAAATGCCGCGCCCAGCCGGCGTACGTGTTCTTCGCTTCGGCCCTCAGCTGAAAGACCTTCTCCAGGCGCTGCCGCAGGAGCGGACAAGGTCCGACCGAAGCCACCAGCTTGGCGAGCGAGACGCTGGCGCCCAGCTTCTCGCGCAGGTCCCGGTCGAGGCGCGCGCGCCGGGTCATCTCGGTCTCGGCGCCGCCGAGAAACGGCGAGCGCACGATGCGGCTCCCCTCGGCGAAGTCGATTTCCTGGAACGACAGCCGGATCAGGCTCAGCGCGAAGTGCACCGGAGGCGCTTCCGCGAGCGGCTCGCCGAGCGAAAGGTTGAACGGCATCGCGCTCTTCGGCGCCCCGGGCAGGTTGCAGCCCGGCTGCATGACGCGCGAGAACACGCGTGCCACCTCCTTGCGCCGCCGCGCGAGCTCGGGCACGACGACGCCGATGCGGCGCTGCCCCTCTTCCAGCCGCGCGCGCGCCCACGCCGCGGCGCGCTCGAGCTCCTGGCGCGCCGAGCGGAACGCGAGCTTGATCGCGCTGCCGGCGGCGCGCTCCGGCACGCAGTGCGCGAGCGTGAAGGCCGCGAGCAGCTCCCCGGTCTGCGGCGGAACGATGTCGAACGCGTAGGCCACCAGCAGCTTCGGTCCATTCGGATTTTCCGAGTCTTTTTGTAGTTTCAAGACCTCGTCTGGCAGCCGCGCCATATCGACCTCGCCGCGCGTGCGCGCCTCGTACTTGCGCGCCCAGTCGCGGAACGCCTGCGCGTCGTCGCCGCCGGGACCCGCGGGGATGCGCCAGGCATGCGCGAGCCGCCACGCGTCGCGGCACTGCGCGGCGGTCTGCGGGATGGAAAGAAGCTCCGCGCCGGCGAGGATCTCCTCCCAGATCGACTGCTCCTGCGCGCCCGTCAGGAGGAGCGGCAGATCCCGCTCGGAATAGAACGCGTCCTCCCACAGCCGGACCGTGAATGCCTCGAGCGGCAGGATGTCGGGCGCTTCCCAAGCCGCGAGGCCGCGCGCCGCCTGGTGGGCGTCGAAATCCGCCATGAGGCTCTGCGAGAGGCGGCGATTCGGCGTCACTACAGTGAGGCGCGCGGCGTGGCCTTCTGCGAGGCGCGAGAAAAGATCCGCTTTCGAAATTGCCTGCGCCATCGACCCGGGTTGCTTACCTTTCGAGAATCGCCGTCACTCCCATTCCGCCCGCGGCGCAAATGGAGATGAGGCCGCGCCCCGAGCCGCGCTCGGCGAGCTGCTTGGCCAGCGTGGCGACGATCCGCGCGCCGGTGGCGGCGAAGGGATGGCCGATGGCGACGCTCGAGCCCTTCGGATTCAATTTCGATCGATCGATTTCTCCCAAAGCGGAATTTCTCTGAAGCCGGGAGCGACAATATTCCTCGGACTCCCAGGCCTTCAGCGTGCACAGCACCTGCGCGGCGAAGGCCTCGTGAATTTCGTAGATGTCGAAATCCTGGAGCTTCAGCCCCGCCCGGTCGAGCATGCGCGGAACGGCGTAGGCCGGCGCCATCAGCATGCCTTCCTTCGGCCCGGCCATGCCGACGTAGTCCACCGCTGCGGCTTCCGAGTAGGTCAAGTAGGCGAGGATCTTCCAGCCCCGGGTCTGGGCAAATTGCTCCGAGGAAAGAAGCACCACGGCGGCGCCGTCGGTGAGCGGCGAGCTGTTGCCGGCGGTGAGCGTGCCGGCCGAGGAGCGGTCGAACGCGGTCCGCAGCGTGGCGAGCTTCTCGAGCGAGGTATCGGGGCGCACGTTGTTGTCGTGGCGCAGGTCGTTGAACGGCACCACCAGGCCCTCGAAGAAGCCGGCCTTCCACGCCGCCGCGGCGTTGCGGTGGCTGGCGAGCGCGAGCTCGTCCTGCTCGGCGCGGCCGACGCGCCATTCCTTCGCCGTCTCCTCGGCGTGCTGGCCCATCGAGAGCCCGGTGCGCGGCTCGGCGATGCCCGGCGCCGAGGGCTTCAGATGGCCCGGTCGCAAGCCCAGCCACGGGGAAAGGCGTTCTCCGGCGGTGCGCCCGTGCGCGCTCGCGAGGACGATCTTCTGCAGCTGCGGGCCGTAGGTGAGCGGGATGTCGCTCGCCGAGTCCACGCCGCCCGCGATGCCGCAGTCGATCTCGCCCGCCGCGATGCGGTGCGCCACCTGCACCGCCGCGGTGAGGCTGGTGCCGCAGGCTCGCTGCACGTCGTAGGCGGGAGTCTCGGGATGCAGGCCGCTGCCGAGCGCCGACTCGCGCGCCAGGTTCCAGTCGCGCGAGTGCTTGATCACGGCGCCGGCGGCGACTTCGCCGATGCGCTGGTTTTCGAGGTTGAAGCGAGAGACGAGGCTTTTCATTGCCGCTGTGAGCATCTGCTGGTTGGTCGCCTCGTTATAGGCGGTGTTGGCGCGCGCGAACGGGATGCGCACGCCGCCGACGATGGCGACCCGGCGCGGAGAGGTGGTCATGGGTTTAAACTAGCGCGAGGAGGAGCGATTGGAATGCGCATCATAGCCAAGGTCCTGGCGGCGGCCGCGCTCGCAGCGTCGGCGCCGGCCTGGGCGCAGGACTATCCGGCCCGCGAGATCCACTCGATCTGCAATTTCGCCGCCGGCTCGGGCGCCGACATCATCGTGCGCTACTACAGCGACCGGCTCTCGAAGCTGGCGGGGAAGCCGGTGCTGGTGGAGAACAAGCCCGGCGTGCAGGGCACGCTGGCGAGCGACTTCGTCGCCAAATCGAGGCCCGACGGCTACACCCTGATGATCACCCCGGCGAGCTCGACGCTCGCCACCGCGCCCTACATCTTCAAGAAGCTGCCGTTCGATCCGCTGCGGGATTTCGCCCCGGTCACGAGCGTCGCCTCGCTCAGCTTCGTGCTCGCCGTCGACGCCGCCGGCCCGATCAAGTCGATCGACGACCTCGTGAGGACGCTGAAGGCGAAGCCCAACAACGGCTTCTACGGCACCGGCTCGAACACCGGGCAGGTCGCCGCCGAACTCTTCAAGGAGAAGATGGGCCTCAGCACGGTGTACGTTCCCTACAAGGTCACCGTGGACGCGCTCACGGGCGTGGTCGGCGGCAGCGTGGACTTCATCTCCTACGACACCACCTGGGCCGTGACGCAGCACCCGCAGCGCATCCGCATCCTGGCGGTGACCGCGGCGAAGCGCCAGAGCGCGCTGCCGGACATCCCGACGCTCTCCGAGCTGGGGCTGGGCGAGTTCGACATCGCGCCGTGGTTCGGCGTCGTCGTGCCCGCCGGCACGCCGCGCCCGGTCGTCGAGCGCCTCGCCGGCTGGTTCAACCAGATCACCAACAGCGACGACGCGAAGAAGTTTCTCGCCCGTGCCGCGCTCGACGCCTTCCCCGGCTCGCCCGAGTCGATGGCCGCGCATCTCCAGGCCGAAGCGAAGCGCTGGGCGCGCTGGGTGAAGATGGCGAGAATCGAACCCCAATGACGCAAAAACGGGGCGCGCCCGGTTTTTCTTTTTCCCATGCATGACTTACTGATCAAGAACGGACTCGTGGTCGACGGCACCGGCGCGCCCGCGCGGCACGCTGATGTGGCCGTCAGCAACGGAGCAATTACTGACCTCGGTTCTCTTTCCGGAACGGCAAAGCGGATCATCGATGCGTCCGACCTCGTGGTCGCGCCGGGCTTCATCGACCCGCACACGCACTACGACGCGCAGATCTGCTGGGACGGTGCGCTCACGCCCTCGTCCTGGCATGGCGTAACCTCGGTGGTCATGGGCAACTGCGGCGTCGGCATCGCGCCGTGCCATCCCGGGGCGCGCGAGATCGCGATGCGCGACCTGGTGAACGTCGAGGCGATTCCGTTCGAGGTGCTCGCCGCGGGGATTACCTGGGAATGGGAAAGCTTCCCGCAGTACATGCAGGCCGCGGCGCGCCGCAAATGCGCGCTCAACCTCGCCTTCCTCGCGCCGCTCACGCCGTTCCGGCACTACGTGATGGGCGAAGCTTCGATGGAGCGTGCAGCAAACGCTTCCGAGATCTCAGAGATACGCAGCCTTATTGGAACGGCGCTAGATCACGGCGCCTTCGGCTTTTCCAGCACGCTCCTCAACCAGCACATCGGCTACCAGGGCCGCCCGCTCGCCTGCCGCAACGCGAGCCGCGAGGAGCTCAAGGCCTACTGCAACGCGCTGCGGGAGCGCGGCAAGGGCGCGATCGAGATCGCAATGACGCGGCAGATCGGCGTGATGGACGACCCGGAGCTCGAGCTGCTCGACTTCATGCTGGAGGAGTCGCGCCGGCCGATCACCTTCATCGCGATGTTCGACCGCGACGACATCCCGGAGGCGCTGCGCACGTCGCTGCGCAAGGCGCGCCCGATGATCGAGCGCGGCGCGCGGCCGCAGACCTCGCCCCTGCCGCTCACGCGCGAGATCAACATGCGCAACCCGTTCTCGTTCGCGGCGTTTCCCTCCTGGAAGCGCGTGTTCGAGGACAAGTCGAAGCAAGCGCAGGCCGCGGTGTACCGCGACGTCAACTTCAGGAACCAGTTCAGGGAAGACCTGAAGCGCCCGGCTTCGTTCGGCAACTGGGCGAGGATCCGCGTCCACGAAGTGAAGAACCCCTCTCTCAAGAGATACGAGAACCGGACGGTCGCGGAGATCGCGGAAGAGCAAGGCAAGGACGGCATCGACGCGCTGCTCGACCTCACGCTGCAGGACGATCTCGACAACGAGTTCACCATGCAGTCTTTCAACACCCGCGTCGACCGCATGACCGAGGTCCTCAACGACCCGAGCATCCTCATCGGCCTCGGCGACGGCGGCGCGCACCTCGACATGCTGTGCGATTCGGCCTATCCCACGTATGTGCTGGGCACCTGGGTGAGGGAGCGGCAGGCGCTGGCGCTCACCGAGGCGGTGCGCCGCATGACCTCCGACCCGGCGGATTTCTTCGGCATCCGCGACCGCGGCCGGCTGAAGCCCGGGCTCGCGGCCGACGTCGTGGTGTTCGATCCGGCGCGCGTCGGCTCCGCGGCGAGAATGGAGCGCCTCTACGATCTGCCCGGAGGGGCGAAGCGCATGGTGATGCGCTCGCAAGGCATCGAGTACACCGTCGTGAACGGCGCGGTCACGTGGGAACGCGGCGCGCTCACCGGCGCTTCGGCCGGCCAGGTGCTGCGCTCCTGAACGAAAATCGGGGTCAGACCCCGATTTTCATCAGCTCGGCGATCCGCGCGGCGTCGGTGAGCTTCTCGAGCCCGAGGACCGCGTCGCGCAGTTCCGCCACGCGTCCTTCCGGCAGCGCATGGCGCGCGAGCTGCTCGTACTTGCGAACGATCTCGGCCGCCGCAGCAAAGTCGCGCTCGCTCCCGCGCGGCGCTTCCTTCGTGCACTCGAGGCGCTCGCCGCCGCGCAGGTGCACCGCCACGCGCACCATGTGGCGAAACTTGGCCCCTTTCGCCGTGATCTCCGGATCGGCAAGGACCTCCACCTTGTGCGCGAGCGCGATGCGTTCGGGGGCCGTAAAGGCATCATCGCCGAACTCGGCGACCGAGCAGTCGCCTTCGAGGAGCAACGTCGCCACGCAGAAAGGCAGGTTGAGCTGTGCGGCGGTGAGGCTCCGGGGCTCGTATCTCCAGCCGACGTGGTCGGCGGTCGCCTGCGAGCCCTGCACTACGATCCTCTCCACCTGTTCGGCATCGAACGGCCGCTTCTTTCTAATCTCCTGCAAGGCATCCAGCGTGGTGTGGTTGCTGCCCACGCAGGCGTAGAACTTGAGCGCCACGCCCATCGTCTGCCAGAGCTGGCCGAGACCCGCGGTGAGCTGCCCGAGGTCGAAACGCTCGCGCGAGCGCGAGAACGTGGTGCAGAAGCCGCCGTACTCGCTCTCGAAAACATCTTCGATGCCGGTGAATCCCTGCTCCGCCAGAAGCGCGCCATACAGGCCGCTCTGCGAAGCGCGGCCGGCGTGCATGCGCTTCACCATCGCGCCGTACTGCGCCGCCATCAGGCCGGCGGCCTGCGTGCCCGCAATGCCCAGCGCATGGATGGTTCTTTCTGAATTCAGGTTCAAACCCCGAGAAGCCGCGGCAGCGGCAGAGAACACGCCGACGGTCGCGCCGGAGTGCCAGCCCTGGCCGATGTGCTCGGGGCCCATGCACAGGCCGACCCGCGGACCGATCTCGTAGCCCGCGACCGCGGCGCAAAGGAACCCGCTTCCGCTCAGGTTGCGGCGCAGCTCCGCGACCGCGATGAGCGCCGGCAGCACCACGGCGCCGACGTGCAGCACGCCGGCGCGGTGCACGTCGTCGAGCTCGAAGCCCTGCACCTGCGTGCCGTTCGCGAGCGCCGCGTGCGGCGCCGAGAGCCG
>DASXAO010000118.1:0-7745 GCA_036406675.1 Burkholderiales bacterium
CTCTTGCGGCACGCGAATGAAACTTGGGATAGGCCCAAGGTCTAATTGCCGTTCGGCCCCGCCTGCCTCAGTCTCTGGCCGAGATTTGATCTAAATCCAGAAAAAGGAGCACTTCATGCGCAAAACCCTCGCAATTTCCGCCGTCCTCGCCTGTTTCGCGACCCTTCCCGCCGTCGCGCAGCAGAAGCCCGACGTCACCGGCGGCACCGCCGTCGCAAGCGAGCCAGGCAAGGCGGCGATCGCGCGCCAGATCAAGGTCACCGCGCAGGTGACGCAGATCGAGAAGGCAACGCGCACGCTCACGCTGAAAGGGCGCGACGGCAAGACGGTCGATGTCGTCGTCAGCGACGACGTGAAGAACTTCGACCAGATCAAGGTCGGCGATTTCGTGGTGGTGCAGGTCGTGCAAGCCCTCGCCCTCGAGCTCATGAAGACCAAGGGCGGCGGCAACGCCGTCGGCGCCACCGGCGGCGTGGCGACCGCCAAGCCGGGCGAGCGCCCGGGCGCCATCGCGGCGCGCGAAGTCACCGCCATCGCCAAGGTCACCGCGGTCGATCCGAAGGGCAAGACGATCTCGCTCAAGGGCCCGCGCGGCAACACCGTGAAGCTCGACGTGCAGAACCCGGACCAGTTCAAGGTGGTGAAGGTGGGCGACGAAGTGCAGGTCACCTACACCGAAGCCGCCGCGGTCTCGGTCGAGCCAGCCCAGAAGCCAGCCGCGAAGAAGAAGTAGAAGCTTCCTAGAAGGCGCCGCCGAGCGCGAGGTGCAGGTTCACGCGCTGCACCAGGCGCTCGGCTTGCACGCGCAGCAGCGCGGTGCGCGCGGCGTGCAGCGCGAGGCTCTGCTGCTGCACGGCGCGTAGGTCGCCCACGCCGACCTTGTAGCGCACGTTCGCGAGCTCCAGCGCGCGCGCGTTCGCGTCCACGGCCTCCTTCAAGATGGCTTCTCGATCCTCCAGCGCGAAGGCGCTCGATAGCGCGTTCTCGACTTCGCCGAAAGCTCGCGACCCGATGCGCCCGTACTCGGCCAGCGCCTGCTTCTGCTCTGCGGTTCGCACGTCCACCTGCCCCTGGAGCGCGCCTCCGGTATAGAGCGGCAGGTTGAGCGCGGCGCCTGCGCTCCAGACCGGGTTGTCGCGGTCCTTGAGGACGAAAAGGTCGCTCGAGATGCTGGTCACCGCGGCGGTTAGCGAGATGCGCGGCAGCCGCGCCGCCTTCGATTCCTCGATGCGATAGAACGCCGCAGAGACGCGCCGCTCGGCGGCGACCACGTCCGGGCGGCGCTCGAGGAGCTCCGAGGGCATGCCCACCGGCACCGGCCCCGGCAGCGCGGCGAGCTGCGCCGGGACCTGCACCGTCGCGGAGGGGTAGCGCCCGGCGAGCGCCTCCAGCGCGCGCAGCGCCTGCTGGTAGGCGAGGTCGAGGCTGCGCACGCTGTCGCGGAATGTCGCCAAGTTGGCTCTGGAAAGGGCCACGTCGTACTCGTCGCCGCGGCCGATGCGCAGGCGATCCTGCGCGAGGGCGAGCTGCGTCTCCGCAGCGCCCACCATGTCCTGGGCGTTCGCCTTCTGCAGCCGCGCCTCGGTGGCGAGGAACCAGCTCTTGGCGACGAGCGCGGCGAGCGACTGGCGCGCGTATTCCGCATCGAGGGCGGCGGAGGTGTACTGGTCGCGCGCAAATTCCCGGCCGGCGCGCACGCGGCCCCAGAGGTCGATCTCCCAGTTGACGAACACGCCCAGGCCTTCGAGGCCGCTCGAATCGCCGCTCAGCGAGCCGCCGCCACGCGCAAGCAGGTTCACCTGCGGCAGCATCGTCGCGCCTGCGACCTTCACGTACGCCGCCGCTTGCTCGACTCTGGTTGCCGCGACCTGCAAGTCCGGGTTGTACTTGAGCGCCTCCTGCACCAACGCGTCGAGCTGCGGGTCTTTGAAGGCGGCGAGCCACGGCTGCGCGCCGACCGCACCCCCAACTCCGGGTGCGCCGCCCGCTGCCGTGTAGGCCTGCGGCAGTTGCAGATTGGGAAGCGATTGCTTCGTAAGCTCGTCGTGCTCGGGCGGCTTCTTCAGCGCGCAGCCGGCGAGCGCCGCGACCACGAACGCTACCGCCAGGACGGAGCGCCGCATGCGCATCGCGTCAGTGCAGCTTGAGGACCAGGTAGTTCAGGTACGAGCCGACGCGAATGATCACCTTGCGGATGATGTGCACCATTTCGAGGTGATTGGTGTAGATCGCGGCGTGCCCCACGGCGCCGGCGGCGAGGAAGAGCTTTTTGTCGCGGTCGGCGATATTGAACTTGACCGCGTAGCGGCCAGGCGGCATCGCCTGGATGGTGGACATCGGAATATTCCCGCTCGCCTGAAGCTGTCCCTGGCCCATCGCCCAGACGATCGAGTCGACGGTTCCCTTGATGATGCGCCCAGGCATCGTTTCGAGCGCGAACTCGACTTCGTTGCCGGGCTCGACCTTGAAGAGCTCGTTCTGGTTGAAGAAAGCCACCACCTGGCCTTCGGCCTCGACCAGCGTCATGACCTGGGCCAAGGCAGCCTGGCCGACGAATCCTCCCGGGCGAAGCTGCAGGTTGACCACGTAGCATTCGCATGGCGAGTACGTGGTGGTCTGATCGAGCAGCCACTTGGCGTTCTCGAGGCGCGCACGGATCTCCGCCACCTGCGCGAATTCGCCTTTGACGTTCGCCCCGAGCTTCTCCCCGATCTGCCGCTCGCCCGACACCGCCTGGCCTTCAGAAGCGCGCGCCTGGACCTCGGCGCTGCGCGCCGCGGCAAGCTGGCCCTCGAGCTCCTTGACCTCGCTCTCGGTGCGCTCGAGGTCGAAGCGACTGCCGGCGCCGGTTTTCACCAGCTCGCGGTACTGCTCGAGACGGGTTTTCGCCAGCGCGAGCTTCGCTTCGACCTCGCGTGTACGGCTCGCAGCCTGCGCGATCGCGCCGCGCGTCTCGGCGGTTCTGGCGGCCGCGCCCCGGGCCGATTCCTTGAGCTCGCGCTGGCCAGCCTTGGTGTTGGCGAGCTGCGCCTCGAGCATGTTGACGTCGAGCTGGTAGGGCGTCGGGTCGATCTTGAAAAGGACGTCGCCCTTCTTCACCAGACGGTTGCCTTCCTCGACCGCCACCTCGAGCACCCGGCCCCTCACCTGCGACACGATCGGCACCGTGTACTTGAACACCCGCACGTCGGCCGACGAGGGCGCGTACACGTTGAGGAGCAGGATCAGCGCCGCCAGGCCCACGATCGGGATGATCACCACCGTGACCTGGGTGCCGATGTTCCAGGGCAGCCACTTCAGCTTGATGAAGATCAGCCAGACGAAGAACGAATAGATCCCGAGCAGCAGGACTTCCATCTACGCCGCCTTGTCCTTGCCCTTGCCTGTATTGGAGGCCGGTGCGCGCGACTGGGCCTCGGCGAGCCGCAACCGGGCGAGCTCGTCCTTCAGGTTCCTCAAGTTGGGCGGAAGCGCGCCGCGCGCCTCCATCGCCTCCAGTTCCTCGCGAAGATGGGCCGCCTCCTCGCGCAACAGCTTGCCGTCGCGCTGCTTATCGGCCATCTCGTCGAAGAACTCGTCGCTCTTGTCCGTGCCGTAGGACATGCGATATATGACCGGCTTGGTGAAGGCCCACAGCCAGGCGATCGGCCAGAGCAGGCCGCCGAACACGAGCGACAGGAGGCAGAGCGTGGTGATCGCTGCGGTCTGCGGGTGATGGCGCCTTTCGGCGATCTTCTCCGGCAGCACGTGGACGATCCAGAAGACCACGATTCCTATCGCGGGGACGAGAAAGAGCACCACCACCGCCAGGATGTCGGCCATGGTGTCGAGCGCTTCCCCGGAAAGGAACGATGCGTGCGCCGGCGCGGCAAGCGCGAGCATCCAGCACGCTATAAGCAGTCGCTTCACCAAGGTCCCTCCGTTCGAGGGAATTCTAGCCGGGATGGCGCGCAAGTGGCTGGGGCAACTGGGGAAGCATCCCCCTAGTGTGCTGAAGGCGGCCACGGGCCGGTATTGGACCTTGGTCCTATCCCTGTCCGCGCCCGGCGACAGCATCCTTCTAGGGCGTTTTCGTGTCGAGCTTGAGCGCCGCGCGCCGGGCCGCGAGGGTGTCGAGCTGCAGCTTGTAGGCAACGTAGTACTTGTAGATGTTCCGCACGTAGACCACCGTCTCCTGTCCTACGCGGCGCGCGGCGACCAGCTCGACGCTGTCGAACCACACGTTGGGATCGAGGCCGTTGTCGGCCGCCTCGGTGCGCAGGGCGGCGACGCGGCCGGAACCGGCGTTGTACGCGGCGATGGCGAACAGCGTCCGATTCTGCTCGTCGAGGCCGGCGCTGTCGAGATGCTGGTCGTAGATCTGCCGCAGGTACTTGAAGCCGCCGTGCACGTTCGGCTCGGTTTTCTTGATGTCGCCGACCTTGAGCGTCCTGCCGGTCGCGGGCATGAGCTGCATGATGCCGATTGCCCCGACGTGGCTGCGCGCGCGCTGGTCCAGGCGCGACTCCTGGTACCCGAGCGCCGCGACCATCAGGTAGTCGAAGTTGTAGCGCTCGCCGTACTTGCGGAAAAGCGCGATGGTCTTCTCGAAGCGCTCCCAGTCGGCCTCCGCCGTGGCATTGCGCAGGCGCCTGATGTAGGCAGGGTAGCTCGTGTAGCGCGCCGCGAAGGCGCCCGGGTAGGCGCCGATGAACTCGTTCACCACCGCGGCGAGCTTCGGGCTCTGCTTGCGCAGCGCCCAGCCGATGTCGCCCCGCGTCGACAGCACGAGATCGGAACGCGGCTCGATCTTCGGGATGAGCGCCGCCCACATCCTCGCCTTCCAGTCGTCCACCACCATCGCCCCGAGCAGGCCCGCCCCCAGCATCTCCATCATGTCCTCGTCCTCGAGCGCGTCGGGCACGAGCACGAGCTTCATCTCGGGCTTGCGCATGCCCCGCAAGCGCTGGTTGAGGCGTGCGAGGCTCTCGTAGTAGCTCGACGAGCGGCGCACGTGCACCGTCTGGCCGGAAAGGTCGTCGAGCGAAGCGAGCGCCGGCGACGCGGGCCCGGTGACCACGATCTCGGCGACGTTTTTCCGTACCGGGTCCGAGAAGTCGACTCGGGTCGAGCGCTCGGCGGTGATCGTCAGATTGCCGGCGGCGATGTCGCCCGCGCCGCGCAGCAGCCCCGGGAACAGCTGCTCGCGCGTGGTCGGCAGCGCGACCACCGAGATCGGGCGGCGCTTGAGCTTGTACTTCTTGTTGAGGAAGACCTCGAAGTCCTTCAGCGAGTCCGCGACCAGCCCGCGCTGCGCCCCCTTGTCGTTGAAATAGAGCGACCGGCTGTACGGCACCAGCACGCGCACCATGCGCCGCTCGAGCATGCCGTCGAAGTCGCCGCTCCAGGGCTTCAGCTCGGGCTGGAGCGAAGCGACCGGCGCCGCCTGCGCCAATGCGGCAAGACAACCCAATCCGAGCGCGAGCAGCGCTGTCGCCATCCTTCGATCCCCCAAGCTCCGGCTCCTGTCTACCTAGAATAGACTCTGTCACGCGTCATGCGCCACTACGCGTTCGCGCCATTGTCCTTCGCGGCAATTCTCGCCGGCTGCTCCGCGGAGACGCCCAACACCTACCAGGGCTACGTCGAGGGCGAGTACGTGCACGTCGCCTCGTCGGTGGGCGGGCGGCTCGAGCGCCTGCTGGTGCAGCGCGGGCAGACGGTCGAGGCGAAAGCGCCGCTGTTCCAGCTCGAGTCCGAGGAGGAGGCCGCGGCCAAGCGCCAGGCCGACGAGCAGCTCAAGGCCTCGCAGGCGCAGCTCGCGGACCTCAGGCAGGGCCGGCGCAATCCCGAGCTCGACGTGGCCAAGGCGCAGCTCGCGCAGGCGATCGCCGCCGAGCAGCAGGCCGCGCAACAGCTGAAGCGCGACCAGGCGCAGTTCGAGGTCGGCGGCATCCCGCGCGCGCAGCTCGAGGATTCGCGCGCCAACCACGCGATCAAGGCGGCGCGCGTGCACGAGCTCCAGGGGCAGCTCGAAGTGTCGCGGCTGCCGGCGCGGCAAGACCAGATCCGCGCGCAGGACGCGCAGGTGCAGGCGGCGCGTGCCGCGTCGAACCAGTCGGGCTGGCGTCTGGACCAAAAGCACATCTCGGCGGCGCAGGCTGGGCTGGTGGTCGACACGCTGTACCGCGAAGGCGAATGGGTGCCGCCGGGAAGCCCGGTGGTGCGCATGCTGCCGCCGCAGAACGTGAAGCTGCGCTTTTTCGTTCCGCAAACGGTCATCGGCGGATTGAAGCCCGGGCGCAACGTCACGGTTCGCTGCGACGGCTGCGAAGCCGAAGTCCCCGCGACGGTGAGCTACATTTCGACCGAGCCCGAATACACGCCGCCGGTCATCTACAGCAACGACACGCGCGCGAAGCTCGTGTTCATGGTCGAGGCGCGGCCGTCTGTGGAAAACGCGGTGCGCCTGCGACCCGGACAGCCGGTCGCGGTCACGCTGAAATGAGCCCGGCCGCGATCGACGTGCAGGGGCTGAACAAGCACTTCGGCGACAAGCACGTCGTGCGCGACCTGTCGCTCCGCGCCGGCCGCGGCGAGATCCTCGGCTTCCTCGGCCCCAACGGCAGCGGCAAGACCACCTCGATCCGCATGATGTGCGGCCTGCTCACGCCCGACTCGGGCTCGGGCACCTGCCTCGGCTACGACATCCTGAAGGAAAGCCGCGAGATCAAGCGCCGCGTCGGCTACATGACGCAGCGCTTCTCGTTCTGGGAGGACCTTTCCATCCGCGAGAACCTCGATTTCGTCGCGCGCATCTACGAGATGCGCTCGCGCCGCGAGGCGGTCGAGCGCGCGATCGAGGGGCTGAACCTGAAGGCGCGCGCGACCCAGCTCGCGGGTTCGCTCTCGGGCGGCTGGAAGCAGCGCCTCGCCCTCGCCGCGTGCATGCTGCACCAGCCCGAGCTCCTCCTCCTCGACGAGCCGACCGCCGGCGTCGACCCAAAGGCGCGGCGGGAGTTCTGGGAAGAGCTGCACGCGCTCGCCGCACGCGGCATCTCGATCCTCGTGAGCACGCACTACATGGACGAAGCCGAGCGCTGCCACAAGCTCGCCTACATCGCCTACGGCAGGCTGATGGCGCAGGGCACCGCCGAGGAGATCATCGCGGCGGCGCGCCTGTCGACGTGGTCGGTGTCCGGGGAAGACCTCTCCGCCATCGCAGAGAAGCTGCATGGCCAGCCGGGCGTCGAGCAGATCGCCGCCTTCGGCTCGGCGCTCCACGTGACCGGGCGCGATGCCGCCGCGCTCGAGGCGACGCTGCGCCGCGCGACCGCCGGCAGCGCCTGGCGCGTCGAGCGCGCCGAGAGCGGGCTGGAAGACGTGTTCATCCACCTCATGAGCCGCTCGTCCGACAACTTCGGAGCCGGGCAATGAGGCGGTTTTCCATTTCGCGCTGGTGGGGGATCGTCCTGAAGGAGTTCCTCCAGCTCAGGCGCGACCGCATCACCTTCGGCATGATCGTCGGCATGCCGATCGCCCAGCTCGTTCTCTTCGGCTACGCCATCAACTCCGATCCGAAGCACCTGCCGACGGCGGTGGTCATTTCCGAGCAGAGCGAGTTCACGCGCAGCTATCTCGCGGCGATGAAGACCAGCGGCTACTTCGATTTCGTCGCCGAGCTGCGGAGCGAGGCGGCGGCGCGCGAGGCGCTCGCCCGCGGCGACGTGCAGTTCGTGGTGAACTTCCCGGCCGACTTCACCCGC
>DASXAO010000119.1:0-3510 GCA_036406675.1 Burkholderiales bacterium
GCGCGCCCATCTTGCCCAGCCCGAGGATTCCGATTTTGCGGATTGCAGCCATCGCGGTGTCTCGGCAGTATAGTAAACACCATGAAAATCATTTCCCGCGTCGTTTTTTGCACGATTGCGTTTTTCACCGCAATCTCGGCCATCGCGCAGAGTTGGCCGCAGCGTCCCGTGAAATTCATCCTCTCGCTCGGCCCCGGCTCGGGCGCCGACATCGGCGCGCGCCTCTACGCCGACCGCCTCACCAAGCTGTGGGGACAGCCCGTCGTGATCGAGAACCGCCCCGGCGGCGACGGCGTCATCGCCATCAACGCGGTGATCCAGGCGAAGGACGACCACACGCTGCTGTGGGGTCCGACGGCGAACTTCGTCGGCCACCCGTACAGCCTGGAGACCATGTCCTACGACCCGAAGGAGCTCGTGCCGGTGGCGCGGGTCTCGGGCACGGTAGTCACGCTCGGCGTTCCGGCGAGCATGAACGTCGGCTCGCTCAAGGAGCTCCTCGCCACCGCGAAGCAGAAGAAGGGCTGGCTCAACTGGACCACCGCGGTGACGATGACCGACATCATCATGGAGGGGTTCCTCAAGAGCCAGGGCATCGACGCGGCGCAAATCCGCTACAAGCAGCCGGCGGAGGCGGTCAACGACCTCGTCAGCGAGCGCATCCAGCTCTACAGCTCCGCGTACGCGATCGTGCGGCCGCAGGTGCAGTCGGGCAAGGTCAAGCTCCTGGCGGTGCAGGCGCGCCATCGCGTGCCGGGGCTCGACCTTCCGACGGCGGCCGAGGTCGGCTTCCCCGGCCTCAACTTCGAGGGGCTGGTCGGCATCATCGCCGCGCGCTCGAGCAACCTGCCGAACGCGGCGCGCAACCGCATCGGCGCCGACGTCAAGACCGTGTCGAAGGACCCGCTCGTCGCCGAGCGCCTCGCGTCGACCGCCCAGCTCAACACTCCGGGCGACGCCGCCGAGTTCGCCGCCTCCATCGACGAGCAGGTGAAGCAGCTCGCCGAGTCGGCGAAGTTCCTCGGCTTGAAGCCGAAGCAGTAGCTAGAGCTTCTTCAGGCGGTAGAGAAGCTCGAGCGCTTCCCGCGGGCTCAGCTCGTCGGGGTTCAGCTTCGCCATCTCGTCCCGCAGCGGGTCGGGCTCGGCGGGTTCTTGCGCGTCTTCGCGGGTACGGACGAAGAGATCCGCCTGCCCGCCCCGCACGATGCTCGACTCCTCCAGGAGCTGGAGATACTTCTTCGCCTGGCGGATGACCGCCTTCGGCACGCCGGCGAGCCCGGCGACCTGCAGCCCGTAGCTCTGGCTGGCGGGGCCTTCCTCGACCGCATGGAGAAACACCACGCTGTCCTTGTGCTCCACCGCGTCGAGGTGCACGTTGGCAAGCTCCTTGTATTCGAGCGCGAGGCGCGTGAGCTCGAAATAGTGCGTGGCGAAGAGGCTCAGGCTGCGGTTCTTCTCGACCAGGTGCCTCGCGATCGCCCAGGCGAGCGACAGGCCGTCGAAAGTCGAGGTGCCGCGGCCGACCTCGTCCATCAGCACCAGGCTTTTCTCCGTGGCGTTGTGCAGGATCGCGGCGCTCTCGGTCATCTCCACCATGAACGTGGAGCGCCCGCCGGCGAGATCGTCGGCTGCGCCGATGCGGGTGAAGATCTGGTCGATCGGCCCGATGCGCGCCGCCCGGGCGGGCACGAAGGCCCCGATGTGCGCCATCAGCACGATCAGCGCGACCTGGCGCATGTAAGTCGACTTGCCGCCCATGTTCGGGCCGGTGATGAGGAGGAGCTTGCGCGTCGGCCCCAGGCGGCAGTCGTTGGCGATGAAGCTCTCGATGCCTCCCTCGACCACCGGGTGGCGCCCGCTTTCGATCTCGACTACCTGCTCCTCGACGAAGTGCGGCCGCGCGTAGTTCCGCTTCAGCGCCGTGGAAGAGAAGCCCGACAGCACGTCGGCGAGCGCCAACGCCCTTCCGATGGTTTGAAGCGTGGGGACATGCGGCTGCAGGGAGTCGATGAGCCCGTCGTAGAGCGACTTCTCGAGAGCGAGCGCCCGGTCTCGCGCGGAGAGCGCCTTGTCCTCGAACGCCTTGAGCTCGGGCGTGATGTAGCGCTCGGCGTTCTTCAGCGTCTGCCTGCGCCGATAGTCGGCTGGAATCTTGTCCGCGTGCGAGTTGGTGACCTCGATGTAGTAGCCGTGCACCGAGTTGTACGCGACGCGCAGGTTCGGAATTCCGGTGCGCGCGCGCTCCCTCGTCTCGAGCGCCACCAGGAACTCGCCCGCGTTCGTCTGCAGGCCGCGCAGCTCGTCGAGCTCGGCGCAGTAGCCGTCGGCGATCACCCCGCCGTCCTGCAAACGCGCCGCCGGCTCTTCTTTCATCGATTGGGAAAGAAGGCCGAGGCACTCGTGCGGCGTCGCCAGATCCGACCTGATTTGAAGCAACAGGCTGGAAAGCGCGGGGAGGGCGTTCGTCGCCTCGGGCAGCAGCTTCAGCGTATCGCGCAGCCCCGAGAGCTCGCGCGGCCGTACGCTCTTCAGCGCGAGCCTCGCGGTGATTCTTTCCACGTCCGACACGCGCCGCAGGACCGCTTGCGTCTCCACGGCATGCTTCTCGAGACACGCTACGGCTTCGTGCCGTGCCGTCAGGGCTGCGCGATCGCGCAGCGGATGGTGCAGCCAATGCCGCAGCAGCCGGCTGCCCATGCCGGTGGCGCACTCGTCGATCAGGGAGAAGAGCGTGGGCGCCGGCTCGCCGCGCAGCGTCTCGGTGAGCTCGAGGTTGCGGCGAGTTGCGGCGTCGAGGCGCACGTACTCGCCGGCGCGCTCGGCGGTGACGGCGGTGACGTGCGCGAGCGCCTGGCCCTGGGTCTTGCCGGCGTAGTCGAGCAGGGCCCCGCAGGCGCCTATGGCGAGGCTCAGGTCCTCGCAGCCGAAGCCCGCCAGCGTGGCGGCACCGAGCTGCTTCAGAAGCTTCTTCTTCCCGCTCTCGACGTCGAATTGCCACGGCGCCAGGCGGGTGGTGAAGAATCCGTCGAGATGGGCTTCGTCGGAAACGAGCACTTCGGCCGGATCGATGCGGCGCAGCTCGTTCGAGAGCGCCTGCGGCGCGATCTCGGCGACGCGCAGCGTGCCGCTCGCAAGCGAGAGCCACGCTAGGCCGACCGTCGTTTTATCTCTATGGAGCGAAAGAAGGACATTGTCGGCCTTGTCTTCCAGTAGCGCCGGGTCGGTCAGCGTCCCGGGCGTGACGATCCGCGTGACCTGCCGGTCGACCGGCCCTTTCGCAAGTGCCGGGTCGCCGATCTGCTCGGCGATCGCCACCGATTGGCCGAGCTTCACCAGCTTGGCGAGGTACTGCTCGACCGAATGCACCGGCACGCCGGCCATCTTCACCGGCGCGCCGGCCGAGGCGCCGCGCTGGGTGAGCGTGAGGTCGAGGAGCCGCGAAGCCTTCTCCGCGTCGTCGTAGAAGAGCTCGTAGAAGTCGCCCATCCGGTAGAACACCAGGATGTCGGG
>DASXAO010000120.1:0-40429 GCA_036406675.1 Burkholderiales bacterium
TCGCCGAGGAGATGGAGCGGCAGCACGTCGATCCACGGAGCTGCTCGCTCTCGATCGGCATCTTCGGCGCAGAGCCCTGGACGCCGACCATGCGCGCTACGATCGAGAAGAGGCTAGACATCGACGCCATCGACATCTACGGGCTTTCGGAGGTGATCGGGCCCCGCGTGGCGCAGGAGTGCATCGAGACCAAGGACGGGCTCACCGTCTGGGAGGATCACTTCTACCCCGAGATCATCCACCCTGAGACCGGCGAGGTCCTGCCCGACGGCGAGAAAGGCGAGCTCGTCTTCACCTCGCTCACCAAGGAGGCCCTGCCGCTCATCCGCTATCGCACCCGCGATCTCACGCGGCTCCTGCCGCCGACGGCGCGATCGATGCGCCGCATCGAGAAGATCACCGGCCGCTCCGACGACATGCTCATCATCCGCGGCGTCAACGTGTTTCCGTCGCAGATCGAGGAGCTGATCCTCAGGCAGCCCGGCCTCAGCCCGCACTACGTTCTCGAGCTTTCCAAGCAGGGGCCGCTCGACCATCTCACGGTGCTGGTGGAAGGCGAAGGCGTGGAGGAATTGCGGCACGCCATCAAGTCGTACATCGGCATTACCGCCGACGTGAGAAGCGTGCCGATCAACACCATCGAGCGCTCGATCGGCAAGGCGAAGCGCGTGATAGACAAGCGCCGGAAGTAACGCAGTTGCGGTGAGAAGTTGTTCCACCCGTCCCAGGGTACGGGCATGGTATCTAGGCTGCCTGGGAGGCAACGCGCCATGAACCTGGGACGGATCGTCGTGCTGCTCGGACTCGCAATGCTCGCCGGCTGCGGCATGGATTCCATGGGCGCCGCGGCCACCAGCGCGGCGGCGAGGAAACAGGAGCTCGAGCAGTCGCAAAAGGCCTTGCAGCAGGCGCGGCAGAAAATCGACCAGGTCACGCAGGAACAGCAGGAGCGCCTGCAAGCCGTTGAGTAGCATGCAGAATGCGCGCAAGAAGCGGATAGATGCCGCTCGCGCCACCGGGTAAAGTGGCGCCATGGACGGATACATCGGCAAGGCCAAGGCATATCTCGACGCGAGGCGCGGCGAGCGCGTGACGCTCGGCGAGCTCGCGAGCGCCGTCGGCGCGAGCCCGTTTCACCTGCAGCGCCGCTTCAAGGAAGCATTCGGAGTCTCGCCCCGCGACTACCAGGACGCGCACCGCGTCGAATCGGTGAAGGCGTCGCTGCAGAACGGGCGTCGGATCGCCGATGCGGTGTTCGATGCGGGCTACGGCTCGGTGTCACGCTTCTACGAGAAGCCCATGCTCGGCATGAAAGCACGCGACTACCGCGCGAGGGGCAAGGGCCAGCGCATTTCCTACTGTTCTTTCGCCTCGCCGCTCGGCACCGTGCTCGTCGCGGCGACGGAAAAGGGCCTTTGCTCGGTCAAGCTGGGCGACGACGACAGGCGCCTCGCGCGCCTCCTCGCGGAGGAGTTCAGGGCGGCCGAAATCGTGCAGAGCGAGCTGAAGGATTTGAAAGACAGGATCCTCGCCTTCATCGAAGGCGAAACGAGCCTCGCACGGCTGCCGCTCGACATTCGCGGCACGGTGTTCCAGCGCCGCGTGTGGGACGAGCTGCGGCGCATCCCGCGCGGCGAGACTCGCACGTATGCGCAGATCGCCCGCGCCATCGGCGCGCCCGCGGCGGTGCGTGCGGTCGGCAGCGCCTGCGGCGCGAATCCGGTGGCGCTGGCCGTGCCCTGCCACCGTGCGGTGCGGACCGACGGCGGCATGGGCGGCTACGCCTGGGGGCTGCAGCGCAAGCGCAAGCTCCTCGCGCTGGAAAAGAAGCGCTAGCGTGCGGCGGGCGGACGCGGCGCGCCTGCTGCTGCTCGCCGCGATCTGGGGAGCGTCGTTCCTGTTCACACGTATCAGCGCCCCGGTCCTCGGCCCGGTATTGACTGCCGAGCTGCGAACGCTGATCGCCGGCCTTGCACTCGCGGTCTATTTCGCCGCGACAGGCTATCACCCCGAGTTGCGGCGCTATGCCCGCGAGTACTTGATCGTCGGTATCCTGACCTCCGGCGTGCCATTTCTGCTGTGGGCCTACGCCGCGCTCACCCTGACCGCGGGATTGATGTCCGTGCTGAATGCCACCTCGCCGATGTGGGGCGCGCTTTGGTCCGCGGCACTCCTGCGCGAGCGCATAAGCGCGGCCCAAGCGCTCGGATTGTTGACCGGCATCGCGGGCGTGGCGCTGGTGACACAGCCCCAGGCGGGGCAAACGATTTCCTATGCTGCCGTGTGCGCGGCGCTCGGTGCTGCCTTCTGCTACGGGCTTGCGGGCGGCTACATGAAGCGCTGGGCGAGCGCCGTACCTTCGCGCGGCATGGCGGTCGGCACGCAACTGGCGGCTGGCGTCCTCCTAGCGCCGTTCATCGTGCTGTCGCCTCCCGCAGCTGCGCCGACGCCGCTCGTAGCAGCCAGCATGCTCGCCCTCGGCCTGGTCTGCGGCGCAATCGCCTATCTGCTCTACTTCCGACTGGTCGCCGATATCGGCGCCACCGGCGCGCTCACCGTGACCTATCTGATTCCGGTATTCGGCGTTCTGTGGGGAGCGCTGTTCCTCAGCGAAGCCGTATCGCTCTTCACGCTCGCCGGCGCAGCGCTCGTGATCATCGGGACGGTGCTGGTTCTCAAGCCGCCCGTAGCTCGTACTCGAGAAGCTCGTTCGGCGCCTTGAAGTAGACCGCCCTGAACTCGGCTGCGCTCGCGTATTTGCGCTCCGGCAGCCGCTTGCACGAGAGCTGGATCCTCAGGCGCGGCTCGTCGAACGGGTAAGGATCGAACAGCACCCGGCGATCTCCGAGCGGCCGCATCGTCATGCGCCGGCCTTCCCCGTCGAAACCGGTGGGCACGGGGTCGATGTAGTCCTCGTAGGGCTCCTGGCAGCAGAAGTAGAGGCCGAGGAGGTCCCACACCTGCATCATTCGATAGTTGGCCGCAAAGCTGCCGCGCGCGCGCTCGTCGAGCGACTCGAGGCTCTCCTCCTGCCAGGCTTCGTTGCGCTCGATGAGCTCCACGATCCTGGGATCGAGCTTGTGCAAGTCGTACTTGCGCTGAGGATGCTGCATGACGCCGTAACGCCCCTTCCACAGCCCGGTGCGATGCCGGCTGATGAGGAGGGCGGAATAAAGGTCGGTGCCGGCCATCCAGTCGATGCACCACTGGTAGGACTGGAGCTGGCGTCCCTCGAGCGGCAATCCGAGAAAGCGGTAGGGTTCGCCGCTTTGCGGGTCGACCAGCGGGCTGGCTTCGTAGGTGAGCCATCCGTAGTCGTGGTAGATCGCCGCGCGCACCACCGACTCCCACGGCTCCGGCCGAGCCACCTCGCCGTTTCCCCAGTGCGCCGCGAGCTGGCCGACGAGGCGCGAATGATCGGTCTGGCCGACGACGAGGGTTTCTCCACCGGCTTTTCCCGCGACGGGCTCACGTATGATCATGCGGCTAGTCTATCCAATCCCGCCGCAAAGATGAGCGCCTATCCGAACCTGCTGCGCCCGCTCGACCTCGGCTTCGTCGCGCTGCCCAACCGCATCGTCATGGGCTCGATGCACACGCAGCTCGAGTCGCGGCCGGACGGCATGGAGCGGCTCGCGACGTTCTACGCCGAGCGCGCACGCGGCGGCGCCGCCCTGATCGTGACGGGCGGCTTCTCGCCCAACGACGCCGGCAACCTGGGCGAGCATCGCGCGCAATTCTCTAGCCGCGAGGATGCCGAAAGGCATCGCCTGATTCCGCGCGCGGTGCACGAAGCAGGCGGCCGCATCGTGCTCCAGCTGCTGCACTCGGGCCGCTACGGCTATCACCGCCGGGTGGTCGCGCCCTCGCCGATCAAGTCGCCCATCTCCCCTCACGCTCCGCGCGAAATGACGGCGCCGGAGATCGAAGGCACGCTCGCCGATTTCGTCGTCGCGGCCGAGCTCGCGCGCGAGGCGGGCTACGACGGCGTCGAGCTCATGGGTTCCGAGGGCTACCTCGTCACGCAGTTCCTCGCCACGCGCACCAACCGGCGCCGCGACGAATGGGGCGGCCCGCTCGAGAACCGCATGCGCTTCGCCGTCGAGCTCGTGGAGCGCACGCGCCGCGCCGTCGGCTCGGATTTCATCATCGTGTTCCGCGTCTCGGCGCTCGACCTGGTGGAGGGCGGCCTCGCGTTGTCCGAGACCCGGACGCTGGCGCGCGCGCTGGAATCGGCCGGGACCACGATTCTCAACTCGGGCATCGGCTGGCACGAAGCGCGCATTCCGACCATCGCGCAGGCCGTGCCGCGCGGCGCGTTCGCCTGGGCCACGCGGACCCTGAAGGAGGCGCTGCGTATTCCAGTTGCAGCGTCCAATCGCATCAACGCTCCGGAAGTCGCCGAGGCGATCCTCGCGCGCGGCGACGCCGACCTCGTCTCGATGGCGCGAGCCCTGCTAGCCGACCCGGAATTCGGCAACAAGTCCAAGGCCGGCGATCGCGCGGCCATCAACATCTGCATCGCCTGCAACCAGGCTTGCCTCGACCACTACTTCACAGGCGAGCCCGCGAGCTGCGTCGTCAATCCCCGGGCCGGCAGAGAAACGCAGCTTTTCTTCCTCAAGACGAAAGCCAGAAAGCGCGTCGCTGTCGTCGGCGGCGGGCCCGCCGGGCTGTCGTGCGCCGCGGTGGCGGCCGAGCGCGGACACGAAGTCACGCTGTTCGAAGCCGCCGATCGACTCGGCGGCCAGTTCAATCTGGCGAAGGTGGTTCCGGGCAAGCGGGAATTCGCCGAATCGATCGCGTACTACGCCGAGCGCCTGCGCCGCGCCGGCGTCACCATGCTCCTGAATCACGAAGCGGACGAAAAGACCGTTCAAGGTTTCGCCGAAGTCGTCATTGCCACCGGCATCGACCCGCGGCGGCCGGCGATCCCGGGAATCGACCATCCCAAAGTCGCGAGCTACGCCGAGGTGCTGTCGGGCCGCGCGGAGCCGGGCCGCGAGATTGCGATCATCGGCATGGGCGGCATCGGCTTCGACGTGGCGCTCTATCTCCTGGAGCGCTCGGGCCGCGCGCCGCTCGACGCCGGCGCGTTCGCGGCGCATTGGGGCATCCACGCCGACGGCTCCGTCACGACTCCGCCGCCGAAGGAACCGCGGCACCGGATCACCATGCTCAAGCGCTCGGCCGGCCCGTTCGGCCACACGCTCGGCCGCACCACCGGCTGGGTGCATCGCGCCGAGCTCGCGCGCAACGGCGTAAGGATGCTGAAGGGCGTGGAATACCGCAGCATCGACGACCGCGGGATCCACGTCCGCATCGATGGAAAGGATCTTCTCCTGGAAGCGGACACCGTGATCGTTTGCGCCGGGCAGGAATCGCGGCGCTGGCCGCACGCCCGCTTCCGCCACATCGGCGGCGCGCGCGAGGCGGGCGAGCTCGATGCCGAGCGCGCCATGCGCGAAGGCGCCGAGCTCGCCGCGGCGTTATAGAATGAAGTCGATGAAGATCGCCGGCGCTATCCTGCTGTGCCCGTTGCTCTGCCCGCTCGCCTGCGCCGCGCAGCAGCTGCACCAGCAGGAGATCCAGCGCGCGCTCATCCAGCTCGATCAGCGCGGCGCCGATTTTGCGCGCGGCACCGCGTCGCCGCCGCTGGACCCGTTCGTCGGACGTCCACTGAGCGCCGATCCGGAGATCGCGCAGCAATTGCGTCCATACGAACGCATGAGAGCCGCAGAAACGACAGAGCCGGCGGTGCTGCGCCTTCCGCCGCCGGCGGTGCGCCAGATCGACAAGCCGCTACCGTTGCCAGGCGGGCCGCCCGGCGCCCTCGACCCCAATCCCATAACGAGTCCGCGCCCCCCCGACTGAGGGGTGCCCCATCGCGGCGAGCGCCGCCACCGCGATGTTGCGCGCGTCCACCTCGAAGAATGCGCGCAGCGCGGCGCGCGTGTCGCTGCGTCCGAAACCGTCGGTCCCGAGGGCGACGTACTTGCGCGGCACGTAGGGCCGGATGAGATCGGCCACCGCGCTCACGTAGTCGCTCGCGGCGATGACCGGACCCTGCGTCGGCGCCAGCGATTTTTCCACCCACGACTGCGCCTCGCCGCCGAAGCGCCGTGTGCGCTCCGCTTCCATGCCATCCCGGCGCAGCTCGGTGAACGAGGTGACGCTCCAGACGTCTGCCTTTACGCCCCAATCCTTCTCGAGCAGCTCGGCCGCGGCAAGCACCTCCCGCAGGATGGGACCGCTTCCCAGAAGCTGAACGCTCGCCTGGTCGACCTGCCTCAGCCGGTACATCCCCTTGAGGATGCCCTCGTGCGCGCCCTCCGGCATCGCCGGATGGGCATAGTTTTCGTTCGCCACGGTGATGTAATAGAAAGCGTCTTCCTGGGCCTCGAGCATGCGGCGCGCGCCGTCGTGCACGATGGCGGCGAGCTCGTAGCCGAAGCACGGGTCGTAGGCGCGGCAGTTCGGGATCGTCGAGGCGACGAGGTGCGAGGACCCGTCCTGGTGCTGCAGGCCCTCGCCGGCGAGCGTCGTGCGCCCGGCGGTGCCGCCGAGCAGGAATCCGCGCGCGCGCGAATCCGCCGCCGCCCAGATGAGATCGCCCACCCGCTGAAAACCGAACACCGAGTAGTAGATGTAGAACGGCAGCATCGCGAGGCCGTGCGTCGAGTACGACGTGGCCGCGGCCAGCCATGACGACAGCGCGCCCGCCTCGGTGATCCCCTCCTCCAGGATCTGCCCTTCCTTGGCCTCGCGGTAGTAGAGCAGCTCGTCGTGGTCCTCGGGCTCGTAGAGCTGGCCGACGGCGGAGTAGATGCCCGACTGCCGGAAGAGCGTCTGCATGCCGAAGGTGCGGGCCTCGTCCGCCACGATCGGGACCACGCGAGGCCCGATGGTCTCGTCCTTGAGGAGCTGCGCGAGCAGCTGCACGAACACCATGGTGGTGGACTGGGTCCTCTCTGCGGCCGCGAGCGACGGCACCGCAACGCTCGCGGATTTCGTGGCGCGCGCCGGCAAATACCCGCCGAGCTCGCGCCGACGGGCTTCCAGGTACCGGATCTCCGGGCTGTCGGGGCCCGGGTTGAAGAAGCGAAGCTGCGCCACGTCCTCGTCGGAAATGGGCAGCGCGAAGCGGTCGCGGAATTCGCGCAGCGCGACGTCGTCGAGCTTCTTCTGCTGGTGGGTACCCATTCTTCCCTGGCCCCAGGTCCCCATGCCGTAGCCCTTCTTCGTCTGGGCGAGCACCACGGTGGGGCGTCCGCGGTGATTGAGCGCCGCGTGGTAGGCGGCATGGATCTTTACCGGGTCGTGCCCGCCGCGCTTCAATCGGTCGATATCGGCGTCGCTCATTCCGGCGATGAGCTCGGTCAGCTCCGGATACTTGTTGAAGAACTGTTCGCGGTTGAAGCGGCCGTCCGTGGCGGCGTAGGTCTGGAACTCCCCGTCCACGGTCTCGTGCAGCCGCTTGAGGAGCACGCCGTCCACGTCGCGCGCGAAGAGCGGGTCCCAGTCCGAGCCCCACAGCAGCTTGACCACGTTCCAGCCAGCGCCGCCGAAGAGCCCTTCCAGCTCCTGCACGATCGAGCCGTTGCCGCGCACCGGCCCGTCGAGGCGCTGCAGGTTGCAGTTGACCACAAAGATCAGGTTGTCGAGCCCTTCGCGCGCGGCGAGCGACAGGCCGGCGAGCGACTCGGGCTCGTCCATCTCGCCGTCGCCGGCGAAGGCCCACACCTTGCGCGCGTCGGTGCTCGCGAGCCCGCGGTGCTGCAGATAGCGCATGAAACGCGCGGCGTAGATTGCGTTGATGGGACCGAGGCCCATCGAGCCCGTCGGGAACTGCCAGAACGTCGGCATCAGATAGGGATGGCAATACGAGGTCAGGCCCTCGCCCTCGCATTCGCGCCGGTAGTGATCGAGCTGCGATTCAGCGAGCCTGCCTTCCAGGAAGGCCCTGGCGTAGACACCCGGGGCCGAATGCGGCTGGAAGTACACCAGGTCCCCGTGCGCGCCACCGCGGAAGAAGTGGTTGAAGCCTACCTCGAACAGATCCGCCGCCGAGGCGTAGCTCGCGATGTGCCCGCCGAGCTCCGGATAAGCGCGATTCGCGCGCACGACCATCGCGAGCGCGTTCCACCGCACGATCGACGAAATGCGCTGCTCCAGCTCCAGGTTGCCCGGGAACTGCGGCTGCTGGGCGAGCTCGATCGAGTTCTTGTACGGCGTGTTGAGGACCGGCGGCAGCGGCACCCGCCGCACCCGCGCATGGTCGAGGAGCTTGCGCAGCAGGAAGGTGGCGCGCTCGCGTCCCTCCGACGCGATCAGCGCGTCGAAGGCCTCCAGCCATTCGCGCGTTTCGACCGGGTCGGCGTCGGGCGGATTGACGCGCCAGAAGGCGGAGGAGACGATGTCGGAAAGATTGGCCATTCCGGCATGGTAGCGGGCAATCGCCGGCATGAGGTGTCGTTTTTTGCTGCTGTGACACCTGCAAACAGCATATCATGCTGCCATGGACGCCATCGACCTGCGCATCCTCGCGCGTCTGCAGCAGGACGCGCGCATCTCCAACGTGGACCTCGCGCGCGCGGTGAACCTTTCGCCGTCGCCCTGCCTCGCCCGCGTGCGCGCGCTGGAGGCCGCGGGCCTGATCGACCGGTACGTCACGCTGCTCGATTCGAAGAAGCTCGGGCTGGGCGTCAGCGTGCTCGTGCAGGTGACGCTCGAAAAGCAGATCGAGCCCGCGCTCGACACCTTCGAGCGCGCGGTGCGCGAACGGCCGGAAGTGATGGAGTGCTACCTGATGACCGGAGATGCCGACTACTTGCTGCGCGTTCTAGTACCCGACGTGCCCGCGTTCGAGCGCTTCATACTGGAATTTCTTTCCAGGGTGCCGGGCGTCGGCAACATAAAGTCGAGCTTCGCCCTGAAGCAAGTTAAGTACCAGACCGCGCTGCCGCTCGCGGCGAAGGCCACCGCGCCGACTACAAGAAAATCGAGAAAAAGGTGATATGATCCGCCGCGCAGTGATTCATCCAGGCAGCGAATTTGCACCTCACACCCGCCGCACTCAGCAGCGTCAGTAGTGGCAGTCAAATCACTTCCTTGATCGTCATGCCCGGCTTTGTCGCGCCCGGAATCGTCGCGGCATTTAGAGGAAGTAGATGAACATGGCAACCGGTACCGTCAAGTGGTTCAACGACTCGAAAGGCTTCGGCTTCATTACCCCGTCCGAGGGTGGTGAAGACCTGTTCGCGCATCACACCGCGATCCAGATGAGCGGCTTCAAGACCCTCAAGGAAGGCCAGAAGGTCGAGTTCGAAGTGAAGCGCGGCCCCAAGGGCCTGCAGGCGGCGAACATCAAGCCGCTGTAAGCGAACCGCTTCGCGAACTGAAGCCCGCCGCCCGGCGGGCTTTTTTGTTTCTGCTGGCTGGGCTCAGCAGGGGCCGATCTTCTTGCCGCAGCTCTCGATCGGCTCGGGGGTATTCGAAATCGTGACGCCCACCGTCGGCCGCTCCGAGCATGCGCTCAGCGCCACGAGAATGAAAACCAGGAGCGACTTCATGCGAAGTGGTGCCCGCTGTCTGGATTGAACAGACGACCTACCGCTTACAAGGCGGTTGCTCTACCACTGAGCTAAGCGGGCACGCGCCGGGATTATCGCCCCGATCACTTGATGCGGCGCAGGGTGGGCTTGCCGCCCCCGGAAGGCTTCTTGGGCGGCTCGGGAGAAGTGGCGGCCGGCACCGGAAGCTGGGCGGGAGGCTTGACCGCGGGATGCTTGGGCTCGCGCACCGGCTCGGACTCGGCCTTCGACTGCAGGCCGGCCTTGGGCCCGTCGACGTCGAAGGTCATGCCGTGCCCGGTTTCGCGCGCGTAGAGCGCGTAGACGTTGGTGATCGGCACCGCGAGCTGGCGGGCCACGCCGCCGAAGCGCGCGGAGAACTCGATCAGCTCGTTCCCCATCTGCAGCTTGTGCACGGCGTTGGGGCTGATGTTGAGCGTGATCTCGCCGTTCTTGACGTACTCGAGCGGCACCTGCGTGCGCGAGTCCACCTTCACCGCGAGGTGCGGGGTATAGCCGTTGTCGACGCACCACTCGAACAGCGCGCGCAGCAGGTACGGCTTGGTGGGGATCTCGCTCACGTGTCGCTCGACTACTTTCGCATGACTTTCTCGGAGGGCGTGAGCGCTTCGATGAACGCCGGCCGGGAAAAGATGCGCTCCGCGTACTTCATGAGCGGCGCGGCGGTCTTGCCGAGTTTAATCCCGTAGTGGTCCAGGCGCCACAGGAGCGGCGCGATCGCCACGTCGAGCATGGTGAAGTCGTCGCCGAGCATGTGCTTGGTCCGGGTGAACACCGGCGCCAGCTCGACCAGGCGGTCGGTGACGTGCTGGCGCGCCTTGTCGATCTGCTTCTCCTTGCCGCCCTCCAGGGCATCGATCTGGGAGAAGAGCTCGACCTCCATGTTGAACAGCATCAGCCGCGCGCGCGCCCGCATCACCGGGTCGGCCGGCATGAGCTGCGGGTGCGGAAAGCGCTCGTCGATGTACTCGTTGATGATGTTCGACTCGTACAGGATGAGGTCGCGTTCCACCAGCACGGGGAGGCGGTTGTAGGGGTTCATCACCGCGATGTCCTCGGGCTTGTTGTACAGGTCGACGTCGATGACCTGGAAATCCATGCCCTTCTCGTAGAGCACGAAGCGGCAGCGGTGGCTGAAGGGGCAGGTAGTGCCCGAATAGAGTTGCATCATGGTCGTGGTCCGACTGCAAAGACGCCTAGGTCACGTCTTTCCAGTATTCCTTCTTGAGCAGGTACGTGAGGATGAAAAGGATGCCGAGGAAGAACAGCACGACGATGCCGATCGCCTTGCGATCCGTCGCGGCCGGCTCGCCGACATAAGCGAGGAAGTTGACGAGATCGCGCACCGCCATGTCGTACTCGACCTGTGAAAGCGTGCCCTTGCTGAGCTCGCGCCACTCGTGCTTCTCGCGGTCGTAAGCGCGCTCGCCCTGCAGCGTCCACAGGGCGTGCGGCATGCCGACGTTCTCGAACACCGTGTTGTTCCAGCCGGTGGCGGTCTTGGGGTCGCGGTAGAAGCTGCGCAGGTAGGTGTACAGCCAGTCCGCGCCGCGCGAGCGCCCGACCACCGAAAGGTCCGGAGGCGCCACGCCGAACCACTGCTTGGCGGTCTTCGGGTCCATCGGACCCTTCATCGGCTCGCCCACTTTGTCGGCCGTGAAGAGCAGGTTGTCCTTGATCTGTTGCTCGGTGAGGCCGAGCTCCTCGAGGCCGCCGTAGCGCATGTACTGCATGCTGTGGCAGCCGAGGCAGTAGTTCACGTAGAGCTTGGCGCCGGTTTGCAGGCTGACGAGGTCGGTCGGCTCGTGCGGCGACTTGTCGAGGCGAGGGCCGCTCTCGGCACCGAGCGCCGCAAGCGGCGCGAAGAGAACGGCCAGGAGGAGGCTTTTCATTCTCGTTCTCAATGGTGGTACGTCACGCGTTCCGGGACCGGCTTCACCTTGTCGCGCGCCGTGTACCAGGGCATGAGGAAGAAGAACAGGAAGTAGACGATGGTGCACAGCCGCGCCACCCAGGTGGCGATGTCCTTGGTGTCGAGGAAGAAGGCGTTGAACTTGAACTGGCCCCACACCGTGGTGGGGTTCACGCCGAGGTAGCCGAGGATCACGAATACGACCACGAATGCCGCGAGCCAGCTCTTGTAGAGCCGCCCGCGGTAGCGGATCGACTTCACCGGGCTGCGGTCGAGCCACGGCAGGAAAAAGAAAATCAGCACCCCCACGCCCATCGCCAGGACCCCGGGGAACTGGGTCGGCGCGATTCCCAGCAAGTCGATGCCGATAGGCGGCACTGCGCGCAGGATCGAGTAGTAGGGGGTGAAGTACCACACCGGCGCGATGTGCTGCGGGGTCTTCAGCGCGTCGGCCGGGATGAAGTTGTTCGCCTCGAGGAAGTAGCCTCCCATCTCCGGCACGAAGAACATGACGACGCAGAAGATGGCGAGGAACACGACCGCGCCGACCAGGTCCTTGACCGTGTAGTAAGGATGGAACGGGATGCCGTCGAGCGGCTTGCCGTCCGCGCCCTTCGTCTTCTTGATGTCGACCCCGTCGGGGTTGTTCGAGCCCACGTCGTGCAGCGCGAGGATGTGCGCGGCAATGAGGCCGAGCAGCACCAGCGGGAAGGCGATCACGTGCAGGGCGAAGAAGCGGTTGAGCGTGACGTCGGACACGACATAGTCGCCGCGGATCCACAGCGCCAGGTCGGGGCCGATGAAGGGAATCGTGCCGAACAGGTTGACGATCACCTGCGCGCCCCAGTACGACATCTGGCCCCAGGGCAGCAGGTAGCCGAAAAAGGCCTCGCCCATCAGCGTGAGGTAGATCAGCACGCCGAAGATCCACACCAGCTCGCGCGGCGCGCGGTGCGAGCCGTACAGCAGGGCGCGGAACATGTGCAGGTACACCACGACGAAGAACGCCGAGGCGCCGGTGGAGTGGACATAGCGCAGCAGCCACCCGAACGACACGTCGCGCATGATGTACTCGACCGAGCCGAAGGCGAGGCTCGCGTCGGGCTTGTAGTTCATCGTGAGGAAGATGCCGGAGACGATCTGGATGATCAGCACCAGCCCCGCGAGCGAGCCGAAGTAGTACCAGAAGTTGAAATTCTTCGGCGCGTAGTACTCCGACGCGTGGATCTTCCACTGCTCCGCAGCCGAAGGCATGCGCGAGTCGAACCAGCCCCACAGAGCCTGCAGACGCGACGCCATGCCTTACGCTCCCTTCTTTTCTTTGTCCTCGCCGATCATCAGGGCGACGTCGGAGGAGAACTCGTAAGGCGGCACCTCGAGATTCTTGGGCGCGGGCGAACCGCGGAAAACACGCCCGGCCAGGTCGAACTTGGAGCCGTGGCAGGGGCAGTAGAAGCCGCCCACCCAGTCGGCGCCCATCTCGGCCTTGTCTTCGGCGGGCTTCATCTGCGGCGAGCAGCCCAGGTGCGTGCACACGCCGATCAGCACCATGACGTCGGGCTTCTCGGACCGGTTCTCGTTCTTCGCGTACTTCGGCTGCTCCGAATACTTCGACTCGGGATCGGTGAGGAAGGGCTCCACTGCCTTCAGGGACTCGAGCATTTCCTTGGAGCGGCGGAACACCCACACGGGCTTGCCGCGCCACTCGTACACGCGCAGCTCGCCGGGTTGAAGCGTGGCGATTTCGGCTTCGACCGGTGCGCCGGCGGCCTTGGCGCGCTCGGAAGGCCACATGCTGGCAACGAACGGCGCCGCCGTGGCGACGGTGGCGACGCCGCCCGCGACGCCGGTGGCGACCACGAGCGTGCGCCGCGTCTTATCTACTTTTTCTCGATCGTTCATGGAGATGGCGTTGTTATGAGGTTGCAGCGGGGAAGCGCGAAAGTCGGCGATTCTAACGGCGGCCCCTGCAAATGTCCACGATTTCGGCCGTAAGCGCTTAAATCTTCGAAAGATTTTCCGTATACTGGCGGACCCTCCATGGTGCGTCTCTGGCTCATCTTTGCGCAGGCCGCGACCGTTGCGGTCGCGGCGCTGTTCGTGATCTCGACGTTCCGGCCCGAGTGGCTGCCCTCGCGCACGCCGGCGGGCCAGCTTTCGGTGGTGCAGCAGGCGCCGGCGACGGGGCCGCTTCCGGCGGTGCCGAGCACCGGCTCCTACAGCGGCGCGGTGCAGCGCGCGACCCCGTCGGTGGTGAACATCTTCACTTCGAAGGACGCGCCGCGCCACCCGCTGCTCAACGATCCGGTGTTCCGGCGCTTCTTCGGCGACCAGGTGCCGGAGCGTTCGTCGAGCCTCGGCTCCGGGGTGATCGTGAGCAGCAGCGGCTACCTGCTCACGAATCATCACGTGGTCGAGGCGGCCGACGAAATCGAGGTCGCGCTGCACGACGGCAGGAAGCTCCTCGCCAAGATCGTGGGCAGCGACCCCGAGACCGACCTCGCCGTGCTGCGCGTCGACACGGAGAACCTTCCGGCGATCACCTTCGGCTCCTCGGACGCGCTCAAGGTCGGCGACGTGGTGCTTGCCATAGGCAACCCGTTCGGCGTCGGCCAGACCGTCACCGGCGGCATCGTGTCGGCGCTCGGGCGCACCGGCCTCGGCATCAACACCTTCGAGAACTTCATCCAGACCGACGCCGCCATCAACCCCGGCAACTCCGGCGGCGCGCTGGTCGACGTCGGCGGCAACCTCGTCGGAATCAATACCGCGATCTTCACCCGTTCCGGCGGCTCGATGGGAATCGGCTTCGCGATCCCGGTGTCGACCGCGAGGATGGTGCTCGAGCAGATCGTGAAAAGCGGCAGCGTGACGCGCGGCTGGATCGGCGTGGAAGTGCAGGAGATCACGCCGCCGGTCGCCGAATCTTTCCGGCTGCAGACCACGCGCGGCGCGCTCATCGCCGGCGTGCTGCGCGGCGGTCCCGCCGACAAGGCGGGCATGAAGCCGGGCGACGTGCTGGTCGAGGTGGAGGGCCGCCCGGTGGGCGACCCGACCTCGATGCTCAACCTGGTCGCGGCGCTCGCGCCGGGCGACACGGCCAGAATGAAGTTCAAACGCGCCGGCAAGGACCTCGATGCCAGCGTCACCGTGGGGCGGCGGCCCAAGCCGCAGCCGCGCGGCGACCGCGGCGACTGATTCCAGGAAGGGCAAGCATGAAGCGCAGGATCTTTGCAGCCGTGGCCGCGCTGTGCCTCGCCGGCTGCGCCGCCACTACTCAGGGCCCAGCGCCGACGGGCGCACCCGCTCCGGCTCCCGCGCCCGCGTCCCCGGCCGCTCCGACTCCCGCGCCCTCCGCCGCACCTCCCGCTCAGCCCGTTGCCGAGCCGCCGGCTCGCCCGGTCTGGCCCGCCAAGCTGCTTCACAACCGCTACGACGGCGTGAGCGATGATCTGCTCACTGCCGGTCTGGGCAAGAGCGGCCTCGGCCGGGCGATAGCGCCGGCCATGAGCGATCCGACCAAGCCCAAGTCGGTCGAGCTGCGCAAGCGCGCCATCTACGCCAACTACCGTGCCCTCGTCGACATGTCTCCCGCCGGCGGGTATGGCGTGCTCTACGGGCCGAACATCGATCTCGCGGGCCGCGACACCCTTGGCGAAGGCAAGATCGCGGGCGACGAGTTCCTCACCTACCTCGACGGCGCCACCCTGATGGTCCAGGTGCCCGACCGGTTCGATCCCAGGGATCCGTGCATCGTCACCGCCAGTTCGTCCGGATCGCGCGGCATTTACGGCGCGATCGGCACCTCCGGCGAATGGGGACTGAAGCGCGGCTGCGCGGTCGCGTACACGGACAAGGGCACGGGCACCGGCATTCACGACCTCGCCACCGATACGGTCAATCTCGTTACCGGCGAGCGCGCGAGCGCCGCACGCGCGGGAGAGGATTCGCTCTTCACCGCGCGCGTGAGCCCCGAGCAACGGGCGCACTACCTGCGCGAATATCCGCACCGGGTGGCGATGAAGCACGCGCATTCGCAGGTCAATCCCGAGAAGGATTGGGGCCGCAACACGCTCGCCGCCATCGAGTTCGCGTTTTACGTCCTGAACAGCCTGACGGACCGGCGCGCCGGGCGCTACGCGCCCGAGAATACGCTGGTCATCGCCTCGAGCATCTCCAACGGCGCTTACGCGGCGCTCGCCGCGGCCGAGCAGGACACGCGCGGCCTGATCGACGGCCTCGCCCTGTCCGAGCCCAACGTGTCGCTCGCCGATGTGCGCTCGACGCTGGACACTTCGACCCTGCTCGATGTCTACCTGCCGTGCGCATCGCTGGCCGACTCCAACCGCGCCGCACCGCCCTTCAACCCGGTACCGCCGCCGCTGCGCGAAGCGCGCTGCGCCTCGCTGGCGAAGAAAGGCCTGCTGCGCTCCTCGACTCTGGCGCAGCAGGCCGCCGAGAGCCAGCGCATCATCAATGACTACGGGATCCTTCCCGACGCCAACCTGCTGCTGCCCTCGCATTACTCGCTCGCGGTGATGCAAGGCATCGCCGTCACCTACGCAACCAGCTACGGGCGCTTCTCCGTTCTGGACAACCTGTGCGGCTACAGCTTCGCCGCCACCACCTCTTCGGGGGTCAATGCCGGGGATCCGGTCGAGGCGGGCGGGCTGGAAAATTCGTTCGCTCTCTCCAACGGCATCCCGCCGACCGCGGGCATCAACCTGGTCAACAACCTGTCGCCTGGCGGCGCGAAAGAAGACCGGCTGTCGACCTCCCCTTCGACCGGCGCGCGGGACCTGAATCTCGACGGCGCGTTGTGCCTGCGCTCGCTCGCCATCGGCGTCGACGCGGTCAGCGGGCGGCCGCTCGAAGGCGAGCTCGCCGAGCAGGCGCGCCGCGTGCAGCAGGGCATCGAGGAGACGCGCCTGACCGGCAATCTGCGCGGCAAGCCGGCAGTGTTCGTCGACGGTCGCGCCGACGCGGTGCTGCCGCCCAATTACGCCTCGCGCGCGTACTACGCCCGGAACAAGGCGGTCGAGCCCGGCTCGAAGCTGTACTACTACGAAGTGACGCACGCGCACCATCTCGACGTCCTGAACGCGCTTCCCGGCTTCGATTCCCGCTATGTGCCGCTCAACGTGTATTTGACCCGGGCGCTCAACCTGATGTGGGAGCACCTGAAGAGCGGTCAGCCGCTGCCGCCGTCGCAGGTGGTGCACACCCGGACGCGGGAAATCAAGGACGGCCGCCCGGTCCCGCTCTCGCTCGCCAACCTGCCGCCCATCCAGCGCGCGCCCGCGGCCAATGCTCGCATCGGCGTCGACGCGGAAGGCCGGTTGCGGATTCCGGACTAGCCCGATTCGGCCTTGTAGTCCGACGGCTCCTTCTGCCGCACGCTGATGAAGCGGGCGAGAAAGAGGCCCGCCTCGTAGAGCAGGCACATCGGCAGGGCCAGCATGAACTGCGACAGCACGTCGGGCGGGGTCACCACCGCGGCGACCACGAAGGCGCCGACGATCACGTAGGGCCGCGCATCGCGCAGCTTGTCCACCGACACGAGGCCCATGCGCACCAGCAGAATGACCACGATGGGAATCTCGAACGTCACCCCGAACGCCAAAAACATCGTGATCACGAAGCTGAAGTAGGCCTCGATGTCCGGCGCCGGCGTGATCGACTTCGGCGCGAAGTTGTGGATGAAGGTGAAAACGCGCACGAACACGATGTAGTAGCAGAACGCCACGCCCGCCAGGAACAGCACGGTGCTGGCGATCACGAGCGGCAGCGCGAGCTTCTTCTCGTGCTCGTAGAGGCCCGGCGCGACGAAGGCCCACGCCTGGTACAGCACGTAGGGCAGAGCGATCAGGAATGCGGCGAGGGCCGTCACCTTCACCGGCACCATGAAGGGCGTGATCACGCCGGTGGCGATCATCTTGGCGCCCTCGGGTAGCGCCGACATGAGCGGCGCGGCGAGCAGATCGTAGATGTAGCCCGACCCGGGCCAGACGAACAGCAGCAGGAACAGCGCGAGCACCGCGCCGACCGCGCGCACGAGCCGCGAGCGCAGCTCGATGAGATGCGACATGAAGCTTTCCTGGTCGCTCATGCGGCGGGCTTGGTCTCTTCGGGCTTGGGCTGTTCGGGCCTGGGCTCTTCGAGTTTGCTTTGGGCCGGCTCGCCTTTCGCGGCGTCCTCGACGGTCTTGTTCAGCTCGGCGGCCGTCTGGTTGAGCTCAGCCTCGGTCTTGCTCACTTCGGACTGCACCGACGACTGGAACTCGGAGGCTGCCTGCTGCATCGAGTCGCGCATCTTGCGCAGCTCCTCGAGCTCGACCTCGCGGTTGATGTCGGCCTTGACGTCGGCCACGTAGCGCTGCAGCCGCCCGGCCAGCACGCCCACGGTGCGCGCGACGCGCGGCAGCTTCTCGGGGCCGATCACGATGAGCGCGACGATGCCGATGACCAGGAGCTCGGAGAATCCGATGTCGAACATGGGGTGCGGAGACTAAAAAGGCGCCCGCGGGCGCCTTTTCATGAAGTTTGCCGGTTCAGGCCCTGTGCTCGGTCTTGCTCTTGACCTCGCCGTCGACCGTCTTGCCGGTGACCTGCGGCGCCTGTCCCGAAGCCGGCTCGTTCGGCTTCTCGCCGCCTTCGCGCATGCCGTCCTTGAAGCCGCGTACCGCGCCACCGAGATCCGCGCCCATGTTGCGCAGCTTCTTGGTGCCGAAGATCAGCATCACGATCACGAGGACGATCAGCCAGTGCCAAATGCTGAGCGAGCCCATATGTCTCTCTCCTATTTCCTACGGTGGAGCATCGGTCCCAGCGGCTCGGGACCGCCCAGGACGTGCATATGCACATGATACACCTCCTGATGCCCCACCCGGCCGGTGTTGATGATGCAGCGGAAGCCCTCGGAAGCGCCTTCCTTGCGCGCCAGTTCTCCCGCCAGCGCCAGCATGCGGCCGAGCGCCTGGTGCTGGCGCATGTCCGCTTCGTACAGGGTCGGCACGTGCTGCTTCGGAATGACGAGAAAATGTACCGGCGCCTGCGGTCGCACGTCGTGGAAAGCGAGCACGTGCTCGTCCTCGTGCACCTTTTTCGCTGGAATCTCGCCGCGCACGATCTTGCAGAAAATGCAGTTCGGATCACTCATCGGAGCGCCTGGCGTGCTTTCTCGCCGCCTTCTCGTCGAGCCCCGAGATGCCTTCGCGGCGGTGCAGCTCGGCGAGCACGTCGCCGGGTCCCAGACCATGCCGCGCGAGCAGGATCATGCAGTGGAACCAGAGGTCCGCGACTTCGCGCACCAAGTGCAGCCGGTCGCCGCTCTTGGCGGCGAGCACCGTCTCGGTGGCTTCTTCGCCCACCTTCTTCAGCACGGCGTCTTCACCCTCCGCAAGCAGGCGCGCCACGTACGATTTGGCGGGGTCGGAGCGCTTGCGCTCCTCGATGATCGAAGCGATGCGCTCCAGCGTCTCGGCCAGTCCGGTCTTCATTTTCCGTAGATGAGCGACGGGTCCTTGAGGACCGGGTCGGTCGCCACCCACCTCCCGTCCTCCAGCCTGCGATAGAAGCAGCTTTCGCGCCCGGTGTGGCAGGCGATTCCGCCCGCCTGCTCCACCTTGAGGAGCAGCGCGTCGGCATCGCAATCGAGCCGCAGCTCGACGATCCTCTGCACGTGGCCGGATTCCTCGCCCTTGCGCCACAGGCGCTTGCGCGAGCGCGACCAGTACACGGCCGCGCCGCGCTCGACGCTCTCCTTGAGCGCCTCGCGGTTCATCCATGCGACGGTCAGCACCCGGCCGCTCTTGAAGTCCTGGGCGACCGCAGCGATCAGGCCGTCCTCGCCCCAACAAACCTGGTTCAACACCTCTTCGGAAGAAAACGTGGTCTGTCCCTGATTTTGAGTCATAGCCGGACTTCGATGCCGCGGCTTTGCATGTGCTCCTTCGCCTGGCGCACGCTGAAGTCGCCGAAGTGGAATACGCTCGCGGCGAGCACTGCGTCTGCCCGGCCTTCGAGCACGCCCTCGGCCATGTGCTCGAGCTTGCCGACGCCGCCGGAGGCGATGACCGGCACGCCGACGGCTTCGGCTACCGCGCGCGTCAGCGCGAGGTCGAACCCGTCGCGGGTGCCGTCGCGGTCCATGCTGGTGAGCAGGATCTCGCCCGCGCCCGCCGCTTCCATGCGGCGCGCCCAGTCGACCGCGTCGAGCCCGGTGGCCCGGCGTCCGCCGTGGGTGAACACCTCCCACGAGGAGCCGCTTCTCTTCGCGTCGATGGCGACCACGATGCACTGGCAGCCCACCACGCCCGACGCCTCGCGCACGAGCTCCGGGTTCTGCACCGCCGCGGTGTTGATCGACACCTTGTCCGCGCCCGCGTTGAGCAGGCGCCGCACGTCGTCGACGCGACGCACGCCGCCGCCCACCGTGAGGGGAATGAACACTTGCGAGGCGACGGCCTCGATGACGTGGAGCAGGAGGTCGCGCTCGTCGGAGCTCGCGGTGATGTCGAGGAACGCGAGCTCGTCCGCGCCTTCGCCGTCGTAGCGCGCGGCTATCTCGACCGGGTCGCCGGCGTCGCGCAGCCGGACGAAGTTCACGCCTTTCACCACTCGGCCGGCGGTCACATCCAGGCAGGGGATGATGCGCTTGGCTAAGGGCATGTCAGGCCTTGCCGAGCGCCTTGTCGGCCGCCGCTTGCGCGGCCTTGAGATCGAGCTTGCCCTCGTACAGCGCGCGCCCGGCGATCGCGCCGATGATGCCTTCGGGGACGAGCTTGGTGCAAATCGCCTGCACGTCCGCGATGCTGGTGAGGCCGCCGGAGGCGATGATCGGCGTCTTCAGCGCCTGCGCGAGCTTGAGCGTCGCCTCGATGTTGACGCCGCTCATCATCCCGTCGCGGCCGATGTCGGTGTAGATGATCGCTTCGACGCCGTATTCCTCGAATTTCTGCGCCAGGTCCACCACGTCGTGGCCGGTCATCTTGGACCAGCCCTCCACCGCCACCTTGCCGTCCTTCGCGTCGAGCCCGGCGATCACGTGGCCGGGGAAGGCATAGCAGGCGTCGGATAGAAACCCGGGGTTCTTGACCGCGGCGGTGCCGACGATGACGTAGGTCACCCCCGCATCGATGTAGCTCTCGATCGCGTCGAGGTCGCGGATGCCGCCGCCGAGCTGGATCGCGACCTTGTCGCCCACCGCGGCGATCATGCCGCGGATCACTTTCTCGTTCTTCGGCCGCCCGGCCACCGCGCCGTTCAGGTCCACGATGTGCAGGCGCTTCGCCCCCTGCGCGGCCCAGTGCTTCGCCATCGCCACCGGGTCGTCGGAGAACACCGTGGCCGTGCTCATGTCGCCCTGCCTCAGGCGCACGCACCGGCCGTCTTTCAGATCAATCGCTGGAATGATGAGCACTGCAGTGCTCGGTGCAAATCAGGGACGCCAGTTCACGAAGTTGGAGAGGAGTTGCAGGCCGGAGGACTGGCTTTTCTCAGGGTGGAACTGGACGGCAAAGATGTTATCCCGGGCCACCGCGCAGGTAAAGGGCCGCCCGTAGACCGCCGTGGCCGCGGTGAGCGCCGCATCGCGCGGCGCGGGATAGTAGCTGTGCACGAAGTAGAACCGGCTCGAGTCCGGGATTCCCGCCCACAGGGCGTGCGGCCGCGACCGCGTCACCTCGTTCCAGCCCATGTGGGGAATCTTGAGCCCGGCCAGCCTGAAGCGGGGAACCTCGCCGCCGAGCAGCCCCAGCCCGGGGGTATCGCCCTCCTCGCCGCGGTCGAACAGCATTTGCAGGCCGATGCAGATGCCGAGGAAGGGCTTGGCGCGCGCGGCCTCGACCACCGCCTCGCGCGCCCCGCTTGCGGCGAGCTGGCGCATGCAGTCCGGCATGGCGCCCTGGCCAGGCACGACCACCTTGTCCGAGGAAAGAATTTCCGCGGGGGCCGCAGTGACGCGGACCTCCGCCCGCGGCGCGACCCGCTCGATCGCCTTGGAGACCGAACGCAGGTTGCCCATCCCGTAATCGACGACCGCGATCCTCAAGCTACAGCGAGCCTTTGGTCGAGGGCACGACGCCGGCGGCGCGCGGGTCGGCCTCCGCGGCCATGCGCAGCGCGCGCGCGAACGCCTTGAACATGGTCTCGCACTGGTGGTGCGCGTTGTCGCCGCGCAGGTTGTCGATGTGCAGCGTGACCTGCGCGTGGTTGACGAAGCCCTGGAAGAACTCGTGCACCAGGTCGACGTCGAACTCGCCGATGAGCGCGCGGGTGAACTTCACGTGGTAGGCGAGCCCCGGCCGGCCGGAGAAATCGATGACCACGCGCGACAGCGCCTCGTCGAGCGGCACGTAGGCGTGGCCGAAGCGCCGCACCCCCGATTTGTCGCCGATCGCCTGGGCAACGGCCTGGCCGAAAGTGATGCCGATGTCCTCGACCGTGTGGTGCGCATCGATGTGCAGGTCGCCCTTCGCCTCGATGTCGAGGTCGAGCATGCCGTGGCGCGCGACCTGGTCGAGCATGTGCTCGAGGAACGGCAGGCCGGTGGAAAGCCGTGCCGTCCCCTGCCCGTCCAGGTTGAGCTTCACCCGGATTTGGGTTTCCTTGGTCTTGCGCGTGATTTCAGTGGTTCTCATCGCAGCGCTTCGCGCAAAGCGGTGAGCAGTATACGGTTTTCGTCCGGCGTGCCGACGTTGATGCGCAAGCAATTGTCGAGCCCCGGATGCAGGTTGCGCACCAGCACGCCCTGGCGCTTGAGCGCGTCATAGGTTGCGTCGGCGTCCCGCACGCGCACCAGGAAGAAATTCGCCTCCGAGGGAAAGACCCGCGTTCCGGGCAAGGCGGCGATCGCCTCGCCGAGCAGCGCGCGATCGGCGCGGATGCGCGCCGCCTGCTCCTCCAGCACGTCCAGGCGCTCGAGCACGAAGAGCGCCGCGGCCTGCGTGAGCACGTTCACGTTGTACGCCTGGCGTACCTTGTTGAATTCCCGGAGCCACTCGCCTCGCCCGGCCATGTAGCCGAGCCGGATCCCGGCGAGACCGAGCTTCGACACGGTGCGCACCACCACGAGATTCGGGAATTCGGCCAGCCGTGGCATGAAGGTCTTGCGCGCGAACACGTGGTACGCCTCGTCCACCACCACCAGCCCCGGACAGGCCTTGATGACTTCGACGACCTGTTGCTCCGGATAGAGGACCCCGGTGGGATTGTTGGGATACGCAATGAACACCAGGGCCGGGTTCTCCGCGCGCATGCGCTCGATGAAGGCCCCGGCGTCGAGCGAAAAATCGGGCCGCAGCGGCACGCCGACGCCCTTCATGCCGGTGAAGAGGGCGTTGAGCGAGTACATGACGAAAGTCGGCGCCGGATACATCGCGACCGCCCCTGGCCGCGCCAGCGCGAGCGACACCATCTGGATCAGGTCGTCGGAGCCGTTGCCGAGCAGGAGCTCCATGCCCTGCGGAACCTCCATCTTGCGCGCGAGGAGCTCGCGCAGCTTCCTTCCCGTGGGCTCCGGATAGCGGTTGAGATCGGCGCGCGCGAGGACTTCGCCGAGCTCGCGGCGCAGCCGCTCGGGCAGCGGATACGGATTCTCCATGGCGTCGAGCTTCACCATGCCGTCGGCTTCCGCGACGTGGTAGGCGCTGAGCGCCAGAATCTCGGGGCGGACGAGCTTTCCGGGCGTCATTTGGTGAACCGCATCTCGGCCGAGCGCGCGTGCGCCGCCAGGCCTTCGCCGTGCGCAAGAACCGACGCAACGGCCCCCAGGGTTCGAGCGCCGCTCTCGGAAACCGCAATGACGCTGGTTCGCTTCTGAAAGTCGTAGACGCCGAGCGGCGACGAGAAGCGCGCGCTCCCCGCCGTAGGCAGCACGTGGTTCGGCCCGGCGCAGTAGTCGCCGATCGCCTCGGAGCTCCAGCGCCCGAGGAAGAGCGCGCCCGCGTTCACGAGCTTGGGCAGCCAGGACTCCGGCGCCTCCACCGAAAGCTCCAGATGCTCGGGCGCGATGCGGTTCGCGACGGCGCAGGCCTCGTCGAGGTCGCGCGTCTCGATGAGCGCGCCGCGCGCCGCGAGGGAAGCGGCAATGGTGTCGCGCCGGGGCATCCCGGGAAGCAGGCGCTCGATCGCCGACTGGACCGCATTCAGGTAGCGCACGTCGGGCGAGAGCAGGATCGCCTGGGCCGACTCGTCGTGCTCGGCCTGGGAAAAAAGATCCATCGCCACCCACTCCGCCGGGGCGCTGCCGTCGCCGATCACCAGGATCTCGGAAGGGCCGGCGAGCATGTCGATGCCGACCTGGCCGAACACCTGGCGCTTCGCCTCGGCGACGTAGACGTTCCCCGGACCGACGATCTTGTCCACGCGCGGCAGCGACGCGGTGCCATAGGCGAGGGCCGCGATGGCGTGGGCGCCGCCCACCGCCAGGACGCGGTCCACGCCGGCGAGCTGTGCCGCGGCGAGCACCAGCGGATTCGGGTTGGGGCTCACCATGACGAGGTCGCGGACGCCTGCGACCTTGGCCGGAACCGTGTTCATCAACACCGACGACGGATAAGCCGCCTTGCCCCCTGGCACGTAAACGCCCACGCGCTCGAGCGGCGTGACGCGCTGGCCGAGACGGGTACCGTCGGGCTCGTCATAGCCCCAGGACTCTTGCAGTTGCCGCTCGTGGAAGGCGCGGATGCGCTGGTGGGCCGCCCGGAGCGCTTCGAGTTGCGGCGCGGGAACGGCGCCGGCCGCCCGGCTCAGCCTCTCTTTCGAGACCTCGAGCTCTGAAAGAGAGCTAGCGCTCACCTTGTCGAAGCGCCCTGCATAATCGAGGACTGCCGCGTCCCCGCGCGCGCGGACGTCGGCGATGATCGAGCGGACCGCCGCCTCGACGCCACCCTCCTGCGCGACCTCGTACCGCGTGAGCGCGTCGAGCTCGGCGTCGAAGCCGGCGGCCCGGGTCGAAAGCCGGCGCAGCTTCATTTCGCCCCCGCCTTCGCGAACGCCTCGATCAGCGGCTGCAGGGCGGCGCGCTTGGTCTTGAGCGCAGCCTGGTTCACGATGAGGCGCGCCGACACCGGCATGATTTCCTCGACCGCCATGAGGTCGTTCGCCTTCAGCGTGTGCCCGGTGGAGACCAGGTCGACGATGGCGTCGGCGAGGCCCACGAGCGGGGCAAGCTCCATCGATCCGTACAACCGGATGAGGTCCACGTGAACCCCCTTCGCGGCGAAATGCTCCCGCGTGGTGTTCACGTACTTGGTCGCGACCCGCAGGCGCGCGCCCTTGCGCACCGCGCCCTCGTAGTCGAACCCTTTCTTCACCGCCACCATCATGCGGCAGACCGCGATGCCGAGGTCCACGGGCTGATAGAGGCCTTCGCCGCCGTGCTCCACCAGGACATCGCGCCCGGCGATGCCCAGGTCGGCGCCGCCGTGCTGGACGTAAGTGGGCGTGTCGCTCGCGCGCACGACGATGAGGCGCACCTCGGGTCGCTCCGTCTCGAGGATCAGCTTGCGCGAGCCCTCGCCGTTGTCCTTCGGTGCGATGCCGACGCGCGCAAGGAGCGGCGCGGTCTCGTCGAAGATCCGCCCCTTGGACAACGCGATCGCGATCTCGGCCATGGCAAAAAGGGCGAGATTTTACCGCCGGAACAGGGAGATAGCTACTTTATTCGCTCGACCCTGGCGCCCAGCGCCCCGAGCTTCTTCTCGAGCGCTTCGTAGCCGCGGTCGAGGTGGTAGATGCGGTCGATGAGCGTCTGGCCTTCCGCGACCAGGCCGGCGATGACGAGGCCCGCCGATGCGCGCAGGTCGGTCGCCATCACCGCGGCGCCTTGCAGGCGCTCGACTCCCGCGACCACCGCGGTATTTCCCTGGATCGCTATGTCCGCGCCGAGCCGCTGCATCTCGAGCGCGTGCATGAAGCGATTCTCGAAGATGGTTTCGGTGATGATCGCGGTGCCGCGAGCGACGCTCGCCAGCGCCATGAACTGCGCCTGCATGTCCGTGGCGAACCCCGGGTAGGGCGCCGTGCGCACGCTGACGGCATTCGGCCGCCTGGCCATTTCGATCTCGATCCAGCTCGGTCCGGTGGCGATGCGCGCGCCGGCTTCGCCCAGCTTCTCGAGCGTGGCATCCAGCGTGGCGGGCGCGACCTGTTTCAGCCGCACGCGCCCGCCGGCGGCCGCCGCGGCGGCGAGATAGGTCCCGGTCTCGATGCGGTCGGGCATCACCGCGTGAGTCGCGCCGCCGAGGGCCGATACGCCTTCGACGCGGATCACCGGGGTGCCGGCGCCTTCGATCTTCGCGCCCATCGCGGTGAGGCATTTCGCGAGGTCGACCACTTCGGGCTCGCGCGCGGCGTTCTCGATCAGCGTGGTGCCCTCGGCCAGGGTCGCCGCCATCATCAGGTTCTCGGTCCCGGTCACGGTCACGAGATCCATGACGATGCGCGCGCCCCGCAGGCCGCGCTCGCCGCTCTCCGCCTCGGCATGCATGTAGCCGTGCTCGATGCTGATCGACGCGCCCATGGCCTGGAGTCCCTTCACGTGCTGGTCGACCGGCCGCAATCCGATGGCACAGCCGCCCGGCAGCGACACCTTGGCGCGTCCGCAACGCGCGAGCAGCGGGCCGAGGACCAGCACCGAGGCGCGCATCGTCCTCACCAGCTCGTACGGCGCCTCCGGCCTGCTCAACTCGGCGGCGCGCAGCTCGATCGTGTCGTCCCTGCCGGCCACCTCTACGCCCATCTGCGCGAGCAGCCTGGACATGGTGCGCACGTCCATCAGCCGCGGGACATTGCTGAGCTTGAGCGGCCTGTCGGTGAGCAGCGCCGCGCACATGATGGGCAGCGCGGCATTCTTCGCGCCGGACACCGCGACCTCGCCTTCGAGCGGGCCGCCGCCGCTGATCCTGAGCTTATCCACCGGCTTGCCACTCCCCGGGCGTGAGCGTGCGCATCGACAGCGCGTGGATCTCCTCGCGCATGCGCTCGCCGAGCGCCGCGTAAACGAGCTGGTGGCGCTGCACGCGGCTCCTGCCGGCGAACTGCTCGGACACGATGAGCGCCTGGAAGTGCTGCCCGTCGCCGATTACTTCCACGTGCTCGCAGGCGAGCCCGTTCTGGATCCCCTGCTTCACGCTCTCTGGCGTCACCATCTCAATGCCTCAGCTTGTAGCCCGATTTCAGGAGGGCGAGACAGGCGAAAGATACGGCAACCAGGCTTGCGCTGACCACTGCGAGGCTCGCCGCGGGCGCCACGTCCGACAGGCCGAAGAAACCATAGCGGAATCCGTCGATCATGTAGAAGAAGGGATTGGCGTGCGACAAATTGAGCCAGAACCCGGGCAGGGAATGGATCGAGTAGAACACGCCCGACAGGAAGGTGAGCGGCATGATGACGAAGTTCTGGAACGCCGCCATCTGGTCGATCTTCTCGGACAGGATCCCCGCCAGCAACCCGAGCGCGCCGAGCAGGCCCGCGCCCAGCAGCGCGAAGGCCAGCGCCCACAGCGGCGCGTGCAGCCGCAGCTCGACGAACCATGCGGTCGCCGCGAGCACGCCGAGGCCGACCGTCAGCCCGCGCACCACCGAGGCCGCCACGTACGCGGCGAAGAACTCGACATAGGAAATCGGCGCGAGCAGGACGAACACGATGTTGCCGGTGATCTTGGACTGCACCAGGCTCGAGGAGCTGTTGGCGAACGCATTCTGCAGCACGCTCATCATCACGAGGCCGGGCACCAGGAAGTCGGTGTACGGGACGCTGTCGTAGACCCGCACGCGGCCTTGCAGCGCATAGGCGAACACCACGAGGTAGAGCACGGCGGTGAGGACCGGAGCCGCCACGGTCTGCACCGCGACCTTCCAGAAGCGCAGCAGCTCCTTCTGGAACAGCGTTTGAAAACCCTTCATGCGGCGCTCATTTTCCCGTCAGGCGCAAGAATACGTCCTCGAGATCGGGCGGCTGAAGCTCCATCTCGATGATCTTCACGCCGGTCTCGCGCAGGCGCGCAAGCCCGTCCTCCAGCTCGCCGTAATGGGCAAGGCGCAGGACGAAAAGCCCGCGGTCGCCCGAGACCACGCGCCCGGGAAATGGCTGCGGCAGCGCCTCGCGGTCCAGCCGCAGGCGCAGCTCCAGCCCCGAGAACGACTCGAGCAGGTTGCGGGTGGAGTCGAGCGCCACGACGCGGCCGGCCTTCAGCATGGCGATGCGGCTGCAGTGGGTCTCGGCCTCCTCCAGATAGTGGGTGGTGAGCACGATGGTGTGGCCGTCGCGGTTGAGCCGGCGCACGAACTGCCACAGGCCCTGGCGCAGCTCGACGTCGACTCCCGCGGTGGGCTCGTCGAGCATGATCACCGGCGGCTTGTGCACCAGCGCCTGCGCCACCAGCACGCGCCGCTTCATGCCGCCCGACAGCGCTCTCATGTTGACGTCGGCCTTGGCGGCGAGATCGAGGTGCTGCATGACTTCGTCGATCCAGGCGTCGTTGCGGCGGATGCCGAAGTAGCCCGATTGCAGCCGCAGCGTCTCGCGCACGGTGAAAAAGGGATCGAACACCAGCTCCTGCGGCACCACGCCGAGCAGGCGCCGGGCGCGGCGGTAATCCCGCGCCACGTCGGCGCCGAGGATGCGCGCGCGACCGGAGTCGGCGCGGGCGAGGCCGGCGATCACGTTGATCAGCGTCGTCTTGCCGGCGCCGTTGGGCCCGAGCAGCCCGAAAAACTCGCCCTCCTCCACGGCGAGGCTCACGCCGGCGAGCGCCCGCAGCGCGCCGAAGCGCTTCTCCAGGTCGGTGACCTCGATCGCTTTCAGCGGGGCGCTGCGGGAATGAGCTCGTCGACGCCGTACAAGCGCGCGATGGTGCGCACCGATTCGGGAATGTTGGCGAACGCGAGCTCGCGCCCGGCGCGGCGCGCGTCGCGCAGCCAGGCAACCACGGCGGCGAGCAGCGACGAGTCCATCTCGGTGACCTCGCCGAGGTCCACGGTGCGCACGCCCTCTTCGAGGTGGCGCCGCGCCTCCTCGAGCACCGCGGCCACGTTGGCGAGCGTGACCGGGCCGCTCACCACGATGCGCCCGCTCTCGCGGCGGATCACTTCTTCTCCGCGGGCGGCGCCGCCTCGAGCGAGCGGTTTTTCGCCTGCAGGTTCCTGATCAGGCCCTCGATGCCCACGTCGCGCACGGTGGAGTTGAACTCGGTGCGATAGTTGGCGACGAGGCTCACGCCGCCGACCATCACGTCGTACACCTTCCAGCCGGCGGCGGTCTTCTCCATGCTGTAGTCGATAGGCACCGGCTGCGCGCCGGACTGGATCACGCGCACGTTCACGGTCACGTCGGTGTCGGTGGGTCGCGCGCGCAGCGGCCGGAAGTCGAAGCGCTGCTCGCTGTAGGCGGCGAGCGCGCTCGCGTAGGTGCGCACCAGCAGCGTCTTGAACTCCTCCACCAGGCGCTTCTTCTGCTCGGGCGTGGCCTTGCTCCAGTTCTGCCCCATGGCAAGCGCCGTCATCGAGGCGAAGTTGAAGTGCGGCAGCACCTTGGCCTCGATCACCTGGATCAGCTTCGCGCGGTTGCCGGAGCGGATTTCCTTGTCCTTCGTGATGAGCTCGACCACCTCGGTGGTGACGTTCTTCACCAGCACGTCGGGCGGCACCATCTCCTGCGCCTGCGCGCTTGCCAGGGACCCTGCCAAGAGGCCGCCGAGAATCATGCTAAGGATTGTTTTCATGAGGTTATTAACGCTCCAGCGGCCGCCGGGTTTACTGCGCTTTCGCAGGCTCCTTTGCAGGCTCCTTTGCGGGCTCCTTTGCGGGCTCCTTCTCGGGCTCCTCGTCTCGAAGCCGCGGCTCGCGCGGCGGGTTGCCATCGTAAACCTGATTGCGCCGGCGCTGCAGGTAGGCGTCACGCTGGAATATGTACTTGTCGAGCGCGGCCTGCTCGAGGATCTTGCTCGCGTCGAGGAGATCCGCGCGCCGGTTCACGAAGCGCACCGCGTAAGCGGAGTTGCGCAGCGCGATCGGCCGGAAATAGGTTACCGGATCGCCGAGGAAGATGTCCGCCCCCCACCCGACCGTGTCGCGCACCGAGCTCGAACTCAGAATGGGCAGCACGATGTAAGGGCCGTCGCCTATGCCCCAGCGCCCGAGCGTCTGCCCGAAGTCCTCGTCGCGCTTCTCGATGCCCATGTCGGAGGCGACGTCGTGCAGGCCGAACAGCCCGAGCGTGCTGTTGAAGACGAAGCGCATGCCGCTCTCGAAGCCGTCGAAGAACTTGCCCTGCAGCACGTCGTTGATCCCGATCCACGGGTCGGCGAGGTTGGCGAAGAAGTTGCGGATCCGGCCGCGGATCTGCTCGTGCAGCACGTTGCGGTACGCGGTAGCCACCGGAGTCCCCACCCACTCGTCCGCCACGTCGTTGAAGCGGGTGATCGCGCGGTTCATGGGCTCCAGCGGATCGCGCGGATCGCGGTCCGGGCCGGTTGCACAACCGGCCGTCAATAGCAGTACGGCCCAGAGGCGCAGCACGGCCCAGAGGCAGCGCACAAGCGTCACTTCTTCTCGTCCTTGCCTTCGGCCGCCTTGTTGAACAGGAACTGGCTGATCAGGTTCTCGAGCACCACCGCGGACTGGGTCAGGCGCACGCGGTCGCCGTTCTTCAGCATCACGCCGTCGCCCCCGGCCTCGAGCCCGATGTACTGCTCGCCGAGGATGCCGGAGGTGAGGATCTTGGCGGTGCTGTCGCGCGGGAACAGGTAGTGCTGGTCGAGATTCATGGAGACCAGCGCCTCGTAGGTCTCGTTGTCGAAGCGGATGTCGGTCACCCTGCCCACCACCACCCCCGCGCTCTTGATCGGCGCGCGCACCTTGAGGCCGCCGATGTTCGCGAAGCGCGCCTGCACGTTGTAGGTCTCGCCGGCGGAAAAGGTGGCGAGATTGCCCACCTTGAGCGCGAGGAAAAGCAGCGCGCCGATGCCGATGACGACGAAGATCCCCACCCACAGATCGATGGTGGCGCGGTTCATTTCGACTGACCTCCGGTAAACATGAGTGCCGTAAGCACGAAGTCGAGCGCGAGGATCGCGAGCGAGGACGTCACCACCGTGCGCGTGGTGGCGCGCGACACGCCCTCCGCGGTGGGAATCGCATCGTAGCCCTCGAACACCGCGATCCAGGTCACCGCGATGCCGAACACCACGCTCTTGATCACGCCGTTCAGGATGTCGTTGCGCAGGTCGACCGCGGCCTGCATCTGCGACCAGAACGCACCCGCGTCGACGCCGATCAGCTGCACTCCGACGAGGTAGCCGCCGAAGATGCCGAGCGCCGAGAACAGGGCGGCGAGCAGCGGCATCGAGATCACGCCGCCCCAGAAGCGCGGCGCGACCACGCGCGCGATGGGGTCGACCGCCATCATCTCCATCGCCGAGATCTGCTCGGTGGCCTTCATCAGGCCGATCTCGGCGGTGATGGCCGAGCCGGCGCGGCTCGCGAAGAGCAGGCCCGCCACGACCGGCCCGAGCTCGCGCACGAGCGACAGGGCCACCAGCACGCCGAGGGACTCGGAGGCGCCGAAGCGCTGCAGCGTGTCGTAGCCCTGCAGGGCGAGCACCATGCCGACGAACAGCCCCGACACCATGATGATGATGAGCGACAGCACGCCGGCGAAGTAGATCTCGGCGACGGTGAGGCGGAAGCGCCGCAGCGCGGTGCCGGAGTGCAGCACGGTGTAGAACAGGAACCGGCTGGCGAACCCGAGCCGCCATACGTGCGAAGTGACGGCGTTGCCGAGGCGCTCGAGGCGTCCGCGGGCGTGTTCGCGGATCTCCGCCAGCGACATCTCAGGCCCCGGCGAGCTCGAGCTCGGCGGCGTAGTCCGGCGCCGGGTAGTGGAAGGGGACCGGCCCGTCGAGCTCGCCGTTCACGAACTGGCGCACGAACGGCTCGCGGCTCGCGCGGATCTCGTCGGGCGTGCCTTCGGCGATGACGCGCCCTGCCGCCATGAAGTACACGTAATCCACCACGCCGAGGGCCTCCTGCACGTCGTGGGTCACGATGATCGAGGTCGCCCCGAGCGAGTCGTTCAGCTCGCGGATCAGGCGCACGATGACGCCGAAGGAGATCGGGTCGAGGCCGGTGAAGGGCTCGTCGTACAGGATGAGCTGCGGGTCGAGGGCGATCGAGCGCGCGAGCGCCACGCGCCGCGCCATGCCGCCCGAGAGCTCGGCGGGCATCAGCTGCCCTGCGCCGCGCAGCCCGACCGCCTCGAGCTTCAGCATGACCAGGTCGTGGATCAGGCCCTCGGGCAGCGCAGTGTGCTCGCGCAGGGGAAACGCGACGTTCTCGTACACCGACATGTCCGTGAACAGCGCGCCGAACTGGAACAGCATGCCCATCCTGCGCCGCATCCGGTAGAGCGCGTCGCGGTCGAGGCCGGAGGTCGCTTCGCCGAGCACGCGCGCGGTGCCGCTCACCGGCAGGTACTGGGCGGCGATGATCCGCAGCAGCGTGGTCTTGCCGCAGCCCGACTGCCCCATGATGCCGACGACGCTGCCGCGCGGGATCGACAGGCTCACGTCGCGCAGCACCGGGCGCGCGGCGTCGTAGCCGAACGCGACGTTCTGGATTTCCACCATGGGACCTTGCTGCACCGGGCGTAATATTACCGCGCCATGGGTGAAGCCCTTGTGAACCCGGCGGTGCGGGTCAGCGCGCTACGCAAGCGCTACGGCAGGCTGACCGCCCTGGAGACGGTCGACCTCGCGGTCGGCTCGGGCGAAGCGTTCGGCCTGGTCGGGGCGAACGGCGCCGGCAAGACCACGCTCATCAAGTGCCTGCTCGACCTGTGCGCCTACGAGTCCGGAACCATCCGCATCTTCGGCTTGCCCGCCGGCGAGCCGCAGTCGCGCCGCCGCCTCGCCTACGTCCCCGAGCGCTTCATGCCGGCGCACTACCTGCGCTGCCGCGAGTTCCTCGAGTTCCTGTCGCGCAGCTTCGGCGAGCGTTACGACGCCGCGCGCGCGCAGGCGATGCTGTCCGAGCTCGAGCTCGAGGCCGCGGTGCTCGAGCGTCCGGTGCGCAGCCTTTCGAAGGGCATGACGCAGAAGCTCGGCCTCGCCGCCGCCTTCCTCGTCGCGCGCGACCTCTACGTGCTCGACGAGCCCATGAGCGGCCTTGACCCCGCCGCCCGCGTCGCGGTGAAATCCGTGCTGCGCAGGCTGGCCGCGGAGGGCAGGACGCTTTTCTTCACCTCGCACGTGCTCGCCGACGTCGAGGAGCTGTGCTCCTCGATCGCGGTGCTGGAGCAGGGGCGCGTGCGCTGGCACGGCAGCCCCGAGGCGCTGCGCGCGAGATACGGCGAAGCGCGCCTGGAGCAGGCTTTCATGAGGTGCATCCGTGGCGAGTGAGCCCGGCGCCGCGCCGGGCACGGCGCCGGCGGGGAAGCCGCAGCTCCTCATCGTCGATGACGACCCGCTCATCACCGACACCCTGGCCTTCGCCCTTGGGGCCGACTACGAAGTGCTGGCGGTCGAGTCGCGACCCCGCGCGATCGAGCTCGTGCGCCAGCTCGCGCCGGTGCCCGAGCTCGCGCTGATCGACCTCGGGCTTCCGCCGACGCCGCACTCGCCGGAGGAGGGCTTCCGGCTGATCGCCGATCTCCTCGCCCATTCGCCCGCGATGAAGATTTTCGTGCTGTCGGGCCAGAACGAGGCGGCGTACGCCCGCCACGCGAGGGCGCTCGGGGCCTGGGAGTTCATCGCCAAGCCGGCGAACCCCCTCACGCTGAAGCGCGCCCTCGACCGCGCGCGCGGCCAGCCGACGCCCGAGGCCGCCGAGCTCGTCGGCTCGAGCGCGCCGATGGAAAAGCTGCGCAGCCAGATCGCGCAGTTCGCCGCCTCCCCCTTCCCGGTGCTGATCGAAGGCGAGTCGGGCAGCGGCAAGGAGCTCGTCGCCCACAGCCTGCACCGCCTGTCGAGCCGCAGCGCGCGCCCGTTCCTCGCGCTCAACTGCGCCGCGCTCGCGCCCACGCTCATCGAGGCGACGCTGTTCGGTTACGCCAAGGGCGCCTTCACCGGCGCCACGGCGGCGAAGGCCGGCTATTTCGAGGACGCGCAGGACGGGACGCTGTTCCTCGACGAGATCGGCGAGCTGCCGCTCGAGATGCAGGCGAAGCTGCTGCGCGTGATCGAGAACGGCGAGTTCCAGCGCCTGGGCGAGACCCAGCGCAGGGTATCGCGCGCGCGCGTCGTGGCAGCCACCAACCGGGACCTGCGCCAGGCGCTCAGGCAGGGAAGCTTCCGCGCCGACCTCTACCACCGCCTCTCCGTGCTGTCGCTGCAGGTCGCGCCGCTGCGCGAGCTCGACCGCGACAGGCTGGCGCTGCTCGAGCATTTCCGGCGGCTCTACGCGCGCCAGTCGGGCGCCGAGCCGTTCGCCCTGGACGAGGAGGCCGAAGCGCGCTGGCTGCGCTACCCTTTCCCGGGCAACGTGCGCGAGCTGCGCAACATCGTGATCCGGCTCCTCACCAAGCACGCCGCCCGGCGCGTGTCCGCGGCCGAGCTCGAGCCCGAGCTCGACCTCGAGACGACGGCGCCGGCCGCGGGGCCGGCCGGGCTCGCGGACCAGGCGCAACGCCAGCTCGAGCGCGCGGCCGGGTTCAGCCTCGACGAGACGCTGCTCGCCTGGGAGCGCGCCTACATCGAAGCGGCGCTGCGCATCACGCGCGGCAACATGAGCCAGGCGGCGAAGCTTCTCGGCGTCAACCGCACCACGCTCTACAGCCGCATGGATCAGAAGGAACAGAAATAGTGGCGCTGTATCTCGAGCACTTCGGCCTGAAGGAACCGCCGTTCCGCATCACGCCGCACACCGATTTCTTCTTCGAGGGCGCGGACCGCGGCGCCACCCTCGAGGCGCTGATCTACGCGGTGCTGCACGACGAGGGCATCGTCAAGGTGTCGGGCGAGGTCGGCAGCGGCAAGACCATGCTGTGCCGCGTGCTGATGGAGCGGCTTCCCGGCCACGTCGACACGATCTATCTCGCCACGCCCTCGCTCGCCCGCGACGAGATCCTCGAGGCGATCGGCGACGAGCTCGGCCTGGCGCTGTCGGGCAAGCGGACCGCCGTGGCGCTGCGCGAGCTGCAGGAGCACCTCATCGGCCGCTACGGCCAGGGCCGCCGGGTGGTGGTCCTCATCGACGAGGCGCACGCGATGCCCGACGAGACGCTGGAGGAAGTGCGCCTGCTCTCCAACCTGGAATCGAACCGGCACAAGCTGCTGCAGATCGTGCTGTTCGGCCAGCCCGAGCTGGACGGCCAGCTCGCCAAGCCGAGCCTGCGCCAGCTGCGCGACCGCGTGACGCACGCCTTCCGCATGCGGCCGCTGTCGAAGGGCGAAGCGGCGCGCTACCTGTCGTTCCGCATGCGCGCCGCCGGCTACCGCGGCCCCGAAGTATTCGCGCCGCGCGCGGTCGGGCTGATCGCGGGCGCCGCCGACGGCCTCACGCGGCGCATCAACATCCTCGCCGACAAGGCGCTGCTCTCGGCGTTCACCGAGAACGGCCACGCCGTCAAGCCGAGCCACGTGCGCGCCGCGGTGCAGGACTCCGAATTCGCGGCGCTCAAGCCGCGCCGCCGGCGCACGCTCGCCGTCGCCGCCGCGGCGCTGACCGCCGGGTTGGCGCTCGGCCTCGCGGTGCAGTGGCTGTGGACGACGAGGCCGGAGCCGGCCGCGGCCGTTGCCGAACCCGTCGTCGCCAAGCCCGCGGCGGAACCCCCTGTGGCGGCGGAGCCCCGGGGGACGCCCGAACCGACCGCCCGTCAGGGCGAGCCGAGCCCGGCGCCGCACCTCAGCCCGGATCAGGCCCAACGCCTCGAGCGCTATTCGCCCGCCGGGAATCGGCTTCTCGCCGAGCGTATCGCGGCCGCCCGCGCGGTCCTCGACCGGGCGCCCGACGACGGATACTCGATCGAGCTCTTCACCACCGACAACAGCGATCCGGCGCGCATGGAGCGCTTCCTGCTCCGCGCCCGCGACTTCGTCCAGCTCGACGAGATCTTCGTCCTCCCGGTGGAGGACGCCGGCCAGTACCGCCTGCGGGTCCTGTACGGCGAATTTGCCTCCCGGGACGAGGCCGCCGCGGCTGGAAAGCGCCTCCCGCCGCGGTACCAGCAGGCCTTCCGGGCGGAGCTCCGCAGTTTCGGAGAGCTGCGTCGCGCAATCTGAACACAGGGATAAAAAATGCCTGCGTGACAGGCGCTTACACCGGTTTCTTCAGGCACTACTCGTGGTATGCTTGCCGCCCGGAGGGAGTTTCGCGATGACGTTGGGGAGACTGGGTGCAGCCGCATTGCTGGCGGCGTTTGCGGCGGGCTGTGGCCACACGCCGCCGAAGCCCGCAGCGACGCACATCCGGGCTCCGGAAGCGCGCGCCGAGGCCGACATCCCGCCGCCGGTGCAGGTCTCGCCGATCCTGCCCAAGCCCAAGCCGGCGCTCCGGCCCGAAACCTACAGCGTGGTGGTCAACAACGTACGCGTCCAGGAGCTGCTCTTCGCGCTCGCGCGCGACGCGCGGCTGAACGTGGACATCAATCCGGACGTGACGGGCACCGTCACGCTCAACGCGATCGACCAGACCCTGCCACAGCTGCTCTCGCGCATCGCACGGCAGGTCGACATGCGCTACGAGATCCAGAACGACAACCTGGTGGTGATGCGCGATTCGCCCTATCTGCGCACCTACAAGGTCGACTACCTCAGCGCGAGCCGCGACGTGAAGATGCAGTCGACCGCTTCGACGCAGTTCGGCACGGGGGGCATGGGCGTGCCCGGTGCCACGCCGACTACGGCCACCACCACCACCACCGGGGGCACGGCACAGATCGACGTTCGCGCCGAGAACAAGCTGTGGGAATCGCTGATCCAGAACGTGAAGGACATCCTGCGCGAGACCGACAAGGTCATTCCCGCGGGCACCCACCTCGCGCAGGCGACGCCCGCCGCGCCGGCGGTGTCCGCGTTGCCCGCCGGGTTGCCGGGCCAGCCGCAGGCGCTTGCCGCCCCGGTGCAGACCGGCGCGACCTACCAGGAGGCCGCCTCCGTCATCGGCAACCGCGAGAGCGGCGTGCTCTACGTGCGCGCGACCTCGAAGCAGCACGAGCGCGTCCAGGAGTTCCTCGACCAGGTGCTCCAGGGCGCCAAGCGCCAGGTCCTGATCGAGGCCACCGTGGCCGAGGTGCAGCTCAGGAACGAGTACCAGCGCGGCATCGAGTGGGCCAAGCTGCGCTCCGGGGTCACGGGCTTCCAGCTGCAACAGCCGGCGATCCCTCCGACCACCTCGCTCACGCCGGGTTTCAGCCTGACGCCGTTTCTCCTCAGCTACGCCGACGCCGGGCGCAATTTCTCGGCCACGCTGAGCCTGCTCGAGCAGTTCGGCGACGTGCGCGTGCTCTCCAGCCCGCGGCTTTCGGTCCTGAACAACCAGACCGCGATCCTGCGCGTCACGCGCGACATCATCTATTTCACGCTGACGCCGTCGACCACGCCGGTCACCGTCGCCGGCGGCACGGCGGTCGTGGCGTCCTCCTTCACCACCACGCCGAACATCGCCGCAGAGGGCTTCATGATGGCGGTGCTGCCCCAGATCAACGATGCGGACGCGGTGGTGCTCAACGTGCGTCCTACGATCCGGCGGCGCGTCGACAGTGCGCGCGATCCGAACCCCGCGCTACAGGGGCAGGCCACGCAGAACGACATCCCGATATTCGAGACGCGCGAGTTCGATTCCATCCTGCGCCTGCAAAACGGCGAGATCGCGGTGCTCGCCGGCCTGATGCAGGACTTCGTGCAGAACAACGAGTCGGGCATCCCCGGCGTGCGCAGCATCCCGCTCGTCGGCGAGCTCCTGACCAACCGCGCCGACCTGTCGGCCAAGACCGAGCTCGTGATCTTTATCCGCGCCACCGTGATCCGGGATCCTAGCCTCGAGGGCGACTTCCGCAACTACCGCGACCAGCTGCCGCGGGAGGATTTCTTCCGGCGCCCCAACCCGTCGCGCACCGCGCCGCCGCTCATGCCGGGCCAGGCCCCGTGACATGAGCCTGCTCCTCGAGGCGCTGAAGAAGGCGGAAAAGGCCAAGGAAGAGGCCCAGCGCCGCGCGAAAGGCGAGGCGGGGCCCGAGCTGCGGATCGAAAATCCGTCGCCGGTCCCGGAGAAGCCGGTGGTAACGCGCGCCGAGCTGCCCGATATCCGCCAGCCGCTCGAGATCCTCACCGACGAGATCGCGCCGCGCCAGGCCGAGGCGGCGCCGGAAGCGGCGGAATTCGACGAGCCGCAGGCCGCCGACCGCGCCACCGCCCGCAAGGTCTTCGAAGCGAAGTTCAGGGAGCCGAACCCGCGCCTGCCCTTCTACATCACGCTCGCCTGTCTCGGCATGGCCGCGATCGGCATCGTCGGGTATTTCTGGTATCAGCTGCGCCCGCCGCCGTCTCTCGTGAACGCCAATCCGCCGCGGGCGACGCAGCAGGCCGCCGCCGCGCCGTCGCCCGAAGCGAGGCCCGCCGCCGCGGCGGCGCTCGCCACGCCGACCACCATTCCCGGCCTGCCACCCGTCGCCGCGGCCGCGGAGCCAGCCCCGGCGCCGAGGGAACGTCCACCACGCGAAGCGGCGCCGGTCGCGCCCGCGCCGGCGCCCCGGGTCGCCGCGCCGCCCGCGCCCCGTTTCGCGCCTGCGCCACCGCCCCAGCCGCGGCGCGCCGAGGCGCCGGTCACGCAGATGCGCCAGCCGCCCCAGATCGATCCGAAAGTCGCATCGGGCTACGCCGCCTACGTCGCCGGGGACCTCGCTACCGCGCGCGCGGACTACCAGGCCGCGCTGCGCGACGACGCCGGAAACCGCGATGCGCTGCTCGGCCTCGCGGCGACCGACGTGCGCGCCGGGAGATACGAGGCCGCGGAGGCCGCCTACCTGCGTTTGCTGCAGAACGATCCGACCGACTCGAACGCGCAGGCCGGCCTGATCGCCCTGCGCGCGAGCCGGCTCGACCCGCTCGCGACCGAGAGCCGCGTGAAGAACCTGCTCGCCGCCGACCCTGGCGCCAACGTGCTGCAATTCACGCTCGGCAACCAGCTCGCGCAGCAGGGGCGCTGGGCCGAGGCGCAGCAGGCCTATTTCAAGGCCATGGCCGCGGATCCGGACAACCCCGACTTCGCCTTCAACCTGGCGGTCAGCCTCGACCACCTGCGCCAGTCCAAGCTCGCGGCTGACTATTACCGCCGCGCGATCGCGCTCGCGGAGAAGCACGGCGCGAGCTTCGACCTCGCCGCCGCGCGCACCCGCGCCGCCCAGCTCGGGAACTGAGCTCGAGCCCCGCCGCAGAGCCGAGCATGAACTCGCCCGCCAATCCCCAGGCCAAGCGCCACATCGGACAGATCCTGATCGACCAGGGGATCCTCACCGAGGACCAGCTGCGCATCGCGCTGCTCGAGCAGACGAAATCGCACGTGCCGGTCGGGCGCCTGCTGGTGCAGCTCGGCTTCGTCTCCGAGGCGACGCTGCGCGACGCGCTGTCCGAGAAGCTCGGCATGCAGTCGGTGGACCTGTCGCACATCATCGTCGATCCCGCCGCGCTCAAGCTGCTGCCGCGCGAGATGGCGCGGCGCTACCGCATCTTCCCGGTGGCGGTCGACCGCCAGCACAAGAAGTTCATCGTGGCGCTCGCCGACACCAACAACATCGTCGCCGTCGACCAGCTGCGCGCCCACCTGAACGGCGAGTACGAGGTGGAGCTGCGCCTGTCCGGCGAGTCCGAGATCGAGCGCGCAGTCGAGCACTACTACGGCCACGAGTTCTCGATCGACGGCATCCTCAAGGAGATCGAGACCGGCGAGGTCGACTACACCACGGTCGCCGAGGGCGACGAGTACTCGCAGCCGGTGGTGCGGCTCATCTCGGCGCTGCTCGCCGACGCGGTCGAGCGCGGCGCCTCCGACATCCACTTCGAGCCCGAGCAGAATTTCCTCCGGATCAGGTACCGGATCGACGGCGTGCTGCGCCAGATCCGCTCGCTGCACAAGACGTACTGGCCGGCGATGGCGGTGCGCCTGAAGGTGATGGCGAAGATGAACATCGCCGAGACGCGCGCGCCGCAGGACGGCCGCATCTCGGCGACGCTCTCCGGCCGGGTCATCGACTTCCGCGTCGCCAGCCTGCCGACCACGCACGGCGAGAACCTGGTGCTGCGCATTCTCGACCGGCAGAAGGGCATCGTGCCGCTCGACAAGCTGAACTTGGAAGAGGCGCAGCTCGAGCAGCTGAAGCGCATGATCTCGCGCCCGGAAGGCATCATCCTCGTCACCGGCCCGACCGGCAGCGGCAAGACCACCACGCTCTACTCGATCCTGAACCACATCAACTCCGACGGGGTCAACATCATGACCCTCGAGGATCCGGTCGAGTATCCGATGACCCTCATCCGCCAGACCTCGGTCGCGGAGGCGGCGAAGCTCGACTTCGCCAACGGCATCCGCGCCATGATGCGCCAGGACCCGGACGAGATCCTGGTCGGCGAGATCCGCGACCAGGAGACCGCCGAGATGGCGTTCCGCGCGGCGATGACCGGCCACCAGGTGTACTCGACGCTGCATACGAACAGCGCGGTGGGCGCGTTCCCGCGCCTGCTCGACATCGGCATCGTGCCGGACATCCTGGCCGGCAACATCATCGGCATCATGGGCCAGCGCCTGGTGCGCCGCCTGTGCCGCACCTGCCGCCAGGCCTACGATCCGGACCCCAAGGAGCGCCGCCTGCTCGGGCTCGGCGCGAGCGAGAGCGCGCAGATCTACCGCGCGGTGGGCTGCGAGAAGTGCGAGTACCAGGGCTACAACGGCCGCCAGAGCATCCTCGAGCTGCTCAAGATCGACGCCGGCAT
>DASXAO010000121.1:0-25174 GCA_036406675.1 Burkholderiales bacterium
ACCGCGCACGCCGGATCCTTCGCGAGCTTCACGCCGCGCCATTCTGCCCGCAGCGCGTCGAAGATCTGCATCCTGGCCGCCTGACCCATGCCGGCAATCAGCTTGATCGCTTCCATCGCCTGCATCGCGCCGATCGCGCCGGTGAGCGGCGCGAATACGCCCATCGTGGAGCACTGCACCTCCTCGACTTCGGCGTCCTCGGGAAAGACGCACGAGTAGCAGGCAGAGGTTTTCTGGCGGAGATCGAAAACCATCAGTTGCGCGTCGAAGCGGATCGCGGCGCCGGCGACCAGCGGCTTTTTCGCGGCGACGCATGCGCGGTTGAGGGCGTGGCGCGTGGCGAAGTTGTCGGAGCAGTCGAGCACCACGTCGGCGCCCGCCACCAGCGCTTCGACATCCCTGGCGTCGACGCGCGCTTTCAGGCCCGCGATTTCGACTTCAGGATTCAGGGATAGCAGCGCGGAGCGCGCGGCGTCGACCTTGGGGTTCCCGACCGAATCGGTGCGGTAAAGGATCTGCCGCTGCAGGTTGGTGAGGTCGACCTGGTCGGAGTCCGCGAGCACCAGGCGGCCGATGCCCGCGGCGGCGAGATAGAGGGCAGCGGGACAGCCGAGGCCGCCCGCGCCGACGATCAGCGCGGCGCCCGCACGCAGCCGCTCCTGCCCCTCGATCCCGATCTCGGGAAGGAGGATGTGGCGGCTGTAGCGTAGGAGCTGCTGGTCGTTCAGTTCGTCTTGTTCTGTGCGACCGTCGGCGAAACCGCCTTCACGGGCTCGCCCTTGAGGTACGCGATCGCCTGCTGCAGCTGGAAGTCGTCCTTGGAGCCGAGCTCGACCGGCTTCATCTCGGCCGGGGAGACCGGCTGCTGCGGCTTCACCTTGGCCGCCGTGGAATCGGGCTTCTTCGCGTCGGCCTTGGGCTCTTCCTTGAGCTGCGAGTTGTTGAGGTGACGGGTGAGGTCGGCCTCGCGCACCCGGGTGAGGGTGTCGGTCGGATCCTCGACCTGGACGTCGGGCTTGATGCCGAGCGCCTGGATCGAGCGGCCGGTGGGGGTGTAGTAGCGGGCGGTGGTGAGCTTGATCGCGGTGTTGTTGCCCAGCGGCATGATGGTCTGCACCGAGCCCTTGCCGAAGGTCTGCGTGCCGATGATCGTGGCGCGCTTGTGGTCCTGGAGCGCGCCGGCGACGATCTCGGAGGCCGAGGCGGAGCCGCCGTTCACCAGCACCACCATCGGGACCGTCTTGACCGCCTGCGGCAGGGTCTTCAGCACGTCCTCGCCGCGGCTGCCGCGCGCATAGTCGTCGGGGCTCGCGTAGAACTTCTTCTTCGCGTCTTCCGCCCGGCCGTCGGTGGACACCACCAGCGACTTCGCCGGCAGGAAGGCCGCCGAGATCGCGACCGCGCCGTGCAGCAGGCCGCCGGGGTCGTTGCGCAGGTCGAGCACCAGGCCTTTCAGGTTCGGGTTGTCCTTGAACATCTGGGTGATCTGCTTGACCATGTTCTCGGCAGTGGCTTCCTGGAACTGCGAGACGCGCACCCAGCCGTAGCCCGGCTCGATGACCTTGGACTTCACGCTCTGCACGCGGATGACGGCCCGCGTCAGCGTCACGATGATGGGCGCGCTCTCGCCCTTGCGCGAGATGGTGAGCGTGATGCTGGTGTTCGGCTTGCCGCGCATGCGCTTTACCGCGTCGTTCAGCGACATGCCCTTCACCGGGGTCTCATCGAGCTTGATGATGAGGTCGTTCGGCTTGATGCCCGCCTTGAACGCGGGGGTGTCCTCGATCGGCGAGATCACCTTGACGAAGCCGTCTTCCATGCCGACCTCGATGCCCAGGCCGCCGAACTGGCCCTGCGTGCCGACCTGCAGCTCCTTGAAGGCTTCCTGGTCCAGGTAGGCCGAGTGCGGATCGAGGCCGGTGAGCATGCCGTTGATGGCCTCGGTGATCAGCCGCTTGTCCTCGACCGGCTCGACGTAGTTGGTCTTGATGGCGCCGAACACCTCGGTGAACGAGCGCAGCTCCTCGATCGGCAGGGTGGTGCGCCCGGCACCGGCGCGGTCGGCGATCGCCTGGAAGTTCAGGCTGACGAGCACGCCCGCGACGACGCCGACGGCGATGAGTCCAAGGTTGCGAAGCCTAGATTTCATAGAGATTCGGTGGTTTCACTTGTTCAGCTTGACCCACCGCAGCGGGTCGAAGGCGCGGCCAAGATGGCGCATTTCAAAGTATAGCCCTGTTTCCTCGTTGCCCCCGCTCGCCCCCGTGGTCGCTACGGCCTCTCCGGCCGCCACTGCGTCGCCCACTTGCTTGAGCAGAGACTCGTTGTTGGCGTAGATGGACAGGTAGGCTTCACCGTGGTCCAGAATCAGCAGATTGCCAAAGCCTCTCATCCATTCTGCGTACACCACCTGGCCGCCGGCAATAGCTCGAACTGGCTGTCCCTGGGGTGCGCGAATAAAGAGCCCCTTCGCTTCCGTCCCCGCCGCCCCTCTTGGAGCCCCGAACCGGCCGGTCAGTTCCCCGCGTACCGGCAAGCTAAGGCGACCGCGCAGTTTGGAGAAGGGCTCTTTTCTCGCTTGCGCCGGAAGCAGCACCGCAAGCTCCTCCACGAGGCGCGCAAGGCGGCCCGCGTCCGCACGCAGTACCTTGATTTCCTTGCGACTCTGGCGGATCTCGCCCGCCATCTGGTCGAGCACCCGGCGCCGTTCGCGCCGCTGGGCGAGGAGTTTTTCACGATCGGCGCGGCTCTGTGCCTGCAACGCATCGAGGCGCCCGCGCTTCGACTGCGCATCGCCGGCGAGACGAGCGGCCTCGGCGAGAGTCGCGCGGTAGTCGGCGAGCATCGCAGCCGAGGCGCGCGCGAGGGAGGTCACGTAGTAAAGGCTGCGCGCGACGACGGCGGGGTCCTCGCCCGACAGCGCCACGCGCAGCGCGTCGGGCGCGCGGTTCGCCTGCTGCGCGGCCAGCATGCGGGCGACCGCCCGCTCGCGCTCGGCAAGCGAACGCTCGACAGCGGCGCGGCGCGCCGCGATGGCGGCCGCCTCCCCGCGCACTTTCTCTGCCTCCGAGCGAAGCTCCGTGAGCGCGCGATTGGCCGCGGAGATCGCGCGCTCGGAGTCGCGCAGGCCGTCGCGCGCCTCCTTGCGGACTTCTTCTTTCTTCTCCAGCTCGCGGGACAGCGCGTCGATGCGGCCGCGAAGCGCCTTCAGATCTTCTTCCTTGCTTGCCGGGACGGCCTGGCCGCCTGCGAGCGCGAGGAACAGGCCGGCGAGAGGGAGGAGCGCAATCCCCCTCAGGTCTTCACCTTCCCTTGCGCCGAAACGGCGGCGATGCGCTTGGCGATCTCGTCCTGGTCGCCGAGGTAATAGTGGCGCACGGGCTTGAGGCCCTCGTCGAGCTCATAGACCAGGGGCGCGCCGGTAGGGACGTTCAAGCCCACGATGTCCTCGTCGGACACATTGTCCAGATACTTGATCAGAGCGCGCAGCGAATTTCCGTGCGCGGCGATCAGCACGCGTCTTCCGGCGCGGATCGCGGGCGCGATGGCGGCGTCCCAACAGGGCAGCACGCGCGCAACGGTGTGCTTGAGCGCTTCGCTGCGTGGCACGTCGACGCCCGCGTAGCGCGGATCGCCGCCTTCATAGCGTTCGTCGTCGGCCGAGAGCGGCGGCGGCGGGATGTCGTAGCTGCGGCGCCAGACCAGCACCTGCTGCTCGCCGTGCCTCGCGGCCATCTCGGCCTTGTTGAGGCCCTGCAGATCGCCGTAGTGACGCTCGTTCAGCCGCCAGTGCTTCTCGACCGGCAGCCACATCTGGTCGAGCTCGTCGAGCGCGATCCAGAGCGTGCGGATCGCGCGCTTGAGCACCGAGGTATGGGCGAGGTCGAAGCGGTAGCCTTCGGTTTTCAGCAGACGCCCGGCGGCGCGAGCTTCTTCGACGCCGACCGGCGAGAGGTCGACATCGACCCAGCCGGTGAAGCGGTTCTCGCGGTTCCACTGGGACTCGCCGTGCCGCAGCAGCACGAGCTTGTGCGCGGAACGTGACATCGCTCAATTATAATGATCCGTTCGTGGAACCTTCCCTGCTGGAATTCCTGAAGAAGGACAGCAACGGCCTTCTCGCCGCGGTCGCGGTCGTGTCGGGCGCGATGCTGCTGTGGCCGTACGTGCGCAAGTTCGGCGGCGGCCCTTCGATCAGCGCCGCGCAGGCAACCCAGCTCATCAACCGCGAGGACGCGCTGGTCGTCGACGTGCGCGATCCGGGCGAGTACGGCGTCGGGCATATCCTCGGCGCGAAGAACGTGCCGCTCTCGCGAATCGACGCCGTCGGCTCGGAAATTGCTCCCAAGCGCAAGGAAAAGCCGCTGATCGTCTACTGCGACGACGGCAATCGCTCCGGCAAGGCGGCGGCCGCGCTCCGCAGCCAGGGCTTCGCCAAGGCGGTGAGCCTGACGGGCGGATTCTCGGCGTGGCGCCAGGCCGGGCTGCCGGTCGAAAAGTGACATGGCGAAGGTGCTGATGTACCTGACTGCTTCGTGCCCGTTCTGCCAGTCAGCCGACCGGCTGCTGCAGCAGAAGGGGGTCGCGGTCGAGAAGATCCGAGTCGATCTCGAGCCCGCGCGCCGCGCCGAGATGACCCAGAAGAGCGGCCGGCGCACGGTGCCGCAGATCTGGATCAACGGCCTCCACATCGGAGGCTGCGACGACCTTTACGAGCTCGAGCGCGCGGGCGAGCTCGACCCTCTCCTCGAGGCCGCCTAATGGCAGATCCCGCCCAGCCGCAACAACCGTCGGAACAGCAGAACGCGCCGAGCTTCCAGATCGAGAAGGTGTACGTCAAGGACCTCTCGCTCGAAATCCCGCACGCGCCGCAGGTCTTCGTGCAGCAGTCGCAGCCGCAGCTCGAGATCCAGATCCACACCAACGCCGCCCAGTTCTCCGAGGGCTACTACGAGTGCAGCGTGACCGCCACGGTGACCGCCAAGGCGGGCGAGCGCACGCTGTTCCTCGCGGAGGTGGCGCAGGCCGGCATCTTCTCGATCCGCAACGTCCCCGCGCAGGAGCTCGACCCGCTGCTCGGCATCGGCTGCCCGACCATCCTCTTTCCCTACCTGCGCGAGAGCATCTCGGACCTCGTCACGCGCGGCGGCTTTCCGCCCGTGCTGCTCAATCCCGTGTCGTTCGAGGCGCTCTACATGCAGCGGCAGCAGGCCGCGGCGCAGCGTCCCGCCGAACCCAAGATCGAACTCGCCCGGTGACCCGCGTCGCCGTGCTCGGGGCCGGCGCCTGGGGCACCGCGATCGCTGCCGTCCTCTCGTCGCGCCTGAGGATCGCGCTCTGGGCCCGCGACCCGGCGCAAGCCGCCGCCATCGCCGCGACGCGCCGCAACGAGCGCTATCTTCCCGGCATTGCTTTGCCAGAGCAGGTCGAAGTCGAACCGGATCTTTCGGCCGCCCTGGAAGGCGCCGAGCTTGCCCTGGCCGCGACTCCGGTTGCCGGGCTGCGCGAGGTGCTGCCGAAGGTGAAGCGGCCCCTCGTCTGGCTCTGCAAGGGCTTCGAGGAGGGCAGCGGCCTTATGCCGCACGAGATCGCGGCGCAGACCATGGGGCCGCGGGCGCGCTGCGGCGCCCTCTCCGGGCCTTCGTTCGCCGCCGAGGTGGCGCGCGGACTGCCGTGCGCGCTGACCCTCGCTTCGCAGGATGCGGCGTTCGCACGCGAGACCGCGGCGCTGCTGCACGGCGGCCGCATGCGCATCTACTACAGCACCGATCTCGTCGGCGTCGAGATCGGCGGCGCGGTCAAGAACGTCATGGCGATCGCCGCGGGCATTTCCGACGGCCTGGGGCTCGGGTTGAACGCGCGCGCCGCGCTCATCACGCGGGGCCTTGCCGAGATGGCTCGACTCGGCGTGGCGCTCGGCGGCGCGGCCGAGACGCTGTTCGGCCTCGCCGGCGCCGGCGATCTCATCCTCACGGCGACGGGCGAGCTCTCTCGGAACCGCCGCGTCGGCCTCGAGCTCGCCCAGGGCCGCCCGTTGCAGGCCATCCTCGAGCACCTCGGTCACGTCGCCGAGGGCGTGCGCTCGGCGAAGGAGGTCGGCCGCCTCGCGAAGGCGAAGAGCGTGGACATGCCGGTGAGCGACGCGGTGAACGCGGTGCTCGACGGCAAGCTCACGCCGGCGAAGGCAGTGGAGCGGCTGCTCTCGCGCGACTTGAAGAAGGAGCGCTAGCCTCCGCTCCTGACGCCGCGGATGCCGTCGTACAAGGCCATCAGCCGCGGCAGGTCGGCGTCGTAGTCGCCGCTCGTCTCGAACATCGGCAACAGCCGGATCGCGCGTGCGCTGCCGTCGAACGCCGCCGGCAGGATCGGCACCCGCGCGGCGTGGGCGATGTGGTAGAAGCCGCTGCGCCAGGGGGTGTCGCGCGTGCGGGTTCCGGCCGGAGCGATGCCGAGGACGACCGCGCGCTCTCCTTCGATCATCGCCACCGCCTGCGCGACCGCGCCCTGCGGCGTCTCGCGCACCACCGGCGTGCCGCCGAACCAGCGCATGAGCCAGCCGAGCGGCGGGTAGAAGAGCGTGTGCTTGCCGAGGAAGCGCACCGAGAGCCCGAGGGCGAACACCGCCGAGATGCCGAGCACGAAATCCCAGTTCGAGGTGTGCGGCGCGACGATCGCCACGAGCTTCGGCCGGTCGGGGAACTCGCCCTCGATGCGCCAGCCGGCGAGCGCGAGCGCCGTGCGTCCGAGCCAGCGCGAAAAGCCGTTGCCCCGGCGCGGCGGGCTGGGCGGGAGGACCGGAACCGGGCTCAGGCGCTGCCCCCGAACGCGAGCTGGCGCCAGGCCTCGAACACCACCACCGCGACGGCGTTGGAGAGATTCAGGCTGCGGTTTCCGGGCCGCATCGGCAGCTTCAGCCTTTTCTCCTGGGGAAAGGCTTCCAGGAAGGAAGAGGAGAGACCCCGCGTCTCTGCACCGAAGACGAGGACATCGTCGCGCGCGTATCGCACATCGGTGTAGAGCTTCGTACCCTTCGTGGTGAAGGCGAACATCCGCCGCGCACCCAGGAGCGCATGGCAAGCCGCCCAGTCCTTGTGGGTCTGCACCGAGGCGAGCTCGTGATAGTCGAGCCCGGCACGCTTGAGGCTGCGCTCGTCCATGGAGAAGCCGAGCGGCTCGACGAGGTGGAGCCGGCAGCCGGTGTTCGCCGCGAGCCGGATGACGTTGCCGGCATTCGGCGGGATCTCCGGCTCGACCAGGACGATGTCGAACATCAGGCGGGCGGAAGCGTGCGCGCGACCACCCAGTTCACCACCCGCGCCGCGCCGGCGCGCTTCAGCGTGAGCGCGAGCTCGTCCAGGGTCGCCCCGGTGGTCATGACGTCGTCGACCACCGCCACGGTCGCACCCGCGAGCGCTCGCCTGCAGTCGAATGCGCCGCGCACGTTGCGCCGGCGCTCGTCCCACGGCAGCCCGGTCTGCGGCACGGAATCGCCCCGGCGCACGCACGCGTCCACGTCGAGCTTCCCGCGGGCGAGCTGGCGGGCGATCTCCGCCGCCTGGTTGTAGCCGCGGCTGCGCAGCCGGGCGCTCGAAAGGGGAACCGGGATCACGCGGTCCACGCTCCAGCTCGGGATGCAGGCGGAAAGCAGGTGTCCCAGGAGGGGCGCGAGGGCGAGCTCGCCGCGGAACTTGAGCGCGTGCACCAGCGTGTCGGCCGGGAAGTCGTAGGCGAAGGCCGCGATGGTGGCGTCGTACGCGGGCGGCTCGGCCAGGCAGCGGCCGCATACCGCCCCGCCGGGGCAGGGCAGGGCGCAGCGCGGGCAGAGCTCGTTTCCAAGACGCGGCAGCTCTTCGCGGCAGGCCTCGCACAGAAGCTCACGCGAAGCGCCCCGGCAGACGAAGCAGCTGCCGCCGAAAAGGAGCCTCGCGAGGAAATCGCGCATGCTATCTTTTCCCCATGTGGACTGTAGCGCAGCTGCGCGCCGATCTGGATGCCGGGCGGACCTCGAGCCGCGACCTCGTGGACCAGGCGCTGGAACGGATCGGGGATCGCAACGGCGAGGGCGGCCGGGCGTTCCTCAAGGTCTATGCCGACCCGGCGCGCGCGGACGCCGCCTACGCCGACCGGCTGCGCCAGGCCGGCGTGCGCCGCTCCGCGGTCGACGGCCTGCCGGTGTCGCTGAAGGATCTTTTCGACGTGGCTGGGGACACTACCCGGGCCGGGTCGAAGATTCGCAGCAATGAGCCCAAGGCAATTCATGATGCGCCCGCGGTGGCGCGGTTGCGGGCGGCGGGCGCGGTCTTCATCGGGCGCACCAATATGGTCGAGTTCGCCTTCGGCGGCGTGGGCTTCAATCCGCACTACGGCACGCCGAAGAATCCGTACCAGCGCAAGGTCGGCCGCGTTCCCGGCGGCTCCTCCTCCGGCGCCGCCGTGGCCCAGGCCGACGGCATGGCGGTGATGTCGCTCGGCTCCGATACGCGCGGCTCCATCCGGGGGCCGGCGGCGCTGTGCGGCGTGACCGGCTGGAAGCCCACGGCGCGGCGCGTGCCGCGCGAGGGCGCGTTCCCGCTTTCGTTCACCCTCGACTCGATCGGCCCGCTCGCGAATTCGGTCGCCTGTTGCGCTGCCTACGACGCGATCCTGGCCGCGGAGCCCGAGGCGCCGCTGCCGCGGCTGGAGGCAAGGGGCCTGCGTTTGCTGCTGCCGCGCTCGTCGGCGCTCGACGAGCTCGACAAGGATGTCGCCGCCGCCTTCGACGCTTCGCTCGGGATCCTGTCCAAGGCAGGGGCGATACTGGAGGAGCGGCCGGTGCCGCAGTTCGACCGCCAGGGCGAGTATTTCAAAGGCGGGGGCTACGCCGGGGCGGAGGCCTATCACATCCACCGCTCGGCGGAAGCGCGCATCGCCGAGTTCGATCCGCGCGTGGGCAAGCGCATTCTCATGGGACGAACCCTCACGGCTTCCGACTACCTCGCTCTTGGCGATCTCAGGGTCGAGTTCATGAAAGACATCGCGGCGCTCGCCGCCGGCTTCGACGCCATCCTGATGCCGAGCGTGCCGTGCATCGCGCCGACGATCGCCGAAGCCGACGCCAGCGACGAGGACTACTTCCGCTTGAACATGCGCATCCTGCGCAACAACGGGCTCATCAACTTCCTCGATGGCTGCGCGGCCTCGCTGCCGTGCCACGAGCCCGGCGGCGCGCCGGTCGGACTCATGGTGTGCGGCGTCGGGGGCAGCGACCGCCACACGCTGGCGGTCTCGGCGGCCATTGAGCGCGCGCTCGCCCGCGATTGACCGCCGCGCGGCGCGCCGCCGCTTCGAGCGCTCCGCCGGCACTTATCCGAGGTTCTCGCGGCTCGAGAGCGAGGTTTACGCGCGCATGCTCGAGCGGCTGGATTACATCCGCCTCGAGCCGGCCCGCGTGCTCGACGCGGGAAGCGGCCCGCCGCGCGCGGGGCTGCGCAAGCGCTATCCGCGCGCGATGGCGATCGCGCTCGATTTTTCGCTGGCGATGCTTCCCCGACCGGGCCTGCTGGCGCGGCTCACCCGTTCGAACGAACTCGGTGTCTGTGGCGACATGCTGGCGCTGCCGCTCGCGGATGCATCGGTCGACCTCGTCTGGTCGAACATGGCGCTGCACTGGCTCGCGGACCCGCTGCCCGCCCTGCGCGAGTTTCGCCGCGTGCTCGCGCCGAACGGGCTCCTCATGTTCAGCACGCTCGGTCCGGATTCGCTGAAGGAGCTGCGCGCCGCGGCAGGCGAGCGCCGGGTGCACGCCTTCATCGACATGCACGACCTCGGCGACATGCTGCTCGCCACCGGATTCTCGGCGCCGGTCATGGACATGGAGCTGATCACGCTCGAGTACCCGGACGCCGGCGCGCTGCTCGACGATCTGCGCGGCAGCGGGCAGACGAGCGCGCGCGCCGACCGGCCGAGAGGGCTCGCCGGCCGCGCGTTCGCCGAGCGGCTGCGCCGGGCGCTCGGCGAAAAGCCCAATGCAAGCTTCGAGGTGGTCTACGGCCACGCGTGGCGCTCGGCCCACCAGGATGTGAAAACAGTTCGTGTTTTCAAGAACATTTCTTGAGGGCGCGCGTTCACCTGTGCTATTTTTGCAGGCTTGTTGAGCATCCCTCGAGAACCGGCGCGCGAGCTGCCGTTCCGCGACGGGAATGCCGGCTTCAGCCTGATCCTCAAGCGCAACTGCTCGATTTCTCCGGCTGGACTCGCCGGCGTGTTCGCGGCGCTGGCGTGCGTGGTGGTCGCGATCGGCACGGGCTTCGCAATTGCCGGTGCGTGGCTGGTGCTGCCGTTCGCGGGCTTGGAGGTGCTGCTGTTCGGCGCGGCGTACGTAATGTATGCGCGGCGCGCGGCGGACTACGAGCGCATCGAGCTGGAAGCGGGGCGCTTGACGGTGGAAGTCGGAGAGGCGCAGAAGACGTGGCGCTACGAAATGGACGCGCGCTGGGCGCGCGTGTGCGTCGAAGAGCAGCGCGTGGTGCTGCTGGGGGCGCGGGAGCAACTTGAGCTGGGGCGGCACCTGGACGCGGACACCCGCGCGCGGTTTGCCTCCGAGCTGCAAAAGAGACTGCGGATCTGATTCGGGGAACCAACAACATGCGGGGAACGAAAGTCATTCAAGCCCTGGCCGGCCTGGCCGGGCTCGGGATTTGCGGCTCGGCGCGCGCGCTCGAATGGTACTTCCGGGAGCCGGGCTCGAAGCTGGCCGCCGACGTCGACTGGCTGCACCAGCTCGTGATGTGGCTGATCATCGCCATCTTCGTGGTGGTGTTCGGCGCGATGTTCTACGCCTGCTACGCGCACCGCAAGTCGAAAGGCCACGCGCCGGAGCAGTTCCACGAGAACACCGCGGTCGAGCTCGTCTGGACCGTCATCCCGGCGCTCATCCTCGTGGCGATCGCCTGGCCCGCGACGAAGGTGGTGATCGCGCAGAAGGACACCTCGTCGCCGGACCTCACCATCAAGGTCACGGGCTACCAGTGGAAGTGGGGCTACGACTACGTGAAGGGCGAGGGCGAGGGCATCAGCTTCCTCTCCACGCTCGCCACCCCGCGCGCCCAGATCGAGGGCCACGAGCCGAAGGGCGAGCACTATTTGCTCGAGGTCGACAACAACCTCGTGGTGCCGGTCGGCAAGAAGATCCGCGTCATCACCACCGCGGCGGACGTGGTGCATTCGTGGTGGGTGCCCTCGTTCGGCGCCAAGCAGGACGCGATCCCGGGATTCCTGCGCGACCTGTGGTTCCGTCCCGAGAAGACCGGCATTTTTCGCAGCCAGTGCGTGGAGCTCTGCGGCAAGGAGCACGGCTTCATGCCGATCGTGGTGGAAGTGTTGTCGCAGGAGAACTACACGAACTGGGTGGCGCAGTACAAGCAGAAAGCCGAGAAGGCCGCCGCCAGCGACACGCGCAATCTTTCGACTCAGGAGCTGATGCAGCGCGGCGAGAAGTTCTACGAGGGCACCTGCGTGGCGTGCCACGGGGCCAAGGGCGAGGGCAACCCGGGGATCAAGGCGCCCGCGCTCGCCGGCTCGAAGACCGCGACCGGGCCCAAGGAAGCCCATATCGATACCGTGCTGCATGGCCGGCCGAACACCGCCATGCAGTCGTTCAGCGCGGTAGGCAACGCCGACCTCGCCGCGGTCATCACCTACGAGCGCAATTCCTGGGGGAACAAGGGCGGCGAAGTGCAGCCGGCCGAAGTCGCCGCCCGCCGCAAATAGCAAGGAGAACACCATGAGCGCAGTCGTCGACACCCACGGACACGCACACGATCACGGTCACGGCGATCACCATGGCCCCTACGGCGGGATCATGCGCTGGGTCACCACCACGAACCACAAGGACATCGGCACGCTGTACCTGTGGTTCAGCTTCATCATGTTCTCGGTCGGCGGCGTGATGGCGCTGGTCATCCGCTCGGAGCTGTTCGAGCCGGGCCTGCAGATCGTGAATCCCGACTTCTTCAACCAGATGACCACCATGCACGGCCTCATCATGGTGTTCGGCGCGATCATGCCGGTGTTCGTGGGCTTCGCGAACTGGCAGATCCCGATGATGATCGGCGCGCCCGACATGGCGTTCGCGCGCCTCAACAACTGGTCGTTCTGGCTGCTGCCGTTCGCCGCGACGCTGCTCATCCTCTCGTTCTTCATGCCGGGCGGCGCGCCCGGCGTGGGCTGGACGATGTACTCGCCGCTCACCGTGCAGATGGGCATCGGCATGGACTTCACCATCTTCGCGGTGCACCTCCTGGGGATGAGCTCGATCCTCGGCTCGATCAACATCATCACCACCATCCTCAACATGCGCGCGCCGGGCATGACGCTCATGCGCATGCCGCTGTTCGTGTGGACCTGGCTCATCACAGCGTACCTGCTGGTCGCGGCGATGCCGGTGCTCGCCGGCGCGGTGACTATGACGCTCACCGACCGCCACTTCGGCACCAGCTTCTTCAACGCCGCCGGCGGCGGCGACCCGGTGCTCTACCAGCACATCTTCTGGTTCTTCGGCCATCCCGAGGTCTACATCATCGCGCTGCCGGGCTTCGGCGTGATCTCGCAGGTGATCCCGGCCTTCTCGCGCAAACCGCTTTTCGGCTACGCCTCGATGGTCTACGCGACCTCGGCGATCGCGATCCTGTCGTTCATCGTCTGGGCGCACCACATGTACACCGTCGGCATGCCGGTGACCGGCCAGCTCTTCTTCATGTACGCCACCATCCTCATCGCCGTGCCCACCGGGGTGAAGGTGTTCAACTGGGTGACGACGATGTGGAAGGGCTCGCTCACGTTCGAGACGCCGATGCTTTTCGCCTGCGGCTTCCTCTTCATGTTCACGCTGGGCGGCTTTACCGGCCTGGTGCTCGCGCTGGTGCCGATCGACATCCAGCTGCACGACACCTACTACGTGGTGGCGCACTTCCACTACGTCATGGTGGCGGGCGCGCTCTTCGCCGCGATGGCCGGCGTCTATTTCTGGATCCCGAAATGGACCGGGCGCATGTACAACGAGACGCTCGGCAGGATCCATTTCTGGGCGACGCTCATCTTCTTCAACATGATCTTCTTCGTGCAGCACTTCCTAGGCATGGCGGGCATGCCGCGGCGCATTCCCGACTACCCCCTCATGTTCGAGACCTGGAACAAGATCTCGACCATCGGCGCTTTCGGCATGGGCCTCGCGCAGATCCTGTTCTTCTACATCGTGGTCGACACCATCCGCAACGGCAAGCCCGCGCCGCAGCTGCCGTGGGAAGGCGCGGATTCGCTGGAGTGGACCCACTTGCCCACCCCGGTCCCGTATCACACCTTTGAAACCCAGCCGACCATCAGGTAAATGAGTCGATGAGCAAGAACGTGCGCACCGGGCTCATCCTCGCGTCGATCGCGCTGGCGTTCTTCCTCGGCATCATCGCCAAGTACTGGCTGCTGAGATGACGCTCGCGCGCCAGAACCGGGCGATGTTCGCGCGCCTCGCGGTGGTCGCGCTCGGCATGTTCGGGTTCGGCTATGCGCTGGTGCCCTTCTACTACAAGATCTGCGAAGCCTGGGGCATCTATTCGCTCGGCGAGACGCGCGGCGCGAACGTCAACACCCAGATCGACTCGAGCCGCACCGTGACGATCGAGTTCGACGCCAATGCGCGCAACGTGCCGTGGCGCTTCCGGCCGCTGGTCAGCCACATCGAGGTGCACCCGGGCGAGCTCGCCACCGTCGAGTACGAGGTGGTGAACACGCGCGGCGAGCCGGTCACGGGGCAGGCGGTGCCGAGCTATGGCCCGCCCTTCGCGGGCGAGTACTTCAACAAGATCGAGTGCTTCTGCTTCAGGCAGCAGACGCTCGCGCCCGGCGAGACGCGGCGCATGCCGGTCACGTTCGTCGTCGACCCCAAGCTGCCCGCGGGCGTCAGCAGCATCGCGTTGTCGTACACCTTCTTCGAGGTGGCGGGGCGCGGAGGGAAGTCGTGATGGAAGTCATCAAGACGGTGCTTGCGGGCGCCATCGGCATCCGCCGCAAGTCCTCGCACGAGCACGCCAACGTGCGGCCGGCGCAGCTCGCGGTCGCGGCGGTGGTGTTCGTAGTGCTCTTTATCCTCGCGATCCGCACCGTGGTCCACCTTGTGACGAGCTAAGGGAGAAACCAGAACATGGCGCACAGCGCCCCTCATACCACCGCCGCTCACGGCGGGCACGGCCCCCACGGCGGGCAGACCCACTACGCGGTGCCGCAGCCGATGCCCTGGCCGATCTTGGGCTCGGCCTCGCTCTTCATGATGGCGCTCGGCGCCGTGTTCCTGTTCAACGGCGCGCTCGGCGGCTGGGCCGGGATCGGCGCCGGCTTCGTCCTGCTCGTCTACATGATGGTGCGCTGGTTCGGCGAGGTGATCGGCGAATCGGAGGCCGGCAAGTACGGCCGCTGGGAGGACGTGTCGTTCCGCTGGGGGATGAGCTTCTTCATCTTCTCGGAGGTGATGTTCTTCGGCGCGTTCTTCGGCGCGCTTTTCTGGGCCAGGGTGATGTCGGTCCCCGACCTCGCCACGCTCGAGCACCAGGCGATCATCTGGCCGGGGTTCAGCTCGCACTGGCCCTCGGCCGGTCCCGGATTCGTCGAGCAGTTCACGCCGATGGAGGCCTGGGGCCTGCCCGCGGTCAACACGATTCTGCTTCTCACCTCCGGAGTCACCGTGACGTTCGCGCACTGGAACCTGATCGCGAACAACCGCGGCAAGCTGCTGTTCTGGCTCGCGGCGACGGTCGCCCTGGGCGTCGCGTTCCTGACCTGCCAGGCGATCGAGTACCACCACGCCTTTACCGAGCTCAACCTCACGCTGCACACCGGAGTCTACGGCTCGACCTTCTTCATGCTGACCGGCTTCCACGGCTTCCACGTCACCATCGGCGCGATCATGCTGACGGTGATCTGGTTCCGCTGCCTGAGGGGCCACTTCAAGCCCGACCACCACTTCGCGTTCGAAGGCGTGGCCTGGTACTGGCACTTCGTCGATGTGGTCTGGCTCGGCCTGTTTATCTTCGTCTACTGGCTCTAGAGCCTGCCCGGGATCAGCCCGAAGTAGTACCCGGCCATCAGCATCAGGAAGAGGGTCAGCGAAAGACCGACGCGGAGCGCGAGCGCCTTCACCATGCGCTTTCCCTGCCCGCGGTCGCGGAACATGAAAACCGCAGCGGAAGCGAGGCTCGCGATGATCGCGAGCAGCATGGCGATCACGACGTAGCGCATGCCCGCAGGATACTCTTTCCGTCCGCGCGCATGGGCGTTTGCCGCCGCCGCGGCGGCCTGCGCGGCAGGGATCGCCCTCGGCAATTGGCAGGCCGGCCGCGCGGGCGAAAAGCGTGCCCTCGGCGCGCAGCTCGAGCAGGCCTTCCACGCGCCGCCGCTGGAGATTCCCGACGGCAGGATCGATCCGCGCGACTACGTCATGAAGCACGTCGCGGCGCGCGGGCGCTTCGACGACGCGCACACGGTCTATCTCGACAACAAGCTGCGCCACGGGCGCGCAGGCTACGAGGTGGTGACGCCGCTGCGCCTCGACGGCGTATCCGTGCTGGTCAACCGCGGCTGGGTCGAGGCGGGCCGCACGCGCGCGGTGCTGCCGCAGGTGCCGTCGCCGGCGGGCGAGGTGCGCGTCGAAGGCCTCGGGCTCGCCCGTCTCGCACACGCGCTGGAGCTCGGGCCTGCGCCGCCCGGAAAGGTGCGCCAGAACGTCGACCTGCCCGCGTTCGAAAAGGAAACCGGGCTGCGCTTGCAGCCGATCGTGATCGAACAGCACTCCAAGGCGCCCGACGGGCTGCTGCGCGAATGGCCGCGCCCCGACGCGGGCATCGAAATGCACCAGAGCTACGCGCTGCAGTGGTATTCGCTCGCCGGCCTCGCGGTAGTTCTCTTCGTGGCATTGTCGTTTCGCCGTGTCGGCGCGCCTTAAGCTCGTCGCGGTGCTCCTTGCGTGCGCGGCGCCGCTCGCGCTCGCGTGGATGGCATGGCATTTCGGCTGGGCCACCGGCAAGCCTGGCAACTACGGCGAGCTGATCGCGCCGCGCACCCTTTCGGGCGCTCCATTCGACGAGCTTCGCGGGAAATGGATCCTGATCAGCTTCGACTCCGCGGCCTGCAATGCCTATTGCGAAAAGAAGCTCTACTTCATGCGCCAGTTGCGCACCGCGCAGGGCAAGGACCAGACTCGCCTGCAGCGCCTGTGGGTGCTGACCGACACCGGCTCCCCCCGGCCGGAGCTGATCGAAGCAATCGACGGGACCGTCATCTCCAGGGCAAAGCCGGACGGTTTCCCGGGTAATCCCGTGGATCACATCTATCTCGTCGATCCGCTGGGCAACCTCATGCTGCAGTTCCCGCGCGATCCCGATCCATCGAAGATGCTGAAGGACCTGCAGCGGCTGATGAAGTATTCCCAGGTCGGATGAGCCGCGCCTACCGCCTGCTCGCCGCCGCCACCCTGGCGCTTGCTTTCGTCGTGGTGGTCGTGGGCGCTTACGTGCGCCTCTCGGACGCGGGACTCGGTTGTCCCGACTGGCCGCTCTGTTATGGCCAGCCGGTGCCCTCCGACATGGCTGGCGACGCTCTCGGCAGGGCGTGGAAGGAAATGGGCCATCGTTACCTCGCCGGGACGCTCGGCGTTCTCATCATCGCCCTTGCGCTCTTGTCGTGGAAATTGCGACGCTCGGCGTGGCTCGCGACATCGCTCGTGGCGCTCGTCCTTGTCCAGGCAACCCTCGGCGCATGGACCGTGACCATGCTGCTCAAGCCGGCGGTCGTCACCGCGCACCTCCTCGGCGGCATGGCGATCCTGGGCACGCTGACCTGGCTCGCACTGTCGCAGTTCGACCGCTTTTCCGGCCCGCCGGCGCAAGGGCTTCGCGTTCCGGCGGCTGCGGCGCTTTGCGCGCTCGCGGTGCAGATCGCGCTCGGCGGTTGGGTCAGCTCGAACTATGCGGCGCTCGCCTGCCCGGATGTGCCGCTGTGCATGGGGCGGGCGCTGCCGTCGATGGACTTCGGCAATGCGTTCCACGTGCTGCGCGAGCTGGGGCAGACGCCGCAGGGCGAGCCCCTCTCGCGCGAGGCGCTCACGGCGATCCACTGGGCGCACCGCATGTTCGCCCTCGTCGCGGTCGGCGTCATCGGCTGGGCGGCGTACCGCGCGACACGGGTTTCGAAGACACTGGCCAGCCTGGTGGCCGGGCTCCTGGCGGTGCAATTCTCGATCGGCGTCGCGAACGTAATCGTGAGCCGGCCGCTCGGGCTTGCCGCGGCCCACAACGCGGGCGCCGCGGCCCTCCTCGTGGCGCTCGTCGTGCTAAACTTTTTCGCTTACCGCGCCTCGCGCGCGACGCATCCCGTTCGCAGATGATACCCGGTGACTACCCGTTGAATACCCGGTGAATACCCAGGTTCTCCAAGGCAATCTCGCGCAGCAGCTGCGCGCCTTCTACTCGCTGACCAAGCCGCGCGTGGTGTCGCTGATCGTGTTCACTGCGGTCATCGGGATGTTCCTGGCGGTGCCGGGCATGGTGCCGGCGAGGATCCTGGTCGCCGCAACGCTTGGCATCGCGCTGGTGGCGGGCGCAGCCGCCGCGGTCAACTGCCTGGTCGAGCAGAAGGTCGACGCGCTGATGCGCCGGACGCGCTGGCGCCCGCTGCCGCGCGGCGAGCTGACGCCGGCGCAGGCGCTCGTGTTCGCGGGCGCGCTCGGCGGCCTGGGGCTGTGGATCCTGTTCCATTTCGTCAACGCGCTGACGATGTGGCTCACGGTGGCCACCTTCATCGGCTACGCGGTCGTCTACACCGTCCTTCTGAAGCAGGCGACGCCGCAGAACATCGTCATCGGAGGCGCCTCGGGCGCCATGCCGCCGGTGCTCGGATGGGCCGCGGCGACCGGCGCGGTGAGCGTCGAGGCGATGATCCTCTTCCTCATCATCTTCGCCTGGACGCCGCCGCACTTCTGGGCGCTCGCGCTGTACCGCACCGAGGACTACGCCAAGGCCGGCGTGCCGATGCTGCCGGTGACGCACGGCAAGCCGTACACCCGTCTGCAGGTGCTGCTTTACACCCTCATCCTCTTCGCGGTCAGCCTGCTTCCGTTCGTCGTTCGCATGAGCGGGTGGCTGTACTTCGCCGCGGCGCTCGTTCTTGGCGGCGTGTTCCTCGCCTATGCAGTGCGCATCTACTGGGCCTACACCGATGCGCTCGCGCAGAAGACTTTCCGCTACTCGATCCTCTACCTTGCGCTTCTCTTCGCCGCGCTCCTGGTCGATCACTATCTGTAGCCTGTCGTTCGCCGCGGCGCTTGCCGCGGGCTGCGACGGCAAGCCGCGGTTCAAGAGCACCGACATCACCGGTGCGGACTACGGCAAGACCCTGGAGCTCACCGATCAAACCGGCCGGCCCCGCCGCCTGGAGGACTGGCGCGGCAAGGCCGTGGTGCTGTTCTTCGGCTTTACCCACTGCCCGGACGTGTGCCCGACCACGCTGGCCGATCTGTCGCAGGTCATGAAGCAGCTCGGGCCGGATGCGGAGCGCGTCCAGGTTCTTTTCGTCACGGTCGACCCGGAGCGCGATACGCCCGAGGCGCTGGGCAAGTACGTCGGCGCCTTCGACCCGCGCTTTCTCGGCCTCTATGGCGACTCCGCCGCGACCCAGCGTGCGGCGCGCGAGTTCAAGGTTTTCTACGAGAAGCGCAAGACCACCGATGGCTACAGCGTCGACCACAGCGGCCAGACCTACGTGATCGACCCGCAAGGACGGCTGCGCCTGTTCGTGCGCCCAGAGCGCCTCGCCGCAGACCTGCCGGACGACCTCAGGGCCTTGTTGAAGGGCGATTAGGCACGCGCTTTGTTGCAGACTTCATCTCAGAAACCTCGATTCCAGGCGTCGCATGCGCGCGTCCCCTTGCAGGTCCATGATGGATTCGACGGTAGGAAGCGCCGCATCCACATTGGCAATGCCGCCCTCGGCGCGGATCTGCGAGAACACCGCCCGCATGGCCCCGACGGCGGCGCGGATGGCATGGTTGCCGTAGATCACTAGGCCCACGTTGCCCAGCGCAGCGATGTCGGCTTCAGTGAGCTGCGGATATGCCGTCGGCACGAGCACCAGCGGTACTTTACCGGGCCATGACTTCACGAAACGCAGGATCTCGTCGGGCGTCTTTTGCTTGGAATGAATCAGGATGGCGCCTGCGCCGGCGTCGGCATAAGCCAGTCCCCTGCGAAGAGCCTCATCCTGGCCGAGCCCGGCGATCAACGCTTCGACACGCGCAATCACGGTGAAGTGCTCGCTGCTGCGGGCCGCGCAGGCAGCCGCCACCTTGCCTTGAAACTCCTCGATTCCGACGAGTTCCTGGCGCCCACCGGGGCGCAGACTCGTGTCCTTCGGGAAGGTCTTGTCTTCAATCACCACTGCGGACACGCCGGCCGCTTCGTACATCGGGATCACGTAGCTCACGTTGATCGCATTGCCAAAGCCCGTATCGATGTCGGCAATGACAGGGATGGCGACAGCGCTGCAGATCGCCCGCATCATTTCAAGGTGCGTGGACATCGACAGAATGTTCGCGTCGGGAACTGCATAACTCGCCGAGAGCTCGAAGCCACTGCCCCAAATCGAATCGAAACCGGCGTGCTCCGCCAGCTTTGCCGCCAGGGGGTTGTGTGCCGCCATGGCGTGCGTCAGCGTCCGGGATAGCAACTTGCGACGGAACGTCTCGTGCTTGGTCATGACGCCTCCCGGTTGCTCGGCCCGGCGGGGGCGCCGGGCGCGTTGGCGCGCGCCGGTTACGCTGGCGCCGGAAGCGCCTGGCGCATCTTCTGGAACGCCTTGGCCTCGATCTGACGGATGCGCTCGGCCGACACGTTGAATTCCGCGGCGAGCTCGTGCAGGGTCGCGCCGTCTTTCTCCCGCAGCCAGCGGGCCTCGACGATGCGGCGGCTGCGCGGGTCGAGGCTCTTCAGCGCGCTCTCCAGCCCGGCGGCGCGCGTCTCCTCGGACTCCTTCGCCTCGAGGAGGCTCAGGGGCTCGGCGTCGTGGTCCGCGGCAAGGTAGTTCGCCGGGGCGTAGGCGGACTCGTCGTCCGGGTCGCCTTCGAAGGCCACTTCCTGGCCCGAAAGGCGGGTCTCCATCTCCACCACCTCCTCGGGCTTGACGCGGAGCTCGCGCGCCACGCGGGACACGTCGTCCCTCGTCAGCGGCGCAAGTCCCTTCTTCATCGAGCGCAGGTTGAAGAACAGCTTCCGCTGGGCCTTGGTGGTCGCCACCTTGACGAGGCGCCAGTTGCGAAGGATGTACTCGTGGATCTCGGCCTTGATCCAGTGAATGGCGAACGACACCAGCCGCACGCCGCGGTCGGGGTCGAAGCGCTTCACGGCCTTCATCAGGCCGATGTTTCCTTCCTGGATGAGATCGGCATGCGGCAGACCGTAGCCCAGGTAGCCGCGGGCAAGGGCAACGACCAGGCGCAAGTGGGACAGCACGAGGCCGCGAGCGCCCTCCAGGTCGCCGTCATTACGGAAGCGAAGGGCGAGCGAGCGCTCTTCCTCGACGGTCAAAATGGGGAAGCGGTTGACCGTCTGGATGTAAGCCTCGAGGCTGCCGGTAGGCATCGGCACGCGAACCGAGACGGGCAGGGCCAGCGTTGCTTGCATGGATTCGGGTCCTCCTTGGGGGCCGGATATTAGCACTCACGTCATTAGAGTGCTAGGCGGCCTCTCGGTTCCCCGGAACAATAGTGAAGTAGGCACTAACCGCGGCTACGGCCTAGGCGGGCTCGATCTCCCGGAGCTGCCGGGCCACGGCGAGTTGGGCGCCGAGACTGCCCAGGAGGCCGGCGAAGACCACCACCGCGAGCGCGTCCGCCGGGCCGAGAAATTCGAGCCGAAAGCCCGACCCATAGGACTGCGCCAGCACGCGAACCTCTCGATTCAGAAGTCCCAGGCCGGCCGCGACGATGCCCAGGGCGGCGAGCCCGCCGGCTGCGCCCTGGAAGAGGCCCAGATAGTAGAAGGGCCTGCGGATGAACGCGTCGGTCGCCCCGATCAGCTTCGACACTTCGATCTCGGCGCGCCGGGTCAGGATCTGGAGCCGAATCGTATTGAAGGTCACCGCCGCGAGCCCCGTGCCGAGCAGCGCGCTCAGGAGCCAGATGGCCACCCGCCCGATATTGGCCAGGGCGGAAAGGCGCCGGGCCCAGGCGGCGTCGGCCTGGACCTGGGCGACGCCCGGCAGCCGGGCGAGCTCGCCGGAGAGCTGCTCGACGTCTTCTCCGCGGGGCGTCACCACGAAGGCGTCGGGCAGCGGATTTCGGCCGAGCGCCGCGATGACTTCGGCCATGCCTTGCACCCCGGAGAGCTCCTTCAGCGCCTGCTCGCGCGGCACGAAGCGAACCCTGGCGATGCGCCGGTCCGCGCGCAGCGTCCTGCCGAGCGCATCGGCGTCCGCGCGCTTCGCGCCCGGCTGGAGGAAGAGCGAGATCTGCGTGTCGAGCGCGAAGCGCCCGGCGACGTCGCGCAGGTTCTCGAGCAGCGCGTAGCCGCCCACGGGGAGCGACAGCGCCACGCCGATCACGGCGGTGTTGAGCACGCCCAGGCGCCGCAGCGCCGCGCCGGCGGCCTGGCGATGCTGGCGCAGCCACGCATTCACGCGATGCGCCCCTCCTCGAGCCGCAGCACGCGCCTGCCGTAGCGCTCGATCAGGCCCTGGTCGTGCGTGGCGATCAGCACGGTCACGCCGACCTGGTTGAAACCGACGAATACGTCGAGGATCACCGCCGCCGACTCGGCGTCGAGGTTGGCGGTCGGCTCGTCGCCGATCAGGAGCCCGGGGCGGTTGACGACGGCGCGCGCGATGGCGAGGCGCTGCTGCTCCCCGCCCGAAAGCTCGATCGGGTTCGCCTTCTCGCGCGCGAGGAGCCCCACCTTGTCGAGGGCGGCCCGCGCCCGCCGTGCGGCTTCCCTCGGCGCGAGCCCGGAAAAGGCGAGCGGCAGCATGACGTTCTCGAATACGCTGCGGTCGTACAGCAGCTTCTGGTCCTGGAACACGAGCCCGATGTTGCGCCTGAGGTAGGGCACCGCGGAGCGCTTGAGCGCGCCGACGTTCTGTCCGTTCACGATCACCGAGCCGGAGCTCGGCCGCTCGATCGCGGCGATGAGCTTGAGAAGCGTCGATTTCCCGGCGCCCGAGCGGCCGGTCACGAAGGCGAGCTCGCCGGCGCCGAGCGAGAAGCTGACGCTCTTCAACGCTTCCTGGCCGCCGGGATAGCGCTTGGCGACCGCCGAGAAGCTAACCAACCAGCGCCTCGGCGAAGTCCTTCGCGACGAAGGGGCGAAGGTCGTCGATGCCCTCGCCCACGCCGACGAAGAGCAGCGGGATCGGCCTTGCCTTGGGGTCCTTGGATCGCGCGTGCGCGATGGCGCAGACCACGCCGCCTTTCGCAGTGCCGTCGAGCTTGGTGAGGATGAGGCCGGTGAGGCCGAGCGCCTCGTCGAAGGCCTTCACCTGCGCGAGCGAGTTCTGGCCGGTGTTGGCGTCGAGGACGAGGAGCACTTCGTGCGGCGCGCCGTCGAGCGCCTTTGCCGCCACGCGCTTCACCTTGCGGATCTCCTCCATGAGGTGCAGCTGCGTCGGAAGGCGGCCGGCGGTGTCGGCGATGAGCACATCGGCGCCGCGCGCGCGCGCGGCGCCCAGCGCGTCGAACACGACCGCGCCGGGGTCGCCCGAGGCCTGCGCGATCACCGGCACGCCGTTGCGGCCGCCCCAGGCGACGAGCTGCTCGCGCGCCGCGGCGCGGAACGTGTCGCCGGCGGCGAGGATCACGCTCGCGCCCTGCGATTGCAGCCATTTGGCGAGCTTTCCGATCGACGTCGTCTTGCCCGAGCCGTTCACGCCGGCGATCATGATGACGAACGGCTTTCCTCCCCTGACCTCCAGGCGGCGCTCGAGCGGGGACAGCAGCTCGGTGAGGGAGTCCTTGAGCGCGCGCTTGAGCGCCTCGCCGTCGGCGAGCTTTTTCTTGCGCAGCGAAGCGACCAGCTCCTGCGCCGCCTGCACGCCGCAATCGGCCTGCAGCAGGGCGTTCTCCAGCTCTTCGAACAGCGCCTCGTCGACCTTGCGGCGAGTGAACAGCTCCGAAACCGGCGTATTGAGGACGTCGCGAGTGCGCGCAAGACCTGCCTTGAGGCGCGCCGCCCAGGAGAGCGCTACCATCGATGCGTGCATTCTACCAATGCGAAGCGAACCGCACGGGCGGGCAAAGTCCGGATCATCGGCGGCGAGCATCGCGGCCGGCGCATCGCCGTGCCCGAGCGGCGCGATCTGCGTCCCACGCCCGATCGCGTGCGCGAGACGCTGTTCAACTGGCTCGGCCAGGTGCTCGACGGGAAAAGCTGCCTCGACCTGTTCGCCGGCAGCGGCGCGCTCGGCTTCGAGGCCGCCTCGCGCGGCGCTTCGCGCGTCGTCATGGTCGAGAACGACCGCGCCGTCTTCTTCGCGCTCAGGAAAACCTCCGAGCTCATCGGCACGAGGCAAGTGGAGCTCGTCCTCGGGGATGCGTTCGACTACCTCGAGAGGAGCACCGAGCGCTTCGACGTGGTTTTCCTCGATCCGCCGTTCAGGCAGAATGCCCTGCCGGCGCTGCTCGAGCGCCTGGCGCCGCGGCTCGCGGCCGCAGCGCGGGTCTACGTCGAGGCGGCCGACCCGGTCGAGCCGGGGGAAGCGTGGCGCGAGCTCAAGCGCGCGCGCGCCGGGCAGGTGAGCTACCAGCTCTTGGAACGAAGCTGAAACGAGATGGGTGAACTGACGGCATGATCAAGGCGATCTATCCGGGAACCTTCGACCCGCTCACCCGCGGCCACGAGGAGCTGGTGCGCCGGGCGAGCACGCTGTTCGACTCGCTGGTGCTCGCGATCGCCGAGAGCAGCCCGAAGCGCACCTTCTTTTCGCTGCAGGAGCGCATCGGCATGGCGCGCGAGGTGCTGGCCGACGTGAAGAACGTCGAAGTGACCGGCTTCAGCGGCCTGCTGATCGACTTCGTGCGCAAGCACGACGCGCGCGTCGTGCTGCGGGGCCTGCGCGCCGTGTCCGACTTCGAGTACGAGTTCCAGCTCGCCGGAATGAACCGCAACCTCTATCCGCAGATGGAGACGATCTTCCTCACGCCTTCCGAGCAGCACATGTTCATCTCCGCGACCCTGGTGCGGGAGATCGCATCGCTCGGCGGCGATGTCTCGAAGTTCGTTCATCCCTACGTCGAAAAGAAGCTGAAAGGCAAAGTCACTTCTGGCAGGTCGGACAGTAAAAAGTAGAACGCTGTCCCTGCTGGATTTTCCTGATGGTGCTGCCGCAGCGGCGGCACGGCTGCCCCGCCCGGTCGTAGACCCAATAGCGTTGCTGGAAGTAGCCGGCGTTGCCGTCGGCGCCGACGAAGTCGCGCAGGCTCGAGCCGCCGGCGCGGATCGCCGCGCGCAGCGTCTGCTTGATCGTCGCGCAAAGCCTGGCGCATCTTTCGAGCGAAAGCTTCCGCGCGGGCACGCGCGGATGAATCCTGGCGAGGAACAGGCTCTCGTTGGCGTAGATGTTGCCGACGCCGACGATGCGCCGGCCGTCCATCAGGAATTGCTTGATGCCGGTGCGATGGGGCCGGGTGAGCTGATGGAGGCGCTCCGGGTGCAGCGCGCGCGTGAGCGGCTCGATGCCGAGGTGAACGAGCAGTGGATGGCTCTCGATGTCGGCACGCGTCCACAGTACCGCGCCGAAGCGGCGCGGATCGCGCAGGCGCAGAATCCTGTCACCAAGCTGAAGATCGAAGTGATCGTGCTTCTGCGCCGGGGTGCCGGCGGGCAGCACGCGCAGGCTTCCCGACATTCCCAGATGCAGGATCAGGTGTCCGTCGCCGCAGTCGAGCAGGAGATACTTGCCGCGGCGCTGGATCGCGCGCACCGTGCGTCCGGCGAGGCGGTGCACGTCTCTCGGCACCGGCCAGCGCAGGCGCGCCTCGCGCACCGCGACACCCGAGATGACGCGACCGGCGAGTTGCGGCTCGAGCCCGCGCCGCGTGACCTCGACCTCGGGAAGCTCCGGCATGTGGAAAACCTGCTTGTGCGGGGCACCAAATATACCTAAGATGGGT
>DASXAO010000122.1:0-38388 GCA_036406675.1 Burkholderiales bacterium
GCCTTCGAGCGCGACTACCTGGTGAGGATCCTCAAGATCACCGGGGGCAACGTCACCAAGGCGGCGCGCCTCGCCGGGCGCAACCGCACCGAGTTCTACCGCCTCCTGGAACGCCATTCGCTTGAACCGGGGATGTTCAAGCTGGCCTGAATGCCCAGCGGCGCATCCAGGCGATAAGAACGGCGCAGGCCAGTGCCAGGCCGCCGAGGAGGTAAAAGGCCTCGACGATGCCGTAGCTGTCGGCGAGGAAACCCATGATGAGCGGCGTCGACAGATGCGACACGCTCCACCCCATGCCGCCGAGCGCCAGCGCGGCCCCGCGCTCCTCGGGCCGGCTCGCCTCCGCGATGGTGATCTGGAAGTAGAGCGTCATGGCGCCCGAGCCGAAGCCCACGACCAGCATCCACAGCCCGATCGGCGCCAGGTGGTTCACCACGGGCAGCAAACCGACACCGGCGGCCACGCCGACTGCGCACAGGACCGGCCACAGGGTGTCGGGACCCGTGCGCACGAACCGTCCCGCGATGAGCCCTGCGCCGATGGCGCCAAGGGCCCGCAGCGCGAGCAGTAGGCCGGACGTGTCTTCGTGGTAGCCATAGCGCGACAGCAGGAGGGGATAGAAGGACATCGACAGCGAGAACGGCAGGGCCGAGATGTACGCGCAGAAGACCGAGTAACGGATGATCCGCTTGCGCAGGAGCGGCCCGTATGCAGCCAGCACGCTGCGCCCTACCGCGTGCTGCCTGGGACGGGAGCTGCGCGTCGCGAGCCCAACGGCGAACGCCACGACCCCGGTCGCGGCCAGCGTCCCGAAGGTCGCATTGAAGGTGGTGGCGGCGAGCAGGAACCCGCACAGCGCCGCGCCCGCGATCTGCCCCACGTTGGTCACGGCGTTCAGCCGTCCGAGCTCGACGCCGCGGTTTCCCGGCAGCTCGCTCGCCATGGCCCAGGTCGCCGGCCAGAACGCGGCCCGGGCGAGTATCAGGCCGACCTGGCCGGCCAGGAGCATCCAGAATCCCTTCGCGACCATGAACCAGAGGGCCGCGATCGCCATCACCCAGCAGGAGGCGAGCATGATGCGCCGGCCGCCCACGCGGTCGGTGTAGGCGCCGCCGAGCAGATTCAGGGCCGCCTGGACGAGCACGGGGAGTGAAAAAAGCACGCCGATCTGGCCGTTGGACAGGCCCTGGGACGCGGCATACAGCGGCACCACGAGCCATGTCATTCCGAGCCCGAGGTTCCACACCAGCGAGGCGAGGAAGAATGACAGGCGCAACACGCCCGATTATGGAACCCGTTGCGGTAAGGTCTACCTGGCGGTTTCGACTAAGAGCGATGCGGATCGCACTCGGTATTCTTGCGGCGGCCTTCGCGGCCTCGGTGCACGGCGGCCAATGCACGGCGAAGTCGGGGCCCAGCACGGCTGCGCTGGTGGAGCTCTATACCTCCGAGGGGTGCAGCAGTTGCCCGCCCGCCGACCGGTGGCTCTCCGGCCTGTCGGCGCAAGGCTACGTCCCGGAGCGCGTGGTTCCCCTCGCGCTCCACGTCGACTACTGGGACTACATCGGATGGAAGGACCGGTACGCCAAGCACGAATTCTCCGTGCGCCAGCGCAAGCTCACCCAGCTACAGCGCCTAGCGCTCGCCTATACCCCGCAGGTGATGCTCCAAGGGCAGGACTTTCGCGGCTGGGGAACCCCGGCGTTCGACCAGGCGCTCGCGAAGATCAACGCGCGACCCGCCCGCGCCGAGATCGCGCTGGAGATCCTTCCGGCCGGGCCCGACGCGCTCTCCGTGCGCGTGCGCGCCGCCGTGCTCGACGCGGCGCAGGCCGAAGAGGCGGGCCTCTACCTCGCCGCCTATGAAAACCGCCTCGAAACCCGCGTCAGCGCCGGAGAGAACCGCGGACGCACGCTGTTGCACGACCACGTGGTGCTCGAGTGGCAGGGCCCGCTGCCTTTTTCGGGGTCGCGAATCGCCCAGGACCGCGCTCTGGCGCTCCTGCCGGGGGCGCAGCGGGCCGATTCCGGGGTGGTGGCCTTCGTTCAAAACCGGCGCACCGCCGAGGTGCTGCAGGTCCTTATGCTCCCGTCCTGCGCGTAGGTTTCGGGTATATTCGCCCGGAAACAAGCATTCCGCCCGGAGGGAGTTCCATGCAGGCGACGCAGATCCGGCAAAAGGACGGCGTCTTTTATTTCGTCAGCTACCGCGCCAAGGACCTCTTGGCGAAGGTGCGCTTCATCAGCCGCTTTTACGGCGAGGGCGAGCAGATCGAGCCGGGGCGAGTCTCGGAAGACGACGACATCGCCCAGTTCATCGCCCGTATCGAGCGCACCGACTCTGCGTTCCAGCGCTCCATCTCGCGCGGCAAGGTGCGCCAGCTGAAGAACTTCTACGAGACCGCGGTGACCCAGCCGCCGATCCCGGGAACGGTGCTGCTGTTCACCTCGGAGCGGCTGACCTTCCGTCCCAGCGGCGACGGCGGCGCCGGCACGATCAACGAGCCCGGCTCCAAGTTCCTGATCATCGATGGCCAGCACCGCCTCGCGGCCCTGAATTTTTACCTGCACGAGCGTCCCGACGACGCCGCCACCATCAACGTGCCGTGCATCATCTTCGACGGGCGCAGCGAGGACTTCGCCACCGAGATGTTCGTGATCATCAACTCGACGCCGACGCGCATCAACAAGAGCCACCTGGTCGACCTGTACGAGCACGTTTCCTTCGCCGCTCCGGACCGCAAGTTCGCCGCCCGGCTGGTGGAGAAGCTCTACAGCGAAGGCGACAGCCCGTTGCGCTACCGCATCAACCGGCTCGGCGGGCGCAGCCAGCGCGACAAGTGGGTGCTGCAGGCGGAGCTGTTCAACGAGCTGCACCGCTGGGTGCGGGGGCGCTGGCGCTCGATCCAGCTCGCCGGCGGCAGCTCCAAGGAGGTGCCGCGCTACTACGGCGTCATCCGGGACTTCTTCAAGGCGGCGCGCAGCGTGTTCGGGGACGCGGTGTGGGGCAAGGAAGCCTTCATGGTCACCAAGCCGGTCTCCATCAAGGCCATGGTGCGCGTGTGCGCCGACCTGGCGCGCGACGACGCGGAGCCCGAGACCGGCCGGCTCGCCCGCTGGGAGCAGCGCCTCGCCCCCTGGGCCGACATGGCGAAGCAGTTCCGCGAGGAAGGGTTCTACGAGCGCTTTCCCGCCAAGGGCGAGGTCGAGCGCGTGGCGAGGGTGCACCGCGACCTCGCCAAGGCTGCCGGCATCGACACCGGCAAGAAATAGCTAGATCGCGCCGCCCTGGCGCAGGGCCAGCACCTCGGCCTCCGAGAGACCCAGCTCGCGCAATACGCGCTCGGTGTGCTCGCCGAGCGCGGGGATCGCATCCATGCGCGGCTCCATGCCGTCGAGATCGAACGGCGGCTTCAGCATGGCGATCTCACCCGCCGGGGAGGCCACCGGGCGCCAGCGCCCGCGCGCCTCGAGCTGCGGGTGGCGCCAGAACTCCTCCATGGTGTTCAGCCGGGCGTTCGCGATGTCTGCCTGCTCCAGCCTGTGCACCAGCTCCTCGGAGCTCAAGGCGCCGAAGACGCGGTCGATCTCGGCATGCAGGGCCGCGCGGTTCTGCTGCCTCGCCGGCCCCGACGAAAACCTTGCGTCTTGTGCCAAAGATCCGTCTTGCAGGACCTGCTCGCAGAAGCGGGCAAATTCGCGCTCGTTCTGGACGCTGAGGAACACGGCGGCGCCGTCGCCGGCCTTGAAGGGGCCATAGGGCACGATGGTGGCGTGATAGGCGCCCGAGCGCGGCGGCGGCTCGCCGCCATAGCCGGTGAAGTAGGCAGGGAACCCCATCCACTCGCCCAAGGCCTCGAACATCGTGATTTCGAGCGTCGCACCCTCGCCGGTGCGGCCTCTGCGGATCAACGCCGCAAGCACGCCGGAGAAGGCGTACATGCCGGCGGCAATGTCGGCCACGGGAATGCCGGCCTTGGCCGGCGCGTCCGGGCCACCGGTGACCGACAGCAACCCGGCTTCGCACTGCACGAGGAGGTCGTAGGCCTTTTTTCGGGCATACGGCCCGCTCGGGCCATAGCCGGAAATCCCGCACCAGACGAGGCGTGGGTGCCTCTTTCTCAGCGTTTCGGCGCCCAGCCCGAGCCGCTCGACCGCGCCGGGCGCCAGGTTCTGCACAAACACGTCGGCCTTCGCCATGAGCCTCTCGAGGATGTCCCCTGCCGCGGGATGCTTCACATCCAGGGCAAGGCTCTCCTTTGAGCGGTTGGTCCAAACGAAATGCGACGACAGCCCCTTGACCGTGCGGTCGTAGCCGCGTGCGGCGTCGCCGCCGCCGGGTCGCTCGATCTTGATGACGCGGGCGCCGAGCTCGGCAAGTTGCCGAGTGGCGAAGGGTCCGGCGATGACCTGCTCGAGCGCGACGACGGTGATCCCGTCGAGCGGCCTCATGAAAAGGCGAGGCGCATTCCGGAGAGCGGCAGGCCGCGGATCTCGGTGCTCCAGGTTTCGCCCGGAGCGACCGGGTGCGCGTCGGTGAGCGTTCCGGTGCTGATGATCTCGCCCGCCGCGAGCGCCGGCGCCCCGGGCTGAGCGCCGAGCAGCCCCACGAGGTGGCCCAGCGCGGCGAGCGGGCTTCCCAGCACGATCTCGCCGAAGCCGCGGTCGACGATCGCCGCGCCTTTCCTCATGATCATTTCGAGCCGCGGCAGGCGGTCCTCCAGCTCGGGCAGGCTGCCGACCGGCAGCCGGTGGCCCAGGATCAGGCGGCCGTGCAGGCCGTTGAACGCGATCGAATGCTCGAGGCTCGTCTTCCAGCCCGGCTGGTCGCACTGGACGATTTCCACCGAATGAGCGACCCACTCGATGGCCTCGATGAGGTCGTCGCCGCGCGCCGAGCGGGGCGCGGCGCGCAGCTTGAAGCAGATCTCCGGCTCGATCCGCGGTTGATGCAATCCCTCCAGCGCGACTGCGGCCTGGTTGTCGGTTGCCTCGATGAAGGTGCGGTCGTACACCGTGCCCCAGATCGGCTCGTACACGCCGTAGCGCGGCCAGATGCTGCGGTTGGTGAAGCCGATCTTGCGCCCCAGCGGGCGCCAGCCTTGGCGCACGCGCGTCTCGTGCAGCGCGCGTGCGGCGGCGTAGCTTTGCTCCGGAGGCATGGGCGGATTCTATAATTGACCGCATGGATGCGGCGCTTCTCTGGGCAATCGTCGGGCTGGCGCTGGTGATCGTCGAGCTGCTGACCGGCACGTTCTACCTGGTCATGCTCGGCGTCGCCGCATTCGGCGCGGCGGGCGCCGCCTGGCTCGGCTACGAGTTCCCGGCGCAGGTCGCCGTCGCGTCGCTCATCGCCGCCGGCGGCTGCTATGGCGTGCACGTCTATCGGGAGAAGAGCCGGACCCGCCAGATGCCGCCGATCGACGCCGGCATGCCGGCGAGCTTCGAGAGCTGGATCGATGCGCCCGCGCGGCTCGCGCGGGTGCGCTACCGCGGCGCGAGCTGGGATGCCCGCGTCGAGGGACCCGAAGCGCTCGAACCGGGGACCACGGTTTACGTTCTCGCCACGGATGGCAACACGCTCAAAGTCGTCAAGAACCGCCCCGCCTGAGGGGCAGGCCATTTCTCATTCGAAGGGAGGAGGCTCCGCTATGCCGTTGAAGCTCGCCGTGGCGATAGGACTGGCGATCGCTGCATCGCAGGTGCCCGGGCTGTCGAAATACTGGCCCTGGGTGCTGATCATCGGCGTGATCGTCGCTTTCGTGATCGAGGGCGTGCGGATCGTGCCTCAGCAGAGCGCGTGGGTCGTCGAGCGGCTCGGCCGCTTCTACGGCGTGCTCGAGCCAGGCCTCAATCTCATCATTCCGTTTCTCGACCGCGTCGCCTACGTGCACTCGCTGAAGGAAGTCCCGCTGGATGTCCCGGAGCAGGTGTGCATCACCAAGGACAACACGCAGCTCTCGGTCGACGGAATCCTCTACTACCAGGTGACCGACCCTCGCCTCGCGTCCTACGGCTCGGCGAACTACATCATGGCGGTGAGCCAGCTCGCGCAGACCACGCTGCGCAGCGAGATCGGCAAGATGGAGCTCGACAAGACCTTCGAGTCGCGCGAGGAAATCAACCGCCAGATCGTGCACGCGCTCGACGAAGCGGGCCGCAACTGGGGAATCAAGGTCCTGCGCTACGAGATCAAGAGTCTCACTCCGCCGGAGACCATCCTGCGCGCGATGCAGGCGCAGATCACCGCCGAGCGCGAGAAGCGCGCGCTCATCGCCAAGTCGGAAGGTCAGCGCCAGCAGGAGATCAATCTGGCCGACGGCGAGAAGCAGGCCGCAGTGCTGCGCTCCGAGGGCGACAAGCAGGCCGCCATCAACAAGGCGCAGGGCGAGGCGACCGCGATCCGCGTCATTGCCGAGGCGACCGGGGCAGGCGTGCGCGCGGTCGCTGAGGCCATCGGCCACGAGGGCGGGCTCCAGGCGGCGAATCTGAAGGTGGCGCAGCAGTACGTCGAGGCCTTCGCGAACCTGGCCAAAAGCTCCAACACCCTGATTCTTCCTGCGAACGCCGCGGACGTGGCGGGCCTGGTCGCGACCGCCATGACGGTGCTCGACAAGGCGCGGCAAGCGCAGGGCGCGGCGAAGGCGTCGTAAGGGAAACCCGCGCCGCATGAGAGGATAGTCCTGACGGACTATGGCGTCGGATTGATGTCTACACGCGTAGAGCGCAAGCTACACCCACGACAAACGAGTGGCCGACACGCTGTTAGTAGCCCCGGCTCCGAGAGACCGCGAGAACCAGGACCCGGTCCACGGCAGGGCCAAACAAGAGTGTAGTCGCAGTTTGATCGCCGCACGAGCTTCACGGGAGGGCACGTCTAGCGGACGTGCCCTCTTTCTTTTCTAGCCACCACCCGCCGTAAGAGCCACGCGACGTCGCAGCGTGACGTCACTGCGTCGCTGGCGAAGCCACATGATCGCGCCCGTCGTGACAAGCAGCGCAGGCAATAGCCCGGCGAGGCAGAGCAGGAGCCGTCCGACGAAACCGAAACCCGTTCCGGTGTGCAGCATCCTCTGGACCGAGAGGAAGCGGTCGATTCCGCCCGGCTCAGTGTGGCGCAGGACGACGCCGGTCGCGGGATCGACAAACACCGAGAGCGGTCCGCGCTCACCACGAAGGTTGACCCGGTACGCCCCGCGCGGTCCCGTCGGGAGCCCGACCGACACGAGGCTCGCGCCTGCGCCCAGCGCGCGTGCCGTGCTCACCGCCGCGTCGAGCGTCACCGTCGTTGGGCCGCCCGACCCTTGCACCTGGACGATGCGGGCCGGCTGCACGTACTGGACATACGCGAGCCAGATGCCGGTGAACGACAGGAGCGCAAGCACGATCGAGCCGTAGAAGCCCGCGAGGTAGTGGAGATTGCGCGAGAGCGCAAGCCCGGGTCGGGCACCGAGGGCCTGCCGAAAGCGGTTGCGGCCCGGCCACCAGAGATACATGCCGGTAAGGGCGGAGATCAGCATCGCGACGCCCACCAGGCCGACCACCTCGCGGCCCCAGTACTCGCGCAGCGTGAGGTTTTCGTGAAAACGGTGGATCCAACCGACGAAGCCGCCGCCGGGGACCGCGTCCAGCACTTTGCCGGTCGCGGGGTCCAGGTAGACCCGGAGGAACTGGGAGCCCTCGCGCGGCCGCGCTATGGCCGTGATCGGCATGCCGTCTTCCTCGGGAAGGCGCAGGTTGACCACGCGTGCGGCGGACGAAACCGCCTGGCTGGCAAGCGCTGTGTATTCGGCATAGGGCAGGGCGACTTGAGCCCCGGACACGGCGTAACGCTGTGGATTCAGCCAGGCGTCGATCGCGTGGTCGTAGACGAGGATGCTGCCGGTCGCGCCGATGAAGATGCCGAGCGCGCCCAGCGTGAGGCCGAGCCAGAGATGGAGCTGGAGCCAGAAGCCTTTCATCTCAGACCTCGGCCCACATGCGCAGCAGGTTGTGATAACAGCCGGTAAGGGCGACCAGGGCCTCGTGTCCCGGCGTGTCGCGCGTCAACCGCACGATCGCCATGTCGAGGTCGAAGAGCAGCGCGCGCTGTCCGTCGTCGCGCACCATGCTCTGCACCCAGAAGAAGCTCGCGAAGCGCGCGCCTCGCGTCACCGGCGCCACGCGGTGCAGGCTGGTCGCCGGGTAGAGCACCAGGTCGCCCGCGGGCAGCTTCACCTTGTGCGCGCCGTAGGTGTCCTCGATCAGGAGCTCGCCCCCGTCGTAGTCTTCCGGCGCCGAAATGAACAGCGTCGCGGAAAGGTCGGTGCGCATACGAGCCGCCGTGCGGGGCACGAGCCGCACCGCGCCGTCGACGTGGCCGCCGAAGTGCATGCCGCCCTCGTAGCGGTTGAAAAGCGGCGGATACACGCGGGCCGGGAGCGCCGCGCTGATGAAGAGCGCGTTGCGCTCGAGCGCGGCGAGGATCGGGTCGCCCAGCTCGCGCGCGAGCGGCGCATCCTCGGCGATCTGCAGATTGCGCTTGACCTGCGCGCCCTGGTGCCCGGCCGTGGCGCGGCCGTCGACCCAGGCGTCGCCCGCCGCCGCGAGGCGTTCCTGCATCGAGCGCGCCTGAGCGGGGTCGAGAACCTGCGGAATCTGCAACAGCATCGCTCAGAACTTGTAGGTCACGGTGAGAAGCGCGGTGCGGTCGATGCTCGGCACCGAGCGACCCTTGTCCGACGGGATCAGCTGCTCGAAATTGAGCCGGTTCGCGATGTTGAGGATGTTCAGGCGGATGTCGTACTTCGGCTGGTGATAGGCGAGCGTGGCGTCCCATCGCACGTAGTCGGGCACGCTCACCGCATTGGTGTTCGACGCGAAGCGCTCCGACATGTACGTCACGCCGGTGCCGAGCTCCCACTCGCGGGTGTAGTTGTACGTGGTCCACAAGGACGCGCTGTGCTTGGGCGTGTTGGCGAGCGTGTTGCCTTCCGGATTGTTCGTGTCCCCCGGCGCGGAATCGACGATCTTCGCGTCCAGGTACGTGTAGCCGGCGAGAACCTGCCAGTTGCGCGTCAGGCGGCCGGCGGCACCGGTCTCGAAACCGCGCACGCGCACGTCGCCGACGAGCTCGAATATGCCCGGCGAAACCTGCGAGCGTGCGTTGCTCTTGTCGGTCTGGAAGACCGCGGAGGAGAGCGAGAGATCGCCGCCGGCGAGGTCCCACTTTCCGCCGACCTCGTAGGAGCGGTTCGTCTCCGGATCGAGCGATTGCTGCCCGTTGGTGAGCGTCAGCGCCTCGAGCGACGGATTGAACGACGTGCCGTAGGACACGTAGTACGACTGGGCGTCGCTCGGCTGGTAGATGAGGCCGCTGCGCACGCTGGTGAAGTTCACCGTCTGGCTTGCCGAAGGCGGGGGGTTGAGCGAGTTCGTCAGGCTGGCGCTGTAGCGGTCGTAGCGAAGCCCTGCCACCGCCTTCCAGTGCTTGGACAGCGTGAGGTTGTCGTTGATGTAGGGCGCGACGGTGTTCGCCTTGGCGCTCACATTGTTGCCCGGAGTCGAAGGCAGCTCCGCGCCGGCGATGCGGCCGGGATCCTCGAGCGGCACCGAGGTGAAGAAGGCGTTGCCCGGGAGGTTGCGGGACGAGTTGAGCACCTCGTTTTCGTCGTGGCCGAGCTCGAGGCCGGCGATGAGCTCGTGACGGATCGAGCCGGTCGCGAAGTGCGTGATCAGGTCGGTCTGGTTGTAGAGCGAGCGGTCGGTGATCTGGCGATCATGGCTTCCCAGGCCGACGAAGAGCTGGGAGTTCGGCAGATCGGTGCTGTTCGACAGATTCGTCGCCGCAAACGGCGTGTAGACGCCGGCGGCGTTGCGCGTGCCGACGTTGTTGGGACCGGATTCGCGCGCGTCGATGTCGTACCACGAGTAGCGGGTCTGGTTCAGCAGCGTGGTCTCGGTCGAGAGCCTGTGGCTGATCTTCGCGCCGAATTGCGCCACGTCCTGGATCGTCCGGTCATCCGTCAGCCCGTAGAAGTTGTGCCGGTCGACGCTCGCCGGCCGGCCGCTCACCGGCGGCAGGCCGTAGTCGGGCATGTCGCGGTTGTGCGTGAGCAGCGCCGAAAGCGTCACTTCGGTAGGGGTATTGATGCCGAAACGCAGCGACGGCGCGATGCCGACGTCCTTGTTCTCCATGACGTCGCGGGTCGAATGAACGTCCTGCCCCATGGCGGAGATGCGAAACGCGGAGGTTTCGCTCAACGGCTGATTGAGGTCGGCCGTGACGCGCAGCGAAGGCTGCGTGCCGCCCGTGACCGAGACCTCGTTGTACGGCGTGAGCGAGGGCACCTTGCTCACCTGGTTGATGACCCCGCCGGTCGCGCCACGACCGAACAGCATCGACGAGGCGCCCTTCAGCACCTCCACCGCTTCGAGCGAGAACACATCGCGGTAGACCTGGCCGCGGTCGCGCATCCCGTCGAGGTAGAGGTCCGTGCGCGCCGAGAATCCGCGCAGGTTGAAGTTGTTCCCGATGGTGCCGCCTTCGGCGGCGCCTATGGTGATGCCCGGCACACTGCGCAGCGCGTCGGCGAGGCTGGTCGCGCCCTGCGCCTCCATGACCGCGCGGTTGATGACCGTGACCGACTGCGGAATATCGCGCAGCGGCGTCTGCACTCTGCCTACGGTAGCGACGCCCTGGTTGTAGTCATCCTTGGGCGCGCTTTCGCGAACCTTTACCTCCGGGAGGGCAGTGTCCGCCTGCGCCGCTGCCTGAGCTAAGGCAAGGCCCGGAACCGCCGAGCCGAAGAGCGCTGCAACCGAAGCCGCGAGCGGCCGCAGCCTGAAACGATGAGCCATGAAGTCCTTCCTTGGGTCGTTGTTGGCGCTGGCGACCTGGCAGAAGGGCTGGGTGGCTGAGCGAATGGGGGGAGGTCGAGGTCATGCCGAAATCATGCCGATACTCTTTGCGAGTGCGCGGCCTCGCGCCGCGCGCTCCAGATGCCGAGGCCGACGAGAACGAGCGCGAGGATCTGGGCGCCGATCGCCTCGCCGGTCGGATAGATGCCGAGCAGCGGAACCGCGTGGAAGCCGAGGTGGGTGACGCCGAGCACGCCTGCTTCCTGCAGCGCGGCGACACCGTGCCCAGCGAACACCACAGCGAGGAGTGCAAGCAGCGCCGAGGTGGCGCCGAAGAACGGCCCGATCGGCAGGCGCACGCTGTAGCGCAGAATCGCGAGCCCGATGCCGGCGAGGCCCAGCGCGGCCACCAGGACGCCGGCGATCACCGCGTGGCGAGCCGATTCACCGGCCTGGACCCACAGCGCCTGATAGAACAGCACGATCTCGAACATCTCGCGGTACACCGCGAGGAACGACACCCCGGCCATCGCCCATAGCGTGCGTTTCTCCAGCGCCTGACCGACCTGTTGCCTGAGGAAGCGGCTCCAGGCCTGGGCATAGGACTTCTTATGGAGCCACCAGCCGACGTAGAGCAGCATTCCCGCGGCGATCAGCGCGGTGACCCCTTCCGTAAGCTCGCGGTTCGCGCCCGACACTTCGACCGCGTAGGTCGCGACCACCCAGGTCACGAAGCCGAGCGCGAGCGCCCCGATCCAGCCGGCGTGCACCCAAGGCAGGGCATCGCGCCGCCCGGTCTTGACTACGAAGGCGATGACCGCCGCGAGCACCAGGATCGCCTCGAGCCCTTCGCGGAGCAGGATGAGGAGCGACGCGGTAAAGGCGGTCGCCGCCGACATCTCGCCCGCGCCCAGTTTCTCCTCCGCTGCCGCGAGCATCCGGTCGACGCGCGCAACGCGCTGGTCGAATGCCCCGGCCGTCTCGCCGCGCTCGATGGCGGCGCGCAGCTCGAGCATCTCGCGCTCGATCGAGCGCATCAGCTCTTGGTCCACGTTGGCGAGCGGCGCCTCGGCCAGCTCGTAGCCCTCGAGGTAGCCCTTGACTGCGGCGTCGCGCGCGGCGGCCACCTCTCCGCGGCGGTTGGCGTCGCGTGCCTCGGCGAGCTTCGCGCGCGCATACGCCAGCGGCGCGGGCTTCAGCACGTCCGGATGCGCACGCAGATAGTCCTGTACTCGCGCAGCCGCTTCTCCATAGCGCGCCGTGATCTCTGCCGTGGACAGAGTGGCCACGTTGGCGAGATCCGGAAACGCCCGCCGCGCTTCGCCCGCCTCCCATCGGCGCTCGCCCTCGCGGATTCGCTTGGCCTCCACGCCCAGATTGGCGGCGTAAAAAGCAAGCGCCCAGCGGTCGTCCTCGGAGAGTTGTTGGAAGGGAGTCATCGACGTGCCGGCGACCCCGAGCGTGATCGTGCTGTACAGCCCGTAGACGCTGCGCTTCGCCATGCGCTCGGCGTCGTGGAAATTCGCGGGCGCCGGATCGAGCCCTTTCGCCGCCGGCCCGTCGCCCCGGCCTTCGGCGCCGTGGCAGGCGGCGCAGGTACGCGCGTAGAGCGATTTGCCGCGCGCGAGATCCGGGGCGCTGCGTGGCGCTATGCGCACCTTGTAAGCGGCGACGATCGCCCAGCGCAGCTTGCTCGAGGCGTCTGCGACCGCCTGCGGCGCCGCCTTGTCGCCGACCAGCCTGGCGAGCGCCGCGGCCTGGCCGGAAAGCGCGCCTTTTTCCGGGTTGGCCGGCAGCTCCGTGATGCGCATCGCGACCTGCGCCGTGAACTCGACCATCTCTTTGTATTCGTCAGCGCTTTTCACCTTGCCGGCAGCCACCGCTCCCTCGTAGTCGACGCCGATGTAGTCGAGGAGATGCAGGATGGTCTGTGCATCCTGGGCCACGGCGGGCGTGGCCGCGGCGGCGAACAGCAGCACGGCGAAGACCGCCGCGGCTACGCTGCGGATCGGGTTCCAGTGCGTCGGGCGGCTGCGCATGCGCGCTTTTTCAACGCGGCTCGGGTTCGGAAACGAAGCCGATGCGGCCGATGCCGGCGTTCGCCGAATCGGCCATGACCTGCGCGATCGGCTCGTAGTGGGTCGCCCGGTCGGCGCGCAGGTGAATCTCCGGCTGCGGCTTGCGTTGCGCTGCGGCGGCGAGCCGCTCGCGCAACTCCTGCCGGTCGACCTGCTCGCCGTTCCAGTAGAACGTGCCGTCCGCCCGGATCGACAGCGCGATGTGCTCCGGCCGCGTCAGGTTCGGTTCGCTCGAGGCCTTCGGCAGATCGAGCTTGACCGCGTGAGTAAGCAGCGGCGCGGTGATGATGAAGATGACCAGCAGCACCAGCATCACGTCGATCAGCGGGATCATGTTGATCTCCGCCATCGGCGCGGAGGCGCTGCCGCGGCTGAATCCGCCGAACGCCATGTCAGATCCTCGCCACGGCAGGCTTGAGCTGCATGATGGAGGCCGGCGCCTCGCCGACCTGCGACCCCGTCGTCAGCACGGCGAAGAGGTCGTGCGCGAACGCATCCAGGCGCGCGAGCACCACCCGATTCGCGCGCACGAAGGCGTTGTAGGCGAGCACGGCCGGGATCGCGACCGCGAGGCCGAGCGCGGTCATGATGAGCGCCTCGCCGACCGGTCCTGCCACCTTGTCGAGGGTGCCCTGACCCGAGAGCCCGATGCTGACCAGCGCGTGATAGACGCCCCACACGGTGCCGAAGAGGCCGACGAACGGAGCGGTCGCACCCACCGAGGCAAGCGCCGTCAGGCCGGATTCGTGCCGCACGGTTTCCTCGTCCATCACGCGGCGCATGGCGCGGATGAGGAATTCACCGTCGCCCTTGCCGCGGGCCGACACCGCGTGCGAAGCCAGGCGCGAGAACGAGTCCTCCTGGCGATTTTGCTCGAGGTGGCGCTGGACCACGGAAGTCGAAGGCGAGCTCCAGAACATCTCCAGGAAGCCGTTCGAGCGCCTGCGCTCGAGCCAGCCGGCGAGCGCCTTCACCACGATCAGGTACCAGCTCAGCAGCGACATCGCGAGCAGGATCGCGAGCAGGAACTTGCCGACCCCGTCGGTCTGGGCGAGGAAGTGGGCGAAGCCCACGGTCTGTTGTGCCGTTTCCACTACGCTAACCGTCCAATTTGAATGAAACCGGGATGAGCACCCAGGCGGGAACCGGCTCCTCGCCGCGTTTCGCCGGGACGAACTTCCATTGCCGCACCGCCTCGCACGCTGCGTCGTCCAGGCGCGAGTGCCCGCTCGAGGCGCGCACCTCGATCTGCTGCGCGCTTCCTCGCGGGGTTACCAGCACGCGCAGGACCACTCGGCCCTCCTCGCGAATGCGGCGCGAGAGCGGTGGATAACGCGGTTGCGGGTTGTCGAGATAGGCCGCGTTGAAGACTGGCGGCGTCAGTTCCACGGGTGCCGGGGCGGGCGCTGCAAGCGTCACCGGCGCTGGGGGCGGTGGCGGCTCGGGCGGCGGCGCTGCGACCACCGGCGAGGGCGTTTCGACAGGCGCAGTCACGACCGGCAAGGGTTCGGGCGGCTTAGGCGGTTCCTTCGGCAACGGCTTCGCAACCGGCTTGTGCTCAGGCTTGGGGGGGACCACCTCGACCGGCGGCTCGGGCTTGCGCTCGATTTTCGGCGGAGTGATGAGGTCCACCATGATCGGGGCGGCTGCCACGAGCGCAGAGCGCGCCGGCGCGTAGCTGAGCAATGCCGCGGCGGCGGCCGCGTGCATCGCCACTACGATCGCGAGACTTGCGCTGCGCTGAGCGTCCACGATGGCCTATGCCGTGAGAATCAGCTTCCCGCTGTGGGTCACGCGCAAGCGGTACTCGCGCCCGTTATGGAGGATCACCAGCTCGCGCCGGGTGCCGATCAGGCTTTGGCTGGTGACGCGTTGGGGTACTTCACCGCGGGGGGCGGCGGGTGTCTCGACCGGCGCCGTTACTGGTAGGCTCACTTAGAAACGATAATTGTTTTCATTCCGAAATGTCAAGCATGTTTCACGTAGCTACAAAGGCTTACGCGTGAGTGGCCGCTAACAACTTGCGCGCTTCAATGCATTGAATGATAATGATTCGTAATTCGAAGGGAGATCGAGCTCTTGTACATCTGCATCTGTAACGCGGTGACCCAGCGCCAAGTGGAGGAGTGCGTGGACTCCGGAGCCGCGTCGCTGGAAGAGCTCGCGTTTCAGCTCGGCGTCGGCACCGGCTGCGGGCGCTGCAGGGAATGCGCCGCTGAGTGTCTCGAGGCTTGCGCGCGGTCGCTGGTCGCGAGCCCGGCCTAACGCCTCCTCAAGCTACCCGCGTCAGGACAGGCTTGCCGGCGAAGTGCCGGCGCAGGTTTTCGATCTGCAGGTCGCCCATCGCCTTGCGCGTCTCCACAGTCGCGCTGCCGACGTGGGGGAAAAGCACCGCGTTATCCAGGCCGAAGAACTCCGGCGGCACCCGCGGCTCGTCGGCGAAGACGTCCAGCCCGGCCCCGGCGATCTTCTTCTCCTGCAGGTAACGCAGGAGCACCGGCTCGTCCACCACCGAACCGCGCGCGATGTTGACCAGATACCCGTCCGGACCGAGCGCGTCCAGCACCCTCGCGTTGATGATGCGGCTCGTTTCGGCGGTAGCGGGCGTGACCACGATGAGCACATCGCAGTTGCGCGCCAGCGTGACCGGATCCGGCTCGTACGGATACGGCACGTCTTTGCGGCTGCGGTTGTGGTAGCGGATCTTCATGCCGCACGCCTGGGCGCGCTTTGCGATGGCCTCCCCGATGCGGCCCAGGCCCAGAACGCCCAGCGTCTTTCCGCCGATCGAAGTAGCTAGCGGATAGGGACCGCGCGAGGCCCAGTTGCCGCCGCGGAGATACACCTCCGACTGCGGAAACTTGCGCACCGTATTGAGGATCAGCGCGAGGGCGGTATCCGAGACGCATTCGTTGAGGACGTCCGGCGTGTTGGTGACGATGACACCGCGCTTCTTCGCGTCGTCCAGGTTGATCGCGTCGACGCCGACGCCGAAGTTCGAGATGATCTCGAGCTTTGGGAGCGCGTCCATCAGCTTGCCGTCCACCGGCATGGGCCCGAACGTCGCGAGCGCGCGCACCGCGGGCGCGTGCTGCTTCAGGAAGCCCGCGCGGTCGGAGGCCTCCGAGAGAAGGTGGCTGGTGAACTCGGCCTGCAGCGTCGCCATGGTGCCGGCGTGGCCGCGCGCGGTGATGATGATCTCGGGTTTCATGACTTGAATTTTGCCGCGAGCGCCTCGGCGCCTCGCGCCAGGATGCCGACGTCTGCGCCCACCGCGACGAAAAGCGCGCCGCATTCCAGCCAATGGCGCGCGTCCGCCTCGTTGGGCGTGAGAATGCCGGGTGCGCAGCCGCACTTGCGAATGCGGCGAATGGCCTGGTCGATCAGCGGTTTCACTTTCGGATTGGCGATCTCGCCGGTATGGCCCATCGAGGCATGCAGGTCGGCCGGACCGATGAACACCCCGTCGATCCCTTCTATTCCGCAGATCGCTTCGATGTTGTCCAGCGCCGCCTGGGTTTCCACCTGCACCAGCACGCAGATCTCCTCGTGCGCGCGCTTCGCATAGTCCCTGATCCTGCCGAAGCGCGTCGCGCGCGTCGTGCCCGCGACGCCGCGCACCCCGGCCGGTGGGTAACGCGTGTACGAAACCGCGCTTTGCGCCTCCGCCGGCGTCGAAACATAAGGCACGAGAATCGACTGGGCGCCGATGTCGAGCACCCGCTTCATCGTGACCATGTCGTTCCAGGGAATCCGGACCACCGGGTGCGCGGGATACGGAGCCGCCGCTTGCAGCTGTCCGAGCAGGTTCTCGAGGTCGGCCGGCGAATGCTCGGTGTCGAGCAGGATCCAGTCGAAGCCCGCCCCGGCAATGACTTCGACGCTGTAGCTCGAGGAGAGGCTCGACCAGAGGCCGATCTGCGGCGTGCCCGCCTTCAGCGCGCGCTTGAAGCGGTTTTGCGGCAGCTCCATGTTAATGGATCTCCGGCTCGGGAGTGGGCGCGGTGCCTTCGAGAAAATCGAAGTCGCAGCCCTCGTCGGCCTGCTTGACGTGCCCGGAAAAGATGGCGCCGTAACTGCGCTCGTATTTCCTCTGAGGGCGTTTCCACTCGGCCTTGCGCTTCTGCATCTCCGTTTCCGGGACCTTCAGATTCAAAGCCCGTTTTTCGACATCGAGCTCGATCAAGTCCCCGTTCCTGACGAAAGCGAGCGGCCCGCCGACGAAGGATTCGGGCGCCACGTGCAGGACGCAGCAGCCATAGCTCGTGCCGCTCATGCGCGCGTCCGAGATCCGCACCATGTCGCGCACGCCCTGCTTGAGGAGCTTCTTGGGCACGGGGAGCATGCCCCATTCCGGCATGCCGGGGCCGCCGAGCGGCCCCGCATTTCGCAGAACCAGCACCGAGTCGGCGTCCACGTCCAGGTCGTCGCGATCGATGCGAGCGGCCATGTCGTTGTAGTCGTCGAAGACGACCGCCTTTCCGACATGCTTTAACAGCTTCGGAGAGGCCGCGGCGGCCTTGATCACAGCGCCGTTGGGCGCGAGGCTGCCTTTCACCACCACCAGGCCGCCGGAGGCCTTCAGGGGATTCTTTCTGCTCCGGATCACTTCGTCGTTGTAGATCCGCGCGCCCTCCAGGTTCTCCCCGAGCGTCTTTCCGTTGACCGTTTTGCACCTCAGCGAAAGAAGATCTCTCAATTCGTTCAGCAGCGCGCGCAGGCCGCCGGCGTAGTAGAAGTCTTCCATCAGGTAGCGGTCGCCCGAAGGGCGCACGTTGGCGAGGAGCGGGACCTTCGCTGAAAACTCGTTGAAGCGCTCGAGCGGCAGCCTTACGCCGGCGCGCCCAGCGATGGCGACGAGGTGAATCAGCGCGTTGGTCGACCCGCCCATCGCCATCAGCGTGACGATGGCGTTGTCGAGCGATTCCTTGGCGAGGAAGTCCTTCGGCTTGAGGTCTTCCCAGACCATCTCGACCGCGCGCTTGCCGGTCAGCGTCGCGAGCTTGGCGTGGTTGGAATCGGGCGCCGGGATGGAAGCCGCGCCGGGCAGCGTGAAGCCGAGGCTCTCGGCGAGCGACATCATCGTCGCCGCGGTGCCCATCGTCATGCAGGTGCCCGGCGAGCGCGCGATGCCGTCCTCGATCTCCTGCCAGTCGCGCTCGGTGATGTTTCCGGCGCGCAGCTCGGCCCAGTATTTCCAGGTATCCGAGCCCGAGCCGAGCGTCGTGTCGCGCCAGTGCCCCGAGAGCATCGGGCCCGCCGGGAAATAGATCGCCGGCAGGTTCATGCTGATGGCGCCCATGAGCAGCGCGGGCGTGGTCTTGTCGCAGCCGCCCATCAGCACCGCGCCGTCGGCCGGATAGGAGCGCAGCAGCTCCTCGGTCTCCATGGCGAGGAAGTTCCGGTACATCATCGTGGTGGGCTTCTGCATCACCTCGGCGAGCGACATGGCGGGCATCTCCACCGGAAAGCCGCCCGCCTGCCATACGCCCCGCTTGATCTCCTCGACGCGCTGCTTGAAGTGGGTGTGGCAGGTGTTGATGTCCGACCAGGTGTTGATGATCGCGATGACCGGCTTGCCGGCGTAGTCGCTGCGGTCATAGCCCATTTGCGCGGTGCGCGAGCGATGACCGAACGAGCGCAGGTCGTTCACGCCGAACCAGCGGTGGCTGCGCAGCTCTTCCGGGCTTTTGCGCTTAGTCAAACTTGGCTCCCGATTCCTTGACTACACGCGCCCATTTCGCCTGCTCGGCGCGCAGCCACTGGCCGAGGAATTCCGGCGAGCCGGTACGCACCTCGGTGCCCTGCTTCGCGAAGCGCTCTTGCATCTCCTGGGTCTTGAGGACCTTGTTCAATTCGGTATTGAGCTTCGCCACCGTCTCCTTCGCTATCCCGATGGGTCCGACGACGCCCTGGAAGGACCCGGTCTCGAAGCCGGGCAACCCCTGCTCGGCCACCGTCGGCGTGTCCGGTGCGCTCGGCACGCGCCGCGCGCTGGAAATCGCGATCGCCTTGAGCCTCCCGCCCTGCACCGAAGGCCAGGTGGCGAGCATGCCGTTGAAGAGCACGTCGGCCTGGCCGGCGGCGACCCCGGCGACCGCGTCGGAGCCGCCCTTGTAGGGAATGTAGGTCCACTCGACGCCGGTGCGCTGGGCGAATTCGATGCCCGCGAGCTGCGGCGCGCCGCCGATACCGGAGATAGCGAAGTTGAGCTTGCCCGGATTGGCCTTGGCGAAGGCGACGAGCTCCTTCACGTTGTTCGCTTTTACGGAAGGGTGCACCGCCAGCACGTGCGGCGAATAAGAAACCATCGCGACCGGCGAGAAGTCCTTCGACGGATCGAACGGCAGCTTCGGATAGACGCTCGCGCTGATCACCAGCCCGCCCAAGTCCGTGAGCAGCAGCGTATAGCCGTCGGGCGCGCTCTTCGCCACGAAATCCGCGCCGACGTTGCCGTTCGCACCGGGCTTGTTCTCCACGATCACCGGCTGGTGCCAGGCCTCGGTGAGCTTCGGACCGACCTGGCGCGCGAGGATATCGGAAGTCCCGCCGGCGGCGTAGGGAACAACGATCCGGATCGGCTTGGTGGGATACGTCTGCGCATGCGAAAGCGACAGCGACAACGATGCGGCCAGGGCAAGCAGCGTTTTCACGTGGGATCTCCGGCGGGTCGTGGGCCGAACTGTAGCGCGTTCCGTGCACCGTGGCTAAACTGCGGGCCTTCCCCTGAGGCCAGAGAATGACCCGACTCGCTATCTCGCTGTGCCTGCTGCTCGCGTTCCATGCCGCAAGTGCACAAAGCTTTCCGTCCAAGCCGATCCGCGTCGTGATTCCGTTCGTCGCGGGCGGCTCCTCCGACATCGTCGGCCGCGCCATCGGCTCGAAGTTCCAGGAATTGCTGGGCCAGCCCGCAGTGGTGGAGAACAAGCCCGGCGCGAACGGCGCCATCGCCGCCGAGTTCGTGGCCAAGGCCGACCCCGACGGCCAAACCATCCTCGTCGGATCGATCGGGGTGTTCTCGATCAACACGGCGCTGTTCAAGGACCTGCGCTACAACCCGGTGCGCGACTTCGCGCCGATCACGCTCGCCGTCACCACGCCCAACGTGCTCATCACCAAGCCGGGCCTCGCCGCCAATTCGATGAAGGAGCTCGTGGACTACGCCAGGAAGAACCCGGGCAAGCTTTCGTACTGCTCGAGCGGCACCGGATCGTCGGACCATCTCACCGCCGAGCTGCTCAACCAGGTGGCGGGCATCTCCGCGGTGCACGTCCCCTATAAGGGCGGCGCCGCCTGTCAGACCGACATCATGGGCGGGCAAGTCGACATCTCATTCCAGAACCTCGGCGCAGTCACGAACTACATTCGCGGCAATCGGATGAAAGCGCTGGCTGTGACCGCAAAGGCGCGCAATCCTCAACTGGCGAACGTGCCGACCACCGGGGAAGCCGGGTTCCCCGCGCTGGTGGTGACTTCCTGGCAGGCGGCAGCCGCGCCCGCCAAGACGCCGCGCGAGATCGTGGCGAAATTGAACGACGCAGTCGTCAAGGCGCTGCGCTCGCCGGACGTGCGCGAGCGCATGGGCCAGATCGGCTTCGACGTGGTGGCCAGTACCCCGGACGAGTTCGGCCGCTTCATGAAGGAAGAGGTCGACCGCTGGACCGAGGTGGTCAAGCGCGGCGGGATCAAGCCGGAATGACGGGGTTGGTTTTCAGGAAGGAGGGCCTGACCAGGGCCATCGCGGCGATTGCCGCCGCAGGCGGCAGTGAGCCTGCGGAGGCGCAGCTTGTCGCCGAGAACCTCGTTACCGCAAACCTCACCGGGCACGACTCGCACGGCATCGGCATGATGCCGCGCTATGTCGAGGCGCTGCTCGAAGGCGGGCTGCATCCAAATCGGCATGTCGAGGTGAAGCTCGATGTCGGTGCGCTTCTCGCGCTGGACGGTTGCGCGGGCTACGGGCAGTCGATCGGACTCGACGCCACGAAGCTCGCGATCGAGCGTGCGAAGCGACACGGAGTGTCGATCACCGCGCTCGGCAACTCGCACCACCTTGGGCGCATCGGCCACTGGGCCGAAATGGCCGTCGCCGAAGGCCTGGTGTCGATGCATTTCGTCAACGTGCAGTCGTTCGCTCGCGTTGCGCCGTTCGCTGGTGCGGACCGGCGCTTCGGCACCAACCCGGTGTGCATCGGCATTCCTCTGCCCGGTGAAGCGCCGTTCCTCCTCGACATGGCAACGAGCGCGGTGGCGCAAGGCAAACTGCGCGTGGCGCACAACAAGCGCGTCAAGATCCCGCACGGCTGGCTGATCGATGACCAGGGCAACCCGACCGACGATCCGCGCTGGGGCGTGATCGCGCCGCTGGGCGCCATGAGCTGCTTCGGCGAGCACAAGGGTTACGGGCTGGCCGTGGCGTGCGAGCTGCTGGGTGGCGCGCTCACCGGCGGCGGCGTGACCGACCACGACAACAAGACCCAGCGGCGGGTGCTGAACGGAATGATCTCGATCGTGATCGACCCGGCGCGCCTGGGTACCGAGCGGGCGTTCAAGAAGGACGCGAAGAGTTTTCTCGCTTGGCTGCGCGCCTCGCGGCCCGCGCCCGGACACGACCGCGTGCGCATCGCGGGCGAACCGGAGCGGGAAACGCGCGCGAAACGTGAACGCGACGGCATTCCCGTGGACGACGAAACCTGGCGGGAGATCCGCGCCGCGGCTGGAAAGCTGGAGGTCGCGCCCGAGCGGGTGGAAGCCCTCGCTAGAGGAGGGTAACGTCCAATTCCGCCGCGAGGACGTTGAGCTCCGCGAGCACCGCGGCGCCGAGTGGAATGCCGTCGCGGCGGCGGCGCTCCGCGCTCAAGCGCTCCGGGTCGCCCGGTGCGAGCGGCGGCCGCGCGGGATCGGAAGCTTCCTCGGCGCGCGCCTCCGCGAGAAGCTCGCTTACCTGCGAGCCGAACAGTGCACCCTCGGCGAAGCGCCCGACGTCGAGGGCGAGCATGAAATGCCCTAGGTTGCGCGGCTTGTGGAGCTCGCCGTACATCTTGGTCACGTGCCGGCCGAAGGGCACCCCCATGAGCTGCGCGCAAAGCACCTCGACCATCAGCGCGAGCGCGTAGCCCTTGTGGGCGCCGCTCGGGGCGAGCCCCACGACCTTGTGCGGGTCGGTGGTCGGCCTGCCGTCCCCATCGACGCCCCAGTCGGGCGGGATGGGCTTGCCTTCCTCGCGCGCGACGATGACCTTGCCCCACGCCGCGTGCGTGGTCGACATGTCGATCACGAGCGGCGGGCCCCCGGCTGCGGGCGCGCCGAAGGCGATCGGGTTCGAGCCGAGGAAGATGCGCTTCATGCCCGGCGGCACCATGATCGAATCGGTATGGGTCAGCGCAATGCCGACCATGCCCTCGCGTGCCGCGAGCTCCACGAAATAGGCGCAGGCGCCGCAGTGCGAGCTATTGCGCGCGCCGACCGCGCCGACGCCCCCCAGCCTCGCCAGGGAGATGGCTTCCTGCATCGCCCGGACGGCCACCAGCTGTCCCATGCCGCGGTCGCCTTCGACCACTGCGGTGGAGGCGCCGGTGCGCCGGACCGAAATCTTCGGCCGCGGGTTGACCGTGCCGTTGCGCAGGCGCTTCGCGTAGTGCGGCAGCCGCACCACGCCGTGGCTGTCGACGCCGCGCAGGTTCGATTCGACCAGCGTCTCGGCGACCAGCCGGGCGTCGCCGGCGGCAAGGCCGAGCTTCTCGAGGCAGGCGGCGGCGAACCCGGTAAGCTTTACGGCGGAAACCGATGTGTCAGCCATGGATCGATTGTAGATGAGCGCGCTGGGGGACACTCTCGCCTGGTTCAGGGCCTGGGGGCGCGCGGCGCTGTTCGCCTCTGCCGCCGCGGCCGCGGCGCTGTCGCTCTCAGCCTACACCGCGCGCACCCGCGCGCTCGCCGTGCGCGAGATCTACTTCAACGCTTGGCACGTACTGCCGGGATTCACCCTCTTCATGGCGCTGCTCGGGTTCGTCGTAATACGAGTCACGATCGGCCTGGCACGCGACTATGGGCTCGCGCAGTTCGCCCTCGAGCTGGTGTTCCGCGCGGTGGTGCTCGAGCTGATTCCGCTGATGGCGGCGTTCTACGTCGCGCTGCGCTCCGGGTCGGCGATGGTGACCGAAGTGGCGATGATGCGCGTCTCGGGCGAGCTCGATGAGCTGTTCGCCGCGCACATCGATCCCTACGAGCGCGAGTTCGTGCCGCGGATCGCGGCGGCCGCCATCTCGGTGTTCGCGCTCACGATCGTGAGCTGCACAGTCGTGATGTGCGTCGCCTACCTCGTCACCTACGGCGCCAATCCGTCCGGCCTGGACGAGTTCGCGCGCACCGTCGCGCGGGTGTTCGGTCCGCGGGCGATCGCCGGCTTCATGCTGAAGTCGTTCCTCTTCGGCGCCGCGGTCGCCGTAATCCCGATCGCCGCCGGCCTGGACGCCACGCGCGACCGGGAGTCCGTGTCCGGCGCCGTGATGGGCGGCATGGTGCGGCTCTTCGTAACCCTCGCGCTGATCGAGCTGCTCTCGCTCGTCGCCAAGTACGTTTAGTTGCTTGATAGAGTATCGCTAGATGGAGCGCGACGGCTTCTCGCCGATCCCGAAGAACCTGCAGTTCCGTGTCGGGCTGCTGCTCGGCCTCGCCATCATGGTCGCGGCGGGATTCATCCTCTATGCGCTCTACGCGCGCGGCACGTTCGAGGCTACCCAGCGCTTGACGCTGGTGTCCGACAACGCCGAAGGCGTGAGCCTGGGCATGGATCTCACATTCTCGGGCTTTCCCATCGGACGCGTCGTGCGTATTTCCCTCGCCGATGACGGCCGTGCGCGCATCGAGCTGGAGGTGCCGCAAAAGGACGCGAGATGGCTGCGCGTCACGAGCGTCTTCACCCTGGAGCGCGGCATCGTCGGCGGCGCGCGCATCCGTGTCTTCAGCGGCAACCTGCAGGACCCGCCGCTGCCCGACGGGGCCGAGCGCACGGTGTTGCGCGGCGATACCCAGGAAGAGATTCCGCGCATGGTGGCGACGCTGAGGAGCACGCTCGAGAACATCGAGCAGCTGACCGGCCCGGGCGGCAGCCTGCAGGCGAGCCTCGGCAATCTGCGCACTTCCACCGAGAGACTGGGCGGCCGCCATGGCGCGCTCGGCGCGGTGCTGGGCAACGACGAGGACGCGAAAAAGGTGGTCGCAGCAATCGAGCGTGCGAATGCGCTCCTCGCTTCCATGAGCGGCGTCGTCGCCAAGACCGATCAGCGAATCCTCGGCCCGGGAGGCGTAGTCGAAGGAACGCAGCGCGCTGTCGACCAGGCGAACACCATCCTCGGCGAGCTTCGCGAGAGCCTCAAGCGCGTCGACAAGATTCTCGCCGACGCCCAGTCGGTGAGCGGCAATGCGAAGGCGGCGACGCAGGACCTCGGCGCGCTGCGCGCCGAAGTCGACGCGAGCCTGCGCAAGGTCAACGGACTCATCGAAGACATCAACCGCAAATGGCCCTTCCAGCGCGACTCCGAGATTCGGCTGCCTTGATCCTCCTCGTCTCGGCGTGCGGCGGCGGGCAGCCGCCGCTCGACTGGCAGTTGAACGCGGCGCAGGCCCTGCAATCCTTTCAGCGCCACTACCTGGAAGGCGACACGGCCACCGCCGAAGCCGAATTCAAGGCCGCGCGCGGCGAGCTCGCGCGCACCGGCCGCGCCGATCTGCTCGCGCGCGCCGAGCTCGTGCGCTGCGCCGTGCGCACGGCGAGCCTGGAATTCGACGATTGCCCCGGGTTCGAAGCGCTCCGCTATGGTGCTCGCGCCGAGGAGCTCGCGTACGCGGATTACCTTGCGGGCCGTGGGCGCCACAGCGTGGGCGACGACCCACTGGCGCGCCTCGTGGCTGCCGGCGTCTCCCTGAAGAGCGGGAGCATCGATCCGGCCAGCATCAGTGCGGCGGTCGACCTGGCTTCCGCGCAGGGCTGGCGCCGTCCGCTGCTCGCGTGGCTGGGCGTGCAGGAGAAGCGTGCCGCCGACGCCGGCGACAGCGAAACGGCGGGGCGCATCCGCCGGCGCATCGATCTCATCTCCGGCTAGAATCGCCCGCTCGAGGAGGCTGAATGGCGAAGAGCAAGCGGCGAGCGGGGCCGAGCGTCGTGCGCCCGGACGATATCGATCCGAAGCACCGCTGGGACCGTCCGCTGCAGGCGCCGGGGCGCACTCAGGTCGATTTCGAAGAGCGCGTCGATTTCCGCAGGCTGCACGACTACCGTCTCGCGCGGGTGCGCGCCGCGCTGGCGCAATCGGGGCTCGGCGGGCTTCTCTCGTTCGATCAGCACAACATCCGCTATACGACCAGCACGGTGATCGGCGAGTGGGCGCGCGACAAGCTGACCCGGTACTCCCTCCTGACCGGAAACGGCGATCCCTACATCTGGGATTTCGGCAGCGCAGCCCGGCACCACAAGCTCTACGCCCCATGGCTCGCCACCGACCACTGCCGCGCAGGGTTGCTCGGCCTGCGCGGCGCGACGGGCGCGGACGCGACCTTGTTCAAGGACGCGGCGAAGGAGATCAAGTCGATCCTGCAGGCCGAGGGCGTGGCGGATCTCCCCCTCGGGGTGGACGTGGTCGAGCCGCCGATGCTTTTTGCGTTGCAGGAACAGAATATTGAAGTTCGCGACGGCCAGCAGACCATGCTGCAAGCGCGCGAAGTGAAGAACATCGACGAGCTGACGCTCCTCAACATGGCCTCGGCCATGGTCGACGGCGTCTACCAGGACATCGCCGAGGCGCTCAAGCCCGGCGTGCAGGAGTCGCAGATCGTCGCGCTCGCCACCAAGCGGCTCTACGAAATGGGCTCCGATTGCGTGGAGGCGATCAACTCGATTTCGGGCGAGCGCTGCTCGCCGCACCCGCACAACTTCACCGACCGCCTGATCCGGCCGGGCGACCAGGCGTTCTTCGACATCATCCAGTCGTTCATGGGCTACCGCACCTGCTACTACCGGACCTTCAACGTGGGCCGGGCCACGCCGGCGCAGCGCACGGCCTACAAGAAGGCGCGCGAATGGATGGACCGGGTGATCGAGCTGCTCAAGCCCGGGATGACCACCGACAAGGTGGCAGCGAAGCTTCCCAAGGCCCAGGATGCCGGCTTCGCCAGCGAGATGGACGCTTTCGGCCTCAATTTTTGCCACGGCCTGGGCCTCGGACTGCACGAGCGGCCGCTGATTTCGCGGCTCAACTCGTTCCGCGAGCCGATCGAGCTCAAGGCCGGCATGGTGTTCGCCGTCGAGACCTACTGCCCCGCCACCGACGGCGTGTCGGCCGCGCGCATCGAGGAGGAGGTGATCCTCACCCCGAGCGGTGCCAAAATCATTTCGCTATATCCTGCAGAGGATTTACCGATTGCCAACCCTTACTGAACAAACCCTTGGCTGGATCGGCGCAGGGCGCATGGGGTATGCCATGGCCGAGCGCCTCGCCAAGGGTGGCTGCGACATCGCGGTCTGGAACCGCACGAAGGAAAAGGCGCAGCCGCTGGAGAAGTACGGCGCCAAGATAGTGAACCAGCTCGCGGAGCTGTCAACGAGGGACATCCTCTTCGTCATGGTTTCGACCTATGACGACGTGAAGGAGGTTCTCAACAAGGCGCTCGCCGCGGGTTCCAATGCGGCCAAGCCCAAGATGGTGGTCGAGTGCTCCTCCATCTCCCTCGAGGGATCCGCCGAGCTCAGAAAATTCCTGAGCTCGAAAGGCATTGAATACCTCGCCGCGCCCGTGAGCGGCAATGCGAAGGTCATCAAGGCGGGAAAGCTCACCTTCGTCGTGTCGGGTCCGAAATCGGCGTACGAGAAGGCGAAGCCCTACCTCGACATGATGGGCGTGGGCTCGAGCTACGTCGGCGAAGGCGAGCTCGCGCGCATCGCGAAAATCTGCCACAACGTCATGCTCGGCGTGGTGATTCAGAACCTGTGCGAGATCACGGTCCTCGCCGAGAAGGCCGGCATGCCGCGCCACGCCTTCCTCGACTTCCTCAACAAGAGCGTGATGGGTTCGATGTTCACCCGCTACAAGACCCCCGCGCTGGTGAACCTCGACTTCCACGTCACCTTCACGCCGAAGCTCCTGCGCAAGGATCTCGACCTCGGGCTGGACGCCGGGCGCGAGTTCGAGGTGCCGATGCCGCTCACTTCGCTCACCCGCGATCTGCTGCAGCAGATGATCGGGCGCGGAATGACCGAGCAGGATTTCTCCACGCTGCTCCTCATGCAGGCACTAGCCTCGGGCGTGGAGCTGAAGCCCGAAAATGTACAAGTGGGAGACGGCCTTAGTTAACCGATGAGAAGCTGATGTACACCGCAACCGCCAATGTCGTGCTCCCCACGACCATCATCGGCTCGCTGCCGCGGCCGTCGTGGTACACCCAGAATCTCGGGCGGCGCGAGTTCCGCGAGGCGATGGTCGACCGGGCGTACCGCGAGCAGTACCTCGACGCGGTGTCGACCTATCTGCGCGACCAGGAAGTCGCCGGGCTCGACATCGTCACCGACGGCGACTGCCGCTTCGACGCCGACGTCGCCGGCCACAACTGGTTCTCGTACGCGCCGCTGCGCATGAGCGGCTTCTCGGGCGCGTCGTTCTACAAGGGGGGCGGCAAGGCGGGCTTCCCGCACAAGCCCGGCCACATCCTGCACGACGTGCTCGAGACCCGCATGATGCCGGACCTTACCGGGCCGGTCGGGCGCGGCGCGCTGCAGTACACCGCGGTGTGGAAGGCGGCACAGCGCCTCACCGCCAGGCCGGTCAAGTTCGGCACGATCATGCCGGAGCTCATCGCGATGGCGGTGCGCGACCTGCACTACAAGGACCTGAGTAAGGCGATCCTCGCGATCAGCAACGCGCTGAACGAGGAGCTGCACGAGCTCGCCGACGCCGGCTGCAAGGTGATCCAGATGGAGGAGCCGCAGATCCATCTGCTCGCCGCCAAGGGCCTGGTCGACAAGGTGCTCAATCCGGATTTCATGGTCGAGGTGTTCAACAACACCGTGCGCGGACTGCGCGCCAAGACCGAGGTGTGGTGCCATACGTGCTGGGGCAATCCGGCGGCGCAGCGCCTGTTCGCAAAGACACCGAGCTATGCTCCCGCGCTCGAGCCGCTCTCGCGCATCGACGCCGACGTCATCACCTTCGAGACCTGCAGCTCGGGCGGCATGGACCTCGAGGCCATCGGCAAGGGCATCCATGACAAGAAGATCTGCATCGGGGTGGTCGACCATCACACGCTGCAGGTCGAGACCCCCGAGCAGGTGGCCGGACTGGTGAATAAGGCGCTGCAGCACATCCCGGCCGAGCGCCTCGTCCTCGGCTCCGACTGCGGCATGGGCCGCGAGGGCATGAGCCGGCGCCACGCGTTCTACAAGATGGTTTCGATCGTGAAGGGAACGAACCTGGTGCGGCGCGAGCGCAGCCTCCCCGAGGCTGCCTGCCTCGCCGCCGACGAGCGGTTTTCCATGGTGGAGGAGGCGAAATGAGCTTCAATCGCAGAAAGTTCGTAACGGCGGCGGGTGCGGGGGCGGCGGCGTCGGCGCTCGGCTTTCCAGCTATCGTGCGCTCGCAGGGGCAGCCGATCCGGATCGGCCTGCTCACGATCAAGACGGGCGCCCTCGCCTCCGGCGGCATCGACATGGAGCGCGGCCTGACCATTTTTCTCAAGGAGAAGAACTACACGCTCGGTGGGCGCAAGGTCGAGCTCACCGTCGCCGACAGCGGCGGGGTGCCGGCGCAGGCGCGCACCAAGATGCAGGAGCTCGTCGAGCGCGACCGCGTGCAAGCGGTCGTCGGACCGCTCGCCGCGTTCGAAGCGCTGGCGATGGACGACTACATCCGCACGGCGCAAATTCCCACCCTGCCGGTCGCCGGCGCAGAGGACATGACCCAGCGCAAGGCGAACCCGTGGTTCGTGCGCGCCACCTCCACCTCGGCGCAGTGCGCGTATCCGATGGCCGATTATTGCGCGAAGACACTCAAGTGGAAGCGCATGGCGGTGATCGCAGATGATTTCGCCTACGGCCACGAGATGCTGGGCGGCTTCCAGCAGGTCTTCGAGGACGCGGGCGGCAGGGTGGCGCAGAAGCTGTTATCGCCGCTCAACGCGCCCGACTACGGCAGCTATATCGCGCAGCTGCGCACTGACATCGACGGCCTGTTCCTCGGTTTCGCCGGGGCCAACGGCTTCCGCTTCTTCAAACAGTTCGACGAATACGGCATGAAGAGCAAGCTGCCGATCGTCGGCGGCATGACCGCGTTCGACGAGGTCGGCCTGAAAAGCATGGGCGACTACGCGCTCGGTACGCTCTCGAGCTGCTGGTACACCGCGCAGCTCGACAACCCGATCAACCAGCGCTTCGTCGAGAGCTACCGCAAGGAGAATGGCTACGACCCGGGACAATACGCTTCCGGTACCTATCTCTACGGCGAAGTGCTGGCGGCGGCAATTGGCGCACTGAAGGGCAGGATCGAGGACAAGAACGCTTTCATCAAGGCGCTGCGGGCGGTGCGGGTAGACACGCTGCGCGGCCCGATCGCCTTCGACGACTACGGCAACGTGGTCGGCAACGTCTACATCCGGAAGGTCGAGAAGAAAGACGGGAAGCTGGTCAACGCCAACATCTACACCTATCCGAACGTCAGCCAGTTCTGGACCTACAACCCGAAGGAGTTCCTTAAGCACCCCGTCTGGTCGCGCGACTTTCCGCCGATGAAGAGCTAGATCGCAGCCACCAATAGAAGCCCGCCTACCACCGCGCAGTTGACGAGCAGGTTGGAGAAGTGGAGGTGGCTGAGGAGCGGATCGGCGATCAGCCACCAGCGATGGAAGATGGCGCTCGCAGCGACGGTAAAGACGATGAGGAGCGCCGCGGCGAGCGCCCGCCAGAGGTCGAGCGCCAGCAGCGCGGCGCCCACGAACTGCAGCGCGAGACCCGCGGTCAGCACCGGGCGGGCGGCCGGGACCCGGTACGCGAGCATGCGATCCAGGTGCTGGCGGAACTTCCAGCCCGCGTTGCGTACGCCGGTAGCCAAGAATGCGAACGCGAGCAGCAACTGGCCTGCCGTCTGCAGCGGCGTATGGTCCTGATACATGGAAGCAGTTTATATTCGGCGTTTGGAGGATAAAGCAATGGCCAAGCAACGCATCAGCTATGTCCCGCTCGACCAGATGGACGCGGACATGCGCAGGGAAATGGAGCGCTGCCAGCGCGAAGGCACGCCGCGCCCGGAGAGCTCCGCGGTCCGCGCCCACGTCAAGGCGTGCTTCTGGTTCTTCGCCAACTCGTGGCGCGATCTGTTCAAGAACGGCGTTCTCGATCATTCCATCAAGGAGCTTTGCCGCCTCTACATCTCGCGCTCGGTGCAGTGTGACTACTGCGGCAACCAGCGCTCGGTCAAGGCGGCGGGCCAAGGCATGATCGAGGACGACGTCAAGGATCTGCTCAATTTCGAGAAGTCGACCCGCTATTCCGAGCGCCAGAAAGCGGCGCTAGCGTACGCCGAGGCGATTGCCTGGCACCTCAACACTGACGACGCGTTCTGGGAGCGCATGCACGGCCATTTCAGCGAGCCTGAGCTGGTCGAGCTCGGCTGCATGATCGGCCTTACGCTCGGCCAGCAGAGCTGGTTGCGACTGCTCAACATCGATCATCACCAGGTGCTCGCGGGAACCGCGGCGTCGATGGCGCCCGGCTACGAAAGCGAGGAAGCGCTTAGGCGGTCGAAATCGGACCCGCAGTACTGGGCGAAGCAGAAGCGCGGATGAGAAGACTCGCGGCTCTTGCGGCGCTTCTGTTCGCCGGCGTGGCCTGGGCGCAGACTTATCCGGCGAAGCCGATCTCCATCATCGTGCCGTTCACGCCGGGAAGCGCGACCGATATCGCCGCACGACTCGTCGGCGAAAAGCTCAACGCCGCCTGGGGACAGCCGGTCATCGTCGACAACCGCCCTGGCGCCGGCGGCACGATCGGCATCGCCCAGACCGCCCGCGCCGAGCCCGACGGCTACACGCTCGCCGTGGTGTCGACCGGCCATGTAGTGAACTGGGTGCTGTACAAGGACCTGCCCTACGACACGCTCAAGGACCTCGCTGGGGTGGCGCCGATCGCGTCGCTGCCGAGCGTGCTGGTGGTTGCGCCGAGCCTGGGCGTCAAGAACGTGAAGGAGCTCGTCGCGCTGGCCAAGGCGAAGCCGGGTGCCCTGAACTACGGCACCGCAGGGGTCGGGAGCGCGGCCCATATCAATTCGGAGAAGTTCAACCACGCGGCCGGCATCAAGGCGGTGCACATCCCGCTCAAGGGCACGCCGCCCATCCTCTCGGAGACCATGGCGGGGCGCGTCCATTTCGCATGGGTGCCGAGCCTGGGAAGCATGGGCCTGCTGAAGGACGGCAAGCTGGTTGCGCTTGCCGTGAGCACGCCGAGGCGAATCGCTGCGCTGCCGGATGTCCCGACGATCGCCGAGGCCGGCTACCCGGGCGGCGAGTTCAACTTCTGGGTCGGGATGCTGGCGCCGTCGAAAACGCCGCGCGACGTGGTTGCGAAGGTCAACGCCGAGGTGAACAAGGCGTTGAAACTACCTGAGGTGGTAGATCGTTTGGCGAAGCTCGGCGCCGAGCCGATGTCGATGACTCCCGCCGAGTTCGATGCTTTCATCCGACACGAGCATGACGAGCTGGGCAAGATCATGCGCGATGCCGGCGCCAAACCACAATAGACAAAATCCTGGAGGATGTAATGCAGCAGCTTAGATCGTTGTTTCTCGCCGTGCTTCTCGGTTTCGGCGTGCCGGCGGCGCACGCGCAGTCCTGGCCCACCAAGCCGGTCGAGTTCGTCGTCGCCTTCACCCCGGGCAGCGCGGTCGACATCGTCAGCCGCATCGTCTCGGCCAAGCTCTCGGAGTACTGGGGCCAGCCGGTGGTCAACGAAAACAAGTCCGGGGCCGGCGGCTCGATCGGTTCCGCGATGGTGGCGCGCGCGGCGCCCGACGGGTACACGCTCCTCGTCACCTCGAATGCCCACACGGTCAACCCGGCGATCTACGCCAAGCTGCCCTACGACACGCTCAAGGACTTCACGGAGATTGCCACCTTCGCAGAGCAGCCGAACATCCTCGTCGTGGCTGCGAACTCGCCGTACAACAACCTGATGGATCTGGTGAACGCCGCGAAGGCGAAGCCCGGCAGCATCAACATCGGCCACGCCGGCGTCGGCAGCGGCACGCACCTCAACACCGAGAAGTTCATCGCCGCCTCGCACATCAAGGTCGTCGAGGTGCCGTTCAAGGGCACGCCGGAGGTGGTCGCGGCGATCCTGAGCGGCAACGTCGATGCCTACTGGGCCCCGGTCTCCGCGGCGCTCTCCCAAATCAAGAACGGGAAGCTCAAGCCGCTCGCGACCAGCACCGCGAAGCGCAATCAAACCCTGCCGCAGGTGCCGACGACGGCGGAAGCCGGCGTGAAAGGCGCAGACTCCTCGCTGTGGATCGCGCTATGGGGACCGGCTGGAATGAAGCCTGACCTGGTGAACAAGATCAACGCGGACGTGCGCAAGGCGCTCGCCGATCCTGGCGTGAAGTCGAAGCTGGAAAGCCTCGGCAACTCGACCATGGAGCTGACGCCGGCCCAATTCGCCAAGCTGGTTCGCGAAGAAACCGACGAGAACAAGCGGCTGCTCGCCGCCGCTGGCGTCAAGCCGCAGTAGCCAGCTTCTTCAGGGGAACGCCGGTGAGGCGCTGAAGTTCCTCGAACGATAGTCCCTCGACCGTTTCGATCACGTGAAGGCCGTCGGCCTTCACGTCGATCACGGCGAGGTCGGTGTAGATGCGATCGACGCAGCGCGCGCCGGTGAGCGGATAGCTGCAGCGCTCGACGATCTTGCTTTTGCCGTCCTTGGTGAGGTGCTCCATCATCACGAGCACCTTCTTCGCGCCGACCGCGAGGTCCATCGCGCCGCCGACGGCCGGAATCGCGTCGGCGCCGCCGGTATGCCAGTTCGCGAGATCGCCGCTCGCGGAGACCTGGAATGCGCCGAGGATGGCGAAATCGAGATGGCGGCCGCGGATCATGCCGAAGGAATCGGCGTGGTGGAAATACGCGCCGCCCGCGAGCAGCGTGACCGGCTCCTTGCCCGCGTTGATGAGGTCCTCGTCTACCTCGCCCTCGGGCGGCTTCGGCCCGACGCCGAGGATGCCGTTCTCGCTGTGCAGGATGATTTCGCGTCCCTTCGGCAGATAGTCGCCCACCAGCGTGGGCAGGCCGATGCCGAGGTTGACATAGGCGCCTTCCGGGATGTCGCGCGCGACGCGCGCGGCCATCTGCTTGCGATCGAGCTTCTTCATCATGCGGCTTTCATGATCGCGGGTGCGACGCGCACCACGCGCTGGACGAAAATGCTGGGCGTCACGATCGTCTCCGGATCGAGGCTGCCGAGCTCCACGATCTCGCGCACCTGCACCACGGTCGTTTTCGCAGCGGCCGCCATGATCGGCCCGAAGTTGCGCGCGCTCTTGCGATAGGTGAGGTTGCCCCAGCGGTCGGCGCGATCCGCCCTGACCAGGGCGTAGTCGGCGTGGATCGGATACTCGAGCACGTAGTCGCGGCTGCCGATGCGCCGCGTCTCCTTCCCCTCGGCGAGCCGCGTGCCGTACGCCGTCGGCGTGTAGAAGGCGCCGATGCCCGCGCCGGCAGCGCGGATGCGCTCGGCGAGCGTGCCCTGGGGAACAAGCTCGAGCTCGAGCTCGCCCGAGCGGTATTGGGCGTCGAAGTGCCACGAGTCCGCCTGCCGCGGAAACGAGCACAGGATCTTGCGCACGCGCTTTGCCTTGATGAGCGCCGCGAGCCCGGTGTCGGCGTTGCCTGCGTTGTTGTTGACGATGGTCAGGTCGCGCGCCCCCTGTGCGATCAGCGCTTCGATGAGCGCGCCGGGCATTCCGGCATTGCCGAAGCCGTGGATCATGACCGTGGCGCCATCGGGCACGTCCGCAAGCGCCGCCTCGGCGCTCGCTACGATTTTGTTGATCATGGGGCCGTCGATTATGGCACCGCACCCCATCCGCCTTATCTTAATATTCGACTTTCATTAAAAGACATAAGGGACTGAAAGTACAGTGTTATATCCCAGAGATGCTGCACCTGCAAAAGCATGCCTAAGTACTTGTACGACAAAAGAAAAGAGGGCTTGACCCTTGTGCGGTTTTCACTTTAAAGTGGCAAAAGGTAGCTAAAAGTGGCAATACAAGCCATACAAGCAATATGGGTGGAGCATTTCACGGAGCGGCGGTCATTACGCTCGATGCAAAAGGACGCGTCGCTGTCCCCACTCGCCATCGCGAAGCACTTCTGGACGGGGGTAAAACGTTAGTGCTCACTGCGCACCCTGACGGATGTGTTCTCGTATACCCCGAAGCCGCCTGGGAGCCGGTGCGTACGCGAGTCGACTCCTTCCCGGCGTTCCATCCACAGGCAAGCTGGTGGAAGCGCGTGCTGCTGGGCTTCGAGGAGCACGTCGCTCCCGACGCTTCGGGCCGTGTGCTGCTTTCGCCAGCCCTGCGTCTCCACGCCAAGCTCGAGCGCGAAGCGATGATGGTCGGCCAGGGCCGATACCTCGAGCTCTGGGATTCCGGAGTGTGGAGCGCGAAGCTCGGCCAGGCGCTCGCCGGCTCTGCGGCTCCGCCTGCGGGCATGGAAGACTTTTCGCTGTGAGGCCCGAGCGTGCACATCCCGGTGCTCGTCTCGGAAGCGCTGGACGCCCTCGCTGTCGATCCCGCCGGGACCTACGTGGACGGCACCTTTGGCCGGGGCGGCCACAGCCGGGCGATCCTCGAGCGTCTCGGCCCGCGCGGCCGTCTGATCGCGCTCGACTGCGACCCGGACGCCGAGCAGGCGGCACGCGGCATTTCCGATGCCAGGTTTGCTTTCTTCCGCACCCGGTTCTCCGCCCTGGCAGGCGCGCTGCACGGCGAGCGGGTCAACGGCATGCTCTTCGACCTCGGCGTTTCGTCGCCGCAGCTCGACGATCCCGCGCGCGGGTTCTCGTTCAGGTCCGACGCGCCGCTCGACATGCGAATGGATCCCGCCGCCGGACCCACGGCGGCGCAATGGCTCGCGGCCGCAGAAGAACAAGAAATCCGGCAAGTCATCCGAGACTATGGCGAAGAACGGTTTGCTAAACAGATTGCAGCGGCGATTGTTGCTGCTCGGGCGCGCGGGCCCGTCGTTCGTACGCGCGAGCTTGCCGATCTCGTGGCAGGCGCGGTCCGCACACGCGAGCCGGGCCAGGACCCGGCGACGCGCACCTTTCAGGCTCTACGGATTCACGTCAATCGGGAGCTTGAGGAAGTGTCGCTGATGCTGCCACAGGCTACGGCACACCTCGCGGCGGGCGGACGGCTCGCCGTGATCGCCTTTCATTCGCTGGAAGACCGCATCGTGAAGCGGTTCATGCAATCGCTGGCGCGCCCCGAAGTGCCTCGGGGCCTGCCCCTGCGTGCCAGCGAAATGCCACAGCCTGCGCTCAAGCTGGTCGGTCGTGCGATGCGAGCGTCGGCGCAAGAGACAAGAAGAAACCCGCGGGCGCGGAGCGCCATCCTTCGGGTGGCCGAGCGCACCGCGGGCCCTTTCGATGCTGAGCACTTTCGAATCGAGCCCGGCGCGCGGTGGCGAAACTGAACCTCCTCCTCCTCGCGGTTCTCGTTGCCTGCGCGCTCGGGCTCGTCACTTCGCAGCACAGGGCGAGGAAGCTGTTTTCCGACCTCGAGCGCGAGCAGAACCGCGCGCGCGAGCTCGACATCGAGCATGGCCAGCTCCAGCTCGAGGCGAGCACCTGGGGCCTGCCCCAGCGCGTGGAGCGGATCGCAGCCTCGAGCCTCGGCATGCGCGCGCCGGATCCGCGCCGGGTTAGGCTGGTCGCGCCCTCCCGGTGAGCGCGGCGACCCAAGGGCTGGTCCGGTTCCCGGTCTGGCGAGCACGGCTCGTGCTCGCCGCGCTCGCGTGCGGCTTCGCGCTGCTCTGCGGGCGCGCGCTGTACCTCCAGGCGCTCGAAACCGAGTTCCTCCAGGGCAAGGGCGATGCGCGCTATTCGCGCCTCATCGAAGTTCCCGCGACGCGCGGCAGGATCGTCGACCGCCGCGGCGACGCGCTGGCCGTGTCCACGCCGGTGAAGTCGATCTGGGCCATCCCGGCCGACGTGGAGCTCTCGGCCGCCGAGCGCCGCAGGCTCGCCGCGCTGCTCGGTCTCGAGACCCGCGAGCTGCAGAAGAAGCTGGACGACCCCGCGCGCGACTTCGTCTATCTGAAGCGTCAGGTATCGCCGGATACGGCCGAGGCCGTCGCCGCGCTCGGCCTGAAGGGCATCTACCAGCATCGCGAATTCCGCCGCTACTATCCCGGCGGCGAAGTGACCGCGCATCTCCTCGGCTTCACCGGCGTGGACGATTCCGGCCAGGAGGGGGTCGAGCTCGCGTTCCAGTCGCATCTCGCCGGAACGCCGGGAACGCGCCGCGTCCTGAAGGATCGCTTGGGGCGGATCGTCGAGGACGTCGAATCGATCCGCTCGGCGCAGGACGGGCGCGACCTCGCGCTGTCGATCGACGGCAAGCTGCAGAGCCTCGCTTTCGGCGCGCTGCAAAGCGCGGTGGATCAGCACCGCGCCAAGGCCGGGGCGCTGATCGCCGTCGACGTGCGCAGCGGCGAGGTGCTCGCGCTCGTGAACGTGCCCTCGTTCAACCCGAACAACCGCGCCCGGCTGACCGGCGCGCAACTGCGTAACCGGGTCATCACCGATTTGTTCGAGCCCGGATCGACGCTGAAGCCCTTCACCATCGCCGCGGCGCTCGAGAGCGGAGCCGTGACTCCGAGCACCGTGGTGGCCACGGCGCCCGGCACGCTGACGCTCGCCCACCACACCATCCGCGACGTGCATCCTGCGGCGGCTCTGAGCGTGGCGCAGATTCTCCAGAAGTCCTCCAACGTGGGCGCGGCCAAGCTTGCGCTCGGGCTGCCGCCCGAGACGCTGTGGGACCTATACCGGCGCGTGGGTTTCGGCCAGCCGCCCCGGCTCGAGTTCCCGGGCGCGGCGGGCGGAAAGCTGCGCGACTACCGCAGCTGGCGCCCGATCGAGCAGGCCACCATGGCCTACGGCCACGGCATCTCGGTCAGTCTGGCGCAGCTTGCGCAGGCCTACACCGTGTTTGCGCGCGACGGGGAATTGGTGCCGCTGACGCTGGTCAAACGCGGCGCGCAGGCAGGCGGCGAACGGGTGATTTCTCCGGGCACCGCGCGCTCGATGCGCTCGATGCTGGAGCTCGCGGTGCAGCCCGGCGGCACCGGCCCGCGCGCCCGTATCATGGGATGGCGCGTCGCGGGCAAGACCGGCACCGCCCACAAGCTCGATCGAGGCGGCTATGCTGCCGACAAGTACCTTTCCTCTTTCGTCGGCCTGGCGCCGGCATCCGCGCCGCGCCTGGTGGTGGCGGTGATGATCGACGAGCCGCTGGGGCAGTATTACGGCGGGACGGTCGCGGCGCCAGTTTTCGCGCAGGTGATGCAGGGCGCGCTGCGCATGCTCGAGGTGCCGCACGACGCGCCGCTCGAGCCGCTCGCCGTACCCGGCGAAGGCGAGGAGGCGAAGGAGAGCACGTGACGTGGACCCGATGCGCGAACTGGCGGCACAAGGCGCGATGATCGAGGCGCTTTCGTCGGACAGCCGGCATTGCGCCCCGGGTGTCGCGTTCCTCGCTTATCCGGGGGAAAAAGCCGACGGGCGCCGCCACATCGGCGATGCGATCGGCCGCGGCGCGCCCGCGGTGCTTTGGGAAAGCGAAGGATTCGCCTGGCGCGGCGAGTGGCGGGTTCCCAACGTGGGGGTGCCCAACCTCAAGGCCCGGGCAGGCGGCCTGGCCCACGAGTTCTACGGCCGTCCTTCCGATCGGCTTTGGGTGTGCGGCGTGACCGGCACCAACGGCAAGACCTCGTGCAGCCAGTGGATCGCGGCGGCGCTCGGCGCGCGCGGCACGCGCGCGGCGGTGATCGGAACTCTGGGCTGCGGCTTCCCGGGCGCGCTGGCCGATTCGCCCAACACCACGCCCGATGCGCTCGAGATCCACAAGCTGCTGAAGCAATTTCTGGCCGAGGGCGCAAGCGCGGTCGCCATGGAGGTTTCGTCGCATGGGCTCGCGCAGGGTCGGGTCCGCGGCGTCGCCTTCGACTGCGCGCTCTTCACCAATCTGTCCCACGACCACCTCGACTACCACGGCTCGATGGAAGCCTACGCGCAGGCAAAGGCGCAGCTCTTCGATACCCCCGGCCTCGCGTGCGCGGTGCTCAACCTCGACGACGTGATGGGCGTGCGCCTGGCGCAAAGACTCGAAGGCGGCAGCGTGCGCGTGATCGGCTACAGCGTCTCCGGCGCGCGC
>DASXAO010000123.1:0-9237 GCA_036406675.1 Burkholderiales bacterium
TTTCGTGCGCGCGCGAGGCGCGACATCACCGTCCCGAGCGGGATGCCCGCGATGGCGGCAATCTCCTTGTACGAAAGGTCTTCGAGCTCGCGCAGCACGATTGCCTCGCGGAACTCCTCGGGCAGCCGTTCGAGCGCGCCGTGGACGAGCCGCTTCGCGTCCTTCTCCTGGAGCAGCTGATCGATCGGACTCGCGTAGCGCTCGCCGCTCGCCTCGAGCTCGCCCGCGTCGAACGACTCCTCGTCGAACGGCACGGCGAGCGTGGCGACCTTGTTCCGCTTGAGCCAGGTGTAATAGGTGTTGCGCACGATCCCGAGCAGCCAGGCGCGGCCGTCGTCGCCGTGAAAGCTCTCGATGAACTTGAAAGCGCGCAGGCAGGCCTCCTGCACCACGTCCTCGGCGTTGCGCTCGTCTCGCGTGAGCCACCGGGCGAAGTTGTAGGCCGCGTCGAGGTGGGGGACGAAGAAGCTCTCGAAGCGTCTGACCCGCGTTTGGTCGTCCAAGCTGAAGGCCTCCCTTGGGCCTCGCGTGCCGCAATTGCGTCCCGCGGCCTCTCCTCCTAGCGAGGTACGGGCAAAAGCTCGAATTAAGGCCATGCGCCCTATACCGCGGCTTCCGGACATTTATTCCCGGGAATTTTCTCACCCGGGAGCCGGTACCTACGGGCGGTGGGCTAAGCCAACCACTTTATCCCTGACTAGGAGAAGCAGATGACAAGCGTAATCGACAGGCGGCAGTTCCTGCAGCTCGCCGGCCTGGGCAGCATCGGCGTGGTGTTCGGCTCGGCGCTGCCGGGCATGGCGCGCGCCGCGGGCCAGGACGACTTCTACTTCGTGCAGCTTTCCGACACCCACTGGGGCTTCGAGGGCGCGCCCAACCCCGATTCCAAGGGCACGCTCAAGAAAGCCGTGACTTCGGTCAACGCCTTGAGCGAGCAACCGGATTTCATCGTGTTCACGGGCGACCTCACCCACACGACCGACAACCCGGTGGAGCGCAGGCGCCGCATGGCCGAGTTCAAGGACATCGTGAGCGCCCTGCGGGTCAAGAGCGTGCGCTTCATGCCCGGCGAGCACGACGCGTCGCTCGATTCGGGCAAGGCGTTCAAAGAGTTCTTCGGTGCCACCTATTACACCTTCGACCACAAGGGCGTGCATTTCATCGCGCTCGACAACGTGTCCGACCCAAGGGCGCAGATCGGCGACGAGCAGCTCGCCTGGCTCGCGGCGGACCTCAAGCAGCAAAAGGCGGATGCACCGATCGTCGTCCTGACCCACCGGCCGCTCTTCGACCTCGCGCCGCAATGGGACTGGGCGACGCGCGACGGCGCCAAGGCAGTCGAGCTCCTGATGCCCTTCAGGAACGTGACCGTGTTCTACGGCCACATCCACCAGGAGCATCACCACATGACAGCGCATATCGCGCACCACGCGGCGAAAGGACTGATGTTCCCGCTTCCCGCGCCCGGCTCCCAGCCCAACCGCACGCCCGTGCCGTGGGACTCTGAGCATCCGTACAAGGGCCTCGGTTTCCGCAGCGTCGACGCCGAGCTGAAGGAAGCGGCTTACAAGATCACGGAATACCCAGTGGTGAAAGTATGAAGTTCAAAGCAAGGATGTCGCACGTCGCCGCCGGCCTGCTCGCGCTTGGAGTCGCCTCGATCGCGACCTACGTCGTGGCCCAGCCGGCGCAGCCGAAGGAAAAGGTGATCCGCATCGACGCGAAGCGCTTCGACTACACCCCGGGCGAGCTTACGCTGAAGAAAGGCGAGGCCGTCATCCTGGAGCTCACCTCGCGGGACGTGCTGATGGGCTTCAACCTCCCGGACTTCAACCTGCGCGCCGACATGATCCCGGACAAGGTGACGCGCGTGCGCTTCGTGCCGGACAAGACCGGCAGCTTCACCTTCCTGTGCGACATCTTCTGCGGCTCCAAGCACGAGGAGATGAACGGCCGCCTGACCGTGGTCGAATGAAAGTGGGAACTACGTCCTTACGGCGCGGGCCGGGGCCGGTGCATGATGACCGGTCCCGGGGGCAAGATGAAGAAAAAAGACAGCACGGAAGTCATGCGGGTCAGGCAATCGGTCGAGCGGAACAAGGTCCCGCTGATCGTCTGCACGCTGCTCGCCATCGTCGGCGTCATCGGCTGGCTCACCACGCTTTGATGCCGCAGGGCAGAACGATCCGCTAGGCGGTCAGCCGGGCGCCGCCAAATGCGCACGTAGCGACTGCAGCCATTTCGCGAATCCTTCGTTCTCGAAGTGGCCTGTCCAGCGTTCACGCTCGTCGGCGGCGCAGTCGAACGTCGCCCACCATTCGACGAACGCGCGGCTTCCATCGACCACCGGTGTGACCCGCAGGGTCGCTCGGTAGTTGCTGACCGGAAATGGAGCCGGATCGCAAAGCTCATACGTGTAGGACCGCTCCAGGTCCGAATGCGCAAGCAGCCGCTGGCGGATAACTCCGCCGTTAATCCTGACGTTGCGAACCCCGCCCACCGCGTCGCCGGCTTTGCCATCCTCCATGCGGGTGTCGGCGACGACGCCAGCCCACCGATAGTTGCTGAAATCGCGGATGGCCGCCCAGATGTCGTGGGCGCTCTCTTCGAATACCGTGCTGAAATAGGATTTCGCCATGGCCTTCAGGCTACGCGCCGCCTCCGCCATGCGCACTCCGGTTCTTGCTGCGATTAAGGCTTGACGAACTTCAGGACGAACTCGTCCTTCGGCATGGGCGGGTCGGGCGTGTTCCGGTCGCGCGGGTCGGCGGGGTTTCGCAGGAACTGACCCTCCTCGGCCAGCCTGAAGCCGGCGGCCTCGATCTCGCGGCGCACCAGCGCTTCCTCGACGCGGTGCAGCGTGCCGCCTTCGGAAATGCCGGTGCCGTCGCGGCCGGAATGGTCGGCCACCACGTAGATCCCGCCGGGCTTCAACGCCGCAAAGACGGCGCGGTTCATGCGCGCGCGGTCGACGCCGAAATAGCCCAGGTCGTGGTAGTTGAACATCAGGGTCACGAGGTCGAGCGCGTTCGCGGCCGCCTCGGGCGGCGCCGGATCCTCGAACGGGCGCACCACCGGGACGATGTTTCCGGCCGCCGGATTCTTCATCCTTTCGGCCAGGCGCTGCGCGCTGGTGAGCCGCGGTCCCGCCGGCGCGGGCGCGGCGCCGCCTTCGGGCGCAGCAGGCTTGGGGCGATTCGGCGCGGGCGGCGCGCTCTGCCCATAGACCTTGCCGGAAGGTCCGACCGCGCGCGCGAGAAGCTCGGTGGTATAGCCGCCCGCGGCGGCGAGGTCCATCGCCACCATGCCGGGGCGCGCGCCGATGAACGCCAGCATCTGCTCGGGCCTGCGACGCCGGTCGTTCGCGCGGTCGGCGTCGCTGCGGTCGGGACTCGCTACGATCTCGGCGATGCGCTCGCGGCTGATCGGCGCGGAAGGCGGCAGGGTCGATTGGCACGCCGCAGCAAAGAACACAGCGAACCAGGTAAACGCGCGCTTCATGGCAAGGTAGGATCGCATTCTGCCTTATCGCGAGAATCGAAAGATGAAAGCTTTGATCCTGCTCCTGTCCACACTGCTGTCCACATTAGTGTCCGCACTGGTGGTCACGCCCGTGCTTGCGCAGAGCTATCCGACCAAGCCGATCCGCATCCTGATCGCGCAGGCGCCGGGCAGCGCGACCGACGTCATCAGCCGCGTGGTCGGCAACCGGCTCTCGGAGAGCCTCGGCCAGCCGGTCGTGATCGAAGCGCGCCCCGGCGCCGGCGGCGTGGTCGGAACGGAGGCGGCGGCGCGCTCGGCGCCCGACGGCTACACGCTCTTCATGGCGAACAATTCCACGCACGGCTCGAATCCGGCGGTCTATCCGAAGCTGCCGTACGACGCGGTCAACGACTTCGCGCCGATCGCCTTCGTCGCCTCCGTGCCTTACGTGCTGGTGGTCGATCCGTCGCTTCCGGTCAAGAGCGTGCATGACCTGACCGCGCTCGCGAAAAAAAGCCCCGGCAAGCTGAACTACGCCTCTGCGGGCAACGGCAGCACCCACCAGTTCTGCGGCGAGCTGCTGAAGTCGATGTCGGGAATCGACGTCCAGCATGTGCCCTACAAAGGGTCGCCGCCCGCGGTCGCGGGGCTCCTCGGCGGCGAGGTCTCGTTCATGTTCGCCAACGTCGCCGACATCGGATCGCAGATCAAGAACGCGAAGGTGCGGCCGCTCGCGGTCACTTCCGGGAAGCGCGCGCCTTCGCTGCCCGACGTACCGACCATGGCCGAGGCCGGGCTGCCGGGATTCGAGATCCTGTCGTGGTTCGGGCTCCTCGCGCCCGCCGGCACGCCGGCGCCGATCGTCGCCAGGCTGAATGCGGAAACCGTCAAGGTCCTGGGCCGCGCCGACGTGCAGGCCGCGCTCGCGAACCAGGGCCTCGAAGTGAAGCCCGGCACGCCCGCCGACTTCGCCGCGCACATCAAGAGCGAAATCGCCAAGTTCACCAAGATCGCCAAGGCCGCGGGCATCAAGGCCGAATAGCCGCGTGGCCGGAGGCGCGACCGCCGTCCTGAGCTCGCTCGCGCTCAAGGGCGTGCTGGAGAAATCGCGGCCTGCCTTCGAGGCCGCAGTCGGCCCGCTCGAGCTCGGCTTCGACGCTACCCAGGCCATCCTCGAGCGCCTGGCGAAAGGAGCCCGCGCAGACCTCCTGATCCTCACCGCCGAGGCGATGGAGGAGCTTCGCCAGAAGGGCGCCGTGGCCGAGGTCCGGGCGCTGGGCAGCTCGGGCGTCGGGATCGCGGTGCGCGCGGGCGCGCCGAAGCCCGACATCGGGTCCACCGAAGCACTGATACGCGCGCTGCTCGCTGCAAATTCGGTCGCGCATTCGAAGGTCGGCGCGAGCGGCCTCTATTTCCGCAGCCTCATCGAGCGCTTCGGCATCGCCGACCAGCTGAAAAAGCGCGTCATGGTGGAGAAAGGCCCGGTCGGCCTGGTGGTGGCCGCGGGGGAAGCGGAAATCGGCGTGCAGCAGCTCTGCGAGCTCGCCCCCGTTCCCGGCATCGATATCGTGGGACCGTTGCCGGCGCCGCTGCAGAGGTTTACCTACTTCTCCGCGGGAGTCGCCACGCGCGCAAACAATGCGGAAAGTGCCATGGCGCTGATGAACCTGCTCTGCTCCGAAGCAACGCGCGCCGCAATGCTCGAAGGCGGAATGCAGCCGGCCTCGGACTGAGCTGCCCTAGTCCGATGCGGCAGTAAGCGACGCAATCTCCTGCGCCGAGAGCTCGAGCTCGGTCGCCCGCGCCAGGCTGTCGACCTGATCGAGGCTCGTCGCGCTCGCGATCGGCGCCGTGACGCCCTCGCGCGCGATGAGCCAGGCGAGCGCGACCTCGGCGGGCTTTGCGCCGTGCGTGCTTGCGACTGCATCGAGCGCCCCCAGGATGCGCAGGCCCCGGGCGTCGAGGTATTTCGCGACGCCGCCCGCACGCGCGCTTCCCTTCAGGTCGGCCTTCGAGCGGTATTTGCCCGAGAGAAACCCCGAAGCGAGGCTGTAGTACACGATGACGCCGACGGCTTGCGCGATGCACAGGTCCCGTAGCGGCCCTTCGAACTTGCCGCGCTCGCAGAGGTTGTACTCGGGCTGCTCCGCTTCGTAGCGCGGCAGCTTTTTAGACTGCGCTGCGTCGAGCGCCGCGCGCAGCCCGGCGGCGGTGGAGTTCGAGCCGCCGACCGCGCGCACCTTTCCCGCGCGGATCAGCGCGTCGTAGGCGCCGAGCGTTTCCTCGATCGGCGTCGCGGCATCGGGACGGTGGCTGAGATAGAGGTCGATGCGGTCGGTGCGCAGGCGCCTGAGCGAGGCCTCGACGCCGGCGGCGATGCTCTGCGCCGAAAGGCCCTTGCCGTCGGGGCCGGGCGTGGCGCCCACCTTGGTGATGAGCACGACCTGGTCGCGGCGCGCGGGCGAGCGCTTGAGCCAGTTTCCGATGATGGTTTCCGACTCGCCGCCCTTGTTGCCGCTCACCCAGCGGGAGTAAACGTCCGCGGTATCGATGGCGTTGAGGCCTGAGTCGACGAAGCGGTCGAGCAGGCGGAAGGCGGTGGGCTCGTCTACGGTCCAGCCGAAGACGTTTCCGCCCAGGACGAGGGGTGCGATGCGAAGGCCCGAGCGACCGAGGGGACGAAGGTCCATACGCCGATTATCTGAGAACGGCGCTCCAGGGAAGCGCCGCGATACCCTCGCCCCGCGAATCTCCCGACATCCGGGCGCCGTCGACGTTGCCGGTGAACTGCCTGGAGCTGCCGTCGCGGTCGAAGGCTGTGAACCGGATCTCGGTGCCGCGCAGCCGCGCGCCGATCACCGCTAGCGGCTTGCCCGCGCGCTCGCCGGACGTGCTGAGCTCCTGATAGCGCTGCTCGATGCGCAGGGCGAACGCCTGGCCGGGAAGCTCAACCGACCACGTGCCGCGCACCTGGGCCGGAACAACCCACAGGTGGGCGGTGCGGCCTTCTGCCCGGATGGTCTCGTCGGGCTCCCAGTCCTCCAGGGTGAAGTAGTGCGACACAACGCGGGTTCCGGGGCGCAGCTCGAGGAGGCGCGGCTTCAGGCGCGACATCACGCCCGGGCTGATGTACAGCGCGACCACAGTAGCGCGCGAGAGGTCGGCCTTGAAGAGATCCCCCTGCTGGAAGGTCGCGAGCTTCGAGACCTCTTGCGCCTCGGCCTCGCGGCGCGCGAGCCGCACCAGGTTCGCTTCCAGCTCGACACCGATCGCGCGCGCGCCGAAGTGTTTCGCGGCGTAGATCGGGATCCGGCCGTCGCCGGAGCCCAGGTCGACGACCAGGTCGCGGCTCGTGGTGTCGGCCATCTGCAGCATGCGCCGGATCACGCGCTCCGGCGTCGGCACCCAGACCGAGTCCTTGCTCTCCTGCCCGATCCTGGGCGCGTCGCCGGGCGCGGGCTGGCTCCTGCCCGGCGCGCCGGGCAGAAGAACCAGAACGAAGGAAAGGCCTAAAGCGAGGCGGCCGCGAACGTATCGCAATCCTGCGGGCGCCCGGAGTCGAGGCCGCGCTTGAACCAGCGCACGCGCTGCGCGGACGAGCCGTGCGTGAACGACTCCGGCACCACCCGGCCCTGCGCCTGCTTCTGCAGGCGGTCGTCGCCGATCGCGGTGGCGGCGTTGAGCGCCTCGGCGATGTCGCCCGTATCGAGCTGGTTCATCGCGCCGGCGTGGTGTCCCCACACGCCGGCGTAGCAGTCGGCCTGCAGCTCCATGCGTACCGAGACCCGGTTCTGCTCGGCCTGCGAGCGCCCGCGCGCCGCTTCCATCTTCTGGAACGCGCCGGTCAGCTTCTGCACGTGGTGCCCGACCTCGTGCGCGATCACGTAGGCCTGCGCGAAGTCGCCCGGCGCGCCGAAGCGGGTCTGCAGGTCGCGGAAGAATGAGAGATCGAGGTAGAGCTTCTCGTCGCCGGGGCAGTAAAACGGTCCCATCGCCGCTTGCCCCATGCCGCACGCCGAGCGCACTTGTCCCTCGTACAGGACCAGCGTGGGCGCCCGGTAGCGCGACCCCGAGCGCGAGGCCAGCGTGCCCCAGACATTCTCGGTGCTGCCGAGCACCTTCGAAACGAACTGCCCCAGCTCGTCCTTCGGCGCACCGCGCGGCGCCTCGCGGGACGAACCGGGACTTTGGGTCGCCACCTGCTGCGCCACTTCAGACACCACCGTAGGATCGACGCCGAGGAAGTAGGCCACCAGCGCGATGACGATCCCGCCGACGCCCAGGCCGCCGCCGACCATGCCGATGCCGCGCCGGTCCTCGACGTTGTCGCTTGCGCGCTGGTCTTCGAGTCTCATTTGCACTCCCCGGAGAGCAGGTTTCGTACCGGCCGATTCTGGCATGAAGAATTCGGGCTATGGACGCCGCCCGGATTACCGGATAAAAGTCGACCCACATGGCCATCCTACGCGTCATCTACGAAGACGAGCCCGACTTCCCGCCGACCGTCCACCATCCGGACGCGGTGCGCTACCAGGTGGGCAACTACTGGGTTGATGCCGTAGGCGGGAACCTTGCCCACGAGGAGGTCGACAAGACCCTCGGCGAGCTGGGCGGGCTGGTCTACAAGCGCCGCAGCGACGAGCGCGCGAAGCTGGCGCAGGAAATCATCGACAAAGTCAAGGCGCCGTGGTGGAGCCCCGACTAGCAAGGAGCGGGCGCAGGGTGGCGTGCGCTCGGCGCAGGAGCTCCTCCGTGGCGCGCCAGTCGATGCAGGGATCGGTCACCGAGACGCCGTAGCGCAGCTTCGAGCGGTCTTCCGGGATCGGCTGGCTCCCGGCCTCGAGGTTCGATTCCAGCATGAAGCCGACGATCGAGCGGTTGCCCTCGACGATCTGGTGCACGCAATCGTTGAAGACGAGCGGCTGGAGCGAATAGTCCTTCATCGAGTTGGCGTGCGAGCAGTCGACCACGATGTTGCGAGCGAGCTTCGCCTTTGCGAGCGCCTGCTCGGCGAGCTTCACGCTGACGGTGTCGTAGTTCGGCCTGCCGCCGCCGCCGCGCAGGACGAGGTGGCCATAGGCGTTGCCGCGCGAGCGGATGATGCTGGTGCGGCCGGCCTGGTTGACGCCGAGAAAGCCATGTCGCTGCGCGGCCGAGCGGATGGCGTTGACCGCGACCTCCAGCCCGCCGTCGGTGCCGTTCTTGAAGCCCACCGGCGCCGACAGCCCGCTCGCCATCTCGCGGTGCGTCTGCGACTCTGTGGTGCGGGCGCCGATCGCGTACCAGGTGATGAGCTCGGCGAGATACTGGGGACAGATCGGGTCGAGCGCTTCGGACCCCGTAGGCAGGCCAAGCTCGGCGATCTGCATAAGAAGCTCGCGTGCGCGCAGCAGCCCCTCGTCGATGCGGAAGGAATCGTCCATCCGCGGGTCGTTGACGAAGCCCTTCCAGCCCACCGAGGTGCGCGGCTTCTCGAAATACACGCGCATCACCAGGACCAGCGCGTCGCCGACCTCGTCGGCGAGGCGGCGCAGCCTCCCCGCGTAGTCGAGCGCCGCCGCCGGATCGTGCACGGAGCACGGTCCCACCACGACGAAGAGCCGCGGGTCCTTGCGCTCGAGGATTGCGCGCACAGCGTTTCGCCCCGAGAGCACGGTCTGGGCCGCGCGCTCGCTGAGCGGCAGGCGCTCCTGGACCTCCTGCGGCGAGGGGATTTCCGCCATCGCCTCGACGTTCAGGTTGTCGACCAGCGCT
>DASXAO010000124.1:0-55932 GCA_036406675.1 Burkholderiales bacterium
TCGGCTATCAGCTCGAGAAGATCCGCGGCGTCGAGCCCGAAGTCATGGCGCGCGCCTCCGAGGGCGACGCCGGGGCGCTCTCCGAGGTGGAAGCGCTCCTCGTGCCCAAGGCCGACTCGAACCCGCGCGGCGATATCCAGCGCCCGTCGATGGCGCAGGACATCCGCAAGAGCCGGCGCACCGAGATCGACGCCATGAATGGCTACATCGCCCGCAAGGGCGCCGAGGTCGGCGTGCCGGCGCCGAGCCACGTCCGGATCGCCGAGATCGTGACGCGGATCGAGCGCGGCGAGCTCAAGCCCTCGCCTTCGCTGCTTTCCTGAAGCGCTACACCAGGTACTTCTTGAAGTGGGCGATGGTGCGGTCCCACGCCAGCTTCGCCGCCGCTTCGTTGTAGCGCGGCGTCGAGTTGTTGTGGAAGCCGTGCTGCGTCCCCGGATAGACGTGGACCTCGTAGCGCACGCCCGCCGTCTTCATCGCGTCTTCGTACGTGGGATACATCTCGTTGATCCGCGGGTCGTTCTCGGCGAGGTGGGCGAGGACCGGCGCTTTGATCTTCGCCACTGACGAAGTGTCCGGGGCTGCGCCGTAGAAAGGCGCGGCGGCCTGGAGGTCGGCTCCCAGGGTGGCGGCGAGAAAATTGGTGGTGCCGCCGCCCCAGCAGAAGCCGGTTGCGCCGAGCTTGCCGTTTGAGAGCTTGTGCGCCTTCAGAAACGTCGCGCCGTTCAGCATGTCCGCACGCAGCTTCGGCTGATCGAGCTTCGCCTGGAGCTCGCGGCCGTCGTCGTCGTTGCCCGGATAGCCGCCCGCGGGCGTGAGGCCGTCGGGCGCGAGCGCGACAAAGCCCGCGACCGCCGCGCGGCGCGCCACGTCCTCGACATAGGGATTGAGTCCCCGGTTCTCGTGGATCACGAGCACCGCCGGCCACGGCCCCTGCCCCGCCGGGTGCACGAGGTAGCCGCGCATCTTTTCGGCGTTGCCGCCCGGCGACGCGTAGGTCACGTATTGCGCCTTGATGCGCGTATCGGTGAAGGAGATCGTTTGCGCACGCGCGTAGTTCGGCATCAGGCCGCAGGCCATTGCCAGCGCCCCCGCACCGAGCGCGCCAGCGCGCCTCAGGAATTCGCGCCGGTCGATCCGGCCGTGGCAGTACTCGTCGTAGAGATCGTAGACCTGCTGGTCGAGCTCGGCTTGCGTGACGGCTTTCATCGCCTCTCCGTGGGCAGTAGCCAGTATTGGGTAAACGGTCACATCCCGCAACGAACGGCGGCTGCGGATGGGCACTGATCTGGTATCTTAAGCGTCAACGACAAGCGCGGCCGGATCGTTACAACGAGAGCCGCAAGGCAAGAAAGAAAGTCTTGAAACTCTTCCACGGAATCCGCGGGACGGCCAGTCCCGGCCGAGGGCAGCCGCCGCAGGGGCTGATCGCGTTCTACTGGCATTTCGTGCGGCAGACCCGGGGCTGGTACGCGGCCATGTTCGCCGCGAGCCTCATGGTGGCGCTGCTCGACACGGTGATCCCGCTCTTCATCGGTCGCCTGGTCTCGCTCATGGAGGCGTCCGACCGCCAGGCGGCGATCGCCGCCCAGTGGCCGATGCTCGTGGGGATGGTGGCGCTCGTGCTCTTCGCGCGCCCGCTCGCGATCCTGGCCGACATCGCGATCCGGCACAACGCCCTCATTCCGGGGGCGACGAGCCTGATCCGCTGGCAGAGCCACTGGCACGTGGTGCGCCAGAGCTGGCCGTTCTTCCAGAACGACTTCGCCGGCCGCATCGCGAACCGCGTGATGCAGACTGCGAACGCGCTGCGCGAGAGCACGATGGCGAGCATCCGCGCCGTCTGGTACATCGCAGTCTACGGCGTCACCGCCTTCACGCTCATGACGATCGCCGACTGGCGCCTGGGCGTGCCCACGCTTCTGTGGTTCGCCGGCTACGTCGTGTTCCTGCGCCACTTCGTGCCGAAGCTGCGCGAGCTGGCGCGCGAAAGCTCCGAGCGGCGCTCGCTCGTGATGGCGCGGGTGGTCGACAGCTACACCAACATCCAGACGGTAAAGCTCTTTGCCCGCCTCGCCGACGAGGACGCCTACGTGCGCGAGTCGGTCGACGTGCACCAGAAGGCCATGAAGGCGCACATGCGCGTCATCACGCGCTTCCAGATCGGGCTCACGGCGCTGAACGCCGCGCTCCTCGTCGGCACCGCGGCGATCGGCGTGTACCTGTGGGCGCAGGGAAGCGTGAGCGCCGGCATCGTGGCCACCGCGCTGCCGCTCGCCTGGCAGACCGCCAACGCGGCCGGCTGGGTGATCTGGGAAGTGACCGCGATCTTCGAGAACGTCGGCGTGGTGCAGGAGGGCATGCAGTCGATCGCGGTGCCGCACTCCGGCACCGATCGCGCCAGCGCCCGTCCGCTCGAGGTCTCGCGCGGCGAGATCGAGTTCGACCACGTCACCTTCGGCTACGGCCGCAAGGACGCCGCGCCGGTCGTGAGTCACCTTCAGTTGAAGATCAAGCCCGGCGAGCGCGTCGGCCTGGTCGGCCGCTCCGGCGCCGGCAAGTCGACCCTCGTCAACCTGCTGCTGCGCTTCCACGAGGTCGAGTCCGGAAGGATCCTGATCGACGGCCAGGACATCGCCGGCGTGGCGCAGGAAAGCCTGCGGGCGGCGATCGGCATGGTCACCCAGGACACTTCGCTCCTGCACCGCTCCATCGCCGCGAATATCCGCTACGGGCGCCCGAGCGCGACCGACGCGCAGATCATCGCAGCTGCGGCCAAGGCGCAGGCGCACGAATTCATCCTCGGCCTGCGCGACTGGAACGGGCGCACCGGCTACGCCGCGCACGTCGGCGAGCGCGGCGTGAAGCTCTCGGGCGGCCAGCGCCAGCGCGTCGCGCTAGCGCGCGTCATCCTCAAGGACGCGCCGATCCTCGTGCTCGACGAGGCCACTTCGGCGCTCGACAGCGAGGTCGAGCTCGCGATCCAGGAGCAGCTGCTCGGCCTGATGGAAGGCAAGACCGTGATCGCGATCGCGCACCGCCTTTCCACCATCGCGCGCATGGACCGCCTGATCGTGCTGGAGGCCGGGCGCATCGTCGAGCAGGGCACGCACGAGGATCTGCTGGCCCTGGGCGGGCATTACGAGAAATTATGGCGCCATCAGTCGGGCGGATTCCTCGGCGACGACGTCATCGCGGCGGTGTCCGCCTAGCAGCCGCGTGCTTTAATCGAGGTTCTTCCTACCGCAAGAGGCAAGGAGGAGCTGAGTGGCCGGTCTCGTCGCACCCCATGGCGGAGGTTCCCTAAAGCCGCTCGCGCTGACCGGGGAAGCCCTCGCCGCGGAGCGCGAAAGGGCGAAGACGCTTCGGCCGGTGCCGGTCAGCTCGCGCGAGAAAGGCGACCTCGCCATGCTCGGGATCGGCGGGTTCACGCCGCTCGACGGCTTCATGACGCGCGATGACTGGGATGGCGTGTGCGAGCACTATTGCACCGCCGGCGGACTGTTCTGGCCCGTTCCGATCACGCTTTCCTCCGGCGACGAGTCCATCCGGCCCGGCGACGAGATCGCGCTGACGGATCCCGAAAGCGGCGCGCCGCTCGCCACCATGAAGGTGAGCGAGAAGTACACCATCGACAAGGCGCGCGAGTGCAACTGCATCTTCCGCACCACGGACGACGCCCATCCCGGCGTCGCGATGGTGATGCGGCAACCGAACGCCAACCTCGCCGGCCCGCTGAAGGTGCTCTCCGACGGCGGCTTCAAGGCGAAGTACGGCGCGCTTTTCATGACGCCCGCCGAGACGCGCAGCGAATTCGAGCGCCTCGGCTGGAGCCGGGTCGCCGCGTTCCAGACGCGCAATCCGATGCATCGATCGCACGAGTACCTGGCGAAAGTGGCGATCGAGGTGTGCGACGGACTGCTCGTGCATTCGCTGCTCGGCGCGCTCAAGCCCGGCGACATCCCGGCCGAAGTGCGCGCCCGCGCGATCGCGGCGCTGATCGGGAAGTACTTCCGTCCCGGCACGGTTGTCCAGGCGGGCTACCCGCTCGACATGCGCTACGCCGGCCCGCGCGAAGCCCTGCTGCACGCGCTTTTCCGGCAGAACTACGGCTGCTCGCACCTCGTAGTGGGGCGCGACCACGCCGGTGTCGGAAGCTACTACGGCCCGTTCGACGCGCACCGCGTCTTCGACCAGATCCCGCGCGGGTCGCTCGCAATCCGGCCGCTCAAGATGGACGTCACCTTCTGGTGCTACCGCTGCGGCGGCATGGCCTCGGGCCGCACCTGCCCGCACGGCGACGGCGACCGGCTGCAGGTATCCGGCACGCAGCTGCGCAAGTGGCTCGAGCAGGGCGCCGAGGTGCCGGCCGAATTCTCGCGGCCCGAGGTGCTCGAGATCCTGCGGACCTACTACGGGGGGTTGAAAAAATCTAGTTAGGCTGCAAGGCGCTGCGCCGAGGCGAGCTGATCCTTCGCGAACGCGAGGAAGCCCGCCACCAGCCTGGAGTGGAAGCGCTCCTTCGCGTACACCACGGAGAAATTGCGCAGCAACCGCGGCCGCAGGGCGATCTGAACCAGCTGCCCAAGCCGCAGCTCCTTTTCGACGATCACCCGCGACATGATCGCGAAGCCCATGCCGGTTGCCACCACGCCCTTGATCGCCTCGGGACTGCCAAGCTCGACCACGACGGTCAGCGATTCCGGCGATACGTCCGCCTTCTGGAGGTAGTGGTCGATGACCGCGCGCGTACCCGAACCGCTCTCGCGGTTGATGTAAGGATATCGCGTGAGCGTGGCTGGCAACGCTACAGACGCTCCGGCCAGCGGATGGGAGGGCGCGCACACGACCTGAAGCTCGTCCTCGCAGCAGACTTCGCTGTGCAGCGACGACCGGTGCGAATCGCCCTCGATGAAGCCCAGGTCGAGCGTGCGCTCGGCAACGCGGTCCTGGACGGCCTCGGAGTTGCCCACGAAGAGGGTCGGCACTACGGCCGGAAAGCGCGCCTTGAACTTGCCGATAAGCGGCGGCAGCACGTATTCGCCGATCGTCATGCTCGCGCCGATGACGAGCGGGCCGCTCGCCTGGCCGCTCAGCTCCTTCATCCGCCGGTCGAGCTCCCGGGAGAGGCCAAGGATGCGCTCGGCGTACTCGAATGCGACCTCGCCGGCCGGCGTGAGTGCGATGCGGCCCTGCGCGCGGTCAAAGAGGCGCGTGTTCAGTTGCTCCTCGAGCTGCTTCACCTGGGAGGTGACCGCTGGCTGCGTCATGAACAGCGTCTCGGCGGCCTTGGTGAAGGAAAGATGCTTCGCCACCGCGTGGAACACCTGCAGGCGCCGGTCCGCCATGGGCCTTCCAGTTATATGGAAAGGCTATTCAAGCATAAAAGGGGGGACGGTGGGAACCGTCCCTGAAACCGGGCCCAGGCCTGCGCGCGGACGGCAAGAAGCCGCTCAGTCGATGAGGTGGTAGACGGGAGCCGTCTCCATCACCCACTCGCCCGTGTGGCGGTCGTAGCGCGACAGCGTAAAGCAGTGCCAGTTTTCGTCGTCCAGTTTCATGTGGTCGCCGCGATAGTAGTAGCCTGGCCAGCGCGTCTCCTCGCGAAACATCGTGTGGCGGGTCACGGATTCCGAAGCAATCAGGCGGTGTTGCAACTCCCACACGCGCTGGAGCTGGTGCAGGTCTTCGGCGCCCATATTGTTCATGTCCTCTCTCAGCATGGCGAGGAGCTCGAGGCCGCGCTCGAGCAGCTTGCCGTTCGTCATGTAGTTCGTGCTGATGCCCCCGACGTACTCGTCCATGATCTTCTCGAGGCGCTGCAGGCCGTGGATCGGGAGCAGGTAGCTCGGCGAGACCGTCCCGGCGGTGATTTCATTGCGGCCGATGCGGAAATTCTCCAGCGGCTGGTAGATGGTCTTTTGCAAGTCGCGGACTTCCTGCTCGCTCACCTGCGGCTGGCCGTTCCGCATGTCGTTCACGTACCTTACCGCCGCTTTGCCCGCGATGCGGCCTTCCGTGAACGACCCCGACGAGAACTTGTGCGCAGTGCCGCCGATGGTGTCGCCCGCGCCGAACAGGCCCTCGACCGTCATCATGCGGTTGTAGCCCCACTGATACTCCGCCGGCGCGTAGTCCTCCGGCCCGCTCGCCCAAGCGCCCGAGCAGGTGGCGTGCGAGCCCATGACGTAAGGCTCCGACGTGGTGAGCTCCGGGTTGGTGTGCTTCGGATCGATGTTCTGCGACGCCCAGACCACCGCCTGCCCGATCGTCATGCCGAGAAAATTCTCCCAGCCGACCACCTCCTTGTGCGGATCCTGAAAAGCTTCCCGGGTCACCATGCGGATCGGGCCGCGGCCGGCCTTCACTTCCTCGAGGAGCGCGTGGTTGCGCAGGCAGGTGGGCACCGGATGCCGGTCGACGTAGTCGCCGACCAGCTCCTTGGTGTGCTGGTACCACTTCGACTCGTATTCCTGCCCGTAGCCATTCTGCGTGTAGGTCTTCAGGTGGAGGAAGTAGGCGCCGACGGGTCCGTAGCCGTCCTTGAATCGGGTAAGGACGATGCGGTTCTCCATCTGCGTCATCTTGGCGCCCACCCGGATCGGCAGGCCGTAGGCGGACGCGCTGCTCCACGGCGCGTACCAGGTGCGCCCCATTCCCTCGCCAACGGCGCGGGGCTTGAAAATGTGCGATGCGCCGCCGGCGCAGACGATGACCGCCTTGGCGCGAAACACGTGGAAGTCGCCGGTTCGCACGTTGAACCCGACGGCGCCGGCGACGCGGTTCGGCTGCGTCGTGTCCATCAGCAGGTGCGTGACCATGATCCGGTTGTAGACCTCCGAGGCGCTCTTCCGCGCGGCCTCGGCGACGATCGGCTTGTAGCTCTCGCCGTGGATCATGATCTGCCACTTGCCTTCGCGCTGGTAGCGTCCGGTCTTCGGGTCGCGCATGATCGGCAGGCCCCACTCCTCGAACTTGTGCACCGTGCCGTCGACGTGGCGCGCGATGTCGTAGCCCAGGTCCTCGCGTACCAGGCCCATCAGGTCGTTGCGCGCGTAGCGCACGTGATCCTCCGGCCGGTTCTCGTTCCACTGCATGCCCATGTAGCAGTTGATGGCGTAGAGACCCTGCGCGACCGCGCCGCTCCTTTCGATGTTCGCCTTCTCCACGCACACGATCTTCAGGTCGCGTCCCCAGTAGCGCCCTTCGTAGGTCGCGCCGCAGCCTGCCATCCCGCCGCCGATGACCAGGATGTCGGCGTCTACGTGAACGGTCTTGCGTCCGCCGAAGAGGCCCATCAGCCGATCTCCCGCCGCAGCCGGCCGGGCTGCAGCGTGGGCAATCCGCCTTCAATCTTGAGCGAGGCGGGCTCGTGGGCGAGCTCCTGGCCCGCCAGAGCCTCGGCGCGCGGCGCCTCGTATTCGGCCGCACCCTTGATCGACCCCCACGGCGTGGTGCGGATCGGCGACTCGAAGCTCTTCTCGCGACCGTCGCGGAACTTGAGCCGCCACGAGACCGTGCCCTTCGCCTCCTCGCGCAGCACGCGCACGCTGTGCCCGAGCGGGGCGAAGTCGGCGTAGCCGCGCGCGTCGATCGCGTTCTGCGGGCACGCCTTCACGCAGGAGTAGCACTCCCAGCACATGTTTGGCTCGATGTTGTAGGCGCGCCGATGCGTCTTGTCGATGTGCATGATGTCGGAGGGGCAGATGTCGACGCAGTGGCCGCAGCCGTCGCAGCGCGTCATGTAGACGAAAGTGGGCATCTCGTTCCCTCTAGTAGTGGCGCGGCGCGGTGCGCGCGCTGCCGAACCGCTCCGGCTTGGCGGCGGGCTCCGGCAGATTGCCGCGCGTGCCGTTCGCGTACGAGACTCTCTTTTCGAACGCCGCGGCCGGCTTGAAGAACATGTGGGCAAACTTCGACCACGGCACCGAGCCGAACAGCACCGTGGTCGCAAGGATGTACAGGGTAAAGAAGACGATGGCGCTGCCGCTGCCGCTTGCCTGCAGCGCGGCCCAGACGAGGCCCAGCGTGACGCTGGCAAGGAGCGATACGATGAACAAGTCCGCGCGCATGACCCGCCACGGTGAGTTGCCCTCGGCGGCGACGTCGGCGCGGATGAAGAACCAGAACCAGTAGCCGCCGACGCAGACGATGAGGCCGCCGAGCCACCAGAGGCGCGGCCAGATGGCAGCCGCTGAAGGGTCGAACACCATGACGACGCTTGAGACGACGTAGGCGAGGAACCCGTACATGGTGAGCAGATGCGCGGCGCGGCGGCGCGCGCTGCAGAATTCTCCGGATGCCAGCACGTCCACGACTGCAGTCTGGATTGCGATCGACGCCAGCTCGCCGCCGCTGATCTGCTTGTTTCTTGTTTTCCGCCAGTTGCTGAAAAAGTACCTGGCGCTGCCCTTGTGCACGACGTCGAACAGCGTCCCTGCGGCGACCAGCGCGATCATGGCGACGACGTAGCCCTGCATGATGGCAGGGGTGATCATCGCCGAAAGCGCGGCGAACGGATTGATTGCGAACATCGGATCCTCCTGCGGCCGATTCTATGGGCGCGGCCAGGACCAACGGCTAAAAACGAGCTATGCGCCTATAGAGCGAGCGAATGCCGCTCGAAATGCATTGCAGCAAGGTCCCCCAGCATCCAGGTCGCAGGCGCCGCGAGCCCGGCGACGGTTCCAGGATTGACGAGCCAGGTCGAGCCACCTTTGACGTTCTTCACCTGCTCGACATCGGCCTGATGCGAGTGGCCGCAGCAAACCAGGTCCCAGTCGCCGGTGCAGGCCATGGCGTAGCCGTATTCCGGGTAATGCACGACGAAGATCCGCCGCCCGCCAAGCTCGAGGCGCGCGTCCGGGCCGTGGTATTGAAGCTGGCCGTTACTTTCGCGCGCCCAGCGCGCCAGCGAAACGGGATCCCCCAGGTTGTTGCCGTGGATGACATGCATGGGCAGCCCGACGGCCATCGCGCCACGCAGGGTCTGGGTGCCGATGAGATCGCCGCAGTGGATGACCGCCTGCGCACCCTGCGCCGCCGCCCCCCGCACGGCGAGCGCAAGCGCGTCGGCGCGGTCGTGGCTGTCCGAAACTACGCAAATTCTCACTATGCAAGACCCTCATCCATGCGCTACATACTAACCGACCCGCCATGGAAGGCGCCTTCGACTGACCTCGCTCCTTGTCCTCGCGGCGGTCGCCGCGCTCGTGGGCCTGCTGATCGGCACGGTCGGCGTGGGCGGCGTCCTGATGATCTCGTTTCTGGCGGTGTTCGGCGGGCTCACGATCCATCAGGCGGCCGCCACCGCGCTCTTCAGCTTCCTCTTTCCCGGCCTACTCGGCACCTGGCTCTACCAGCGGCGTGGCAGCATCGACTGGAACATCACGCTTCCGGTGTGCGCGGCCGCCGTGGTGTTCGGCTTCTGCGGCGCGGCGCTCGCGGCGGTCATCGATCCACATCGCCTCGCGATCGCGATCGCGCTCGTCATCGTCGCGGCCGGCGTCTACGTCCTTTTCCCGGCCAGAGCCGCCTCGAGCTTCCGCGACGGCAAAGGCTGGCGGGAGAAATCCGTGCTCGCCTCCGTGGGCGCGGCCGCCGGCTTCGGCTCGGGCTTTTCAGGTGCCGGGGGGCCGGTCTTCGCGGTGCCGCTGATGGTGATCCTGGGCTATGTGCCGCTCACCGCGGTCGCCGCGAGCCAGGTGCTGCAGATCGTCGCCGCCATTTCGGGCTCGATCGAGAACCTGCGCCACGGCTTCGTCGACTGGCGCACCGCTGCGGTGATCAGCGTGTTCGAGCTCGCCGGCGTCGTGGCCGGGGCGCGCCTTGCGCACGTCGCGAGCCCGCTCCTTCTGCGACGCCTCGCCGGCGCCCTGTGCGTCCTGACCGGCGGCCTGCTTCTCTTCAGGTCTTATTGAGCTGGTCGCGGAATTTTCGCAGCACTTGCTCGCGCAGCTCGGCCGAGGCCTTCACCACCGGCGGGAACTCGCCGAGCATCTCGAACGGGCGGCAGGCGTCGATCACCGCGCGCGAATTCCAGGTCACGCCGCGCGGCAGCCGCGGGTCGAGCGGCCCGCTCCAGTGGCGTCGGATGAAGTCGATGTCGCCGGCCGGATCGCAGCGCGTGCACATCGCCCACAGCACTTCGTCGAGGTTCGTGGGGTCGACGTCGTCGTCCACCACCACCACGAAGCGTCCGAGGTAGGAGCCCGACTGGCAGCTCGCGGCGAGCATCGCCGCCTGCTTCGCATGGCCGGCGTAGGCCTGCTTGATCGAGATCACGTTGAACATCCGCGCGCAGCCGGCCTCGTGCACCCAGACCCCGCGCACGCCGCCCAGCCCCGCGCGCTCGACCTCGTCCCAGATCATGCCGGCCTTCATCACGCACTTGGAGTACGAGAAGTCCGACGGCGGCACCATCGGGCAGGCGATGCCCAGGACCGGGTCGTCGCGGTGATAGATGCGCTCGACGCGCACGACCGGCTGGTCGCTCCGCCCGCCGGCGTAGTAGCCGGTGAACTCGCCGAACGGCCCTTCGGGCGCGGTTTCGCCGGGATGCATCGCGCCCTCGAGCACGATCTCCGCGTGCGCCGGCATCGGCAGGCGGTAGAGCTCGCTTTCGACGACGTCGTAAGGCGCGCCGCGATGCCCGGCGGCGTAGTCGTACTCGGAGAGCCCGAAGCGGATCTCGTTGCCGCCGGCGAGGAACAGCAGCGGATCGTGGCCGCAGCTGATGAGCACAGGGCACGGCTTGCCATCCCGCCAGTATTTTTCGCGGATCTGCCGGCCGTGCTTGCCGGGCGAGATCCACAGGCCCACGCGGTCGGGGCCCTGCACCATCGAGCGGTAGGTGCCGCAGTTCACCCAGCCTTGCTCCGGGTCGCGCATGATCACGAGGTCGTCGGTGCCGATGTAGCGCCCGCCGTCGTGCTCGTGGAGCAGCGGCGCCGGGAACCGCAACACGTCGATGTCCTGTCCCTTGAGAATATTTTGCAGAACCGGCCCATCCCGAACCACGCGCGGCGGGATCGGCTGGTGCGTCTTCATCCGGTCGCGATAGGCGCGGACGACGTCGAGCGGATGCGAAGGGACCGGGAAGCCGAGCAGGATCGCCAGCCGCGCGGCGGAGTTGGTCGCGCCGGAGAAGGCGCGGAATCCCTTCGGGTAGCCGGGAATGTCCTCGAACAGAATCGCCGGCGGATTCGCCTCGCGATAGACGATCTCCGCGAGCGTGCCCATCTCGAGCTTCCAGTCCGCGCCGCGGATGCGGCGCAGCTCGCCTGCCCGCTCCAGGCGCTCGATCGCCTCGCGCAGGTCCGCGTGCGGCCTGTCATATTCGTTCCAGAGACCGCTCGCCCCCGGCCCGGGCTTCTCAATACGTCCCACGGAAGGCGTCGAAGCCGGAGACGTAGGTCATGTTGGTGATGGCGTGGTTGCGGTTGACGAGCGGGCGGTTGAAGAGGCGGTGGCGCATGCTGCGCACCTCGTGCTCGATCTGGAAGAGCTTTCGGCTGTCCTTCGGGTCGACGATCCACTGGAAACGCCACTCGTCGGCGTCGGTCTCCATCGTGATCAGGTTGCGCTCCTTCAGCCAGTGGTAGGGCGAGGCGAAGTCGGCGATGTAGACCTGGATGTGGTGGTTGTCGTATTCCGGCAGCGGCCTGGACGTCTCGGTGAAATACAGCTGCTGGTTGCGTCCTACGCTCACCTTGGCACGCCCGCTTTTCGCTTCCGCAGGGGCTCCTATGACTTCCTTGTAGAACTGCGCGATCCCTTCCGCCGTCCCCTCCGGCACGTCGAAGTCGACGTACACGATGCCGAGGTCGACGCTGCCGAATTCGGCCGACGGCGCGTGGCAGCGCACGCGGTTGCCCCAAGGGCACGTCGCCTCGATCGCCCCATCCTTTTCGCGCCAGGAGAACTTCGTTTCCCTTTCCGGGACGACGCGCTTCATCTCCCGGCCGGCGTGCTCGAAGCGCTTCTTCAGCTCCTCGAGACTCGGCACGACGAAGCCGATGGTGCCGCGCAGCACCTCGGGCTTCGCGCCGCGGCTCGGCAGATGGCACTGGGTGCGCCCGAAGTTGACCCACATGTTCTCCAGGCCGGTGAAGAGATACGGGTCGCGGGTGCCGCCGATTCCGGTGATGTAGAAGAGCGTCGCGAGCCGCTGGTCGTCGACCACCACGTTGAAGTGCTCGAGGTGGACGATGTTGCCGACGACGTGGGCATCGCGGTCGTACTGCTTGACCTTCTCGGGTGCGTTCATGCGGCTAGTATAGGCCAGCTCATTTGGTGAATACCGCCTGAGTGGTCGGAGTGGTCGTAAACGCGGCTCCGGCCGCCGCCGCGAACTCTTCCACCGCGCGCCTTGCGCCCGCCCAGTTGTAATCGTCGCAGACCATCACTCCGCCGGGCACCAGGCGCGGCCAGAAGTACTCGAAGGCCGCCTTTGTCGGCTGATAGAGATCCACGTCGACATGCGCGAAGCGATACCGTCTCTCGTCTCTGGGGAAGGCCTCGGGTATCCATCCCGGCCCATAAGCGATGTTTGGAAAATCCTTCAGAGACTGCCGTACTCGCTGCAACGGAAATGCGAATCTTCCCGCCGCCAGGCTCTGGGCTACCAGCTCGTCGGCTCCAGGCTCCAATGCATCCTCCGGTTGCGGCTCGCTCAGGCCCTGGAAGGAGTCGTAGATCTCATAACCGGCTCCATCGAAGGACGGGTTGTGCCGCCTCAGCCAGGAGCAGAGCAGGAACGAAGACAGGCCGCTGGCGCATCCGCATTCGGCGACCAAGCCATCCAACGGCAGCGCTCGCTCGAATTCATGGACCAGCCGGCGGAACCGATCGCGTCGTCTCAAGGGCTTCGGCGGCGTCCCGCTGGCGAACAGCCCGTCCAGGTAGAGCTCGTCGAACCACCTGTCCGGTTCGCTGAACTTCGAGACGTACTCGGCGAACACGCGGCCCATTCTCCCGCGCATGCCGCTCCGGAATAGCTCGTTCAGCCGCTCCTCGTACTGCCGCCTATCTTCCATTCAGGCAGCGATGACCTCGCTTGGTGGGACCGGGCTAGTCTAGCCCCACACACGTTTGGCGAAATCGGGATAGTTGCCCGCCATGTCCTTCGCTACCGGACCGCGCAGCAACTCGAGGTCCTCCGGGCTGGGGTCGGGCGTGAGGGGCACCGCGGCCGCGGCGTCGTAGGAAAACCCGGTATCGGGGCCGATGTCGCCCGGCTCATGCACGCTTTCCAGCCGGAAGCGGCGCTTGTCCCGCTGCCACGAGAAGAGCGCCTTGCCCGTGAGGAGCGCCGCCGGGTTGCCGGCGGCCGAGATGAACTCGACCTTCGGCACCAACACGCGCCTGGAGTGCTCCTCGCGAAACAGGATCACGCTCCTCACCACCGAATACATGAAGGCGGAGCCGAAGGAGCCGGGGAAGCGCCGTCCGTCGGCGCGCACCAGGTTGATGTTCGCCTCGCCGTCGATCTGCGCCCCGCCGAGAAAAAAGACGTCGATGCGCCCCTGGCCGGCGAGGTCGAAGAGCTCGCGCGAGCCCTCGGTGAAAGGGTTGCCCTCCCTCTTGTGCAGGAACGATAGCCTCAATTCGGGTCGTTTCTGCTTGAGAAGAAGCGCGCCCGCGGCGGGAATGGGAGAAGCGGCGCCGACCGCAACGTGCCCGCCCTCGTTCACCACCCGCGCAATCAGGCGGGCGACGACGCTGGCGAGGAGCTCTTCTTTGGCGTGCAAACGAACTCGTCCAGGTAGCGCTGGAAGCCCTCGCGCGTCTTCGCCGCTTTTGCATAGCGCATCAGGTGGGCGTCGTCGATGCCGTAGACCTCCGGCACGCCGAGCGGCCAGGCGCCGCGGCGCGCCTGCGCCGTCGCGGTGACGTAGACCGCGCCCAGCACGCCTGGCGCGAGAACCTCGTCCTCCAGCATGTCGCCGGACCGCTTCTCCTCGTAGGTGACGAAGCATCGCTTCGATGCATGAGCGATGGTGGCGAGCTCGCGGCGCCGGCCGATCCAGACGTTGCCCGCCTCGTCCGCCCAGCGCGCGTGGAAGAGCGCGATATCCGGCTGTATTGATGGAATCAGCAAGATGGGATCGCTGCTGGCGGCGAAAGGGTTTGGGGAAATCTTCCAGTCGGGGCGCAGCTTCAGAAGATCGGAACCCAGCACGCCGCGCAGCGGCATGAACGGCACGCCCTTCTCGGACGCCTGGAGCGCGGTGTGGACCGCCGGGCAGGTAGCGTCGCGCACCAGGATCTCGCCCTTCTCGGCCGCCTCGGTGAAGCGCGGCGCGAGGCCCGCCTCGCCGAGCGTCACCGCGCTGGTCTCGATCTCGGCAACGCAGCCCGCACCGATGAGGAGATCGGCGCACAACCCGAGCTGCGGCACGCCGAGGAGCCGCAGCCCCTTCGCCTTGCGGCGGATGAGCGCGCGCACGACCTCCATCGCGACGAGCGAATAGTCGGGCGGCAGACCGATGAGCGACTTGTCTTCGATTTGAAGAGCAAGATCTTCTGCCGTCACGCAGTTCCACCCACCGTAAGGCCGTCGATCTTGAGCGTCGGCTGTCCCACGCCCACCGGCACGCTCTGCCCCTCCTTGCCGCAGGTGCCGATGCCGCTGTCGAGCGCGAGGTCGTTGCCGATCATGCTGACGCGCGTGAGCGCGTCGGGTCCGTTGCCGATCAGCGTGGCGCCCTTCACGGGGTGGGTGACTTTCCCGTTCTCGATGAGGTAGGCCTCTGCCGCGGAGAACACGAACTTGCCGTTGGTGATGTCGACCTGGCCGCCGCCGAAGTTGGTCGCGTAGAGACCCTTCTTCACGCTGGCGATGATCTCCTTCGGGTCGTGCGAGCCGGCCAGCATGTAGGTGTTGGTCATGCGCGGCAGCGTGAGGTGCGCGAACGACTCGCGCCGGCCGTTGCCGGTGAGCGGCATCTTCATGAGGCGGGCGTTCAGGCTGTCCTGCAGGTAGCCGCGCAGCACGCCGTCCTCGATCAGCACGTTCCTCTGGGTGGGGTTGCCCTCGTCGTCGATCGTCAGGGAGCCGCGCCGTCCGGGCAGGGTGCCGTCGTCCACCACGGTGACGCCGGGGGAAGCCACGCGCTGGCCCAGACGGCCGGAGAACGCGGAGCTGCCCTTGCGGTTGAAATCGCCCTCCAGGCCGTGGCCCACCGCCTCGTGCAGGAGCACCCCGGGCCAGCCCGGCCCGAGCACCACGGTCATCGTGCCCGCGGGCGCCGGCCGGGCCTCGAGGTTGACGAGCGCCTGCGACACCGCGTGGCGCGCGTATTCGTCGAGCGTCTCGTCGGTGAAGTGCGCGTAATCGGTGCGGCCGCCGCCGCCGCCCGAGCCGCTCTCGCGCCGCCCGTTCGCCTCCGCGATCACCTGCACCGACAGCCTCACCAGCGGGCGCACGTCGGCCGCGAGCGTGCCGTCGCCGCGCGCGATCAGCACCACCTCGTACTCGCCGCCGAGGCTCGCGATCACCTGCGTGATGCGCGGGTCGAGCGCGCGGCACTTGCGCTCGAGCCTCTCGAGCAGCGTCACCTTCTGCGACGAATCGAGCGAGGCCACCGGGTCGAGCGCGCGGTACAGAGCAACGGGAGGCTTGCTCCGGTTTGCCTTCACTCGCTGGGATTTGCCCGACGAAGCAATCGCGCGGGTCGCTTTGGCCGCGTCCTGCAGCGCGTCGAAGCTGATCTCGTCCGAATAGGCGAATGCGGTCTTCTCGCCCGAGACCGCACGCACGCCGACGCCCTGCTCGATGTTGAAGCTGCCCGACTTGACGATGCCTTCTTCGAGGCTCCAGCCCTCGTAGCGCGAGTACTGGAAATAGAGGTCCGCGTAGTCGACCTTGTGCGCCGCGAGCGTGCCGAACACCCGCTCCAGCTTGCCGGTCTCGAGGTCGTGGGGCGCGAGCAGCGTCGTTTTCGCGGTGTCGAGGTTCAACTCAGTCTCCTGTTGACGAGGGCGGGCAGCGCGCCGCGCACTTCGCGCAGCCTGGCGCCGTCGATGTCGGCAAGCACCACGCCCTCGCCTTCGGGCCGGGCCGCCAGCACTTCGCCCCATGGATCGACGATCATCGTGTGGCCGTAGGTGCGCCGGCCGCTCGCGTGCCGCCCGCCCTGCGCCGGAGCGATGACGTAGGCCTGGTTCTCGACGGCACGGGCGCGCAGCAGGATTTCCCAGTGCGCCTGCCCGGTGGGCACGGTGAAGGCCGAGGGCACGAACACGAGATCGAACTCGCCGAGCGACCGGTACAGCTCGGGAAAGCGCACATCGTAGCAAACGGAAAGCGCGATCCGCCCGAACGGGCTCGACAGCGCCACCGGCGCGGTTCCGGGCTCGAGCGTGCGCGCCTCGTCGTAGCGCTCGTCGCCGGACCCGTCGAAGCGGAACAGGTGCATCTTGTCGTAGCGCGCGACGCGCCGTCCGGCGTCGTCGTAGAGCAGAGAAGCGCTTCTGATTCGGCCGGCGTCCGCGCACTCGAGCGGGACCGTCCCGCCGAGCAGCCACAGTCCGTGCCGCCGCGCGGCCGCGGCGAGGAACTCCTGGATCGGCCCCTCGCCGTCGCGCTCGCGGACCTTCACCTTGTCGCCCTCGTGGCGGCCGATGAGGTAGAAATTCTCCGGCAAGGCGGCGAGGCGCGCGCCCTGCGCCGCCGCCTCGGCGATCAGGCGTTCGGCCGCGGCGAGATTCGCCGGCACCTCCGCCGCCGAGACCATCTGGATGGCGGCGACGCGCGTCTTCACTGCACGCCCCCTTCCTGCGGGGGGAGCTCGCGCGCCTCGATGCCCAGCTTCGCCACCTTGGGGTCGCTCCAGCCGCCGGTCACCGAGTACTCGAAGGCGAAGATGTGGCCGAGCGGATCCTTGAGGATCTTCTGCGCGATCGCCGCCGGGATGGCGAGCAGCGGATTGACCAGCGCGATCGCGAGCGACGCCGAGTCGCCCAGGCTCGGCACCACGCGCACGCGCAGGTTCTGGGTTTCCTGCGCAAGGTCCACCTCGCCGCTCATCTGCACCTGCGCCGAGGAGCCGCGCATGCGGAAGTCCTTCACCGTCATGACGCCGGAATCGACCTGCGCGGCGGCGAAGATGTCGTCGAAGCCGAAGCCCTTGGAGAACACGTCGCGAAAATCGAGCGCGATGCGCCGCGGCAGCGCCTGCAGGCTCATCAGCGAGATCAGCTTGCCGATGCCGGGCTCGATCTCGAGGAACTGGCCTGAAAACGACTCGAGCTTGACGCTGCCGGTCAGGCTCGGGTAATCGATGGACGAAGGATCGCCGTTCCAGGCAAGGTTGCCCCTGAGCCGGGTCCTGCCGCCCTTCACCAGGTCCGGGTAGCCGACGCGCGCGAGGAACAGCCCGCCGTCGGCGGCGTTCAGCTCGAAGTCGAGCTGGCTGCGCGCAGGCGCGCCGCCGCGCCACAAGCCGGTGGCGGCGAGCGTCGCATCGGCGTTGGTCATCGCGAGCTTGTCGATGCGCCAGTCCTCGCCCGTGCGGCCGCCCTGGATCTCGATGCGGCCGAGCTCCTTGCCGCGCAGGCTGAAGCGCTCGGCGACCAGGTCGAGGGTCGGCAGGTCCTTCGGCTCGAGCGTGCCGCGCTCGGGCGCCCCCGGATACGCCTGCGGGCTGAGAAAACGCGTCAGGCGCGCGACCAGCCTGCCGCCGTCCTTGCGGTAGGAGAGCTCGCCCGCGATCTCTTGCGAAGCGATGGTCGCGGCCCAGCCCGCGGCATCGGCGCCCGCACGCAGGCTGACTTCGTTCAGCCGCTTGCCGTAGAGGTCGAGCTGGCCGATCTGCACGTCGAGCGCGCTCGCGTCCACGGGGGCGTCCGGGGCGCCGAAGAGCGGCAGCCACTTGTCGACGTCGAGCGCGGGCAGCGAGCCGTAGATGAGCGTGCCGGGGCGCTCCGGCAGGCGCAGCGGCGCATCGCCCGACGGACTGAGCGAAACGCCGGCGCGCTGCACGACGAGCGCTTCGCCCTGGCGGCGCCGCACCAGCTCGGCCGCGAGCACCCGGCCAAGCTTGATTTTCAGGCGCTCGTCCGGAGCGAGCTCGAGCTGGAGCGGCAGCGTTTCGCCGGCGCTCTTCGAGAACGGCGCGGGTAGCGCGCTCGTCACGCCCTGCAGCGAGGACTGCAGCAGCACCTGCTGGCGGCCCTTCGCGATGTTGACCGTCGCGACGTAAGGCGCCTGCCCGGCGAAGAAGCGCCGCCACGGATGGTCGAAGAGCGCGCGCGTTCCGGCGAGCGTCGCCTCGCCGCGCGCCACGACCTGCACGGTTCCGTCGCGCTGCGTGCCGCCGCTGATGGCGACCGGGCCGCCGAAAAGCCGGCCCTGCACATCGCGCACCGCGAGCGTGGATTCGGTGAACGCCACCTTGCCGGCGGCGGCTTCGATCGGCGGCAGCTGCGCGCTCACGACCACCTCGTTGCCTTCGAACTCGTATTCGCCGCCGACGCGCGCGCTCGGCAGGTCCTTCAGCGGCAGCTCGAGCCTCAGGCGCAGCTTTCCCTGGCCGCTCGCGCTCATCGGCGCGGTGAAGCCGGCCGTCATGCGGCGCACCGGGCTCGACTCGATGAATCGCAGGAAATCCGCCGTGGCGCCGCGCGCGTCACCGGTAATCTCGAGCAACGGGCTCGGGTCGCGCAGCCTCGGGATGGCCACCTCGACGTTGGCGAGCGCCACGCCGAGGACGCTGCCGCTCTTCCCGGCGATGTGCATGCGCTCGCCCTCGAACAGCAGCTCGCCCTGGATGTCCTCGATGCGCGGCCAGCCGTCGGCGTACTGCAGGACCCCGCGCTCGACGCGCGCAGCCACGCTGAAGTGGCCGCGGGCCGGGTCGGTGAACGGAAACTCGCGCAGATCGCCGCGGATGCGCACGCGCACGTCGCTCGATTGGCCCGCGAGCACCCCGTGCACGAGCCAGTCGCGCGTCTTCTCCCCGCCCATGAGGCGCGCGTGCGGGAGATAGCGCTCGAGCTGGCGGCCGTCGGCGCGGTTGAATTGCGCCGAAAGGTCGATGACCCCCGGGGCGTCCGCCGCGGCCACGTAGGTCCCCTGCGCGTTGCCGCTGACGTCCGCGTTGGAGAACGTGAGCGACTCGATGCGCAGCGCGATGCCGGCATCGCCCCGGCGCTCCCACTCGACCAGCCCGTTCAGGAAGTCGAGCGCGATGCGCGGCTCGGGGAACACGCGCGGCAGCTGCAGCTCGCCTTTTCTCGTGGCGAGGACCACGCGCGCGCTCGATTCGGTGGCGTCGACGCTCCCCGTAATGCCGGCGAATCCGGGCAGCTCGTCGACCGCCTCGGCGGCCAGGTCGACGAACTTGGCGCGCGCCGCGAAGCCCTCCGGCGCCTGCGGCTCGCCGCGCCACTCCACGCGCGCATCCGCGAGGTGTCCGCGCGGCTTGACCTCGGCGAGCAGCTTGCGGGCCCGCTCCGGCAGCGGCAGCGAGGCGGCAAGCCGCGCGAGCGGCTCGAGCTCGATCGCGGCCGCGGCAAGCGTGCCGCCGGCGCTGCTCCCGGTGCTCCAGGTGACGTCGAAGTCGCTCGGTGCCACCACCGTCCCGTCCTCGATGCCGATGGCGAGGTCGCGCGCGGCGACGTAGTAGCGTCCGTTGTCCGATGCGCCTTGCAGCCGCCCGCGCAGCGACGCCAGCCGGAGCGGCGAGAGCGCGTCGTCGAAGCGCGTGACCACGTCCGAGAGCGCCAGGTCGGCGGTCGCCCGACGCACCTCGCCCGCTTCGAACGTGAGCCATGCGCGCAGCGCCCCCTGTCCCTGGTCGATGTGCCACGGATAGTCGAGCCACGCGCGCCAGGCGGCGAGGTCGGTATAGCCGAGCTCGGCGTAGAGCCTGCCCTTCCAGGCCGCCGGATCCGCGAGCTCGGTGCCCTGCAGCATGGCGCGCAGCTCCAGGGTCGCGCCGAGCTCGGCCGGCGGTCGCGCGGACAGGCCGATCGCGTGGCGCTCGCCGGCATTGCGCAGCCTCAGGTTCACGGCGCTCAGCTCGAGCGGCGGCGCGCCGCGCAGCTCGTCGTGCCACTCGATCTGCGCGTCGCGCAGCACGATCTCGTCCTGCGCGAGCAGCCAGCGCGCGAAGCGGCTGTCGCTCTCGCCGAGCTTGATGCCCGCGACGAAGAGCGCGCCCGCGGCGTCGCGGCGCACCTGCAGCCGGAGCTTTTCGATCGCGAGCGAATGGAGCTTGAGCTTCCCCTGCAGCAGCGAGCTCCACGCGAGCTGGTTGTCGATCGAGGGCAGCGTGAGCGCCTCGCGGCCGGCGCGATCGAAGATGCGCACGTCGCGCAGGTGGATGTGCGGGTTGAGGCCGTACCAGCCCGCGCTGAGGCCGCCGATGCGCACCGGCTGTCCCACCGCCGCCGAAACCGCGCCTACGATCTCCTCGCGGTAGCGCTCGATGTCGGGCAGAAGCCAGAAGCGCACCGCGAGCACGAGCGCCGCCAGGGCGAAAAACGCCGTCCACGCGAGAACCTCGATCGCACGGCCGAGCCGCTTCATGGTGGAATGGGCGCTCACGCGCCATTCTAATCCCCAAATGTCGGATTCGATTCGTAAACTGGCCGACTCGCGCTACGCCTCGCGCGTGCTCGAAGCGCACCCGGAGCTGGCGCAGGAACTTTCCTTGCCGGGACCTTTCGCACGCGAGGAAATGGCCGCCGCGCTCGAGGGCGCGGCGGCGGACGACGAAGCCGGCCTGATGCGCCGCCTGCGGCGCCTTCGCAGCCGAGTGTTGCTGCGGGTCATGGCGCGCGACCTCTGCGGCCTCGCCGACCTCGACGAGGTGTGCGGCACCATGAGCGAGCTCGCCGAGCTCAGCATCGCGGCGGCGCTGCAGGAGAAGGCGCTGATCGTGGTCGCCATGGGCAAGCTCGGCGGCCGCGAGCTCAACGTCTCCTCCGACATCGACCTCGTGTTCGTGCACGCCGGCGGCCTCGACGACCAGGAGCGCTGGGAGCAGGCCGGACGCAGGCTGATCCGCCTGCTCGCAGCGGCTACCGAGGACGGTTTTGCGTTCCGCGTCGACATGCGCCTCCGACCGTACGGCGACTCGGGGCCGCTCGCCTGCAGCCTCGACTTCCTGGAGACCTATTTCATCACCCAGGGGCGCGAGTGGGAGCGCTATGCCTGGATCAAGGCGCGCGCGCTTACCGGCAGTAATCAAGAAGATCTCTTCAGGCTGGTCCGACCGTTCGTTTACCGGAAATACCTCGATTACGCGACGCTCGCCGCCATGCGCCAGCTCCACGCGGAGGTGCGGCGCGAAGTGGCGCGGCGCGAGCTCGCCGATCACGTGAAGCTCGGCCCGGGCGGGATCCGCGAGATCGAGTTCGTGGCCCAGGCGCTGCAGCTCGCGCGCGGCGGGCGCGATCCCGCGCTCACCGAGCGCAGGACTCTGAAGGTGCTCGAGCTTCTCGGCGAGCGGAACCTGCTTCCGGCCCAGGCGGTGAGCGAGCTCGGCGCGGCGTACGTGTTCCTGAGGAAGGTCGAGCACCGCCTCCAGTATCTCGACGACGCGCAGCGCCACGAGCTGCCGCAGGACGCCGAGGACCAGGCGCGCCTTGCGCGCATGACGGGGTTTTCGTCCTGGACCGAATTTCGCGAGGTTTTGGAAAACCATCGTCTGGCGGTGTCGCGCCACTTCGAGGCGGTGTTCGCCGAGTCGAAAACCCAGGCCGAGCCCTGGCCGGAGCACCCGCGGCTCGCGGCGCTGCGCGCGAGCCAGCGCTACGCCGCGCTGCCCGACGAGTCGCGCCGGCGCCTCGACGCCCTCGTCCCGGCGCTCGCGCGCGCCGCGCGGGCGACGCCGGACGCCGAGACCACCCTGACGCGCGGCCTCGACCTGGTCGAGGCCATCGCCGGGCGCGCCGCCTATCTCGCGCTGCTCGCGGAGCACCCGCCGGCGCTCGAGCGCGTCGCGCGCATCGTCGGCGCCTCGAGCTGGGCCGCCGAGTTCCTCACCCGCCACCCGGTGCTGCTCGACGAGCTGCTCGACGACCGCGTGCTCTACGCGCCGCCGGACCTCGAGGCGTTCGCGCGCCAGCTGCGTGCCCAGCTCGCGGCGCACGCCGGCGACCGCGAGCGGCGCATGGTGCTGCTGCGCGAGATGCACCAGGGGCAGGTGTTCCGCCTGCTCGCGCAGGACCTCGCAGGGTTGCTGACGGTCGAGCGGCTCGCCGACCACCTCTCGGCCCTCGCCGACCTCGTGCTCGAGGTGTGCATCGAGGTGGCGTGGGACGAGCTGCCTCGGCGCCACATGGAAAATGAGGCCGACGGCGCGCCGCGCTTCGCGATCGTCGCCTACGGCAAGCTCGGCGGCAAGGAGCTCGGCTACGCCTCCGACCTCGACATCGTGTTCCTCTACGACGATCCGCACGAGCAGGCGCAGGAGGTGTACTCGCGCCTCGCGCTGCGGCTGCAGAGCTGGATCACCACGCGCACCTCGGCCGGGGTGCTCTTCGACACCGACCTCGCGCTGCGGCCGAGCGGCAACTCCGGCCTGATGGTGTCCTCGCTCGAGGCGTTCGAGCGCTACCAGGAGCGCGACGCCTGGGTGTGGGAGCACCAGGCGCTCACGCGGGCTCGCTACAGCGCGGGCGACGCCGCGGTCGGGTCTGCGTTCGAATCATTGCGCGAAAGGATCCTGCGGCGCAGGCGGGACCCGGCCGAGCTCGCCGCCAAGATCGCGGAGATGCGCGCCCGGATGCATGCGGCGCATCCCAACCGCTCGGGGCTGTTCGACCTGAAGCACGACGCCGGCGGGATGATCGACGTCGAGTTCGCGGTGCAGTATCTGGTCCTCGCTTTTTCCCATCAGTTCGAACAATTCACGAAGAATCTGGGCAACATCGCGCTCCTCGGCATGGCGGCGGAGCTCGGTCTGATTCCGGGCGCGCTCGCCGAGCGCTGCCGCAACGCCTACCGCGAATTCCGCCGCCTGCAGCACGCGCTGCGGCTGAACGGCGCCCAGTACGCGCGCGTGCCGCCCGAGCAGGTCGCGGCGCACGCCGACGCCGTGCGCGAGCTCTGGCGGCTCACCGTTTCCCGAGGTCCTTGATCTCGGGCGAGTCGGTGTCGAGCTCGCCCGCGCGCAGCTTCTCCAGCGCCGCCTTCGCAAGCGCCGCGTAGTGACTGCGATAGCGGTCGAGCTCCTCGTCTTCGAGGTGCTCGAGATTGAGCAGCGCGTTGTGCGCGCCCTGGGTGGCGCGGATCAGCTCGTCGAGCTTGAGCTGGATCGCCTCGGTGTCCCGGTTCTGCGTGTTCTGGATCAGGAACACCATCAGGAAGGTGATGATCGTGGTCGAGGTGTTGATCACGAGCTGCCAGGTGTCGCTGAAGCCGAAGAGCGGGCCGGACAACCCCCACAGCACCACGGCGGCGCTCGCCGCAACAAATGCAACGGGGCGGCCCGACCAACCTGCCAGGCTGCGCGCGAAGCCGGAGAACCGGAGCCGGCCCATCGCGCCACGCTTCTTGGTTTTCATTCGGAACCTCGCCAGTTCATGGCTAAAATAGTGACTTGACGAAGGGAGAGTAACTCCGATGGCGAACGAGAAGGAACCCGGCGCGCCGCTCTCGATGGCGGACCGCGACGGCTGGATCTGGTACGACGGAAAGCTGGTGGAATGGCGCTCGGCCACCACCCACGTCCTCACGCACTCGCTGCACTACGGGCTCGCGGTGTTCGAGGGCGTACGCGCGTACAAGACCTCCATCGGGACCGCGATCTACCGCCTGAAGGAGCACACCGATCGCCTCTTCAACTCCGCGCACATCTACATGATGAAGCTTCCGTTCAGCCGCGCCGAGCTGATGGACGCTCAGCTCCAGGTGGTGCGCGAGAACGGCCACGAGGCCTGCTACGTGCGGCCGATCGCGTTCTACGGCTCGGAGAAGATGGGCGTGTCCCCGGTCGGCGCGAAGGTGCACGTCGCCATCGCGGCCTGGCCGTGGGGCGCCTACCTCGGCCCCGATGCGCTCGAGAAAGGCATCCGCGTCAAGACTTCGTCCTACGCCCGGCACCACATCAACGTGACCATGGCGCGCGCCAAGATGTCGGGAACGTATCCGAACTCGGTGCTGGCGACGCTCGAGGCCACGCAGCACGGGTACGACGAAGGGCTGCTCCTCGACGTCGACGGCTTCGTCGCCGAGGGCGCGGGCGAGAACATCTTCATCGTCAAGGAGGGGAAGATCTACGAGCCCGAGCTCACTTCCGCGCTCACCGGCATCACGCGCGCCTCGGTGATCGAGCTCGCGCAGGAGCTCGGCTACCCGGTGATCTCCAAGCGCCTGACGCGCGACGACATCTACATCGCCGATGAGTGCTTCTTCACCGGCACCGCCGCCGAGGTGACGCCGATCCGCGAGCTCGACGGCCGCACCATCGGCGAGGGGCGCGCCGGCCCGGTGACCAAGGCGATCCAGAAGGCCTTCTTCGACGTCGTCAGCGGCCGCGACGAGAAGCGCCGGCACTGGCTCACGCCGGTCGGCCAGCGGGGCCGGCGTTGAAGGCGGACGAGGCGAGGCAGGTCGAGATCACCGAGAAGCAGCTGCCGCTGCACTGCCCGCTTCCGGGGTCGCCGCTCTGGGCGCGCCATCCGCGCGTGTTTCTCGACGTCGCCAAGGAAGGCGAAACCCGTTGTCCTTATTGCGGCACGCTGTACGTCTATAAGGGCGCTCCGGTAAAAGGGCACTAGTGCCCAGAATCCTGGTCGTGGCGCCGAACTGGATCGGCGACGCGCTGATGGCGCAGCCGCTGCTGTCGCGGTTGCGCGACAAGAACCCGGGCGCGCAGATCGACGTCCTGGCGCCCGCATGGGTCGCGCCGGTCGCGCGGCGGATGGCCGAGGTCGGCGACGTGATCTCGGTGCCCCTGCGCCACAGGGCGTTGCAGCTCGGCGAGCGGTGGAGGCTCGCCCGGGCGCTGAAGGGACGCCGCTACGGCGAGGCGATCGTGCTGCCGAACAGCTGGAAATCTGCGCTGCTGCCGTTTTTCGCCGGCATCCCGATCAGGACCGGCTATGTCGGCGAAGCGAGGTATGGGCTTCTCAACGTCCTGCACAGGAAAGACGAAGCCCCGATGCCCTTGCACTACGCCCGTCTGGCCGAGCCTGCCGGCGCGCGGGTGAAGGAACCCCTGCCCGAGCCGCGGCTGCGGGTCGAGCCGGGCGAGATCGAAGCCGCCCGGCGGCGCTTCGACATCGAAGGCCCCTACGGCGTCTTCTGCCCCGGTGCGGAGTACGGCCCGGCCAAGCGCTGGCCGTATTTCCCGCAATTGAGCAAGCAACTGCAGACGCAAGCGCTCATCCTGGGCTCGGCGAACGACCGCGAGGCGGCGCAGGGCATCGCCGGGCGCAACCTCGTCGGCGAGACCACGCTCGACGAGGCGATCGCGCTGATCGCCGGCGCGGACTACGTCGTGACGAACGATTCGGGGCTGATGCACGTCGCGGCGGCGCTCGGACGGCCGCAGGTGGCGCTGTTCGGCTCGTCGAGCCCTGCGCATACCCCGCCGCTATCCTCCGCCGCCCGGGTGCTGTGGCTCGCCGTCGAGTGCAGCCCGTGCTTCGAGCGCGAGTGTCCGCTGGGCCATTTTCGCTGCATGCGAGAAATGACGGTGGAAACCGTGCTGCAGGAAATACAGAATCTCGCCGCGTGAGCACCAGGATCTTCCCCACCGCGCAGGACGCCGAGAACGCCTTCTACGAGGCGCTCGAGCGCGGCGACCTCGACGGCATGATGGCGGTGTGGGCCGAGGACGAGGAGATCATCTGCGTGCACCCCGGCGGCCCGCGCCTGTCGGGCCCCGACGAGGTGCGCGCGAGCTGGGCGCGCATCTTCTCGGGCGGCGCCGGGCCGCGCGTGCACATCACCCAGCAGGTGGCGGTGACGGCGATGATGATCGCCGTGCACAGCGTGCACGAGAACTTCACCGTCGAGGGCGACGCGCGCGCCCAGGTGCCGGTGATCGCGACCAACGTATATCTGCGTACCGCCGCCGGCTGGCGCATGATCGTGCACCACGCCTCGCCCGCGCCGATTCAGGCGCCGCCGGTGCAGCCGCAGGACGCTCCGCCGAAGTTCCTGCATTGAAAGAAAAAGGGGTCAGAGGAATTTTCCGGTAACACTTCGAGCCATGCGTATACGTGTTACAGGAAAATTCCTCTGACCCCTTTTTCCTCGCCCTGGTGGCTGCCGGGCGGCCACCTGCAGACGATCGTGCCGTCGCTTTTCCCGCCGCCGCGCGTGCCGCTGCGGCGCGCGCGCTGGGACACGCCCGACGGCGACTTCGTCGACGTCGACTTTTGCGGCAATGCGGGGGCGCAGAAGCAGCTCGTGCTCTTTCACGGCCTCGAAGGCGGCTCGGACAGTCACTACGCGCGCGCCGTGGCGGCGCACGCGGTCGAGCGCGGCTGGCGCCTCGCGATCCCGCACTTCCGCGGCTGCTCGGGAGAACCGAACCGCACGCGCCGCGCGTACCACTCGGGAGATACCGAGGAAATCGATTGGATGCTCAAACGCCTGGGTGGACCGCTGTGCGCCGTGGGCGTATCGCTCGGCGGCAACGTCATGCTCAAGTGGCTCGGCGAACGCGGCGACGAGGCGCGCGCGCTGGTGCGCCGGGCGGCGGCGGTGTCCGCGCCGCTCGACTTCGCCGCCGCCGGCGACGCGCTCGACCGCGGGCTGAACCGCATCCTTTACGTGCGGCACTTCCTTTCCACCATGAAGCCCAAGGCGCTCGCCAAGCTGGGGATCTTTCCAGACTTGTATGATGGAAAGAAGGTGACGGCCGCACGCACCTTCCGCGAGTTCGACAACCTCGTGACGGCACCGCTGCACGGCTTTCGCGACACCGACCACTACTGGGGGGCCGCGGCGAGCGGGCCGTATCTCGAGCGCATCCGCGTGCCGACGCTCGTGCTCAACGCCCGCAACGACCCGTTCCTGCCGGAGAGCGACCTGATGCGCGCCGCGCGAAAGGCCGCGCCGTGTGTGGTGCTAGAATTTCCGCGCACCGGAGGCCACGCCGGATTCCTGGCCGCGCCGTTTCCCGGCAACCGCGACTGGCTGCCCCGACACCTCTTCGATTTTCTGGACCTGTGAGCATTCCCGCCGAGATCTTCCGTACTTACGACATCCGCGGCGTGGTGGGCCGCAGCCTGACGCCCGAAATCGTGCGCGACATCGGCCGCGCGCTCGGCTCGCTGGGGAGGGAGCGCAAGGCGCCGGTCTTCGCGGTGTGCCGCGACGGACGCCTGTCGGGGCCCGAGCTGGTCGCGGCGCTTACCCAGGGCCTGAATGCCGCGGGCGCGGACGTGATCGACGTCGGCATGGCGCCGACGCCGGTCGCCTACTTCGCGGCGCATCACCTGGGAACCGGCAGCTGCGTGGCGGTGAGCGGCAGCCACAATCCGCCGCAATACAACGGCCTCAAGATCGTGGTGGCCGGCGACACGCTGTACGGCGAAGACATCCAGGAGCTCAGAAGGAGGATTGACAAAAAGCAGCTCGCCTCCGGCTCGGGAAAGAAAACCACGGCCGACGTGCTCGAAGCGTATGTTCGGCGCATCGCGGGCGACGTGAAGCTCGCGCGGCCTTTCCACATCGCGGTGGACTGCGGCAACGGTGTCGCCGGCATGCTCGCGCCGCGGCTTTACCGGAGCCTCGGCTGCAAGGTCACCGAGCTCTATTGCGAAGTGGACGGCAACTTTCCGAATCATCACCCCGACCCTGCGCAGCCGGAGAACCTTGTAGACCTGATCAAGACTCTGAAAAGCAGCGAATGCGAGCTGGGTCTCGCCTTCGACGGCGACGGCGACCGCCTCGGCGTGGTGACGAAGGACGGCGAGAACATCTTCGCCGACCGCCAGCTCATGCTGCTCGCGAAGGACGTGCTCGGCCGCAACCCCGGGGCCGAGATCATCTACGACGTAAAGAGCACGCGGCTGCTCGCGCCGTGGATCGAGCGCCACGGCGGCCGGGCGACCATCTGGAAGACCGGCCACTCCCTCATCAAGGCGAAGCTGAAGGAAAGCGGCGCGCTCCTCGCCGGCGAGATGTCGGGTCACACCTTCTTCAAGGAGCGCTGGTACGGCTTCGACGACGCGCTCTACGGGGGAGCCCGCCTGTTGGAGGTCCTGTCGAAAGAGCAGGATGCGAATCGAGCGCTGAAGAGCCTGCCGAACGCGCCCTCGACCCCGGAGATCCACTGGCAGCTCGAAGAGGGTGAGCCGCACCGCCTGGTGGCGAAGCTGCAGCACCTGGTGGAAACCGCACCGCCCTTCCCCAGCGCCGAGCGCGTGCTCACCATCGACGGCGTGCGGGTGGAGTATGCTGACGGCTTCGGACTTGCGCGCGCCTCCAACACGACCCCGGTGATCGTGATCCGGTTCGAAGCCGACAACCTAGCCGCGCTGGAGCGCATCAAGCGCGATTTCCGCGCGGCGCTACAACCCCTCAAGCCCAATGCGCCCCTTCCTTATTAGCGTTCTATTTCTCGCGAGCTTGCCCGCCATGGCTGCCTGCCCGGCGCTCCTCGACCGCAGCATGACCACCCTCCTCGACCAGCCCCAGTCGCTGTGCGAATACGCCGGCAGCGTGCTGCTGGTGGTGAACACCGCGAGCGAGTGCGGCTACACCCCGCAGTACGAGGGGCTCGAGGCGCTCTACCGCAAGTACAAGGGGCGCGGCCTGGTGGTGCTCGGCTTCCCGTCGAACGACTTCGGCGGCCAGGAGCCCGGCTCGAACAAGGAAATCTCGTCGTTCTGCGTCAACCAGTACGCCATCGACTTCCCGATGTTCGCCAAGACCGAGCTGAAGAAGAATTCGCTGTACGCCGACCTCGTGAAAGCGAGCGGCGGCCAGGCGCCGCGCTGGAACTTCCACAAGTACCTCGTCGACCGCAGCGGCGCCAAAGTGCAGAGCTTCGATACGCGCGTCGAGCCCGACGATCCGAAGCTGGTCGGCGCGATCGAGCGCCTGTTGCAGGCCCGTTAACCAGGAGAAAAAGCATGAGAAAGCTCGCTCTCGCTGTGTGTCTGATGTTCGCGTGCGCCCCGTTCGCCATGGCGCAGGACAAAAAGGAAGCCAAGAAGGAGCCGACCGCGGCGCAGAAGGCGCAACAGGAGCGCATGAAGAGCTGCAACGAGCAGGCGGGCGCGAAGAAAATGGAAGGCGACGCGCGCAAGAAGTTCATGAGCTCGTGCCTGAAGGGCGGCAGCAGTGCCAAGGGCGGCGAGATGACGCCTCAGCAGGCGCGCATGAAGGACTGCAACAAGCAGGCGTCCGACAAGCACATGAAGGGCGACGATCGCAAGAAATTCATGAGCACCTGCCTCAAAGGCTAGGTCAGAAGCGCGAGCGCGAGGCAGGCGAGCAGGAACGCGGCGCCGATGTAGAGGAGCTTCATACCCCGGGCAACGCGGAGCCGGGCCGCCGGTTTACCGGCCGTTCTCGAGAAGCAGATTGCCGCGCTGCACCGCGGCGTTGAGGGCGTCGAGCGGAGTCTTCTTGTCGCTCCACACCGACTCCAGCTCCTCGTCGATGATGCCGCGGATGAACCGGAATCTGCCCAGGCGGATGCCGGCCGAATCCTCGGTCGGCTTGGCGAGGAGCTGGCGCACCGCCACCTCCTGCTCCGGGTGCTCGCGGTAAAAGCCCTGCTTGCGCATCAGGTCGTAGGCCGCGGTGGTGAGCGGAACGCCGCCGGTCCGGGTCTGCCATTCCACCTGCACCTGCGGCTGGGCCAGCCAGGCGAAAAAGCTTGCTACGCCGCGGTATTGCGCGGCGCTCGCGCCCGCAAGGGCCCACAGCGCCGATCCCGCGACCAGCGTGTTCTGGGGCGCATCGTCGAAGTCGTCATAGTAGGGCAGCTGCGCCAGCCCGACATCGAAGCCGGCGCGCTTGCGCAGGCCCGGGTAGGAAGCGGAGGAGGAAACAAGTACCGCGCATTCGCCGGTGGCGAAGCGCGCCTCGGCCTCGTCCCTGCGGCCGGAGTAGCTGAAGTAGCCCGCCTTGTGCCAGGACGAGAGCGTCGAGATCCAGCGCACCATCAGCCGTGTATTGAACGCAAGGCGCGGACCGCCTGCGGCCGCGGCCACGCCGTTGCCCGTGCCCGCGAACATGCCGTTACCCTGAGTTGCGAAACGCTGGTTGTGCCACGCGCTCATGTTCTCGACCAGCACCCAGGACTGCCACGCAGCGGTCAGGCCGCAGCTCTGTCCGGATTCCACCAGCACGCCGAGCGTCTTCGCGGCCTCGTACCAGGTTTTCGGCGGCAGGTCGGGGTCGAGACCGGCCTGGCGGAATGCATCGCGGTTGTAGTACAGCACCGGGGTCGCGGCGGTGAACGGCAGCGCGAGCAGCCGGCCTTCGGCGTCGGAAAAATAGGCCGCGACCGCGGGCAGGTATTTCGCTTCGATGGCCGGTTGCGGTTGCGCGCGCGACTTCGGTCGCGGCTTCGGACGCGACCCCTGCACGATCTGCCAGAACGGTCGCGCGAACCCGCTGCGCATCATGTCGGCGGTGCCGGCATCCTGCACCTGCACGATGTGCGGCGCGCGGCGCGTGCCCCTGCGCAGCTCGATGTCGTTCGCCAGGACCTCGTCGTATGGTCCCCGGAAGAACGACACCACGCGGTACTCCTTCTGCGAGGCGTTGTACCGCGCGACGAGGCGGTCGAGCTCCGCGCCCGCGGTGCCGCTCATGCCGTGCCACAGGCGGATCTCCTCGGCCGCGGGGGCGAGCCCTGCAGCGCACAATAGGAGAACGGGGAGAACGGCGGTGAAGGTTCTCAGCATCGGACGGCGCCGAGTATAGTCGAGCGATGGCCGGCGTTTCGAATCTGACGGCGGCGCAGCTCGCGAGCGGCTACGCGCGCGCCGAGCTCTCCCCGGTCGAAGTCACGTGCGCGCTGCTGGAACGCGTCGACGCCTGGGAGCCGCGCATCAACGCGCTTTACCGCCTGCATCGCGATGCGGCGCTCGCGCAGGCCCGCGCGTCGGAAGCGCGCCACCGCGCCGGCGCTGCGCTCGGTCCGCTCGACGGCGTTCCGGTGACGATCAAGGAGAATATCGCCACGCGCGGCGATCCGGCGCCGATCGGCACGCGCGCGAACGACGACGCTCCGGCGCAGGCCGACGACGCGCCGCCCGCGGTGCGCGTGCGCGAAGCGGGCGCGGTGATCCTCGGCAAGACCACCATGCCCGACTACGGCATGCTTTCGTCGGGCCTGTCGAGCCTGCACGGCGTCACGCGCAATCCCTGGCGCCTCGACCGCAATCCTTCCGGGTCGAGCTCCGGCGCCGCCGCGGCCGCGGTGGCCGGCTACGCGCCGCTCCACATAGGAACCGACATCGGCGGCTCGGTCCGGCTGCCGGCGACCCATTGCGGCCTCTTCGCGCTCAAGCCCTCGCTCGGCCGCGTCCCCATCCATCCGCCCTACATGGGGCGCGTGGCCGGGCCGATGACGCGCAGCGTCGAAGACGCCGCGCTTCTGATGAACGTCATCGCACGGCCGGACGCGCGCGACTTCATGTCTTTGCCTCCTCCGGAAGAAAATTTCCACGACGGCCTGGACGCTCTCGATCCGAAGGGAATTAGCATCGGGTTCATCGCCGAGATGGGAGCCGGGCTGCCGCTGCAGCCGGAGGTGCGCGCCGCCGCGCACGCGGCCGCCGCGGCGCTCGAGGCTACCGGCTGCCGCGTCGAGCCGGTGCGCTCCTTTCTCACCGAAGGGATGCTCGACGGCGTGTGCCGGTTCTTCGAGGCACGCTCGCACAACGACTTCATGCAGCTCTCCGAGGCGCAGCGCAGCCGCGTGCTGCCCTTCGTCGCGGAGTGGTGCACCTGGCGCGCGGCCGGGTTCAGCGGACGCGACGTGATGCAGGCGTACTCGCAGGTGATGGCGATGCGCGAGGCGGCGGTCGCAGCCACTGCGCGGCACGACTTCCTGCTGTCGCCGACCTCGCCGATCCTCGCCTACGAGGCCGAGCTTCCCGCGCCCGGCAACGATCCGCGCAACGCCCTTCCCCACATCGCGTTCACGGTGCCGTACAACATGTCGGAGCAGCCGGCCGCGTCCGTCAACTGGTCCTACAGCGCGGAAGGCCTGCCGATCGGCGTGCAGCTCGTCGGCCGGCGCTTCGACGACGCCGGCGTGCTGAAGCTCTGCCGCATGATCGAACGACTGCGCCCGCCGCAGCGCGCCTGGCCCGAGCCCCGATAAACTAACGGGATGGAGTCGCAGTACCAGCCACCGCAGTACGAGCCCAATTTGGACCCGCTTCGGGCCGAGCTGATCGACGTGCCGGGGGTCGAGGTGCGGGTGCTGGAACGCTGCACCTCGACGAATTCGGTTCTGCTGTCCGAGAAATCCGGCGCGAGGATCCTGCTCGCGGCCGAGGAGCAGACCGCGGGCCGCGGCCGGCACGGCCGGCGCTGGGAGAGCGCGCCGGGCGCCGACGTCACGTTCTCGCTCGCGTGTCCCGTGCGGCGGCCGGCGCGCGAGCTGGCGTCGCTGTCGCTCGTTGCCGCGGTGGCCGCGGTGAGCGCGCTGCGCGCGCTCGGCGTCGGCGCGGTCTCCGTGAAATGGCCGAACGACCTCCTCGCCGGCGGTGCCAAGCTCGGCGGCATCCTCGTCGAGACGCGCCAGGAGGGCGCCGCCACGCGCGCGGTCTTCGGCTTCGGCATCAATTGTCTTGTCCGCCCCGGGCTCGAGCGGCGCCTGCGCCGCCCGGTCGCCGCGCTCGACCAGTTCGTCCGGCCCTCGCGCAACCGCGTCATCGGCGCGGTCGCGCGCTCGCTCCTCGGCGCGCTCGAGCGCTTCGAGGCCGAAGGCTTCGCCGGCGCGCGCGCCGAATGGGAAGCGATGGACGCGCACGCCGGGCAGCGCTTGCGCCTGAGGCTCGCGAACGGGCGCTCGATCTCGGGCATCGGCGCCGGGCTCGCCGCCGACGGCGCGCTGCGCCTCGTGACCCGGCGCGGCGAGCGCACCGTACACAGCGGCCGCATCGTCTCTGCGAGGCTCGCTTGATACTCGCCATCGATGCGGGCAACTCCCGGGTCAAATGGGGATGGCTTGAGACATCCACCGAAGGCCGGAGCACCCAGGAAGGCCAGTTGTCGTGGAGAAGCATTTCTACGGTGTCGCTGATCGAGTTCGCGGCCTCGAGCGACCACGTCAACCCGTTCTCGGTGACCCACGCCGACCCCGAGCGCATCGTGATCTCCAACGTGGCGGGCGAAGGCGCGCACCAACTGCTCGTGAACTGGACCAGCATCTTCGAGGCCGAGCCGCTGTGGCTGCGAGCCGAGGCCGAGCGCTGCGGGGTGCGCAACCGCTACGACCGCCCGGAGCAGCTCGGACCCGATCGCTGGGCCGCGCTCATCGCCGCGCGCGCCCTGCACGCCGGGCCGACCCTGGTGGTGAACGCCGGCACGGCGACCACCGTCGACATGCTGAGCGCCGAAGGCGCCTTCCTCGGCGGCTGCATCCTGCCCGGGGTCGAGCTGATGCGCTTCGTGCTCCACGAGCACACCGGGCGCCTGCCCATGTCGGAAGGCGCCTACAGCGACACGCCGCGCAATACTCTGGACGCGATCGAGAGCGGCTGCCGGCACGCCCAGGCCGGCGCGGTCGAGCGGATCTACCGCGTGTTCCGCGACGTCGAGCTGAACCCGCTGTGCATCGTCTCCGGCGGCGCGGCGCGCACGCTGGTCGACCAGCTCTCCATGCCGCGGCGCTTCGTCGAGAACCTGGTGCTCGACGGACTGGCGCGCATCGCGCTCGGCCTTCCGGGGACAGCGGGATGAGGGCCGTGTTTCTCGCGTTGGTGGCGGCGAACCTGCTGTTTTTCGCCTGGTCGCGCTACTACACCGCCGACGAAACGGCGGCCGACGGCGTGGTCCTGAAGCGCAGCGACCCCGACAAGCTGAAGATCGTGCCGGCGACAAGCGCAGGGACCGGCGGCTGCCTCGAGTGGGGCAGCTTCACGGCCGCGGAGTATCCGCGCGCCGAGAAGGCGCTCGAGGCGCTCGCGCTGGGGCCCCGCCTCGCGCAGCGCCGCACCGAGGAAACCGCGGGCTGGTGGGTCTTCATCCCGTCGCAGGCCAGCCGCTCGGGGGCGTTCAGGCAGGCCGCCGAGCTGAAGGCGCTGGGGATCAACGACTTCTTCGTCATGGGAGAAGAAACCGACGCGCCGTGGGCGCTGTCGCTCGGGGTTTTCCGCAGCGAGCGGGCGGCGGCGGCGAGGCTCGCGTCGCTGCGCGAGCTCGGCGTGCGCAACGCGCTCGTCGGCAAGCGCGACACGGTGGTCCCGAGGATCTGGGTGCAGGTGAAGGGAGTCGATCCGTCGCTCGAGGCGCGCCTCAAGGACATCGCGCGCCAGGCGGAAGGGAGCGAGCTGCGCCCCTGCCCCTAGCCGATGGGGTACGCCCCGCCGGGCACGTGCTGGACCACCATCGATAGGAGGCGATCGGCCCGGATCGGCTTGGTGAGGTAGCCGACCACGCCGAGCTCCTTGCCGCGCTCGTCGCCCTCCTCGAAGGTAGTCAGGAAGATCACCGGGATGTTCGGGATGGTGGTGTCGGCCTTGAGCGCCGACACGAACTCGAAGCCGTCCATGTGCGGCATGTTGACGTCGCAGATCAGGAGATCCGGCGGGCTCCTCAGGACGAGGTAGCCCGCCGCGATGGCATCCGCCGCCACGTGCACTTCGTAGCCCGCGGCGCTCAGATGGAGCTTGAGCAACTCCCGGACGTTGGCGTCGTCGTCGACGACGAGGATGGTGGCCGGCATTGTCTTTTGGTGCTGGTGGCCCGACTCGAACGGGCGACCTACTGATTACGAATCAGTTGCTCTACCAGCTGAGCTACACCAGCGAATTCCCCTGATTTCCTTGCCGCTGCGGCTGACTGCGCGACGCCGGGAATTATACCAACGGCACCCCGAATGGAGCTTGCATCCGCATTCCGTCACGCGTGCGTTTTCCGCATCCGCGCAGAGCGTGAAATATGCGTCGACGCCCTCGCGCGCGCGCAGGTCGTGACCTAGTACTCCGCAGTGCGCGGCGCGTTCGCCGTTCGGTTCGCGATTCGCGCCGCCCGTCGACGTCCTTTGCCGGCCTCGTAAGCCCTTCCTAGCATGGTTGGTACGAAAAAAGGGAGATCCCAAATGCAGCACACAAAAGGCTTCACGTTGCTCGAGCTGATGATCACCGTCGTGGTGATCGCGATCCTCGCCGGAATCGCGCTGCCCTCGTACAACGACTACGTGCTGCGCGCCAAGTTCTCGGAGGCGACCGGCAACCTCGCCGACCTGCGCGTGAAAATGGAGCAGTTCTACGCCGACAACCGGCGCTACAGCACCACTGCCGGCGGCGGGGTCTGCGGCATCCCGGGCGTGCCGGACGGCAACACGCCGTCGGCCTCGGACGTGCGCTACTTCACCTACCGCTGCGCGTCCACCAACCCCGCCGCGAACCCGGCCGGGGACCAGGCCTTCACGCTGTTCGCCGACGGCGTCGCCGCCCAGGGTCTCGGCGGCCTGCACTTCACCGTGACCGAGTCGAACGTCAAGGCCACCGTCATCGACGGCGGCTCGGACATGGCGGGCAAAGGCTACGCGGCCAACGCGGCCTGCTGGGTGCGGAAGAAACCCTCGGATTGCTGATCCCATGGACAAGCGCTCACACGGCTTCACCCTGATCGAGCTGATGATCACCATCTCCGTGATGGCGCTGCTGCTCATGGTCGGGTTGCCGTCGATGAACACCTGGCTGCAGAACCAGCAGCTGCGCACCTCGGCGGAATCGCTGCAGGCCGGGCTGCAGTTCGCGCGCGCCGAGGCTCTGCGGCGCAACGCCCCGGTGCGCTTCCAGCTCGTGGACACGCTCACGGCGGCGTGCGTGCTGGCCGACACCGGCACGAACTGGATCGTGAGCATCCAGGACCCCACCGGCCTGTGCGACGTGGACCCCTCGGACACGAACGCGCCGCTCGCGATCCAGAAGCGCAGCGGCGCCGAAGGCACGCCGAACGCAGTGGTGGCCGGCACCAACGGCGCGGCCACCGCCAACACCGTGACCTTCACCGGGCTCGGCCGCGTGAGCGGCGCCGTTGCCCTTCCCCTGACGCGCATCAACGTCAGCAATACGAACGGCGGCGCTTGCCAGCCCGCGGGGCCGATGCGCTGCCTGCGCCTCGACATTTCGACCGCGGGGCAGGTGCGCATGTGCGACCCGGCCGTGGCCGACAACACCGATCCAAGGTTCTGCAACTAAGGAGACCGCCATGCGCACAAACCAAAAACAGGCGGGCGTGATGCTGATCGAAGCGCTGATCGGGATCCTCATCTTCTCGATCGGCATCCTCGCGCTGCTCGGCATGCAGGGCACCGCCATCAAGAACACGACCGACGCGCGCTACCGCAGCGAGGCGTCGTACCTCGCCACCCAGATCGTCGGCCAGATGTGGGTCGACGACAACGACAAGCTCGATCGCTACAGCACCGCCAACGCCGCGGCCTACGCGCCGCGCGACAACTGGGTCAACAACGTGGTGACAACCCTGCCCGGGGTCCAGGTCGGGGGGCCGCTCGCGCCCAGCATCACGGTCGGCCCGGACCTCGCCACGGGCCTGGCGGACCGCGAGGTTCGCGTGCAGGTGCAGTGGCTGCAGCCGGGCGAAACCCAGGCGCGGCAGCTCGTCATCCTCAACCGCATCCACACGGGCTCCGGCGTATGAACCAGGCCCTCCTCCATCGGCGCGAAGCCGGCATGAGCCTGGTCGAGCTCATGGTCGGGATGCTGATCGGCTTGATCGGCATCGTCATCATCACCCACCTGTACATCACCAACGACCGGTACAAGCGCTCGACGACCGGCGCCGGCACCGCGCAGGTCAATGGCGCGGTCGCGCTCTACCAGCTCGAGCGCGAGATCCGGATGAGCGGGTACGGCATCAACCATTCGCTCGCGCTCGGCTGCACCTGCGCCGGCGCGAACTGCAGCCCGGTCCAGTACTACTACAACGGGAATTCGTCGTTCCCGCCCGCGGGCGGCGCCGGCGGCGCGCTGCCGCCGCGCGTGCTCGCTCCGGTGCTGATCACCGACAACCCGGCGGGCGGCCCGGACACCATCACGGTGCTCTACAGCGCCGCCAACGAGCGCATGCTGCCGGCGCAGATCGTCGAGCCCACCGCCGGGCCCAACCACGACTACAAGATCGACGGCACCCAAGGCTTCGCCGACAACAACCTCGTCCTCGTCGTGCAGGGCGGCACCTGCCTGCTGCGACAAATCTCGAAGGTGCAGGTGGCCACGACGACGCTGGAGCACACCACGGGGCCGTACGACCCGGTCGCCAGCTTCGTGCCGGCGCTGACCGCCGGCGCCGCGGTGTTCAACCTCGGCACCCCGACGGCGACCGGCGGCCCGGTCTGGCGCACCTTCTCGATCGCGAACACCGGGAACGTCTACAGCCTGCAGTCCGAGGACGTGCTGCGCACGCTTGCCGTGCTGCCCGGCACGTCGGCCGCGCCGCTCGTCGACGACATCGTCGACCTGCAAGCGCAATACGGCAAGGACGACGGCACGGGGGGCCAACCCGCCGACGACGGCATCGTCGACAACTGGGATGCGATCCTGCCGGCCGACGCTACCGCGTGGAAGCGCGTGCTGGCGGTGCGGGTCGCGGTGCTGGCGCGCAGCGAGAACTACGAGAAGCCGAGCGTCGCGGGCGGCCCGTGCGAAGCGACCACGGTGGCGCCCGCCTGGGCGGGCGGCGCGCTCACCGTTCCGGGCGGATTGCCGAGCTGCTATCGCTACCGCGTGTTCGAGACGACGATCCCGTTGCGCAACATGATCTGGAGGCCGGCATGAGCCCACGCACCCGCCTCGGCGCAGGGCGCCAGCGCGGCGCGATCCTCTTCATCGCGCTGATCGTGCTGGTGGCGATGTCGCTCGCCGGCATCGCGCTCATGCGCTCGGTCGACACCAACGTGCTCATCGCCGGCAACCTGGCGTTCCGCCAGGGCGCGACCGCCGCCGGCGACTACGGCGTCGAGGACGCGCGCAGCTGGCTCACCGCCAACGCCGCGATCCTGGACAAGGACCAGCCGCCCGGCGCGACCTTCTACTGGGCGAACTGGCAGCAGAACCTCGACCTCATCGGCAACGACCCGGCGATGCCCGACTACGACTGGGCCTCGGCGGGAAGCCCGGCGAAAGATCTCGGCTTCGATCTGGCGGGCAATCGCGTGCAGTACGTGATCCACCGCCTCTGCGACGTAGCCGGCGCGCCGAACACCGTGCAGTGCGTGAAGTCGACGCTTTCCGTCAGCGCGACCGGCAACGGCGGCAGCAACCAGATCCAGCCGGTCGGCGGCGGCAACATCACCCTCGCCACCGTGGTTCTTTACCGCGTCACGGTCCGGGTAACCGGGCCGCGAAACACCGTCAGCTTCGTTCAGGCGGTCTTGCACTAGCGTTCAGGAGAAAAACATGGACACCATGGCTCTCTTCCGTCAACGCTTCATCCAGGCAGCCGTCGCCGCGGCAGCGCTGTGCGCGAGCGCCGCCCAAGCGGCGCCGACGCTCAGCATTCCGCCGGATCCGCTCGCCACGCCGTCGACCTCGATTCAGCCGAACGTGATGCTGATCCTCGACGACTCCGGGAGTATGGGCGGAGACATCCTGCCCGACTACATCACCGACGACAACGACACGGCCAGCATCAGGGCCAGCCATCCCAGGCCGACGACCACGGCCGCGTGCGCCGACGCGGCCGACGACGACGATCTGATCCAGATGAACTACACGTTCAGCAGCACGAACAACAAGCTCCCCGACCCGTGCGTGTTCGGCGATCCGCCCTACAACAGCCCCGATTTCAACGGCGTCTATTACAACCCGGAGATCTACTACCGGCCTGCCGCCAACGCCGACGGCACAGACAAGACGAGCATGACGGCGGCGAACACCTCGAACTGGACCAAGGTGCCGACCGACGTTTACCTCAGCGCCGCGACCACCAACATCGTGACCAGCTACCTCGACCGGGTATGGTGCACGTCGCAGGGCGACGCCGCGACGAGCGGCAACTGCCGGCAGAACAGCGCGTACCAATTTCCCAACTTCGTGTTCAAGTACGGCCGGACGACCGGGGGCGCGGTCAAGACCGTCACCGGGGCGCCGTACTACTACCGGATGCAGTCGGCCCAGTACTGCCAGCCGCCGGCGATGACCAACTGCGCCAGCGGCTCGAGCATCAATCCCTCGGTCCATACCCAGCTCGCACCGGAGTTCTGCTCCGACATCCAGCTCAGGAACTGCGCCGCCGGCGCGACCGTGTCGGCAAACCCGACGGCATACCCGTTCTTCGGCGTGCGCTGGTGCTCGGACGTCGGCACCCTGACGACCTGCCAGAAGGCGAAGATCTTCGATACCAAGACGAACAGGAACTACATCTACGCCAAGCACCTCGGCGTGACGACGTCCATCAACTGCACCGCTACGCCCTCGTTGTGCGACGCGGTACAGAACGAAGGCAACATCCAGGTATCTTCGGTGAACGCAGCGGGCGGCACGCTTACGATCACCATCAACGGCGTGCAGGTCACCTCCGCCCCGATCAGCTTTGGAGCCGGCTCGACCGCCAGCGGGCTCGCCGGCCAGATCACCACCGCGATCAACGGCTTCGTCTCCGCGCCCGACTACACCGCCTCGCAGTCGGGCTCAAACGTGAACGTCACGATGGTGACGGCGGGCGCCGCCGGCAACGGCAACGCCGTCGCCGTGACGGCGAGCACTATCGGCACCGTGGCTTCCATCGGCGCCATTACCGTCAACAGCGTCGGCGGCAGCATAACGCTCACGACCCTTAACGTGGGCACGACCAACCTTCTTTGCAACGCCACGGCGAACCAAAACTGGAGCGGCCTCGTCTCGATAACCGCCGGCAGCGCCAGCCTCGTCGCAACGGGCGGCCTCTCCAGCACCGCCGCGCGCGACGCGATGCGCGCGGCGATCATCGCCCGGGTCAACGCCTGCGCCCAGTCAATCCCGCCGGGCTATACGGTGACCGCGGTCGACGCCAGCCCGAGCGTGAAGCTGGTCGCGCCGGTCGCGCAGGGCTCCAACCCCAACGGCCAGGCGGTCGCGAGGCTTGGAAGCGGATCCAACTTCAGCAGCGCCTTCACCGTGACCAACATGGGCGGCAGCTCTCCCGGCCAGGCAGGCGTGTCGGTCGCCACGGCAAACTTCACGATCACGAACATGTCCGGCGGCCGCGACCTGCAGACGGGCACGATCGACCGGCGGATCGGCGTGGGCTCGTTCTCGCGCACCGACATCGTGCCCTCCAACAACTCGTATAACAAGGCGGCGGCCCGCATCGATTGCGCCGCCGCAACGAGCTGCACCTACTCCGAAGAGATGACGAACTTCGCCAACTGGTACGCGTACTACCGCAAGCGCCTGCTGATGGCGAAGACCGCGGTCGGCCGCGCGTTCGCGCCGCTCAACGATACCTACCGGGTCGGACTGATCACCATCTGCCCGATCAGCGGCTCGTGCGACTCCAGCAGCACCACGGACGGCAAGGCGGTCGTGGCGTCCAAGTACCTGAAGGTCGACACGTTCGATGCCACGCACAAGTCGGACTGGTACACGAAGCTCTACGCCATTCAGACCGCCGGCTTCACGCCGCTGCGCGAGGCGCTCTCGCGCGTCGGCCAGCTCTTCGCCGGCCAGCTCGGCTCCCACCTCACCACGGGCCTCACCGCGGCCGACGATCCGATGACCGCCTCGTGCCAGCCGAACTTCGCGATCCTCGCCACCGACGGCTACTGGAACGGCTTCACCGGCCAGAAGCTGGACGGCAGCGCGATGGACAACGAGGACGGGGCCACTGACAAGTGGACCTCCGTCGCCACCGGCACCTTCGAGGGCACGGGTGCGGCCTCCACGGGCAGCCTCGCCGACGTGGCGATGTACTACTACAAGAACGACCTGCGCACGAGCGGGCCGCTCTCCACCGACAACGTGCGCACCACGACCAAGGACAAGGCGAGCTTCCAGCACATGGTGACCTTCACCATCGGCCTCGGCCTCGACGGCCAGCTCACCTACCAGCGCGACTACGAAACCGCCAAGACCGGCGACTTCTTCAATATCACGCAGGGCACCGACGTCTGGCCGGTGCCGGCGGCGGACTCGCCCTCGGCGCTCGACGACCTGTGGCACGCGGCGGTGAACGGCCGCGGCCTGTTCTTCAGCGCCAAGAACCCCTCCGAGCTCGCGGCGAGCCTGCAGGACACGCTGAACGAGCTTCGCGGCGACACCGGCGCCGGCGCCGCCGCGGCCACGTCGAACCTGCAGCCGGTCTCGGGCGACAACTTCGCCTTCGTCGCGAGCTACCACAGCGGCGACTGGTGGGGCGAGCTCTCGGCGCGCACGATCGATCTCACCACGCTGGACGTCTCCGTCCCGGAGGCCCAGCTGTGGTCGGCGAAAGACAAGCTCGACGCCACGAAATGGGACAGCAGGGTCATCTACACCTTCGACCCGGCCGACACCACCGGCAACAAGCTCAAGAACTTCTGCTGGCCCGGCACCGCGGGCACGGTCTGCGCGGACGGCTCCGGCCTCACCTCCGCCGAGCAGGCGTGGTTCACCGCGACCAAGCTCTCGCAGACGAGCAACTGGGGATCCGCGGGCAGCCCGCAGTGGACCAACGCGACGGGCAAGAGCCTGGTCGACTACGTGCGCGGCGACTCGTCCAACGAAGACACGGGTCTCGGCGGCACGCAGGACCTCTATCGCTCGCGCGTAAGCAAGCTCGGCGACCTGGTGAACGCACAGCCCGCCTACGTCCGCAAGTCGACGTTCAATTTCTCGGACACAGGCTATGCGGGATTCAAGGCCTGCACCGCAGGCACGGGGACGGGCTGCAACGTGGCGCAATTCCCGGACGCGAGCATCCCGCGCCGCGGCACGGTGTACGCCGCCGGCAACGACGGCATGCTGCACGCCTTCGAAACCGACATCAACAACAGCCCGTACTACCAGACCGAAGGCATCGCGTCGCCCGCCCTGACCGACGACAAGTACAGCAGCGGCAACAACACCGGCAACGGAGTGGAGCGCTGGTCTTACATCCCGAGGATGCTGATGGAGAACCTGACCCTCCTCGCCGACAGCGCGAACATCCACCACTTCTTCGCAGACGGCTCGCCGCGCGCTTTCGACATCTGCGTTTCCACGCCCTGCGCCGGGCAGGACGACTGGCGCACCATCCTCGTGGCGGGCGTCAACGCCGGCGGCAGCACGGGAACCGGCCCCGGCAGCCTGGGCTACTACGCGCTCGACATCACCAACCCGCTCGCGCCCAAGGGCATGTGGGAGTTCACCAACAACGGCGTCTGCTACACCGACACCGACATCGCGAAGCAGGACAAGACCTCCGACTGCAACATCGGCCTCACCTACGGGCTGCCGGTGGTCGCGAAGCGCAAGTCCGACGGCAAGTGGATCGTGCTCGTGACTTCCGGGTACAACAACACCTTCAGGGGCGGCGACGGGCGCGGCTACCTCTACATCCTCGACGCCGTCACCGGCGTGATCCTGGACCGGATCACCACCGGCTCGGGGAGCGCCGCGTCGCCAAGCGGCCTGGCCAAGATCTCGGCCTGGGCAGACGACATCTCGACCGATCCCACCGCGCTCGCGGTCTACGGCGGCGACCTGGACGGCAACCTGTGGCGCTTCAAGCTCGACTCGACCCCGGTCACCGTCACCCTGCTGGCGGCGCTGAAGGACGGCTCGGGCAACGCGCAGCCGGTCACCACCACGCCCGAGCTCACCCTGGTGCAAGGCAAGCGGGTCGTCGTGGTCGGCACCGGCAAGTTCATCGAGAGCACGGACAAGTCGCCGCCGTTCAAGACGCAGACGATCTACGCGCTGGCCGACGACGACGCGGTGACCGGCCCGGGGCCCGTGATCAAGGACGTGCGCGACCCGGTGGATATCGCGGTGGAGACCTTCGCCCCCGGGGCCGACGTCGACGAGCGCACCATCAAGGGGACCCCGCCCGACTGGAAGACGCAGCACGGCTGGCTCGCCGACCTGACCGACCCGGGCGAGCGCATCAACATCGACCCGATCGTCCAGCTCGGCCTCGTCTCGATCCCGTCGAACGTGCCGACGAGCGACACCTGCAGCGCAGGCGGCTACGGCTGGTTCAACTTCCTCGACGTCGAGAGCGGCAGCTACGTGCCGGCGCCGGGCAACACCATGGCGAGCAAGCGCGTCAGCGACGCTCTGCTCGTCGGCCAGAGCTTCGTCTGCGGCCCCGGCGGCAACTGCGGCGTGATCGCGATCGACAACAAGGGCCGGCCGCGCGTCGAGCCGCCGCCGCTCTCGCCGCAGGGGTTCTCCGGCAAGCGCGTGTCGTGGCGGGAGCTGATCGGCGACCAGTGAGCGCCGCGCTCGCCCAGCGCCGGCTGGGCACCGCCTTCGCCGCATCGCTCGCGGTCCACGCGAGCCTTGCGGCGGGGCTCGCGGGCCTGATGCTCGGCGGCAAGCCGGGAGACGAGCCCAAAGCGGCCGTCCTCGTGGCGCGACTGCAAAGCCCCGCGCCCGTCCAGCCGCCGACCGGGCGGGCCCCGGCTTCGGAGCAGCCGGCGGAGCGCGCACCGCACCGCGGTGCCGCACCGGGCGCCCCGCTGCCCGCGCCCTACTATCACCGGCTCTCGGAGCTGAGCGAGCGCCCTGCGCCGCTGGAACGAATCGAGCCGCGCTTTCCCGAGGGGGCGCCCGAGACCGGGCGCCTGAAGCTGCGGCTGTACATCAACGAGCGCGGCCTGGTGGACGCGGTCGACATCACCGAAGCCGAGCCCGCGGGCGTATTCGAGGAGGCCGCGGCCGAGGCCTTCCGCGCGGCGCGCTTCCGCCCCGGTTACAAGGACGCGACCCCGGTGAAGAGCCAGATCGCGCTCGAAGTGCGCTTCGGCGAGCCGCTGCCCTTCGTGAAGAGGCCCCAATAGGGGCCAACGGGGGCTAAGGGCGCGGCGCGAGCCCGCGCGGCAGGGTGAACACCACGTTCTCGGAGATCCCCTCGAGCGGACGCACGCTCTTCGCGCCGAGCGACTTCAAGCGCGCGACGAGCTCCTCCACCAGCACCTCGGGCGCGGAGGCGCCGGCGGTGATGCCAACGCGGCGCTTGCCGGCGATCCATTCCGGCCGCAGGTCCGCGGCGTTGTCCACGAGGTACGCCGGCACGCCCATGTTCTGCGACACCTCGCGCAGCCGGTTGGAGTTCGAGCTGTTGGGCGAGCCGACCACGATCACCACGTCGCACTGAGGCGCCATGAACTTGACCGCGTCCTGCCGGTTCTGCGTGGCGTAGCAGATATCGTCCTTCTTCGGGCCGACGATCTTCGGAAAGCGCGCCTTCAGCGCGGCGATGACCTCGGCGGCATCGTCGACCGAGAGCGTGGTCTGCGTGACGTACGAGAGCCGCCCGGACGCCGGCGCGAGCGCGGCGACGTCGTCCACCGTCTCGACGAGGTGCATGCCCTGGCCCGCCTGCCCCATCGTGCCCTCGGCTTCCGGGTGGCCGCGGTGGCCGATCATCACGATCTCGTAGCCCTCGCGCAGCATCTTGGTCACCTCGACGTGCACTTTCGTGACCAGCGGGCAGGTTGCGTCGAACACCTTGAGGCCGCGCCGCTCCGCCTGCGAGCGCACTGCCTTCGACACGCCGTGCGCGCTGAAGATCACGGTGGCGCCGGCGGGCACCTCGTCGAGCTCCTCGACGAACACCGCGCCCTTGGCGCGCAGGTTCTCGACCACGTACTTGTTGTGCACGATCTCGTGGCGCACGTAGATCGGCGCGCCGCGCAGCTCGAGCGCGCGCTCGACGATCTCGATCGCGCGCTCCACGCCGGCGCAGAAGCCGCGCGGGCTGGCGAGCATCACTTCCATGGCGTCATTTTCGCTCATCGTAGCCGTCAGGAAGGCGCGCCGGCCCGCTTTTCGTGACGGCGCAAGCCGTCCAGGATGAGCAGCGCCGCGCCGACGGTGATCGCCGAGTCGGCGACGTTGAACGCCGGCCAGTGCCAGCCGGCGGCGTGGAAGTCGAGAAAGTCCACCACCTGGCCGAAGCGCAGGCGGTCGACCAGATTGCCCACGGCGCCGCCCAGGATCAGCGCAAGACCGGTGCACAGCATGCGTCGCTCGGGCGTGCGCATTAGGAGCACCGACACGACGAGCGCCGCGCCGAGCGCGAACGCGGCGAGGAGCGGCGTCTGCCAGCCCGGCGCGGCGGCGAGGAAGCTGAATGCCGCGCCCTTGTTGAACACCAGCACCATGTTGAAGAAGCTGGTGAGCTCCACGCGCTCGCCGGGCGCGAAGCGGGCGAGTACCAGCCACTTCGTGAGCTGGTCGGCGAGCACGATCGCCGCCGCCGCGGCAAACCAGCGCGCGGACCTAGACATGGCGCCTCGTCTCGCCCGGCCCGCGCAGGTTCGACCGGCAGCGCGCGCACAGGCCCTCTTCGTCTACGTCCGCGGTGTAGTGCCAGCAGCGATCGCACTTGGCATGGCTGCTGGGCTTCACTTCAACGGAAGAAGCTCCCCGATGGGCTCGGGCCGCGGAGGTGATCAGCAGGAACTTCAGCTCGTCTTCGAGGCTGGCGAGCAGCTCGTAGTCCTTTTCGGAGGTATGCAGGTCGACTTCGGCCTGCAGCGAGGCGCCGACCTTGTCCTGGGTGCGCAGCGCCTCGATCTCCTTGCGCACCGGGTCGCGCAGCTCGCGCAGGCGCTTCCACTTCGCCAGCAGTCCTTCGCCGTCGGCCACGGCGGGAAGCGGGTACAGCGTATGGAAGAACACGCTGTCGTCCTTCTTCCCGGTGAAGTACTGCCAGAGCTCCTCGGCGGTGAACGAAAGGATCGGCGCCATCAGCCGCACGAGGCTGTGGGTGATGTGGTACAGCGCCGTCTGCGCGGAGCGGCGCGCCTTCGAATCGGCGCGCATGGTGTACAGCCGGTCCTTGAGAATGTCGAGGTAGAACGCGCCCAGGTCCTCGGAGCAGAAGCTCTGCAGGCGCTGGGCGACGAGGTGGAACTGATAGCGCGCGTAATCGCCGGCCGCCTGGTCCTGCATCTCGCGCGCCAGGGCGAGCGCATAGCGGTCGACTTCGACCATTTCGGCGACGGGCATCGCGTGCTTGTGAACGTCGAAATCGGACACGTTGGCGAGCAGGAACCGCAGCGTGTTGCGGATGCGCCGGTAGCTCTCGACGACGTGCTTGAGGATCTCGTTCGAGATCGCGAGCTCGCCGCTGTAGTCGCTGGAGGCGACCCACAGGCGCAGGATCTCCGCGCCGAGCGTGCCCGACACCTGCTGCGGGGCCATGCCGGTGCCCTTCGACTTCGACATCTTGCGGCCTTCCATGTCGATGACGAAGCCGTGCGTGAGCAGGCTCCTGTAAGGCGGATGGCCGTCCATCATGGACGCGGTGAGGAGCGACGAGTGGAACCAGCCGCGGTGCTGGTCGGAGCCTTCCAGGTACATGTCGGCGGGGTAGGTCGACTCGGACTTGTGCGAGCCGCGCAGCACGGTAAAGTGGGTGGTGCCGGAGTCGAACCAGACGTCGAGCGTCTCCCGCGCTTTTTCATACTGGGAGGCATCTGCCCCCAGTAGCTCCTCGGGCGTGATGCGCTGCCAGGCCTCGATGCCGCCCTTCTCGATGCGCTGCGCGACCTGCTCGAGGATCTCGGCCATGTCCGGATGCAGCGCGCCCGTTTCCTTGTGCAGGAAAAACGGGATCGGCTCGCCCCACTGCCGCGCGCGCGACAGCGTCCAATCCGGCCGGTTGGCGATCATGCCGTGCAGGCGCGCCTTGCCCCACGGCGGGAAGAACTGCGTCTGCTCGACCCCGCGCAACGCGGTCTCGCGCAGGCTCTCGCCCTGGACTTTCTTGTCCATGGAGGCGAACCACTGTACGGTCGCGCGCAGGATCACCGGCGTCTTGTGGCGCCAGCAGTGCATGTAGCTGTGCGCGTATGTCGCCTTGTGCAGCAGCACGCCGCGCTTTTCCATCTCGGCGATGATTTTCCCGTTGGCGTCCCAGATCGAAAGCCCGCCGAAGAGCGGCAGCGAAGGCGCGTATTTCCCGTCGCCCATCACCGGCGTGAGGATCTCGTCGTCCTTCATGCCGTAGCGGCGGCAGGACTCGAAGTCCTCGACGCCGTACGCCGGCGCCGAGTGCACGATGCCGGTGCCGGTGTCGGTGGTGACGTAGTCGCCGAGATAGACCGGCGCCGTGCGGTCGTAGAACGGATGCTTGAAGCGGATGTTCTCGAGCGCAGCGCCCTTGCAGCTCGCGAGCGTGCGGCCCTCCAGGCCATAGCGCTCTAGGCACTGCTCCTGCAGCGCCTCCGCGAGGATGAGCAAGCCCTTGGGCGTGTCCACCAGGTTGTAGGTGAGCTCCGGATGCACGTTCAGCGCCTGATTCCCCGGCAGCGTCCAGGGCGTGGTCGTCCAGATCACCGCGAAGCCGGGTTGCGTGATTTTGGTGTTGAAAGCCTTTTCCAGCTTCCCGGGTTCTGAAAAAGCGAAACCGACATCGACCGCCGGATCCTTGCGGTCCTCGTACTCGACCTCCGCCTCGGCCAGCGCGGAACCGCAGTCGAAGCACCAGTTCACCGGCTTGAGCCCGCGATAGAGGTAGCCCTTCTTGAGCAGGATGGCGAGCGCACGGATCTCGTCGGCCTCGTTGCGCGGCGCCATCGTGAGGTACGGGTTGTCCCATTCGCCCAGCACCCCGAGGCGCTTGAAGTCCTGCCGCTGCTTCTCGATCTGCTCGGTGGCATACGCGCGACAGAGGCGCTGCGTCTCCTCGGTCGACAGGTTCTTGCCGTACTTCTTCTCGATCTGAACCTCGATCGGCATGCCGTGGCAGTCCCAGCCCGGCACGTAGGGCGCGTCGAACCCTGCGATGGTCTTCGACTTGACGATCACGTCCTTCAGGATCTTGTTGACGGCGTGGCCGATATGGATGTCGCCGTTCGCATAAGGCGGGCCGTCGTGCAGGACGAACCTGGGCCGTCCCTTGGCGATGGTGCGAAGGCGCCTGTAGACGCCGTTTTCGTCCCACTCCTTCACCCACTGCGGCTCGCGCTTGGCGAGGTCGCCGCGCATGGGGAACGGCGTTTCCGGAAGGTTGAGCGTGTCCTTGTAGTCAGCCATGGTTCAAGAAGTATTCACGGGCCTGCCGCGCGTCGCGCGCGATGGCCTCCCTCAGCGCGTCGAGGCCGTCGTATTTCTGCTCGTCGCGCAGCTTCTTCAGGAAGCGCACGCGCAGGTGCTCGCCGTACAGGTCGCGGTCCCAGTCGAATAGGTGGACCTCCAGCACGGGCACCGGCACGGGGTTGACCGTGGGCCGCCTGCCGATGCTCGCCACGCCCCGCTTCTGCCCATTAGGGAAGCCCTCCGCCTCGACCACGAAAATGCCCGCGAGCGGCGGCGGCTTGCGCAGGACGATGTTCGCCGTCGGGAAGCCGAGGCTGCGGCCGAGCTTGGCGCCGTGCGCCACGCGGCCGCTGATCGTATACGGATGCCCGAGAAGACGCTCGGCGGCGGCGATCTCGGCGGCCGCGAGCGCGGCGCGCACCGCGGAGCTCGACACCCGCGTTCCGTCGAAGACCACGTCGGGCATCGATTCCACGTCGAAGCCGTGCCGGCCGCCCTCCGCCTCGAGCGCAGCGAAGTCGCCCGCCCGCCGCGCCCCGAAGCGAAAGTCGCGCCCGACCAGGAGCCAGCGCGTAGCCAGGCCTTTCACGAGCACTTCCTCGACGAAGCGCTGCGCCGGCAGGGAGGCGAAGCGCCGCTCGAAGCGCGCCACGTGCACGCGCTCGACCCCGACCGCCTCGATGAGCTCCAGCTTGTCGCGCAGCCGGGTCAGCCGGGCGGGCGCGGCCTGCGGATCGAAGAATTCGCGCGGGTGCGGCTCGAAGGTCAGCACGCATGAAGTGAGCTCCAGCTCGCGCGCCTTGGCGCAGACGCGCTCGATCAGCGCGCGGTGGCCCCGGTGCACGCCGTCGAAGTTGCCGATCGTCAGCGCACACCGGCCCGGGGCGCGCTGCAAAGAGCCGTGCGTGACGACCATGGACTCGGTTAAAACCCTGAATTATAGTGCTTTTGTGAAGACCCTCGAACAAGAGATGGCGACCTACGCCGCCTACCACCAGGACGCGCGCAACAAGGCGACGCATTTCGTGGGCGTGCCGCTCATCATGCTCGCGCTTCTGGTGCCTCTTAGCTGGCCCAGTATCGACTTCTTCGGCTTCAAGGTTACGGCCGCGATGCTGCTCGCAGGCGCGCTGCTCGCCTACTACTTCGTCCTCGACTTCGCGCTCGCGGCGGCGATGCTGGCGGTGCTCGGCGCGCTCATCTGGCTCGCCGAGCTGATCGCCGCCGGCGGCGCGGCCCGCGCCTGGACCTGGTTCGGCGTGCTGTTCGCAGGCGGCTGGGTGCTGCAGCTCGTCGGCCACGCGTTCGAGGGCCGCAGGCCGGCGCTGGTCGACAACCTGTTCCAGATCTTCGTCGCGCCGATCTTCCTCTGCGCGGAGATTTTCTTCGCGCTGGGCCTCAAGCCCGGCCTGCGCTCCGCGGTGAGGACCGGATCGGGCAACTGACGCGAATCTGACGCTGGCGGGATAAGGGCAGTTCTGTAGTATCTCGCCCCGGGAGGAGTCATGAACGTTCTGCTCGCGCTGTCGCGCGCGATCGACGCAGTCAACGAGAAGCTGAGCTGGATCGCCGACTGGCTGGTGTTTCTTTCCTGCCTGATCAGCGCGGGAAACGCGTTTTCGCGCTATGCCTTCGCCCTCAGCTCCAACGCCTGGCTCGAGATCCAGTGGTACATGTTCGGGGCGCTGGTGATGCTCGGCGCCTCGTACACGCTCAAGAAGAACGAGCACGTGCGCGTCGATATCGTCTATAGCAACCTCTCGACCCGCAAGCAGATCCAGGTCGACATCTTCGGCGGCATCCTGTTTCTTCTGCCCGCGGCGCTGATCCTCACCTACCTGTCGTGGCCGGTGTTCTACAACTCCTGGTACGAGGGCGAGTACTCCGGCAACGCCGGCGGCCTGATCCGCTGGCCGATCAAGATTTTCCTGCCGATCGGGTTCGCGCTGCTCAGCCTGCAGGGCTTTTCCGAGCTGATCAAGCGCTTCGCCATGCTGACCGGCCACATGAAGGCCGATTTGCATTACGAAAGGCCTTTGCAGTGATCCCTCACGAGTGGATGGCGCCGCTGATGTTCGGCGGCCTGGTCGTGTTCATGCTGATCGGCTACCCGGTGGCGTTCTCGCTCTCCGCGGTGGGCCTGTTCTTCGGCTTCATCGCGATCGAGCAGGGATTCTTCGGCTTCCAGCTGATGCAGGCCCTGCCCGAGCGGGTGTTCGGCATTCTCAGCAACGACACCCTGCTCGCGATTCCGTTCTTCACCCTGATGGGCGCGATCCTGGAGCGCTGCGGCCTCGCAGAGGACCTGCTCGACGGGCTGGGCCAGCTTTTCGGCCCGGTCCGCGGCGGCCTGGGTTACGCAGTGATCGTGGTCGGCGCGATCCTGGGCGCGATTACCGGCACGGTGGCGGCCTCGGTCATCGCGATGGGGCTGATCTCGCTTCCGGTGATGATGCGCTACGGCTACGACATGCGCTTCGCGACCGGCGTCATCGCCGCCTCGGGAACCATCACGCAGCTCATTCCGCCCTCGCTCGTCCTCATCGTGCTGGCGGACCAGCTCGGCCGCTCGGTCGGCGACATGTACGCCGGCGCCTGGGGCCCGAGCCTCATCCAGGTGCTGCTCTTCTGCCTGTTCACCCTCGGAGTGAGCATCTTCAAGCCGAAATGGGTGCCGGGGATCCCGCGCGAGTCGCTCACGATGCGCGGCTGGCCGCTCGTCAAGCGCTGCCTGTGGGGCATCGTGCCCTCGCTGGTGCTGATCTTCCTCGTGCTCGGCACCATCTTCCTCGGCCTCGCCACGCCGACCGAGGGCGGCGCCATGGGGATGGTCGGCGCGATCGTGCTCGCGGTGCTGCACCGGCCCGAGTTCTCGCGCCAGGCGAAGCTCGCGGCCTGGGTCGGCGCCGCGGCGCTCGCCGTCGTCACCGTGCCGGCGATCGTCGTCTGGCAGGACCAGTCGATGCCGGCGGCCGCGGTCTCGGCGGCGCAGGCCTCGCTCGACCAGATCCGCGCGCCGCTTTTCGTCGTCTGCTACATCGCGCTCGTCGTCGTCATGTGGGAGGCGGTGCGCATCGTCGAGCTGCGGAACCTGCTGCGCCAGGCGTCGCAGTCGACCATGCGGCTCACCGCGATGGTGATCTTCATCCTGATCGGGTCCACCATCTTCACCCTCGTGTTCCGGGGCGTGGACGGCGACCTGTGGATCGAGAGCATGCTGCTGCACCTGCCCGGCGGCAAGGTCGGCTTCCTGATCTTCGTCAACCTGTTCGTTTTCTTCCTCGCGTTCTTCCTCGACTTCTTCGAGATCGCGTTCATCATCATCCCGTTGCTCGCGCCGGTGGCGGCCAAGCTCGGCATCGACCTCATCTGGTTCGGCGTGCTGCTCTGCGTGAACATGCAGACCTCGTTCATGCACCCGCCGTTCGGCTTCGCCCTGTTCTACCTCCGCGGCATCGCCTCGCGCGAGGTGAAGAGCTCGCAGATCTACTGGGGCGCGATCCCCTGGGTGGTGCTGCAGCTCATCATGGTGGGCATCGTGATCGCGTGGCCGGGCCTGGTCACCGCGTTCCTCGACACCGCGCCGAAGGTCGACCCGAGCAAGATCGAGATCGTCGTGCCGCCGGACGAATCGCAGCCGCAGGCTCCGAGCAGCGACGACGACCTCGAGAAGCAGTTCAAGCAGGGCCGCTAGGCGCCTCCAAAAAAAAGCCCCGCACGAGCGGGGCTTTTCCGGCCGCGCCGCGCGCGCCTAGCCGTGCTTCACCTTCGAGTTGGCCACGTAGTTGTCGTAGGTCCCCTCGGCCACGCGGAACCACTGGAACTGCTCGTCTCTGAACTTGAGCCACTGCGGGTAAATGCGAGCCCAGTGCTTGCTCTTGCCCTTCAGCTCTTCGTAGAGCTCATAAGCCGCCTTCTCGGCCGCCTCCAACACCGACTGGGGGAAGCGGCGCAGCTTCGTGCCGCTCGCAAGCAGCCGCTTCATCGCCTCGGGGTTCTGGGCGTCGTACTTCGCCATCATCCACGAGTTCGCCTCGCCGCAGGCGGCCTGCAGCGCCGCCTGATAGTGCTTGGGCAGCTCGTTATACTTCTTCTCGTTCACGAAGGTCATCAGCATCGGGCCGCCTTCCCAATAGCCCGGCGTGTAGTAGTTCTGGGCAACCTTGTTGAAGCCGAGCTTCTCGTCGTCGTAGGGGCCCACCCACTCGGCGGCGTCCACCGTGCCTTTTTCCAGCGCCGGGTAGATGTCGGGAGCGGCGAGCTGCTGGGGTACCACGCCGAGCTTGGCCACGATCAGGCCCGCCATGCCGCCGATGCGCATCTTCAGGCCCTTCAGGTCGGCGACCGACTTGATCTCCTTGCGATACCAGCCGCCCATCTGGCAGCCGGTGTTCCCCGACAGGATGCCGATGCAGCCGTAGTCCTTGAAGAGCGGCGCCATCGCCTCCGAGCCGCCGCCGAAGTGCCACCAGGCCGTCTGCTGGCGCATGTTGCCGCCAAAGCAGATCGCGGTGCCGAACGCGAAGGCCGGGTCCTTGCCGAAGTAGTAATAGGGCGCGGTGTGCCCGAGCTCCACGGTGCCGGCCTGCACGGCGTCCAGCACCTGCAGCCCGGGCACGATCTCGCCGGCGGCGAACGCCCGGATCTGGAACTTGCCATCGGTGATCTCGCCGACCCGCTTGCAGATCTGGTCGGCCCCGCCGTAGAGCGTATCCAGGCTCTTGCTCCAGCTCGTCGGCATGCGCCAGGTGATCGTCGGCTGCGACTGCGCGATGGCGGGGGCGGCGAGCGTGCCGCCTGCGACGCCGGCCGCCGCGCGCTTCAGAAATGTTCTACGTGTCATTTTCTCCTCTGTCCTCTGGTAGATGAAAACGCCGATGGCATTCTAAGCGGGTTCCCTCCCGCTAACACACCGGGAGGTCAGCTCATCCGCGAGCAAAGCGCGCGCAGCTCCATCATCCTGACGCGCACGTCGTCGACGTCCGAGGCGTCGGGCTCGCGCTCCAGGTACTCGGTGAGGTCCTTGAGCGCCGGCTGCCAGCATTCCAGGCGCTGGTAGACCTGGCCGCGGTCGCGCAGCTCGGCCGCGGCCTCGGGGGTGACCGCCAGCATCCGGTTCAGCACCTCGAGCTGCCGCTCGGGCTTGTCGGTATCGCGGTAGATCGCCTTCAGGTTGCGCAGCAGCCGCATCAGGATCTGCCGCTTGCTCGCCGGCTCGAGGAACTGGTCGAGCGGCAGGTCGGCGACCGGCACGTCGTCGGCGACCCCTTCCGGGATCACGCGCTTCAGCCGGGCGCGCAGGTCGGCCTCGGACTGCGGCACGCCGCCGGCGAACGGATCGAGCACGATCAGCCCGCCCCGCAGCTGCACCCGGACCAGGAAGTGCCCCGGGAACGATATCCCGTCGACGCTCAGCCCGACGCGCCGGCCGAGCTCCATGTAGAGCACCGAAAGCGTGATCGGGATGCCGATCCTGCGATCGAGCACCTCGTTCAGATAGCTGTTGCGCGGATCGTAGTACTCGCGCGTGTTGCCCCGGTAGCCGAGCTCGCCGTACAGGAACTCGTTCAACGCGACGATGCGCTCCTCGAGGTCCATGCTCTCCGGCATGTCCGCGCGCAGGCGCAGCGCCATGCGCTCGATTTCGTCCATGTAGCGGCCGACGTCGAGCGCGGGGTAAGGGTCCTGCGCGATCAGCAGGCAGGCCTGCGCGAGATCGATGTCGCGGTCCAGGCGCCTCACCTCCCGCGCGAAGCGCTCGAGGCTCATCCCGCCGCCCGCCGCGAGAAATCCCGCGGCCTGAAGCCGAAGGCGAAGAGGCACCCGCCGTAGGCGGCGACGCCCAAGGTCACCAGTCCGATCACCGCCGGGATTTTCCTCTCCCATCCGGCGGTGAGCCACCAGCGCGCCTCGCCCATCGTGGTGAAGAGCACGATTGCCATGAGACCCACCGACGCGGCCACCTTCAGCAGGAAGACCGGCCAGCCCGGGACGGGTCGGTACGCGCCGCTCTTTCTCAGGCCGCGGTAGAGCAGACCCGCGTTCAGGCACGCTGCGAGGCTGATGGAGAGGGCGAGCCCGGCGTGCTTGAGCGGCACGATGAAGGCGAGGTTCAGAGCCTGGGTCACGAGCAGCGTCACGATGCCGATTTTGACCGGGGTCACGATGTTCTGTCTTGCGTAGAAGCCCGGCGCGAGGATCTTGACCATGATGATGCCGACCAGGCCCACGCTGTAGGCGACGAGCGCCTGGCGGCTCATCAGGACGTCCTCGGCGGTGAACCGCCCGTATTGGAAGAGCGACGCGATGAGCGGCAGGGCTAGCACCGCGAGCGCCACGGTCGCCGGGACCGCGAGCAGGATCGTGACCCGCAAGCCCCAATCGAGCAGCCGGGCGTACTCCTCGCGGTTGGCGTCGGCGTGATATTTCGACAGGCTGGGCAGCAGGATGGTCCCCAGCGCCACGCCCAGGAGCCCCGAAGGGAACTCCATCAGCCGGTCGGCGTAGTACAGCCAGGACACGCTTCCGTCGCCCAGGTAGGAGGCGAAGATCGTATTGATGACCAGGGAGATCTGGCTGATGGAGACGCCGAACGCGGCCGGACCCATCAGCTTGAGGATGCGACGCACGGCGGGGTGCGCAAGGTCGAGCCGCCAGCGCGGGAGCAATCCCATCCTGGCCAGGAAAGGAATCTGAAAGGCGAGCTGCAGCGCTCCGCCCGCGAACACCGCCCAGGCGAGGACCAGCACCGGGGGATCGAAGCGATCGGCGAAAAAGAGCGCCCCGACGATGAACGACACGTTGAGCAGCGCCGGGGTGATCGCCGGCACCGAGAAGCGGTTCCACGTGTTCAACACCCCGGCGGCGAAGGCCACCAGCGAGATAAAGACGATGTAGGGAAACGTGACCCGCAGCATCGTCACGGTCAGGTGGAACTTCGCCGGGTCCTTGGCGAAGCCGGGCGCCGAGACATAGACGACGAGCGGCGCGATGGCCATGCCGACGAGCGCTGTTACGACCAACGCCAGGGAGAGCAGCGTCGCCGTCCGGTCGATCAGCGACCGGACCTCCTCGGGCGAGGTCTTGTTCTTCTGCTCGGCGAGCACCGGCACGAAGGCCTGCGAGAAGGCGCCCTCGGCGAACAGGCGCCGCAGCAGGTTCGGCAGGCGGAAGGCGACCACGAACGCGTCGGTGGCGAGGCTGGCGCCGAACCCTCTCGCGATGATGAAGTCGCGCGCGAACCCCAGGATGCGGCTGACGAAGGTCAACCCGCTCACGGTCACCAGGGCCCGAAGGAGGTTCATGTTAGAATCCCGCCCCTTCTAACGGCACCCAGTTCATGGCCAATATCAAGTCCGCGCGCAAGCGCGCGCGCCAGGCGCAAGTGCGCCGCGTGCACAACATGAGCCTGCGCACCGCGGTGCGCACGGCGATCAAGAACGTGAAGAAGGCCGTGGCCGGCGGCGACAAGGCCGCGGCGGAGAGCGTGCTGCGCGAGTCGCAGCGCGTCATCGACCGCGTGGTGGCGAAGGGCGTGCTGCACCGGAACGCGGGCGACCGCCACAAGAGCCGGCTCGCGCACGCGCTCAGGACCCTCAAGTAGCACTCTGAAGTTCTTCTAGCTGTCTTTCGAGCCTGCGG
>DASXAO010000125.1:0-15882 GCA_036406675.1 Burkholderiales bacterium
GCCCGTGCCGCCGTCGATGGCGAAACGGTCGCCTGCGCCCTGGTTGTCGACGAAGACCTGCGCGCCGCCCAGGCTCTCGATGACTGCCGGGCCGGGCTGCACGTTGAAGGCGATCGCGTCGTCGCCAGGCGTGAAGGCTACGGTGACCAGGTCGGCTGCGGCGTCGTCGCCGCCGTCAAAGCCGCCGAGGTCGACGTGGACCTGCTTGACGTCGGTGCCGGTCAGGTCGCCGATGGTGATGTTGTCGGCGCTGCCGAGGGCGCGGATGTTCACGTTCTCCACGCCGTGCAGGTCCATCGTGACGGACCCGACGTTGCGGGTGAGGAGCGCGTGCGAGCCGTTGGCCGCCAGAGCGATGTTCTCGGCTGCGTTGGAGCCGTTGAACTGCAGCGTATCGTTGCCCGAGTCGCCTTCGACGATGTCGCTGCCGTCGCCCGGATCCCACTGGAACGTATCGTCGCCGGCGCCCATCTGGGCGGTGTCGGCTCCGATGTTGCCGTCGATGAGGTCGTTGCCGCTGCCGCCGAGCAGGAGGTCGTTGCCGTCGCCGCCGCGCAGGATGTCGTTGCCCGCGCCGCCGTCCAGCGTGAGCTGGGTCAGCGCGCCGATGCCGTTTTGGGCAGCGAGCGTGTCGTTGCCGGCGCCCCCTTGAACCAGCAAGTGCTCGACGTTGGTGACGTCGATGATCGGTCCATTCCCGCTGAAGACCGCGATGCTGTTCGTGCCGTCGCGGGCGATGCCGATGACGTCGTCGCCGCTGGTGCCGTGGGCGGTGACGCTGTCGTTGCCCGCGGCGCCGTCGATCACCACGCGATCGCCGACGCCCATGTGATCGACGGCGACTTGCTCGCCGCCAAGGCCCTCGACGATCGCCTGGCCGGTGGTTGGGACGGTGAAGTCGAACGAGTCATCGGCCGTCGAGCCGGTGATCGTCACCGAGTCGGCCGAGTTGTCGTCGCCGCCGCCGGTGGCCGCGAGGTCGACGTTGACCTGCTTGACGCCGGTGCCGGTCATATCGCCGATGGCGATGTTGTCCACGCCGCCCAGCGCGGCGATGTTGACGCTCTCCACGCCGTGCAGGTCCATCGTGATGGACCCGACGTTGCGCGTGAGCAGCGCGTGCGAGCCGTTGGCCGACAGCGCCATGTTCTCAGATACCTCGGAGCCGTTGAACTGCAGCGTGTCGTTTCCGGAGTTGCCCTCGACGCTGTCGCTGCCGTCGCCGGGATTCCACACGAACGTGTCGTCTCCCGTGCTGCCGATCAGGCGGTCGTTCCCCTGTCCGCCGCGGATCTCCAGCGTCGCCCGCCCGGCCGGCAGGGCGCTCGCGTCGACGACGTCGTCGCCCGCGCCGGCGGAGACGACGATGCGCTCCACGCTCGTCAGGGTTACGCCGCCGTTGTCCGCGCTGCTCGACACCTGCGTCGTGCCGAGAAGGCCGTTCGAGAGCCTGATCGTCTCGGCCGCTGCCGACCCGTTGAACGCCAGGGTGTCGCTGCCCGAGCCGCCGTCGACGAGGTCATTGCCGTCGCCCGAGCTCCAGGTATAGAGATCGTTGCCGCCACCGAGGGCCGCGACGTCGTTTCCGCCGCCGCCGGCGACGCGATCGTCGCCGTTGCCGGCGAGGATGATGTCCGCGCCCGCGCCCGGCGTCTTCGGGTTGCCGATCACGACCACGGTGGACGACACGGATCCCGGCTCGATGGTCTCGCCGGCGTTGCTGCCAATGAAGATGCTCACTTGAGGTGCTCCATAAGGGGGAGGTTTAGGGCTCGCGCATGGCGCGGTGCGCGAAAATCGCGACGGGCCGCGCGAGATATTCGAAAAGGGTGCGCCTGGAAGTCGTGACGTAGAGCTCCGCCGGCATGCCCGCCTGCACCCGGAGTTGCGAGTGACGCTGCAGGCCCTCGGCGTCGAGCTCGACCGTGGCGACGTACCAGGATTCGCCGCTCGGCCGCGTCATCCGGTCGGGGGAAACGAACGTCACCTTGCCGGGGAGAAGCGGGGTGGTGCGCACGTCGAACGCCGTCAGCCGCACCTCGGCGGCGGAGTCCTTGCGCACGTAGTCCACGTCCTCGGGGCGGATCCGCGCCTCGATCACGAGCTTCTCGCGTGCGGGCACGACGTCGAGGATCGGCTCGCGCGGGCCGACGACCTCGCCCGGCGCCGAGACGCGCAGCGCCATCACCTCGCCGTCGACCGGCGAGCGCACCAGCTGGCGCTCGACCTGGTCCTGCGAGGGGCGCAGGCGCTCCTCCAGCTCGCGCACCCGGGCGGAGGCGTCCCTCAGCTCGTCGGCGGCCTGGCTCTGATACTGGTTGCGCGCCTGCGCGATGCGCGCGTGCAGCTCGCCGATGCGCTGGCGCGCCGCGGCGAGATCGCTGCGCGCCTCGCCGATGCGGCTGCGGTAGTCCGCCGCAGTGCGTTCGAGCGCCAGCATGCGCGCGCGGTTGACGAAGCCTTGCTTCGCCAGCTTGTCGTTGATTTCCAGCTCCTCGACCGAGAGGCGCGCGGAGGTCTCGCCGGCGGAGATCTGGCTTTCGAGCGCCGCAGTCTGCGCTTGCGCATCGCGGATCTGCGCCTCGAGCGAGGCGACCTGCGCGTCGAGCGTGCGCCGGCGCGCTGCGAAAAGCGCGCGCTCCCGTGCGGCGTGCTCGGAGGCCGTGTCCTCCTGCCCTAAAGCGAACCGGGGCGCGAGCGCGGCTTCGGCCGCGGCGCGCGCCTTGCGCACGAGCTCGGCGCGCAGGCGGTCGCGCTGCAGGCTGAGCTCGGCGTCGCTGCGCACGTCGCCCACCACGACCAGCGGCTCGCCGGCCCGCACTTTCTGGCCGTCGCGCACCAGGATCTCGCGCACGATTCCGCCTTCCTGGTGCTGCACGGTCTTGCGGTTGAGCTCGACCTTCACCTGCGCCGGCGCGACGATGGCGCCGGACAGTGGTGCGGTCGCCGACCACAGACTCAGCAGGATTCCTGACAACAGCAGCGGGACGAAGAAGCCGCGCAAGCGCCTTCGCAGTTCGACCTGCGCGGTCGCATCGACGTCTCCCACCGTCAGCAGCGCCGCGAGCGACGTCGCTCTGGTCGTATTCATGCTGCTGCGCGCAGCCTTGAAAAAACCGCCGCGGCCGGGCCGAAAGCCTCCAGGACGCCGCCGTTCAGCAGCGCGAGCTTGTCGAGCTGCGACATGAGGGCAGGGCGGTGCCCCGCCATGATCACGGTGACGCCGCGGGCCTTGAGTTCCCGCAGCGCGGCCTGGAGAGCTGCCTCGCCCTCGGCGTCGAGGTTGGCGTTCGGCTCGTCGAGCACGACCAGGCGCGGATCGCCGAAGAGCGCGCGCGCGAGCGCGATGCGCTGGCGCTGCCCGCCGGAGAGCACCGCGCCCGCTTCGCCGATCTCGGTTTCGTAGCCCTGCGGAAGGCGCAGGATCATGTCGTGCGCGTGCGCCAGACGGGCCGCCGCGACCACGCTGGCCGAGTCGACCGGTCCGAGGCGCGCGATGTTCTGCGCCACGGTGCCGCCAAGGAGCGAAACGTCCTGCGGCAGGTAGCCGACGTGCTTGCCCAAGGCACCGCGTTCCCACAGCGAGATGTCCGCGCCGTCGAGGCGCACGCATCCCGCCTGCGGCTTCCACAGGCCCAGGATCAGCCGCAGCAGCGTGGTCTTGCCCGAGGCGCTCGGTCCGACGAGCCCCAGGCTTTCGCCGGGCGCGAGGGCGAAGCCGACGCCCTTGATGAGCGCAGGCCGCATCGGCGCGGGGCCGAACACGACGCGCTCGAGCTCCAGCCGGCCCGCCGGCGCGGGCAGCTTGAGCGCGCTTTCCGGGCGGCCGATCGATGCACGCTCGTTCAGCCGCCGCCACGCGCCGCGCGCGTCGAGGAGCGCCTTCCAGCCGCCGACCAGCTGCTCGAGCGGCTGCAGCGCGCGGCCGAGGAGGATGGTGGCCGCGATCATGATTCCGGGCGACGCGTCGGCGCCGATCACCAGCCAGGCTCCGATGGCGAGCATCGCAAGCTGCAACCCCTGGCGCGCGATCCGCGCGGCCGCCGCAAGCCTCGCCGACGCGGTGCCAAGCCGCGCTCTCGCAGCGAGCAGCTCGTCGTGCCGCCCCTGCCAGGCCGCGAGCGCCGCCTGGGTCATGCCCATGCCGACGACGACCTCGGCGTTGCGCGCCAGCGCCTCCACGTGGCGGCTCGCGTCGCGCGATTTCTGCACCGCATGCGCCGCTGCGGTCCTCGTCAGGCGTTCGGTCAGCACGGCGATGCCGGCGATGAGCGCTGCGCCGACGGTCGCGGTGGCGCCGAGCAGAGGATGCATGAACGCGATGACGGCGACGTAGATCGGCAGCCAGGGGGCGTCGAACAGCGCCTGGATGCCGCTGCCGCCGAGGAACGCGCGCAGCTTGCCGATGTCGCGCAGGGCGTCGGTGTCGACGCGGCCCGGGATGGACGCCGCCTGGCGCAGCGCGGCTGCGAGCGCGGCGGGCGAAAGGCGCCGCTCGAGCGCCGCGCCCGCCCAGGCGAGCGCGCCGGAGCGCACGGTATCCATGCAATAGCCGAGGGCGAGGGTGAGGAGCGCCGCCAGGCTCAGCATGGCCAGCGTTTCCACGCTGCGGCTCGCGAACACCCGGTCGAACACCTGCACCATGTAGAGCGCGGGCGCGAGGAGGGCCAGGTTGAGCGCGAGGCTCGCCGCGCCGGCGAGCAGCACGAACGGTCGAAGGTGCCTTGCGAACAGCCAACCCATGGCTGGGGCTTTCTCCCTGAAACCTGCGCAAAACGAGCCTACGCAGGCGCCATGTCGCCGTTTTTTCGGTTTGAATACGGATTGTTACCGCTTTGTATGCGTTTCGAGGGAACGCCGGCGCTTATCGGGTCATCCAATGCCGCGGAGCAACACGAGAGGCCCTTATGAACAAACCTTTACAGCGCGTCAGCCATGCCGACACCTCCGACGCGGAGCTCGCCCAGCTCGTGGCCGGCGGCGACCAGGCGGCGTTCGAGGCGGTGATGCGCCGGTACAACCGGGCGCTGTTTCGCACCGCCCGGGCGATCCTGCGCGACGACGCCGAAGCCGAGGACGCGCTGCAGGAGGCCTATCTGCAGGTCTACCGCACCATGGGCAGCTACCGCGGCGAGGCGCGCCTCTCGACCTGGCTCGCGCGCGTGGTAGCGAACGAAGCGCTCATGCGCCTGAGGAAACAGGCGCGGCGCAGCGCCATCGTCCCGCTGCAGCCCGGCGTGGCGGTCGAGGAGATCAACGAAATCGCGGAAGGCGGCATGGACAAACAACCCGAGGCTGCGGCGCGTCGCGCCGAGATAAGAAAGCTGCTCGAGGAGCGCATCGACGCGCTGCCGGGCGCCTATCGCGCGGTGTTCATGCTGCGCGCGGTGGAAGAGTATTCGGTCGAGGAGACCGCCAACATCCTGCAGATCCCCGAGGCGACGGTGCGCTCGAGGTTCTTTCGGGCGCGCAGCATCCTGCGGGAGGGCTTCGCCTCTGAGGTCGACGTCGCGTGCGAGGACGCCTTCGGCTTTGCCGGCGAGCGCTGCGACCGCATCGTCGCGCGCGTGATGCAGCGCCTGAGCGAGGAGACGCGCTGATGAACATGCCGGTCGAGACCCTGACCGATCCCCTCGCGGCTCACGCCCGCGCGATGCTCGAGCACCTGGGCGAGGACCCGCATCGCGCCGGCCTTGCCGACACGCCCAAGCGGTTCGCGGCCGCGATGCGCTTCCTCACCGGCGGCTACGAAACCGAGCCGGAGGATGTGGTCGGAAGCGGCATCTTCGACGCCGAGGGCGAAGGCGTCGTGCTGGTGCGCGACATCGAGTTCCATTCGCTGTGCGAGCACCACGTGCTGCCGTTCTTCGGCAAGGTGCACGTCGCCTACCTACCCGGCAAGAAGATCATCGGCCTGTCCAAGATCCCCCGCATCGTGGACCTCTACGCGCGGCGGCTCCAGGTGCAGGAGCGCATCACCGAGCAGGTGGCCGATGCGCTGATGAAGCTTCTCGAGCCCCGGGGCGTGCTCGTGCTCGCGGAAGCGCGCCACCTCTGCATGACGATGCGCGGCGTCGAAAAGCAGCATTCCGCGACCGCCACGCGCGCTCTGCGCGGGGTCTACGCGCACGACGCGATGGCGCGGCAGGAAGTGCTGGCCATGGTCCGGGAGAGATAGGGCTCGTTACTTGCTGTCACCTGGCAGGAGGTCACATGCGTACCCCTGCCAACATCGCGAGGCACCCGATTCACCCCATGCTGGTCGCGATTCCGATCGGCCTATGGGTCTTCTCCCTGGTGTGCGACCTCGTGCTCGCCTTCGGCGGCACGAGCGAGAACTGGGCGGTCGTCGCCCGCTACACCATGGTCGGCGGCATCGTCGGCGCGCTGGTCGCCGCGGTTCCCGGCTTCATCGACATGCTGTCGCTCCCCGCCGCCGTGAAGCGCATCGCGATCATGCACATGAGCGTCAACCTCACCGTGGTCGCGCTGTATGTCGTCAACGTCTACCTCCGAGTACGCGGCGTCGAGTCGAGCACGCCGATGTGGCTCTCGGTCATTGCCGTCCTGATGCTCCTGGTGTCGGGTTGGCTCGGCGGCAAGATGGTCTACGTGCACGGCGTCGCGGTCGAAACTCCGCCCGAGCCGGTGCGAGCGTCCAAGCCTAACCTCACCTAGGCACGTGTTTTGCAGCACGAGCCGAGCGGCATCGAGCCGCGCCGGCTAACCAGCCACGCCTTAACTTCAAAGGAGATTGCCATGACGTTGAAAACCCTGATCGCGGCGGCTGTCGCCGCAGCGTTTGCCTGGCCGCTCGCGGCCGGCGCGGATGACAAAACTTCCACGGGCGCGTCGGCGGGCAGCGACAAATCCGCCGCCAAGCCCTCGTCGAGCGACAAGGCCTCGGCGGGCGCGACGAAGAACGATGGCGGCGCCGAAGCCATGTTCAAGGCGCTCGACAAGAACAACGACGGCTACCTCACGAAAGCGGAAGTGAAGGGCACGCCGCACGACAAGGAATTCGACAAGCTCGACAAGAACCACGACGGCAAGCTCTCGCGCGAAGAGCACGCGGCCGCGCCCGAGCACGCGAGCAAGGCGAAGTCGAGCAGCTCCGGTGCGACGAGCAGCGGGTCGATGTCGTCCGGAAGCGGCGCGGCACCGAGCGCGTCTTCCCCGAGCACCTCCGGCGGCAAGAGCTCGAAGTACTGAGCCGTTTCGGCGTTGCAAAGCGGGCCCCGCTGCGGCGGGGCTTTTCATTTGAGCTGATCCCTTTGGAGCTGACGCGCGCGCAAGGCATTCGGATTGCATGTTTCTCCGTTCAGAGGTGACCATGGACACGATCTCGCGCCGGATTCTCGTTGCAGCGTTGGTTGCGGTTTCGCTGGCGGCGTGCGGCCGCAAGGCGCCCGAGGCGAGCAAGCAGGCAGCGGGCACGCCAGGGCCGTTGGCCGTCCAGACGGCCCCTGCGCACGCGCCAGCGTCGTCGTCCGGCGCCAACGGCGATCGCGTGGTCGGGCTGCCCGACTTCACGCCGCTCATGAAATCGCAGGGCCCGGTGGTGGTGAACGTCATTACGACCAGCAAGGCCGCCGCGCAGGGAAGCCAACGAGGCGCGCTGGACCAGAATGACCCGATGTACGAATTTTTCCGGCGCCTCATCCCCGACATGCCGCCGGGCGGCCGCCCGGGCGCGCCGGAGCAGGGTCCGGAGCGCGTCGGGCTCGGCTCGGGGTTCATCATTTCGGCGGACGGCTACATCCTGACCAACGGCCACGTCGTTGCCGACTCCGACGACGTCACGGTGCGGCTCTCCGATGCCAAGCGCGAGTTCAAGGCCAAGGTGGTCGGCGTCGACCGGCGCACCGACGTCGCGCTGATCAAGGTCGACGCGCGCGACCTGCCGGTCGCGAAGCTCGGCAACTCCTCGCAGGTCGAGCCCGGCCAGTGGGTGGCGGCGATCGGCTCGCCGTTCGGCTTCGACAACACGATCACCGCGGGCATCGTGAGCGCCACGCGCCGGGCGCTGCCCGACGAGAGCTTCGTTCCGTTCATCCAGACCGACGTCGCGGTGAACCCCGGAAATTCCGGCGGGCCGCTCATCAACCTGAAGGGCGAAGTGGTGGGAATCAACTCGATGATCTACAGCCGCACCGGCGGCTACATGGGCGTGTCTTTCGCCATCCCGATCGAGGTCGCGCTCGACGTCGCGAAGCAGCTCCAGGCCACCGGCAAGGTGACGCGCGGGCGCCTGGGCATCGGCATCCAGGGCATGTCGAAGGAGTTGGCGCAGTCCTTCAAGCTCGATCAGCCGATCGGCGCGGTGATCACCAACGTGGAGAAGGGCAGCCCCGCCGACAAGGCGGGGCTCAAGCCCGGCGACGTGATCCTTTCCTACAACGGAAAGAAGATCGAGGACCCGAACGAGCTGCCGCGCCTGGTGGCCGCGACCAAGCCCGGCGACAAGGCCAGCCTAGAAGTGTGGCGCAACGGCAAGCGGGAGCAGACCGCGGCCACGGTGGGCGAGTTCCCGACCGAGAGGAGAACGGCCGCGCGCCAGCAGGCTCCGGCAAAGGGCTCGCACGACACTTTGGGCCTCGCGGTCAGCGAGCTGCCGCCGGAGGGACGCAAGGCGCTCGGCGTCGACTACGGGCTGGTGGTCGAGGACGTGCACGGCGGCGCGGCAGCGGGAAGCGGCCTGGAGCGCGGCGACGTGATCGTGGCCATCGGGCAGGAGCGCTTCCACAGCCTCGAGGAATTCAACAAGCTGCTCTCGCAGCGCAAGGGCCAGCGCGTGCCGCTGCTGGTTCGGCGCGGCGGCGACGCGCTGTTCGTGCCGGTGGAGCTCGCCTAGCCGCTATCCGTGCATGGTGAGGCCGCCGGAGACGCTCAGGACCTGCCCGGTGATGAACTCCGCGTCATCGCTCGAAAGGAAAAGCACTGCGCCGGCGATGTCCGCGGGCTTGCCCAGCCGCCCGACCGGCACTGCGCGGCGGTAGGCCTCGCGCAGCTTGTCGGGATTCCCGGCGCCCTGCATGAAGCTCTCCAGCATCCCGGTCTCGGTCAGCCCAGGGCACACCGCGTTGAGCCGAACGCCCTTGGTGGCGAGCTCGCGCGCGAGCGTCTTGGTGAGCGCGATCAGGCCGCCCTTGCAGGCCGAGTAGGGCGCCTCGCCCGAGGAGCCGACGCGCCCGGCGTCGGAAGCCACGTTCACGACCCTGCCGTGTCCGCGCTGCGCCATTCCGGGGAGCACGCAGTGGAGCACGTTCATCGCGCCGACGAGGTTGAGCGAGATGATCTTCTGCCAGAACGCGGGATCGGTCTCGAGGAACGGCCGGAACAGGTCCCAGCCGGCGTTGTTCACCAGGATGTCCGCCGGGCCCACGCGCGCCACGGCGCTTTGTACGGCCGCATAGTCGGTGATGTCGACCGCCGGGCTGGCGTTGAGGTCGAAGATCTCCACGCGCGTGCCCTCTTCCTGGAAGCGCTGCACGATCGCGGCGCCGATGCCCGCGGCGCCGCCGGTGACGATCGCGGTCCTGCCCTTCAGTCCTCGCATTCGCCTCTCCCATCGAACCTAGAACGCGAAGCTAAAAGTCACCTCGCCGTAGGTGCTGTGGCAGGAGTGGAAGATGCTCTCGTTGCAATCGAGATACGACTCGTAGACGCCGCCGACGCCGATGAACGCATTGCGCCCCGCCTGGAAGTACACGCCCGCGCGGCCGCCGACGGAGTCGAGATCCGGCCGATCCTCGATGCTGGTGCGCCGGTAGAAGCCGCCGACGTAGGGCTTGATCGCAGGTTGCTGAAAGACGTACGTCGCCGAAGGCGTGATCTTGTACATGCTCGGGTTGCCCCCGGTCCACTTCTCGTACGCCAGTCCGAGGGCGAGCCCGTCGATCACGTAGTAGCTCGCGCCGAAGCTGAGCACGAAGTAGTCGTCGTCGAAGGCATGCCCTGGGCCACCGCCGACGAAGAAGTGCACTCGCCCTTTGCTGAAAGCGCTGCCGACACCGACGGTCTGTGCAGCCGCCAGCGGCGCGAATGTGCAGGTTACGACCGCTGCAGCAATGGCAGCGGCAACGCGCTTGTTATCCACGCCTAAGCGGCGAGCTGGCGAGCGATGAAGGCCTTCACCATCTCATGGGCGCGCGTGGTCTGCGGCCCGGGCTCGGCGACCCACTCGTGGACGCTGTTGGCAAAGAGCTCGTACTGCACGTCGCCGCCGGCGGCGCGATAGGTCCTGGCGAACTTTTCCTGCACCGCGGGCAGGACGTTGTCGTCGAGCTCGCCCTGCATGATGAGCAGCGGCCGCAGCGTGACCGCTTCCTTGCGCTCGAGCATCTCCAGCGGATTCGCCTCGTGGATCGACTCCCAGGGCTGGAAGAACGTCTTGCTCGCCTTGATCAGGTTCTCGTTCGGCTTGCGCTCGGCCTGCTGCCAGCGCGCGTACGGGTCGCTGATGGGCGAGCGCGTGGCGACATAGGCGACGCGCGTGTCGATGTTCTGCCCGTTCGCCAACGGGATCGCGTTGTAGCGCTTGTCATTCGGGCGCATGGCGATGAGCTCCGCGACGTGGCCGCCGCTCGAGCTGCCGTAGACGCCGAGCGTCGAAGGATCGCCGTTCCATTCCGCGGCGCGCGCTTTCAGCCAGCGCACGCCGTAGCTCGCGTCCTGCACCGCGGCCGGGTAGGGCGCCTCGCCGGAGATCGTGAGGTCCACCGCCACGACGAGCACGCCGCTCGAGGCGATCGCACGGTCCATCGGCTCCTCCGCCTTGCGGTCCTTGCGCTGCCAGGCGCCGCCGTGCAGATCGAGCACCACCGGAAAGGGCCCCGGATTCGCTCCGCTCGCCTGCGGCGCGTAGATCCGTGCCATGAGCTGGCGCCCCTGCGCGTTCTTGCGGAACGGGATTTCCGTGACCATGAGGTCGTAGCGGGCTGCCGGGTCGTAGCCCTTCGCTTTTGCGGCGGCGATGCCGGGAACTCCAAGTGCGGCCAAGGCGGTCATCTCCTTCAGGAAAGTGCGGCGGGCGTGCGGGTCCATCGCGGAACCTCCTCTTGAGGTCAGGGCGAATACTGCGCCCTACAGGGGCTTCATGCAATCGGGCTGCTTGCAACTCTGCGTCGGAGGTGCGCAAATGCTGCCCTCATGAGGGTCGTTTCGATGTCGCGCCGCCGTGCGATCGCCGGGACGGCGGCGCTAAGCCTGGGGGGACTCATGCCACGGCGCACGCAGGCCGCAGCCGAAGCATCCGATTCCCAGGCCCTCCCGCTTGCGGGTCGTCTCGCGGCCTATGCAGCCGAGTTGCGCTTCGAGGATCTCGAGGCCGCGACCGTGGAGCGGGTCAAGACGCACGTCATCGACACCGTCGGCTGCGGCATCGGCGCGTTCGACGAGAAACCGGTTCGCATCTGCCGCGACGTGGCGCTCGCGGCGCAAGGCAGCGCAACCGTCATCGGCACCCACCGGAAGACGACGGCCGATCTCGCGTCCTTCGCCAACGGCGCCGCTTTCCGTTACCTCGACTTCAACGACGCCTATGTGGGGCGCTTCGCAATCCACCCAAGCGATCACATCGCGGCGTGCTTCGCGGTCGCGGAAGCGGAACGGGCAAGCGGCAGGGACCTGATTGCCGCGATCATGGTCGCCTACGAGGTGAACTGCCGGCTGGTCGACGCGCTCGACATTTCGGCGCGCGGCTGGGATCCGCCCGTGTTGAGCCTTCCCGCGGTGGCGCTCGCCGCCGGCAAGCTGATGAAGCTCGGGCCGGATCGCCTCACACAGGCAGTGAATCTCGCCGTCAATGACCACATCCCCATGGCGCAGACCCGCGTGCAGACCCTGTCCGACTGGAAGGGACTCGCCGACGCCGAAGCGGGCCGCAACGCCGTGTTCGCCGCGATGCTTGCGCGTGGCGGGTTGACCGGCCCGGCGCCGATTTTCGAAGGCGAGTCCGGATTCTTCCGCCAGGTGAGCGGCACGGCGGACGTCGATACGCGCGCCTTCGGCCGGCCCGGCGTCGCGTTCCGGATCCATCGATGCGGCCTGAAGCCTTATCCGGCCGTGATCTACAGCCAGACCGCGATCGTGGCCGGGATCGAGGTGGCCAGGGAGGCCGGCTCGCTCGATCGCATCGCCTCGATCGAAATCGCGACGACGAAGCGCGGCTACCAACGAACCGCGGCCGAGCCCGAGAAGTGGTCGCCGATGACGCGCGACACCGCCGACCACAGCCTGCCCTATATCACCGCGAGGGCGATGTTCGACGGCGACATCACCAACGCGAGCTTTGCGCCGGACATGTACCGCGATCCGCGCGTCCTCGCCTTCATGCAAAAGATCAAGGTGAGCGAGGACCCGGTGCTGACCGCGCGCGTCGGCGAGGCGGTCCCGACGCGCGTGACCGCGATCCTTCAAGACGGGAAGCGAATCACGCGCGAGGTCGATCTGGCGCCGGGGTTCCCTGGCCGGCCGATGACCAGGGCCGAGTTAGAACGGAAGTTTCGCGGCAACGTCGCCAAGCGTTTGCCGGAGGCGCGAACGGACTCGGTCCTGGAGGCTCTCTGGGGCCTCGACCGGGCGGACGATCTAGCCGCCCTTCTAGGCAGGCTCGTGTTGCAGACGAGCTCGTAGGTTGCCCCTTCGTCCAATGGTGCCCTGACGTGATAACGGGGTAACGTTCGGCTCGAAGGGAGCCCCGAGAATGGCGATAGCGCGCTGGCTGACACCGCTGCCGATCGCGTTGGCGATCGCGGTCACAGGATGCAGCGACGGCGGTGGCGGCGGCGGTATGCCGCCTTCGGGTCTGGCGATGCGGGACGAATCGCCAATCTATGCCGTGCAGGTTCCGATCGTCCCAGAAGCGGCGAGTAACAGCGGCGGTGCCATCACGCAATGCACCGTATCGCCGCCACTACCTGCGGGTCTGAGCCTCGATCCGAAGACGTGCACGATCAGCGGAACACCCACCGAGGTCACGCATGCCACGGTATTCACGATAACCGCCACCAATTCCGGCGGCAGCACGACTACACGGATCGAAATCGAGGTCAAGGACGCGCCCGTCGCGCCGGATGGCCTCGACTATCTGGAGCGGTCGGTGACCTATGTGACCGGTACCCCGATCACGCCGAACACGCCGATCGCCACGGGCGGCCAGATCACGCAGTACAGCGTGTCGCCGGCATTGCCGGCGGGCCTGACCCTCGACCCGCAAACCGGCATCATCACCGGCACGCCCACGGCAGTCACAGCGTCGGCGGTCTACACGGTGACGGGTGCCAACAGCGTGGACGGCGTCGACGCGCTCTTGACGATCGAAGTGGCCGCGTTGGTCGTGCCGCCGGCGGGCCTGGTCTATCTCGACCGCATGCCCGAATACACGGTGGGCGTGCCGATCCCATACAACGAGCCGTCGCACTCCGGCGGGGGAATCACGGAGTTCTCGATATCCCCCGCCTTGCCGGCAGGGTTGAGTCTCGACACGCAGACCGGGGTCATCACCGGCACGCCCGCCGCCGAGCTTGCCCAAACCACTTTCACGATCACCGCCAGCAACAGCGCCGGCAGCATCAGCGCGCAGTTCACCATCACGGTGGTCACCGTGCTGGCCGGCGAGTGGCTGCCGGCCGATGCGATGAATCAGGGGCGCTTCCGTCACACCGCCACGCTGCTGGCCGATGGGCGGGTCCTCGTGGCAGGAGGGAACCGCAAGCAGGCGCTGTCCTCCGCCGAGCTATTTGATGCGGCCACGCACGGTTGGACGCGCACGGGCAGTCTCGGGCAAAGCCGGCAAGCGCATTCAGCCACGCTGCTGCAGAACGCCCAAGTTCTGGTGGCCGGCGGATTCCGCACCGGCGGAGGGAATGCGCTTTCCTCGGCGGAGCTGTTCGATCCGGCCACGGGGAAGTGGTCGCCGACGACCGGTGATCTGGTGGGGCAGCGCGACAGCCACACCGCCACGCTGCTCGCCAATGGCAAGGTTCTGCTGGCAGGCGGCGAAGGCAAGGGCAGCAACCAGGGCGCGCTCGATTCCGCTGAGCTCTACGATCCGGCGACGGGTACGTGGACGGCGACGAGCGGCACCCTCAATCAGGCTCGCAAGCAACACACCGCCACGCTATTGTTGAACGGCAAGGTCCTCGTAGTAGGCGGAGAAAGTCCCACCGACGCCGCGCTCGCCTCAGCCGAGCTGTACGACCCGGCCACGGACACATGGTCATCGACGGGCAGCATGAGTCAAGCGCGCAACGCTCATGCCGCCGCGCGACTTGCCGATGGCAGGGTGCTCGTAGTCGGCGGCACCGACGGCGGCAACGCGCTCGTGTCTGCCGAGATCTACGATCCGGCGGCCGGTACGTGGTCCACGACGGGCAGCTTGAGAATGGCACGTGATTTCCATACTGCCACGCTGCTCCTCAATGGCCGCGTGCTGGTCGCGGGCGGTATCGAGTCCAGCGACTTGTTTGCGACCGAGCTATTCGATCCGGCGACGGGGCTCTGGTCCCAGGCCGGAAGTCTCGAGCAGGCGCGAGAGCAGCACACGGCGACCCTGCTAATCGACGGCGGGGTTCTCGTAACCGGCGGGATCGGACGCGGCATCCTGTCCTACACCGAGTTGTTCCACTAACGGCAAATCCTTAGAGCTTGACAAGCGCATCGTGTCGGGCAGATACTAAACCTTATGGTTAAGTATTCCGACGACCAGCTCGACGGGATCTTCGCGGCGCTCTCCGACCGCACGCGCCGCAAAGTTCTTGCTTCGCTCGAGGACGGCAGCCGTCCTGTCACCGAGCTGGCGTCGACGCACGACATGTCGCTGCCCGGCTTCATGAAACATTTGCGCGTGCTCGAGGACGCAGGACTGCTCGAGCGCACCAAGGAAGGGCGCGTGGTCCGCTGCACGCTACAGCCCGAGCCCATGAAGGAAGCGGCGTCGTGGATCGCGCAGTACGAGAAGTTCTGGACCGAGAAGCTCGATTCGCTCGCCCGTTATCTCTACCAGCAAGAGGAGTTGCAGACATGGAAGCAGCCCGGCTCATGGACAAGCCCTCCCTCACGCTCGCGCGCGAGTACGCCGCGCCGCCCGAAAGGCTCTGGCGGGCGTGGACCGACGCGAAAGCGGTGAGCGAGTGGTGGGGACCGGGGCCGGGCGCGGCGGTGTCGGTCGCGGAGTTCGACGTGCGCGTCGGCGGGCGCTTTCGCATCTGCTTCGGCGGCGCGGACGGCAACGAGCACGAGTGCGCCGGCATTTACCGGGAGGTGGTAGAGCCGAGCAAGCTCGTCTTCACCTGGAGCTGGCCGCGCACCACGCCGGAGCGCGAGTCGCTCGTCACCGTCCTGTTCAAGGCGAAGGGGCGTGGCACCGAGCTCGTGTTCAAGCACGAGCGCTTCTTCGACGAGAAGGCGCGCGACGACCACAAGCGCGGCTGGACCGGCCTGCTCGAAGGCCTCGAGCGCTACCTCGCCAGCGAATCAAGGGCTTAGAGAGCACCGGGATTTTTCGCAAGCGCGTGTCGATTTGCGGCCCGCGCGTTCGACTAACCGCATATGGAGAAACCCGTGAAGCCGTTCGTCATCTCCCGCGTGTTCGACGCGCCGCGCGGCCGCGTCTGGAAGGCCTGGACCGATGCCGCCGAGCTGAAGCACTGGTGGGGCCCGAAAGGCTTCAGGCTGCATACCTGCAAGGTGGACCTGAGGCCCGGTGGGATCTTCCATTACGGCTTGACCGCGCCCGACGGCACCGACACGTGGGGCAAGTTCGCGTACCGCGAGATCGCGGCGCCGAATAAGCTGGTCTGCATCGTCTCGTTCTCGGACCCGCAAGGCGGCGTGACGCGGCATCCGTGGACGCCGGGCTGGCCGCTCTACTGGCATTCG
>DASXAO010000126.1:0-3884 GCA_036406675.1 Burkholderiales bacterium
TCGCCACCGCCACCGCGCTCGAGGTCGAGCCGGTCATCAGGATCACGTGGTTCTCGGTGATGAAGCGCTGCTCGGCCTGCACCGCGTCGTTCGGCTTGGCCGCCGAGTCGGCGACCACCAGTTTGACCTGCTTGCCCTGCACGCCCTTCTTGGTCTTCGGCGAGATCTTGCGCATCAGCTCGTGGCCCGAGTTCATGTGCTCGACGGCGAGCTGCCAGCCCTTCAGCTCGTCCTCGCCCTGCTCGGCGTAGGTGCCGGTGCGCGGCACGGCGACGCCGATGAACACCTCCTTGCCCTTGACGCCGGCCGGCCAGGTGCCGATCGGCGGGTGATCGTCGGCGAGGGCGCGCGCGACGAACCCCGGCAATGCAAGGCCTCCGGCGACGCCGAGTCCGGCGCTGATGAAGCGGCGGCGCGGCGGGAAGCTGCCTTCGTGACCCATGAATTCCTCCTCCGGTTGTGACGAACGTGAATCCGGAATCTTGCGAGCCGATCCTTACACGAGCCTTAAGAAATATCGTGAGGCGATATAATTGGCGCGCCGCGCGGCCGCTGTGTTAGAAGAGGCTCGATGGCCCAGTTGCGCCGCGCGGAAAAGCGCTACCGCCTCGCCACCGGCGATTACGGCCGGTTGGCCGCGTTTCGTTTTGCGTTGCGCAAATTCCTGCGCTTCAGCGAGGACGCCGCCGCCGCCGTGGGCCTGACCGGGCAGCACTACCAGGCCATGCTGGTGGTACGGGCCTGCCCGGACGGTCAGCGCCTGACCATCGCCGACCTGGCGCAGCAGCTCCTCATCAAGCACAACAGCGCGGTGGAGCTGGTCGACCGGCTCGCCCAGCTCGACCTGGTGGCGCGCGAGCCTTCGTCGGACGACCGCCGCAAGGTGGAGCTGCGCCTCACCCCGCGCGGCCGCAGCCTGCTCGCCAAGCTCGCGGCCGTGCATCGCGCCGAGCTGCAGCGCGTCGGTCCCGAGCTGGAGCGCTTCTTCGCCGGCCTTTCCGGTCCGGCGTGATCCGGGTCCGGCGTCATTGACAGCGGCCGGTCAACCGCCGCAGAATATGGACGTTTATACAGTATCCGGTGTTGGCCCAGCGCTTCTGCAGAATGAGCCTGCCGCAGATGCCAACCTACATAAGAGGTACGTCGTGGATGACAACAAGCAGAAGGCGCTAGCCGCAGCACTCTCCCAGATCGAAAAGCAGTACGGCAAGGGCTCCATCATGAAGATGGACGCCGAGGCGGCCAAGGACGTGCAGGTCGTGTCCACCGGCTCGCTCGGCCTGGACCTCGCGCTCGGCGTCGGCGGCCTGCCGCGCGGGCGCGTGGTCGAGATCTACGGCCCTGAATCGTCTGGTAAAACCACCCTTACCCTGCAGGTCATCGCCGAGGTGCAGAAGCTCGGCGGCACCGCCGCCTTCATCGACGCCGAGAACGCGCTCGACGTCGCCTACGCCGCCAAGCTCGGCGTCAAGACCGAGGACCTCCTCATCTCCCAGCCCGACACCGGCGAGCAGGCGCTCGAGATCGCCGACATGCTGGTGCGCTCCGGGGCGGTCGACGTGATCGTCATCGACTCGGTGGCGGCGCTCACGCCCAAGGCCGAGATCGAAGGCGAGATGGGCGAGCCGCAGATGGGACTGCAGGCGCGCCTCATGAGCCAGGCGCTGCGCAAGCTCACGGCCAACATCAAGCGCACCAACACCCTGGTGATCTTCATCAACCAGATCCGCATGAAGATCGGCGTCATGTTCGGCAACCCGGAAACCACCACCGGCGGCAACGCGCTCAAGTTCTACGCCTCGGTGCGCATGGACATCCGCCGCGTCGGCTCGATCAAGAAGGGCGACGAGGTGATCGGCTCGGAAACCCGCGTCAAGGTGGTGAAGAACAAGGTGGCGCCGCCGTTCAAGCAGGCCGAGTTCGACATCATGTACGGCGAGGGCATCTCGCGCGAAGGCGAGGTGCTCGAGATCGGCGTCAACCTCGGCGTGCTCGAGAAATCCGGCGCCTGGTACATCCACGATGGCGATCGCCTCGGCCAGGGCAAGGACAACGCGCGCGACTTCCTCAAGGAAAACGCCGCGCTCGCGCGCGACATCGAAGGCAAGATCCGGGCGAAAGCCGGGGTGGCCGCGCCGGCGCCGCTCGGCGTCGCCGAGCCCGGCGAAGACAGGAAGGTCGAGCACCTGGCGACGCGGAAAAAAGGTTGAAAGCCGGTTTCGCGAAGTAAATGGACGAGCGCGATACGCCCGAGCAGTTAAAGGCTCGGGCGTTGCGCTACCTGGTGCGCCGCGAGCATTCGCGCGCCGAGCTTGCGCGAAAGCTCTCCCCGCACGCCGCGTCCCGCGCCGCGCTCGAGGAGCTTCTAGACCTGCTGCTGGCGAGGAAGCAGCAGTCCGATGCGCGCTATGCCGAGGAGCGGGTGCGCGTGCTGTCGCGGAAATACGGTGCGGCGAAGATCCGCTACGAGCTCATGTCAAAGGGCATCGCTCCGCAGCTTGTCGAAGCGATTTCCTCCGCGGGCGAGCTCGAGCGCGCGCGGGCGATCCTCGCCCGCAGGTACCGCAGCCCTGCGGCCACGCCTGCCGAACGGGCGAGGCGCGCGCGCTTTCTCCAGGGCCGCGGCTTCTCGAGCGATGTCGTGGCGCGTCTGGTTCTAGACCGCGAAGACCCGGTTTAGGCCGCGCGAGCCCCATATCTAGTAGATTGTCCCTGGCGGATACTAAATATGGTGTGTCGTCGACAGCCGACGGCCGTCTCGATTTTGCAGCCGCGCGCAGCGAGGGATATGATGGCCTCTGCGCAGGTGCAGCTGCAGCCCGGCGACGCAGGCAAAAAAAGGAGAACAGCCATGCGACGAGTGGTCTTCAATCACAAAGGCGGTGTCGGCAAATCCACGATCGCTTGCAACCTCGCCGCGGTAAGCGCCGCGGGCGGCGCGCGCGTCCTCGTGGTGGATCTCGATCCACAGGGCAACTCGACGCAGTACCTCGTCGGCAAGTCCGGCCGCGAGCTCGATCCGACGCTCGCCGGGTTCTTCGACCAGGTGCTCGGCTTTCCGCTCAAGCCGAGAAAGCCGGAGGAGTTCGTGCACGGTACGCGCTTCGACCGTCTCGACGTGCTGCCCTCGCACCCGTCGCTCGCCGAGCAGCAGGGCAAGCTCGAAGCGCGCTACAAGATCTTCAAGCTGCGCGAGGCGCTGATCGAGCTCGACAAGCAGTACGACTTCATCTACATCGACCCGCCGCCCTCGCTCAACTTCTTCACCCGCTCGGCGCTGATCGCGGCGGATTGCTGCCTGATCCCCTTCGACTGCGACAATTTCTCGCGCCGCGCGCTTTACGGGCTGCTCGAGGACATCCACGAGATCCGCACCGATCACAACGCGGGCCTGGGGGTGGAAGGCGTGGTGGTGAACCAGTTCCTACCGCGCGCGCGCCTGCCGCAGAAGATGGTGCAGGATCTGATCGACGAAGGCCTGCCGGTGCTGCAGCCCTATCTCTCGTCATCGGTGAAGGTGCGCGAGTCGCACGAGAGCGCGAAGCCGCTGATCTACCTTCACCCCAAGCACAAGCTCACCCAGCAATACGTCGACCTGCACGCGGCGCTGGAAGCGCGGCGGCAGAGCGAGGTGCGCGAGAACGCGCGCAGCCTGGACTCATCGCTCCGCCCTTTTCTGAAGGCGGTATCCAATCGACCTCAAACCGACGCGTTGACTCGCGCACAGGCATTGCCGGTAGAGGGGGATGAAGCGCCGGTGCCGCAACACAAGCATTGACGGTAGCGAGGTCGCTCGCCAAGTCCCAGTCAGCCACGCCGTCTACGCGCCGGCTGGTGATCCGCGTAGAGCTAAGTTCGAAAGGGGCGCCCCGGGCCCCGGTCCG
>DASXAO010000127.1:0-8730 GCA_036406675.1 Burkholderiales bacterium
TCGAACAGGGCAGCGGCTGGTGCGTGCCCAAGGCGGCGCTGCTCGCGGCGTGCGCACGGGCGGTAGGTATCCCGGCGCGGGTCGGCTACGCCGACGTCAAGAACCACATCACGACGCCCGAGCTCACCGCGAAGATGGGCACCGATCTCTTCGTGTTCCACGGCTACACCGAGCTTCTGCTCGAGGGAAATTGGGTCAAGGCGACGCCGGCCTTCAACCTGACCCTGTGCACGCGGTTCCGCGTCAAGCCGCTCGAGTTCGATGGCCGTACCGATTCCCTGTTCCATCCGTTCGACGAGGACAACCGCAGGCACATGGAGTACGTGCGCGAGCGCGGCAGCTACGGCGACGTGCCTGCCGACGAGATCAGGCGCGCGTTCAGCGAGATCTATCCGAAGTACTTCAACCTCGGGCCCGACGCCGCGAAGCTCGACTTCGCGCCTGCCTGATGCGGGGTTTGCTCGAGGACAGCTTCCGCGCCGCGGTCGCGGCGGCCGACCCGCTGCGGGTTCTCGCGCCGCACCTGCCGCCGCCGCCGCGCGGCCGCACGTTCGTCGCCGCCGCCGGCAAGGCCGCGGCCTCCATGGCGCTTGCGGTCGAGAAGAGCTACCGCGGCGACCTCGACGGCATTGCCATTACTCGCTACGGTCACGGGCTGCCCACGCGGAAGATCCGCGTGGTCGAGGCCGGGCATCCGGTTCCCGACGCGGCGGGTGAAACCGCTGCTCGCGAGGTTCTCACCCGGGTACGTGAGTTGACGGAAAACGACCTCCTCCTCGCGCTGCTCTCGGGCGGCGGCTCGAGCCTGCTTTCGCTTCCCGCGCCCGACGTTCCCATGGAAGAGCTCAAGGCGGTCACGCGCGATCTGCTGCGAAGCGGGGCCGCGATCCAGGAGATGAATACCGTGCGCAAGCACCTCTCGGCGATCCACGGCGGCCGTCTCGCCGCGGCCTCCCGGGCGCCGGTCATGGCGCTCGTCATCTCGGACGTCACGGGCGACGATCCCACGCACATCGCCTCGGGCCCCTGCGCGCCCGATCCGACCACCTACGCGGACGCCCGCGAGATCCTCGCGCGCTACCGCGTCGTGCCGCCGCCCGCGGCCAGGCAGCGGCTGGAAAAGGGTGCCGACGAGACCCCGAAGCCCGGCGACCCGGTGTTCGCGAGAGTGGAAAACAAAGTAATCGCCACCGCGCATCGCTCGCTCGAGGCGGCCGCCGCGGTGTTCAAGGCGAAAGGCATCGAGCCGGTGATCTTCGGCGACACCCTCACCGGCGAAGCCAGCGAGGTGGCGAAGGTATTCGCGTCCGTGATCCAGGAGATCCGCCGCCACGCCAGGCCCTGGAAGCCGCCGGTGGCCCTGATCTCGGGGGGCGAGTGCACGGTGACCATCCGCGGCGAAGCCGGCCGCGGCGGCCGCTGCTGCGAGTTCCTGCTCTCGCTCGGCATCGAGACCGGCGGCGTCTGGGCGATCGCCGCGGACACCGACGGCATCGACGGCTCGGAAGCGAACGCCGGCGCGGTCCTCGCTCCTGATTCGCTCGAAAGAGCCGTGCGGGAGAAGCTGAGCGCGAAGAACCTGCTCGCGAGGCACGACAGCTATGGTTTCTTCAGCGCGCTCGGCGACCTGGTGACGACCGGCCCGACGCGCACCAACGTCAACGACTACCGGGCGATTCTGGTTTCCTAGTAGCTGTTCTCCGGCCGGACGTAGCACTTGAACTCGACCACGTTGCCGGACGGGTCCGCCACCATGAAGGTCTGATGCTCGTGAGGCGTGCCCGCAAATCGAACCGCCGGGCGTTGCAGGAACTTCACGCCCGATCTCACAACATGGTCGCGCATCCCGGCGAAGTCCTGCATGCGCAGGAACGTGAGCCCGTGATGCCGCGGATAGGCGCGCGGATTCTGCACCCCCGCCCGCCGCTCCAGGTGGCACACGAGCTGCAGCACGCCGCCGAAGCTGAACGTGACGCGATCCTTGAGCTTGCGCACGGGCTGCGCTCCGAGCATCTCGGCGTACCAGCGCGCCGCCTCGTCCAGGTCGCGGCACGGTACCGCCACGTGCGCGATGTAAAGCCCGGTGGTGACCGGGGTGTTGTCCAGCGGCGCTTCGTGCAGCTCGATCTCGGCCTGGGCCATGCTTTTCAAGCTTCGCTCGCGAGCAGCTCGACCTCGGCGCCGAGCGCGGCCTGCACCCGTCCGTGCTCGGTCTCGATCCTGCCGAAGAGGCGCCGCGCTTCCTTAGTGTCGGAACGCCGTGCGCAGGCCTCGATGTCCGCGCAATAGCGGCTCAGCAGCGTGGCGCCGACGTTGGCGCTGCAAGACTTGAGGGAGTGCGCCGAACGCGCGATCTCCGTGGCGTCGTTCGCGCTCGCCGCGTGCTTCAGCTTCTGCACCAGCTTGGGCGACTCGGCGAGGTAAAGGTCGATGGTGCGGGCGAGGAGCTCAGGCCTGCCGTTGGTGCGCAGCGTACCGAGCTGGTCGAGTACCTGGCGATCGAGGATTCCGGCGCCCTTTGCCTGCGTCGGGATGACGACCTGCACCAGCGCGGCGCCGGCCTGCGGCATCCAGCGGTCGAGCATGTCCTGGAGGGTCTGCATGCTAAAGGGCTTGCTCAGGTAGTCGTCCATGCCGGCGTTCAGGCACTCCTCGCGGTCCTGCGCCATCGCGTTGGCGGTCAGCGCGACAATGGGGATGGCCTTGCCGCCCGAGGCCTGCTCGCGCTTGCGAATCTCGGCCGTGCACTCGAAGCCATCCATCTCGGGCATGTGGCAATCCATGAGAACCAGGTCGAACGCGCCGAGCGCGAGGGCATCCAGCGCTTCCTTGCCGTTCGCGGCCACGGTCACGCTGTAGCCCTGCAGCTGCAGGATGCCGAGCGCCACCTGCTGGTTGATGAGGTTGTCCTCCACCAGAAGGATGTTGCCGCGGAGCGCCGCCGGTGCGGTGCTCGCGGGCTTGGAGGGCGGCGGCGCCTCGACCGGCTCCTGCGTGCGGCCGGCCATGGCGTTTACCAGGCATTCGTACAGCACTGTCTGGCGCACCGGCTTGACCAGGCAGGCATCGAAGCCGGCGTCGCGCGCGCTCTTGATGTCGGCGTGGCGGCGGGTCAGCATCACCAGCCGCAGGGGTGCGAACTCGGCGCGTCGGCGCACGCTGCGCGCGAACTCGAGCGCGTCCAGCCCGGGCTTCGCCAGGTCGATGAGCGCGATGTCGTAGGGAACGCCGCGCGCGGCGGCTTCGGTCAGCAGATCGGTCGCCTGCCGCGGGGTCCCGGCCACGCGGATGTTCATTTCCCAGTTGCCCATCTGCGACTGCAGGATGCTGCTGTTGACAGCGCTCGATTCGACGATCAGGACGCGCAGGCCGGTGAGCAACCCGATCGCGACCGAGCGCGGGCCCGGCTGCGATTGCGCGGGCTGCTTCTCGAACTTGCTGGTGAACCAGAAGGTCGAGCCCGAGCCGGGCGAGGACTCGACGTGGATCGTCCCGCCCATCATGTCCACCAGCTGCTTGCTGATGGCGAGCCCCAGCCCGGAGCCGCCGTGCTTGCGGGTGGTCGAGCCGTCGGCCTGCATGAACTCGTCGAAGATACGCGACTGGGCTTCCGGCTTGATGCCGACGCCGGTGTCGCTCACGTCGAAGCGCATGGTGACGCCCTTCTCGGTCTCCTCGACGCTCGCCACCCGCACGACCACCGAGCCCTGCTCGGTGAACTTGATCGCGTTGCCGATGAGGTTGGTCAGGACCTGGCCGAGGCGCAGCGAGTCGCCCCTCACCAGGGTGGTGAGCTCGCTCGGAATGCTGCACGCGAGCTCCAGTCCCTTCACGTGGGCGCGGTCCGCGAGCAGCTCCACGGTGTCCTCGATGGTGCGGCGCAGATCCATGTCGGCGCTCTCGAGCTCGAGCTTGCCGGCCTCGATCTTGGAGAAATCCAACAAGTCGTTGATCAGGCCGAGCAGGTTCTTGCCCGAGCGCTGCACGGTCTCGGCGTACTTGCGCTGCGTGCTGGTGAGGCCGGTCTCGAGGAGCAGCTCCGCCATGCCGAGCACGCCGTTCATGGGCGTGCGGATCTCGTGGCTCATCCTGGCGAGGAACGAGCTCTTCGCATGGTTCGCGAGCTCGGCGGCCTCGCGGGCGAGGCGCAGCGCTTCCTCGCTGCGCTTGTGCTGCGTGACGTCCCTGGCTACGGCGATGCTGCCGATGCACTGGTTGGCATCGTCGAGGAGCGGCGCCACCGAGACCTGGATGTCGATGGCCGTGCCCGCCCGGGTGGTGGCGCGGGCGTCGTAGGAGAATTTCTCGCCCGCCACGATGCGGCGCATGCGCGCGTCTTCGTCGTCCGGCGTCGAACCGCCGACGTTCAGCGCGTGGCCGATGACCTCCTCGGGCCGGTAGCCGAACATCGCCACGGCGCCCGAGTTCCAGCTGGTGACGTTGCCGCGCAGGTTGCGGGTCCAGATCGCCTCGCTCGACTGCTCGACGATCGTCGCCAGCAGCTTGTTCTTCGACTCGCTCTCGCCCAGCGAGGCGATCAGGCGCTCGGTGTTGTTCGCCATGTTGTTGAACGCCTCGGCGGCGAGCTGCACCTCGGGAGCGCCCTCCGCGTCGATGCGGACCGCGTGCTCGCCCAGGCTGAAGCGGTTCGCGCCCTCGGCCAGCATGCGCAGCGTGCCGAGGTTGCCGCGGAATATGAGCCAGATGAACTGCAGCATGAGGAACAGCGTCACCGCCACGATCTGCAGCTGCTTCACGAACTGCTGCCACAGCCGGTTGTGCGCCTTCACCGGAGTCATCACCGCGGTGAGCGTGCCGTATCCCACCCCGCCGGCCGTGACCTCGATGCTCTGCTCCTCGTGCTCGATCTCGGCCACGCGCGCAAACCAGTTCGGCGCGTCGAGCTTGTCGGGCGCGTCCTGTGCGACGATGCGCCGGCCGTCCTTGTCGATCCAGGTGAAGCGGTCGACCTCGCCGCGCTTGACCTGGTTTTTCAGCAGCTGGTCGATCGCGGCGTACTCGCCGACCAGCGCCTGGTCGGCCACCAGCGGGGCGATGAACGCGAGCGTCTCCCTCTGCTCGCGCGCCAGCCGCGCGGAGTGCTCGGCCGCGCCTTCGGCCACGAGGAGGGCGGTCTGCACGCCGCCCGCGGCCACGATCGCGATGCCGACCGCGAGCATGAGGCGCGAGATCAGCCCCCAGTTCCTCCAGAATTGGAACACGCGCACGTTTTTCATGGCTGTCGTTCAGGCCCGCAGGGCTACTTCACCTGCGTCGTGCGGTAGAACTTGCGGTAGTTGTCGTAGTCGCGGTTGTCCGCGGCGACGAAGCCGAGCTCGCCGTTGCTTTTCAGGAGGTCGGCGCCGGCCTCGAGGATCTTGCGGCCCTCGGGGTCGCTCGCCATGCCGATCAGGGCGGCCTTGACGGCGGCCACCTTGTCGGCGGGCACCTTCGGGTTCGCCATGATGCATAGGTCCTGGTAGTTCTCCGAAGTCCACAGCGCGCGGTATTCGAACGATTCGCGGCGGCCGTAGCGCGCCATGACCGAGCTGTTGACGCCCGCGGCGGCGATCTTGTTGACCCTGAGCTGCGCCGAGGAGGCCTCCTGGTTGCCCGTGAACACGACCTTGACGTCGACCTTCGCCCTGAGGAGCGCGTCGAACGGCAGCCAGTATCCGGTAAAGCCGTCGCGGGACACGAAGGCGACCTCTTTGCCGCGCAGGTCCTGCAGCGTCTGGATGGGCGAGTCGACCGGCACGACGATCTGCGAGCGGATGCCCGGACCGGCCGGGCGCGCGATGACCTTGTAGCCGAGGCGATCGCGCTCCGGGGTGAAGAAATGGTTGGTGTACAGGAATTCGTACGCGCCCGCCTCGGCGTTCGCGTTGCCCTCCGCGGCCGTCTTGGCGAGCTTGAGCTCGAGCGGCACGCCGCTCTTGCGGCCGACGTAGGTCAGGATCGGGTTCCAGTACTGCGCGGTCAGCGAGATCGTCCGCTGGTGCAGCACATAGAAGGTATGGGCCTGCTGCGCCGCGACCTCGGGCGAATGCAGGGTGGCGGCCGCCGCCAGGGCCAGGACTGCTTGCGTGATCCTTCTTCGCATCATGACGGACTCCCCCCGAAGCCGTTGATGGATCAGGCGACGCCTACGTCGCCACCTTCAGGCAAAGCAACAGACCGCTCAGCACGAGCAGCGTCCCTACTACCTTCAGCATGCCCTCGCTCGTGATGTCCATATGCACCTTGTTCCCCATGTACAGGCCGAGCGCCATCGGCATGAGGCCCAGGGCGTATGCCATCTGCAGCTTCGGCTCGAACAGCAGCCCGGCCATGAGGAACAGCCCGAGCCGGAACCCGCCGTCGATGGCGATCAGCCAAGAGAACGTGGCGCGGACCTCGCTCTTGTCGAGCAGGCGGCGCGTCAGGTAGATGATGTACGGCGGAGAGCCGGCGCCGAAGAGCGCCCCTGCGCCGCCGCCGGCCAGGCCGGCCGGGATCGCCCAGGACCGCGACAGCCGGCTTGCAGGCTGCAGGCCGAAGATGTTGCGGAAGCCGAAGAACATGGTGAAGGCGCCGAGCGCCACCAGCACCGGCTCGGTGGGCAGCCGCAGCAGCGCGAAGGCGCCGATGCTGGCGCCGATCATCCCTGCGGGCAGAAGAATCTTGATCTCGGACCAGTTCGCCTTCTTCGTGTTGGTGCTGCCAAGGACCACTGAGGCCGTGAAGTCGAGCGCGAGCACCAGCGGAATCGCGAACTGCAGCGGCTGCGACAGCGCGAGCAGCGGCACGGAGATCAGCGCCGAGCCGAAGCCCGTGATCCCGCGTATGAAGTACGCGCTCATCAGAATGCACATCACCAGCACCGTGTCAGCCAATTGCATGCTCCCCGAGAAGATCAGTTGTCGCCGCTAGTATCGCTTCACGCGCTCGCCTGAGAGCGCGCCTTCACTTTGTTTTGCATGGAGATTCGTGCGGTTCTGGCACTAAGTCACGGCGCCGCGCACCCGCCTGCGGGCGGCATCGAGCTTTGTGTGGAATTACCGCCTACGCCTGCTTCAGCGCGTCGATCGATTGCGCAATGAGCTCGCCGGCGTTCTCGAACATGCGCTTCGCGGCGGCGTAATCCGCAGCCTTGGCGCTGCGCTCGATGTCGGCGAAGAGATCGCCGAGCGCATGGGCGCCGATCTGGCGGCAGGATCCCTTCAGGGTGTGCGTGCAGCGCACCGCGGCCGCGGTGTCGCCCTGGGCGAGGTGCCGGGAGAACGTCGCGGGAAAATCGGCCAGGGTTTCCTCGAGCTTGCGGACGAACCCGGCGTGCAGGTCGTGCCGTCCCGTGGCATGGCCCACGCGCTTGATCTCGGCGATGAGATCTCGATCGAGCAACAGGGTCGTCATTTCTTCTCCACGATGAACACGCCACGCCGGCCCGCGATGCTAATCCGGAACCGCTCTGTGGCCCTCAGGGCATAGTGCACAGTCACGTCAAGGACTGTCCGTGGAGAGCACTTTTCTCACCGAAGTTTGCGATTCCGAGAGCGCTAAGAGTGGAGGGCGTCGCTGCCATTTCTCGACGGTCCAGCGCGATGCCGGCAATGCGGGCTTAGACGTCGGCGAGGATCACCGGGACTATGTCCCACAGCGTATGCGCAAAGACCGCAGGCCAAAGCCGGGAGCTGCGGACATAGAAAAGCGTGAACGTCAGCCCGAATACCAGAATCCAGACCGCGCCGAGCGGACCTTGGTACAGGTGGTAAAGCACGCGGACTAGCAGCGGAAACCCGATTGCGATTGAGAGCCCGTAGCCTCTTAGGCCGCGCACCAGGACCCCAAGCAGAAACACCTCTTCAAACGCACCGTTCACCATGGCAAAGATTACGGTCGAGGCAAGCGTTACGCCGCTGAAGGAGAACTCGGTCATTTGCGACGGCCCGCCAGGGCTCGCGAACAGCGCCATGGCGATGGCCCCGGCCAGCCATGCCGCCACAAACAGCCCCAAACCCAGGACCGTGCCTCGCACGTCGGGCTGCGGATATAGAGACCGGATGTCGAAATTACGTGCTCGCAGGTACAGCAGGGCGGAGGTAGCGAGGACGCCCTCTACGAATACCATCCAGGCATGTCCCGAAGCAGAGAATCTCGCCTCGGGAAAGCCCCGCAGTACCGACTGCGCAGACCACGCGATGAAGAGACCAAAGCAGATCGCCGAGACGGCTGCGGCTTCGTAAATCGAGAGAGTGGACTTCGGGGAGGCGCTACCAAGCGGCGTCGAAGGTCGCGGCGTCGTGCAATTTTCCGGCGCCGCTAAACGAGCCGGGCGGAATGCTCCTGCCGAGCGCCGAGGTCCAGGAGATGCATCACGCGCTCGCCATGGGCCACGAGCCAATCGGCGATGAATGAGCGGTGGCACTCGGCAGGATTGCTCTCGGCGCACATGACGCAGACGCGGCCGTCGATCGAGGACAGGGCGCGGGCGGCGGACTGGAATTGCTCGGTCTGCATGTGGTCGGCGTACGAGGGACGCATGCCGCCGAGGGCCTTGCCCTCCCAGCGGTAGGCGATGCCTGCGTCCCGGAGGGAAGCTGAAAGGGCGTCGCGGGAAAACTGCGGGTGGCGGCGCGAGGCGGGATAGGCACGCACGTCGACCAGCGTGCCGATGCCGGCTTCCTTGAGGATTGCGATGAGCTGCTCGGCGCTACGCGCGCCGTGGCCGACCGTGTAGATCAGGCCGTC
>DASXAO010000128.1:0-4158 GCA_036406675.1 Burkholderiales bacterium
CGTCGAGATACCAGCGCTTGCCGAAGGAAACGATGGCGAGGTCCGGCAAGAACGCGTGCCCGAGGAGCAGAACCACGAATGCAGCCAAGGCGATGGGGATCGCGCCGCGCCTGGCGAGAAACGTGGCGACGAAGCTGGCCGCGAAGTAGGCGAGGCCGACAAGCCAGAAGGTGGCCTGGCATTGCCACTTGATCTCTTGCGTCGACACGGGAAGGCAAAGGTTGAGCAGCCACAGGATGGCGAGCGCGAGCAGCGCGTACCCGGCGAGCGCGCCCGCGGCGACAGAGATCCATGGGTTCACGCCGACTCAGCCACCCGGCCTTCAAGCCTCACGGCGTCGAGGAACGCGTTCATCTCGCCCGCGGACCTCAGGTGATGAACACGCTTTCGCCCTTTGGCCTCCGAGACCAGCGCGCGGTATTTCGGCGTCAGGTGCCGGTGGCATGACCACAGCACCCGATAGCTGCTGATGCTGCTGCTGATGACCGGACTGCCTTCGGGCCAGCCCTCGGGGGAGGCGAACAGGCCTTTCAGCAGGCGCTGCGTGATCCAGAGGAAGTGAACGAAGAGTGGCAGGTCGACGTAAACCAGCGTGTCGGCAACCGAGAAGCGCTCCCAGGAGAGCTTGACCGAGCCGTAGCCATCGATGATCCACGCGTCGCGCCGCAGGAGCTCGGCGTGCGCCTTCAGGAACTCGTCCTGCGGGACCGCGGCGCCGCCCGGGCGGAACTGCATCATGTCGACGACGTAGAGGGGCAGCCGCGTGAGCTGCGCCAGCCTTCGCGCAAGCGTCGACTTGCCGCCCCCGGCGTTGCCGAAGACCGCGACCTTCTTCACATTTTTGCGATCACGTTGGCGTGCCTGATATAGAGCCTCCAGCGATCGCCCTCCCTGCGCCAGATGTTCGTGAACCGGCGCTGCAGAACCGGCTCGGAGGGCGAGTCCTGGACGGCGTCGGAACCCATCACGACCACCAGGTCGCCGTCCCTGCGGATCAGCTCGTGCCGGATCGTGCTCGAGACGTGGCCGATCGCCCCGCTGCCCAGCAGCTCGAGCAGCTTTTTCTTGTCGTTGACGAGATTGATCGGGGAATTGACCACCAGCTCGTCGGAGAAGAGGTGCTCGAGTTGCTCGAGGTCGCGATTGACGAAGGCGGCATTGGTCCGCTCTTCGATAGCGACGATTTCGGCCTGCCAGCTGCCGTCACGGGTCGAATTCATGAAGCTTCCTTCGCGTTGCGGTGGGTCGGAACATAGCGATACACGCTCGTGTCGCGCACGGCAAAACCGACTTTCTCGTAGAGCCGGTGCGCGGCCTGCCGTGAGCGGCGCGAGGTGAGGTCGATGGTGCGCGCGCCGCGCGCCTGGGCGATGCGCACCGCCTCCTCGGTCAGGGCTTCGCCCACGCCGCGCCCGCGCACGCTCGAGTCGACGACCACGTCCTCGATCCAGGCGCGCAGGGCAGTCGGGATGCGGAACATCACCAACGTGAGCGTGCCCACGATGCGCGCGCCGTTCGAGCGGTCGCGGGCGAGGAGAATGGTGTTGGACGGCGCGGAAATGATCTGCGCGATCAGCTCCCGGTCCGGGGGCGACGCCGTCGTCGAAAGTTGCGGGATCAGCCGGGAAAAGGCATCCACCACCTCGTCGGTGGCTTGCGTGACGATCGAGACCTCGATCGCGGAAGCGGCGTTCGTCATGCCCGGGCCTTCACATCGCCATCACGCGCGCGAGCTCGAGCAGCTCCGCCCTCGCCGGGCGCGTGCGGCCGGCGACTTCGGCGAGGGGCGTGGACGCGATCTCGCCGCGCAGGGTGCCGACCAGCACGCCGCTCTCCCCGCGCGCGAGGCACCCGACCGCGGCATCGCCCAGGCGCGTAGCGAGGACCCGGTCGGCCGCGCCGGGCGCGCCGCCGCGCACCACGTGGCCCAGCCGCGTGACGCGCAGGTCGAAGCCGATCGACTCGCCCTGCTGCTCGTAGTACTGCATGATCTCGCGCACGCCGCAGCGCGCACCCTCGGCGATCACCACGAGCGCATGGGTCTTGCCCCGCTGGTGGGCGGCGCGCAGCCGCTCGGCCACCTGCGCCGGCGCGATCTCCTGCTCGGGAAGCGCGATGACCTCGGCGCCGCCGGCAATCCCGGCCATCAGCGCGATGTAGCCGCAGTCGCGGCCCATCGTCTCCACGGCGAAGGCTCTCTGGTGCGACGAGGCGGTGGTGCGCAGGCGGTCGATCGCCTCGAGCGTGATGTTGACCGCCGTGTCCGCGCCGATGCTGACGTCGGTGCCGTACAGATCGTTGTCGATGGTGGAGGCGACGCCGACCACCGCGAAGCCTTCGCGCGCGAGCGCGGCCGAGCCGGTTTGCGAGCCGTTGCCGCCGATGACCACCAGCGCGTCGACGCCGCGCGCGGCGAGATTTGCAAGCGCCCGCGCGCGGCCGTGGCCTTCCTTGAACTCCGGGCTGCGCGCGCTGCCGAGGACCGTGCCGCCGTGCTGGATGATCCCGCCGACGTCGCGCGCGGCCAGGCGCTCCAGGGCGCCGGACACCAGCCCGGCGAAGCCGTTGCGCGCGCCGAACACCTCCCAGCCCTTGGCGAGCGCGCCGCGCGTCACGGCGCGCACCGCCGCGTTCATTCCGGGAGCGTCGCCGCCGCTCGTCAGCACTGCAATTTTTTTCAAGCCGGACATTCTAAAGCTCGATGGCCAAATCACTGAAGCAGCTGCGCGAGGATGCGCGCGGGTGCCAGGACTGCCCGTTATGGGCGAACGCGACCCAGACGGTCTTCGGCGCCGGCGATCCCCATGCAAGAGTCATGCTGGTCGGCGAGCAGCCCGGCGACGAGGAAGACCGGAAGGGCCTGCCTTTCGTCGGGCCCGCCGGACGCCTGCTCGACCGCGCGCTCGAGGCGGCCGGCGTGGAGCGCGGCGATCTGTACGTGACGAACGCCGTGAAGCACTTCAAGTGGCAGCCCCGCGGCAAGCGCCGCCTGCACAAGACCCCGGCGCAGCGCGAGGTCGATGCCTGCCACCAGTGGCTCGAGCGCGAGATTGCCGCGGTCAAGCCGCACGTGGTCGTCGCGATGGGCGCCACCGCGGCGCGCGCGGTGATCGGCAAGGACTTCAAGGTCTCGACGATGCGCGGGCAGTTCGTGGGCAGCCCGCTCGCGCCCTACGTGTTCGCCACTTTCCATCCTTCGGCGCTGCTCAGGCTGAGGGATGAAGCCGAGAAGGAGGCAGCTTTCGATCAGCTCGTGGGCGACTTCAGGCTCATCCAAAAAGCGTTGCGCAAGTAAAGGGGCCTGGCCCCTTTATTTCCAGAGCATGGCGGCCCCGCGAACCCCGCTCGCATCGCCGAACTTCGCCGGCACGATCGGCGTCTCGACTACCGGCGAGTAGACATAGCGCGGCAGGAGCTGCGGGACGCTCGCGTAGAGGCGCGCCTCGCGCGAGACGCCGCCGCCCACGACGATGATTTCCGGGTCGAGGAAGTTGATCACCAGCGAGAAGGCCCGCGCGAGGCGGTCGGCGTAGATCGCGAGGGCCTCGTCTTCGCCGCGCGCGGCCGTTTCGCGCGCGAGCGCCGGACCGGAGCACCACTGCTCGATGCAGCCGCGGCGGCCGCAGTTGCAGGCCGGACCGGGATGCTCCTCGCGCGACATCCAGGGCAGCGGCGTATGGCCCCATTCGCCGCCGATGCCGTGGTGGCCGTTGAGGACGTCGCCTGCCACGATGATGCCGCCGCCAACGCCAGTCCCGAGGATCGCGCCGAACACCACGTTGCGTCCCGCGCCCGCGCCGTCGAGCGCCTCCGATAGCGCGAAGCAGTTGGCGTCGTTGGCAAAGCGCACTTCCCGGCCGAGGCGCTCCTCGAGGTCTTGCTGCAGCCGCCTGCCGTTGAACGGCGTGTTGTACGCGTTGATGACGCGGCCGCTGCGCGGGTGAATCGTGCCAGGCATGCCGACGCCGACGCTGCACGGCGCTCCGGCCGCGCGCTCCGCCTCGAGGATCAGCCTGGAAAACTCCTCGAGCGCGGCGTCGTAGCCGGCGCGCGGCGTGGGCGCGCGCCTCCGCAGCATCTCGCGGCCGTCCGCTTCGAACACCGCGATCTCGATCTTGGTGCCGCCGAGGTCAACCCCCAAGCGCAAGCTCATGATTT
>DASXAO010000129.1:0-17438 GCA_036406675.1 Burkholderiales bacterium
CACATGCAGCACAAGGACGACCACGGCAACACCGGCGACCTCGGCCCGGGCGACGTGCAGTGGATGAGCGCCGCGCGCGGCATCATCCATTCCGAGATGCCGCAGCAGAGCGAAGGGCGCATGCGCGGCTTCCAGCTCTGGCTCAACCTGCCGGGGAAGGAAAAGATGAAGCCGGCGGCCTACCGCGATATCGCCGCGAACGAGATTCCCGTGGTTTCAAGAGAAGGAATCTCGGTCAAGGTCATCGCGGGTTCGCTCGGCGGCACCGCGGGCCCGATTCACGGCGGAAGCACCGACCCGTACTACCTCGACGTGCATCTCGAGGCGGGCGCGGTGTTCGAAGGCGCATTGCCCGCGGGGCACAACGCGTTTCTCTACGTCTACGAGGGCGATGCGCTCGTCGGCGAGGAGCGGACGCCGCTTGCGCATCGCAGCGCGGGTTTGCTTTCCTCAAAAGAAGATGCCGTGAGATTGGAGGCGGGGGCGAGCGGCGCCCGTGCACTGCTTCTCGCCGGCAGGCCGCTGCGCGAGCCGGTCGTGCAGTACGGGCCGTTCGTGATGAATACCCGCCAGGAGATCGAGCAGGCGATCGCCGACTACCAGGCCGGCACTCTGTCGCAGGGTGAAATCGGCCGCATCAAGATCGCCTAGCCTCGTTTTCCATCGTTTGCGAAACTGAAGCAGCGCTGACGTGACAAAAGCCGCGGCCTCGCGGCTTTTGTGAACCGTTCATTCCTTCTCCGCCGCCGCCTGTCGCGTGCGCGCCACGGCGCCGTGCATTCGCGATTTGTTCCTCGCGTTGCGCCCGCCGTGGGCGCAAGGTCAAGCCGTAAGAACAACAGGCTTAGGGGGAAAGGGCTGAAAATGGACACGCTTCAGAACCGGGTACACAACGAAGAACAACAACGCTTGCGGCTCGAGGCCGACCTGGCTGCGAGCATCGAGACGCTGTTCCGGCGCTGTCCGTCGCTCTATGGCTTCTCCGTGCAGCAGGCCTCGAAGGTCACCCGCGAGCGCGCGGTCGACCATCTCGAAGGCGATCTCTACCTCGCGGACGTGGCCTGCCATCCGCTTCTCGACGAAGAGCGCTGCGCGGAGCTCTGCGAAGTCGTCTCGCATACGCTGCTCGAGCTGGTGGACGAGCGGCCCGAGATGGCCGAGCTCCTGCCCGGGCGCACCTTCGCCCGTACGCTCCACTGACCGCGGGTGAGGCCATGAAGCGCACCCTCGCCCTCATCGCCCTCCTCGTAGCCGCCTGCGTCTGCCGCGCCGAAGACCTCACGCGGCCGCTGCTGCTCGTCGCGTCGCCGGCGCTGCAGGGGGCTTACAGCCACACCGCGCTGCTCGTCTTTCCGATGAAAGACCAGCACGCCGGCTTCATCCTCAACCGCTCGACCGACGTCAAGATGGCGAGCGTGTTCCCCGACCACCCGCCTTCCGCGAAGGTGGCCGAGCCGATCTACTTCGGCGGCCCCGAGATGATGGACTCGCTCTTCGCGCTGGTGCGCAAGGACCCCGGCCCCGGCTCGGTCAAGGTGCTGGGCGACCTCTTCGTGACCGCGGAAGCCGATTGCATCGACCGCATCATCGAGACCACGCCGAACGACGCCCGCTACTTCGCCGGTTTCGTCGGCTGGAAGCCCGGCGAGCTCGCGAAGGAAATCGAATCGGGCTACTGGTACGTCGAGGCGCTCGATGCGTCGCAGGCCTTCCGCAAGGACGCCGGCGCGATGTGGGACGAGCTGGTCCAGCGCCTCGGCAACGGCTACCCGCGCCCGACCAACCTGCACGGCGTCTAGTCCGCCGCGGCTTTGCCGCTTAAACTCGCCGGGCCCAAGCTCATCGCGAGGCCCGACATGCAGATCTCGATGTACCAGGCGAGCGCGCCGCGCTTCGCCAACACCCTGAAGAACCTCGCCGCGATCCTCGACAAGGCGCAGGCGCACTGCGAGGCGAAGAAGATCGAGCCGGCGACGCTCGCCGGCATGCGCCTCATCGCCGACATGTTCCCGCTGTCGCGCCAGGTGCAGGTCGCCTGCGACAGCGCCAAGGGCGCGGTGGCGCGCCTGGCGGGACTCGACATTCCGAAGCACGAGGACACCGAGCACACGCTCGCCGACCTCAAGCAGCGCATCGCGAAGACCATCGACTTCATCCTGTCGGTCTCGCCGGACAAGGTCGACGGCAGCGAGGAGCGCCCGGTGACGCTGCGCCTGGGCGGCAGGGACGTCACCTTCACCGGCATGCAGTACCTCCTCGGCTTCGCCTATCCCAACTTTTACTTCCACGTCACCACCGCGTACGACATCCTGCGCGCGAACGGCGTCGAGCTCGGCAAGCGGGACTACATCGGCACGCCCTAAGAAAAACAGGGACAGTCCCTATTTTCCGTTGCTGCGCGGAGCTCCCAGGAAAATAGGGACTGTCCCTGTTTTTGTCTGGGCACGCCGTTTGCTGCGTCCCGGCGTCACCCATTCAAAGGGAAGCCCATGGAATACGCCCAGACGACCAAGATTCCGAGCAGCGTGGAGGAAGTGCCGACCTCCACCGAGGAGCGGCTGCGCAACATGCGCCAGACGGTGGACCAGTACATGAACACCGCCTCGCAACGCGCCCGCGAAGCCGCCGCCTACGCCGACCGCACGGTGCAGGCGAATCCCTGGAGCGCGGTCGGGGTCGGGTTCGGCCTCGGCATGGTGTTCGGGGCGATGATCACTTTGCTCGCGTCGCGGCCCAACCCCAGCATGCTGGACCGTTTCCGCTAAGCGGCCTGGACCGTGCCTCCACAGGCGAGGCGCGACGCTTGGTAACATGCGTCGACTCCACGGAGGGCGGCGCATGCAAGGCAAGATCGGGCTGGAAGAGCATTTCGCGATCCCCGAGACGCTTTCGGACTCGAAGGGATTCCTCGGCGACGCCGTCTGGCCCGAGCTCGAGAAGCGGCTGCTCGACATCCAGGACTACCGCCTTAGGCAGATGGACGAGAACGGCATGGAGCTCATGCTGCTCTCGCTCAACGCGCCGGCGGTGCAGGCTCTCCCCGACCCGGCCCGCGCGAGCGCGATCGCGCGGCGCGCCAACGACTTCCTCGCAGAAGAGGTGCGCAAGCGCCCGCGGCGCTTCCAGGGCCTCGCCGCGCTTGCCATGCAGGACCCCGACGGAGCCACGCGCGAGCTCCTCCGCTGCGTGAAGGAGCTGGGCTTCCGCGGCGCGCTGGTGAACGGGTTTTCGCAAGTCAAAGAAAAAGAATCCATGGTCTATCTCGACGAGCGCCGCTACCGGGATTTCTGGGCCGAGTGCGAGAAGCTCGACGTGCCTTTCTACCTCCATCCGCGCAACCCCCTGCCGAGCGCGGCGCAGATCTACGAGGGCCATCCGTGGCTCCTGGGGCCGACCTGGGCGTTCGGCCAGGAAACCGCGGTGCACGCGCTGAGGCTGATGGCGTCGGGGCTGTTCGACGCCCACCCGCGCCTCAAGATCATCCTCGGGCACCTCGGGGAAGGGCTGCCTTACAGCATCTGGCGCGTCGACCATCGCAACGCCTGGACGCAGCAGCCGCCGCGCTACCCGGCGAAGAGGAAGCTGGGCGAGTACTTCCAGGAAAACTTCTACCTCACGGTGTCGGGCAACTTCCGCACCCAGAGCCTGCTCGGCGCCATGCTCGAGATCGGCGCCGATCGGATCCTCTTCTCCACCGACTGGCCGTTCGAGAACATCGACCACGCGGCCAAGTGGTTCGACGCCGCGCCGATCAGCGAGGACGACCGCCGCAAGATCGGCCGCGAGAACGCGGTGCGCCTGTTCCGGCTAGAGAGCTGAGTGGCTTAGGGGGTTAGCTGTGCACATTGCTCGCGCGCGTACCGCGAGGCCACGAAGCTGTTCTCGTCCGGCCCGCCGTTCACCGCCACGATCTTGTCGTCCCGCATGAAGAAGGTCATGGGGTAGGGACCGGCGAACTTGCCGTCCTTCTTCTCGTTGACCCACACGCAGGTGGCCCAGCCGTACTGGCTGTCGCGCAGCACCGTATCGCGCTGGTAGAGCTGTTTCGGCTCCGAACGGTACTCGACTTGCGCTTCCTTGGGGTTGGGAAGGCGCAGGTCGAGGTAGCTCTTGATCTCCTCGCGCCAGCGCGTCGGCTTCGGCCCGTAGTTGAGCCCGGCCGTCTCTTCTTTCTTGACCGTGGTGTCGCAGCCCGCGAGGAGGGTAAGCATCAGGAGAACCAAGGATTTTCGGACCAGCGAGGATTTTTTCATTATCGGCTCCGGTTTCAGTCCTGCTGCCGAGATTCTAGAATATCGAGGATGCACGCGCACATCAGCTACACCGCCGACACCGGCGAGACGCTCGTCAACGAGACCTTCGGGCCGAACAACATCCGCCGCCGGACCAGCGGCACGGCGGAGCTCCACGAAGTGGCGATCTCCAATGGGCGGGACGAAGAGCTCTCGCTGGAGCGGAACGGCTTCGAGCTGGTCGAGCACCGCACCGGGGTGAAGAGCTTCTTCGACCCCGACGAGCTGAAGAGCGTCTACTACCGCGAAGTCGAGGCGCTGATCCGGGCGCGCTCGGGCGCCGCGCGCGTGGTGGTGTTCGACCACACCCTGCGCTCGGGAAGCGAGGAGGAGCGCGAAGCGAGGCTGATCCGCGAGCCGGTGCTTTCGGCGCACAACGACTACACCGAGTGGTCCGGGCCCCAGCGCGTGCGCGAGCTCATGGGCGAGGAGGCCGAGGGGCTGCTCGGGCGGCGCTTCGCGATCATCCAGGTGTGGCGCGCCATCGTGGATCCAATCGCGAGCAACCCGCTCGCGCTCGCCGACGCACGCAGCGTGGCGCCCGAAGACTTGCTCGTCGCCGAGCGACGCTACCCCAACCGCGTCGGCCAGACCTACCGCCTGAAGTACAGCCCGCTGCACCGCTGGGTCTATTTCCCGCGCATGCGGCGCGACGAGGCGCTCGTGTTCAAGGTCTACGACTCCGAAAAGGACGGCCGCGCGCGCTTCACGCCGCACACCTCGTTCGACGACCCGACCACGCCCGCCGGGGCACCGCCGCGGCAGAGCATCGAGGCCCGCGCGCTCGCCTTCTTCTAGGTCGCGTAGCGCTTCACGCCTCGATAGAGCAGGAACATCGCCGCGGTCTGCAGCACGTGGTAAAGGTCGTTCTGGTTGAAGCGCTCGTGCAGCGCGAAGCCGCTTGCCTGCGCCAGCCCCGCGAGCACCGAGACTGCGACGCCGGCAAGCATCCAGCCGTTGAAGCGCCAAAGGTGCAGCAGCGCGACGATCAGCAGAGCGGTTCCCGTATCGGCGATGACCCAGATGAAAGCGTCGTGGTAGAGCATCCAGGCGCAGTAGGCCGCCATCTTCCCCAGGGCAAACCCGAGCAGCAGTCGTTGCAGAGCCCCGCTCGTCGTGGCGACGGCGGAGCCGGCGACCATGCCGAAGCTCGCGACGCCGACCGAGAGCGTCGTCGCCTTCCACAGCGCGTCGTTCTCCCAGAACCCGTGCCACGTGCCGCCGAGCGCGGCGCCGAGCCCGAGCGCGAGGAACGCCACGGCCCAGAGTCTCGATGTCCCGACGAGCTTCGAGCCCAGGTAAATCGACACCGCGGCGAGCGCGTAGTCGGTGAGGACGGTCGTGGGCTCGTTCACCCGCGCAGGCGCTTCCTGTGCCACAGGCCGAGCGCGATGACGAAGCTGGCAAGCACCCAGTGGAACGGGATTGGGATGACCGGGGCATCGGGCTTGAAGACGAGCTGGGCGGGAAGGCGCAGGAGCATCGCCCCGAGGTAAATCCAGCCGAACCACAACCAGGGTCCGGCGAAAAAGCGCCTCGGCCGCACGAAGAAGCCCTGGCGGCGCGTGAAGTCCGAACAGATCTTCGCCATCAGGACGATGATCGCGATCTGCGCCGGCAGCAGCAGGGGGTAGGGCAGGAGGCCCGAGTACCAGCGCTCCATCGGCGGCAGCCACGGCACGCCCCAGAACGCCACCATCGCCTGGCCCGCCACGCGGGCCACAAACAGAATCAGCAGGACCCAAAGCAGCGGAACCACAAATCAGGGACGGACCACGTTTATTTGTTTTTCACTTATCCCCAAAGTACATCCGCTTGTAGTGGCGGTACCACTCGCTCTGGAAGAGGTCGTCGGGGTCGTACTTGCGCTTGAGCTTGAGGAACTCCTGCATCTGCGGGTAGCAGGCGTCGACCTGGCGGCGCAGGGCGTAGCGGTGGTAGGTGGGGTAGTAGCTGCCGCCGTGGCGCAGCCCGAGGTCGATCAGGCGCCGCAGCGCGTCGGCGCCGCGGATGACGCCGCCGGTGCTGTGCTCGATGTGCAGGTTGAAGATGACGCAGGCGTAGGGCTTGCGCGCCCAGGCGAGGAAGGTCTCGCGGTCCTGCTCGATCAGGCGCACGGTGCCGTAGATGATGTTCCACGCGTTCATGCGCGCGTAGTCGCGTACCTCGGCCATGAAGCGCTCGAGCTGCTCGCGCTCGACGTAGATCTCGCAGATCGCCTCGGTCGACTTGGTCTGCGCGTCGGTCATCTTGTCGAGGGCGCGGTGGTAGTCCTCGGGGTAGTAGCTCATCTGGCTCTCGTCGGACCAGTAGAGCTGCCCGTTGGTGGACATGTAGTACGAGGAGTAGCGCTTGAACGCCTCGCTCTTGTTGGTGTGCGCGAGGAACAGGAGCTCGGTCCACTCGCCCTCGGAGAGCTCGTGCTGCAGCGAAGGCATCGGCCGCGAGTCGTCCACGGGGCGATAGCACGAGAACACGCCCCGCTTCAGGAAGTCGTCGGACTTTTCGTCGATGGCGTACTGGAAGTCGCCGTAGGTGAAGCCATCGCCGATGCGCCCGGCGAAGGCCTCGGCGAGGCCCGCGATCTCCCGCACCTCGACCACCCGCTCGAGCTTGCGCCGCGGCACGAGCCGCAGCGTGGCGGAATAGATGAAGCCGAACAGGCCGTAGCCGCCGATGGCGAGGCGAAAGAGGTCGGCGTTTTCCTCGCGGCTGCAGTTGAGGAGGTTGCCGCGCCCCGTGACGAGGCGGAACGACTCGACGTCGTTGACGAACGGCGGCATGGCCAGGCCGCGGCCGTGGATGTTGGCGGAGAGGCAGCCGCCGATGGTGACCTTGTCTACGCCGGTCTGCTTTTGCGCGAACGCCCAGGCCTTCCCCGCGGCGTCGGGCTTGTCGGTCGTATTCATCGCCACGAGCTGCGTCTGGAGGAAGGCGAGGATCTCCGGCCACTCGATGCCCGACTCGACCTCGAGCAGGCCCTTCTCGCCGTCGAACGAGAGCACCCGGTTGAGCTTGCGGATATCGAGCATCACGGCGTCGGCGCAGAACTGCTGGCCGCCCATGGCGTGGCGCCCGCCTGCGATGCAAACCGGGCGGCGCTCCTTGCGCGCCGACGAGAGCAGGCCGCGCACCGCGTCGACGCTGGTCGGCGTCGCGATGCGGAACACCCGCGTCGAGTTGAGCTGCGAGTGGACGTCGTTGACGAGGATGGTCCCGGGGGCGGGCTTGGCGGACTTCTTGGCGGCCTGGGACCACGCCGCCTGCGGCCACGCCGCGGCGAGCGCGGCCAGGCGAACGAAATTCCGGCGCGTGGTCACGCGCCGGATTCTAGACGACTAGGCGAAGCTACTCGGGGCGCTTGATGTCGAGCGGGAGCGTGCCGGGCGGCAGCTCGTCGTGGCGCAGGCCGCGATGCGCGGGCTCCGAGAGCCCCTGCGCGGCGGGCGGCGTGGCGTTCTTCTTCGGCCGGCCCGGGCGATGCGTCACCTGGAAGATCTTGACGGGCGGCACAGCCGGCGGGGCCTCGAGAAAGCGGCAGTCCGATTCGGTGGGCACGCTGAGAAGCGCGCCGAGCCGCTTTCCGTTCAGCAGCACCGTGTAGCGGAGCATGTGCGCGGAGCCGAAGGCGGGTTGCGCCACGATGTCGTACTTGCCGATCTTGAAATTCCTGCGCTCGACTGCTGGAAGAGCCATTGAGTCCTCTGCGGTGTAATGGGGGCGAAGCAGAGGACAAAACCGGTGATTTGGAAACCCGGCGGGAGCCCAAGCTTCGAGCCCACCATTATATAAGCTGTTGAAGCTAAAGGCTAGTACCGCGTTTGTAGCCGCCGGCTACGCTCGGGTCACGACTTTTCCGAGGGGTTGAAGACGTGGCTCAGGTCGACCTCGTCGAGCTTCACCGCCGCCTTGGAGGCCGCTTCGAGAGCGGCCTTCACCTTCGGCGTCTCGTGGGAAGCGGCCTCGAAGGCCTCCGCGAGGCGAAAGCACAGCGTGGCGAGCGCCTTGGGGTCCGGCTTTTTCTGTTCGGGCGCGGAGGGCGCGCTGTAGATGCGCTGAGCCATGCCAATGAAAATGGCGCGCGCGAGCTCGAGGTTGGGGTCCTGGAACGCTTGCGCGAGCGCGGATTTCTTGTGTTGCCCCGTCTTGTCCGGGTTGCTCATGCCATGGAGCGTAGCGGCGGCGCGGGCCGCTTGGCAAGGACAAAGAACATGGAGCCGACGCCGGCGAGGAGCGCGAGCACCGTAAAGCCGGTGCGGTAGTTGCCGGTGACGTCGGCCAGCACGCCGGCGATCATCGGCCCGCCGACCTGGCCGATCACGATGATCATGAACGAAAGCCCGAGGATCATGCCGATCGCGCTGCGGCCGAAGTAGTCGGCGCGGATCGCGTGCATGAACGGCCCGCGCAGGCCCCAGGCGACGCCGTGGAGCGCGGCGAACGCGATGACCCAGGGCGTCGTCTGGGCGTAGGTCAGGGATAGGAGCCCCAGGCTGTGCATCAGCATGCACGCCGCGGCGATCAGCCGCTTCTCGAAGCGGTCGCCGATCGCCCAGCCGAGCATCACGCCGCAGATCTGGAACAGCGTCACCAGCGTGATGACGAGCGCCGCGGCGCCGACGGTATAGCCGAGCGATTCCTTCATGTGGGCGATCGCGTGCACGTTGACTGCGCCCACGATCAGGAGCGCGAAACCGTGGCCCAGCGAAAGCAGCCAGAACGCGGCCGTGCGCAGCGCCTCGCGTGCCGTGAAGTCGCGCGCAGCGAAATCTCCGTGCTCGGGAGCCTTTTCCGGGCCGGAAGAGACTCTTGCAACCCCGTCGACCGTTTCGCCGTAGTCCTCGGGGCGCCGGCGCATCACCAGCGCGAGCGGAAGCCCGACGGCGATCGCGAACGCGCCCGAGCCGAAGGCGGTCGCGCGCCAGCCGAAGTGCACCAGCGACCAGCCGACGATCGGCACCGAGATGCCGCCGACGGCGAGCCCGAGCGACAGCGCCGAGAGCGCGCGCGCCCGCCAGCGCTCGAACCAATTGATGAGCGCCACGTTGATCGGGAAGAAGCCGCACATGCTCGAGCCGAGCGCGATGACGATGAACGCGGCGTAGAACTCGAGCAGGCTGTCGATGAAGGAGAGCGCCATGAAGCCCAGGCCGAACATCACCACGCCGAGGCGGATCAGGCCCTGCGGGCCGAAGCGGTCCATGATCCAGCCGAGCGCCGGCCCGATGATGGCGCTCTCCATCTGCTGGAGCGCGGCGGCGCCGGAGAGCTGGGTCTTGTTCCAGCCGCGGTCGTCCTGCAGCACCGCGAGGTAGCCGCCGAAGGCATGGTGCAGCAGTCCCGCCTGCAGAACCTGCAGGCCGCAACCCGCCCCGACCATTTTCCAGCCGTAGAAAAGCTTCGCTATTTCAGCCGTCCGGTGAGGTAGTGCAGGCGCTCGGCGAGCGCGGCCAGAAGCGCCGCGCCGAGCTCCGGATCGAGCTTGACGAGGGCGATGAAGGCGTTCCGGTTGATCGGCTGCAGGGTGACGTTGTCCTCGGCCACCGCGCTCGCGAGACGCGGCGACTGGTCGATCAGCGCGAGCTCGCCAAGCATCCCGCCCGGGCCGATGCGGTCGACCACGGCCCCGTTGATGCTCACCGCGATGCGCCCGTCGAGCACCGCGTACATGCGCGTTCCGACCTGGCCTTCCTCGAGGATCACCTGGTTGCGCATGAAGGTCACCGGTGCATCGTCGCACAACCCGCGCACCATGTCCGCGAGCGACTTCGGATCGAACACCGGCGGCTCCTGCGGGACGTCCTCGGCGCCCTGGACGTCCAGGACGTTCTTGTCCTTGGCGCGCGCCACCGCTTCGCGCAGCCGCGAGACCATCACCTTCATCAGCATGAGCGCGAAGGCGGGCTTCTTCGCGAGCGCCTTGCGGAACTGCTTCCAATCGAGCGCGATCAGCCGGCACGGCGTCTTTGCCACCGCCGTGGCGCTGCGCGGCGTGCGGGCGAGCGCCGCCATCTCGCCGAAGATTTCCCCGGCCTTCACCGAACGGATTTCGAGCGCGGCCGCGGTCAGGCTGACGCGGCCCTTGAGCAGGAGGTATATCTTGTCGCGGCCGAAGAGCGAGCGCCGCCCGCGCCGATCCTCGCGGAAGATCGTCCGGCCGGCCGGAATCGTTTCCACTTCGCCGCCGGCTTTGAAGAAATCGAGCGCGGCGGCGGGTTCGTAGCTCGGAATGTCCATCGTCTGGTCGCCGACACTCTAGCCGGGGCCGCCCGCGGGGCCGAGGGCATACGTCATGCCCCGCCCGCCGTATAGGTGATATCGTGACGATGTGTCGCAGGGGGGCGAAACGAACCGGGGTCCCGACCGGCCGGACTCGGACGCGCGCATGCGCGCGGTCCGCGCGGAGGCCAAGGTGCACGCCGTCTTCAGCCGCCAGCCGGAGCTCCACCGGTTCGTGATCCAGGACAAGGCCAGCCTCGCCGACCACATCGACCGCCAAAGCCTCACCGGCGAGCTCTTCGTCACGCAGATCACGCTCTACCCCAAGCGCGGCACCAAGCAGTACGACGAGGTCTACGCCGACATCGCCCGGGCGATCACGCAGGCGGTGGCCGAGCTGCCGGAGGCGCGCACTTGGCTGCGCGGCAGGGCTTTCGTGCGCGCGTTGCACTAAACAGCAGTTTTTACAAGGGCTTAGGCCAGCACTAGGCAGAGCCTGCCGGGCCCGGAACTTGCGGCGCTGCGGGCATGAAACTCGTCGAGCTGGATAGCCTCGCCTCCGAGCCGCACCTCGAAGACGATCTCGTCACCCGTGTGGGCGCGATCTTCGAGCGCTGCCCTGCGCTGCAGGGATTTTCCATCCAGGACGCGGCCCGCCTGCCCAAGCACCTCCAGACGGCGGCGCTCGAGGGGCTGGTGGTCACCGATATCGGCATCTACCCGGAGCTGGAGCCCGCGCTGACCGAGCGCGTCTACGACGAGATCGCCGTCGGCCTGCTCGACTTCATCTGCGCGCGGCCCGACGCGCGCTCGGTGCTCACCGGGCGCACTTTCGTCCGCCACCTGCACTAGCGGCTGTCAGGTTCATCGGCGGCATGTAAATCCTGCCGGAAACGTCGCAGCCGCGCGACAGGATTCGACCTACGCCGCACGGGCCCGGGGGGCAGGCCCAGAAGCGAAACCAAAGCCTCTTACGCTGAAGCCATGAAAAAGCCGGTTCCAGCGTCGATCGAATCGCTGTTCCAGCGCTATCCGTCGCTCGCGGGGTTTTCGGTGCGCGGCCTGCAGGACGTTCCGGACCACTGCTCGCGCACCGGCCACGAGGATGAGCTCTTCATCTCCGACGTAGGCATCCTGCCCTCGCTCGCCGACGACGACTCCGGCGACATCTTCGAGGACATCGCGGCCACGCTCGCGGAGCTGATCGCCGAGCATCCCGAGGCGAGCGAGCTCATCTGCGGCCGCACCTTCGCCCGCACGCTGCACTGATCCCAGTTTCACCGCCGTAACAGATCCGCACAAAGCGCCCGAGGGTACTGCGGCGGCACCATTTTTTCCCGCCTAGGGGTTTTGGTGTAGTTGGATCAGGTATTTCCCTATTGGTGTTTTCGTGACACGCCGTGTAACGTTCTCGGCGAGGGGAATTACCGTCAAAGGCATGCGATTCATGAAGACTCTCGAGTTCAAACCCGGCCTGCCGGAAACGATGCTCAGCCGCCTCGAGGCCGACGTGGCGAGCAAGATCAAGGGCCTTTTCGCGCGCTGCCCGGCCCTGTGCGGCTTCGCGGTCCAGGACCGCGCCGGCCTGCCGAAGGACCTCGACAAGAACCGGATTCCCGACGCCGACCTCTTCGTCACCGAGATCGGCATCTTCCCGAAGCTCGACCAGGAGCAGTACGGCGAGATCTACGACGAGATCACGGCGGCCATCTCCGACCTGGTTTATGAGCAGCCGCACGCTTACGACTACCTGCGCGGGCGCACCTTCGCGCGCACGCTTCACTAAAGCGGTAGGCGGTTTTCGGCCGGCGGACATACAAGGGGACTCGCAGGGAGCGGCCCCGGCCGGACCAGCAACATCGAAGGGCATGGGAGCATAAATCGGGGCCAAGACCCCGATTTTTTTTCTATCCTTCGCCCGTGCACCTGCACCGCGACATCCTGGCCGGGACGCTCTTCGTCGTCATCGGGGCGGCTGCGCTGCTCGGCGCGCGCGGCTACCCGGTCGGCACCGCGATGCAGATGGGGCCGGGCTACTTTCCCGTCGCGCTCGGCTGGATTCTCATCCTCCTCGGCGCGCTGGTGGGCCTGAGGGCGGCGCGCGCGCGGGACTGGCGGCCGCTCGCCTGGGACTGGAGGCCGCTCGCCTGGATCAGCGTTTCCATCCTCGCGTTCGGCTTCCTGATGCCGCGGTTCGGGCTGGTCCCGGCGCTCCTCGCCATGTTTCCGCTCGCGGCGGCGGGCGGCCGCCAGTCCCGCTGGCACGAAGTCGTCGTTCTCACCCTGGCGATGAGCGCCTTCGCCGCCGCGGTATTCGTGTACGGACTCAAGCTTCCGTACCGGCTGTTCATCTTCTGATGGGCGTCACCGAGAGCCTGGCGCTCGGCTTCCAGGTCGCGCTCTCGGCGCAGAACCTCGCCTACTGCTTCGCCGGCGTCGCGCTGGGCACGCTGATCGGCGTGCTGCCCGGCATCGGCCCGCTCTCGACCATCGGCCTGCTCTTCCCGATCACGTTCTATTTGCCGAGCATCCCGGCGCTCATCATGCTCGCCGGCATCTACTACGGCGCCCAGTACGGCGGCGCGATCACCTCGATCCTGCTCAACCTGCCGGGGGAGACGAGCTCCGCGGTCACCTGCCTCGACGGCTATCCGATGGCGCGCGGGGGCCGCGCCGGCGCCGCGCTCGCGATCTCGGCGCTGGCTTCCTTCCTCGCGGGCTGCATCGGCACGCTCCTCATCGCGCTCGCCGGCCCGCCGCTCGGCGAATGGGCGCTCGCCTTCGGCTCGGCCGAGTACTTCTCGCTCATGCTGATGGGCCTGGTCGGCTCGGCGGTGCTCACCCAGGGCGACGCCGTGAAAGGCCTGGCGATGGTGGTCGTGGGCCTGCTCATCGGCCTCATCGGCACCGACGTCAACTCGGGGCTCGCGCGCTACGCCTTCGACGTGCCGGAGCTCGTCGACGGCGTCGGCTTCACGGTGATCGCGGTGGGACTCTTCGCCGTGGCGGAGATCGCGACCAACCTCGAGCGGCGCGAGCCGCAGACCGCGTACACCGGCGCGCTCACGAGCATCATGCCGAACGCCGCCGAGCTGGCGCGCTCGTTCTGGCCGGCCATGCGCGGCACCGGCGTGGGCGCGTTCTTCGGCCTGCTGCCCGGCACCGGCCCCGCGCTCTCGTCGTTCGCCGCCTACATGCTCGAGAAGAAGATCGCGCGCGAGCCCGCGCGCTTCGGCAAGGGCGCGATCGAGGGCGTCGCGGCGCCCGAAGCGGCGAACAACGCCGCTGCGCAGGCTTCCTTCATCCCGACCCTGACGCTCGGCATCCCCGGCACCGCGGTCATGACGCTGATGCTCGGCGCGATGGTCATGCAGGGCGTCACCCCCGGACCCCAGGTCGTCACGGCCAACCCCGAGCTCTTCTGGGGCATCGTCGCCAGCATGTGGATCGGCAACCTCATGCTCCTGGTGCTGAACCTGCCGCTCGTCGGCGTCTGGGTGCGGCTCCTGCGGATTCCCTACCGCTGGCTTTTCCCGTGCGTCGTCATGTTCTGCTGCGTCGGCAACTACTCGGTGAACAACAACCCGGTCGACGTCTACCTTTGCGCCGCGCTCGGCGTCTTCGGCTATGTCCTCGCGAAGCTCGAGTGCGAGCCCGCCCCGCTCCTTCTCGGCTACGTCCTCGGCCCGCTCATGGAAGAGCACCTGCGCCGCGCCATGCTCCTCTCCCGCGGCGACCCCACCGTCTTCTTCACCCGCCCCATCAGCCTCGTCTTCATGGTTGCGACGCTTCTCGTTCTCCTGGTCACGCTGAAGGGTTTGGACCTGAGGATCGCTCGGCGCGAATGAGCTCAACCTCCTGGAGGGTTCGAAGACTGGAGCCGCACGAGATCGCCTTGCATCGGGAGGTTCGCCTGCGTGCGCTTCGCGATGCGCCGGACGCGTTCGGCGAAGCCGCGGCCGAAGTCGAGGCGCGACCGTCGTCCTACTGGGAAGAACTCACGCGATCCGTCACGCAACCCGGCCGGCACGTGATGTTTCTCGCCGGCGACGGCGACGCGATCCGCGGCTCGATCTACGGATTGCGCGATGCCGAGAACGGCGGCGCAGGGCGTGTCGGGGGGAGCTGGGTCGAGCCCTCGTACCGCCGGCGCGGAATCGGGGACGCGCTATTGCAGGCGGTGATCTCCTGGGCACGGGAGGAGCGCTTCGATCGCATGCGGCTCTGGGCCCCGGCGGCGAGCGCCGCCGCGCTCGCGTTCTACCGCCAGGCCGGCTTCAGCGAAACCGGGCAGCGGCGACCCTTGCCGACCAACGCTGCATTGGAGATCCTGGAGCTGCAGTGCAGGCTGCCAACTCAGGGCTGATCCGTCCGCCGTTCGTGTACCTGGCCGCGATCGTCCTCGGCCTGCTGCTTCACCTGTTCTGGCCGCTGGCCGTGCTGCCAGCTTCCATCAGCTCGCCGGTCGGCGTCGTGCTCGTCGTTGCGGCCGGCGCGCTCTTCATTTCGGCCGTGCGCAGCCTCCGAAACGCGGGGACTCCCGTCCCCGGCAACCTTCCGACGACCGCCATCGTTCGCGCGGGGCCGTACCGCTTCAGCCGCAATCCGATCTATCTCGCTTTCACGCTCCTCCAGCTCGGAATCGCAGCCTGGGTCAACAGTGCGGGCGTCCTGCTCACGCTCTTCCCGGCGCTGGCCCTCATGGCGCTCGTGGTGGTCCCGCGAGAGGAGCGTTACCTCGAAGCCCGGTTTCCTACGGAGTACCTGCTGTACAAGCGCGCAGTCCGTCGATGGCTCTGAAAGGTTAGAATCGCTTCCGGGGAGGAGGATCCATGACGAGCTGGACGCCGAAGAGCGCCCTGGCGCACGCCGTTGTCGGCGCCGGGTTCTGGTACGACCCGGCGCAGGACATTATCTATTCCAGAGTCAACGCATGGCAGCGCGCCGTGGGATACACCTGGGCCTACGACGAGGCGGCCGCTCCGCTTCACATGATCATCGACTGCGAGCCTTTCTACTTCGAATGGTCGGGAAAGCTCTGGATGATCGAATTGTGGAAGGGGCAGTACGGCCTTGAGACGGGCGCGGAGATCGGCGTGTACCGCGACGACTTTGGTGCCGGACTGTCCTCCTCCCGTCGGTCGCGCTTTTACGGCTGCTGGAGCGGGGAAAACCTGCTGTCGATGAGGTTTACGCTCTATCGGCACGGCAGGCCGCTGTTCCGGCGCGGCCTGGAGTCCCACTGGTGGCTGACCGGCTTCAAATGGGGCCTCTTCACCCCCAGTACGCGCGACCTCGTCATGGACGCCGAGATCTACTTCTGGTCGACCGAAATGCGCGATGCGTTCAAGCAGGCAGCCACGAAGAAGGGGTACCTCACGACGGATCGGGGCACGTTCGGCATTCACTTCAGGTTCGACTACCCACGCGAACAACCGCAGCCCGGATCGAGATCGTCGTGGGAAGGCCAGGCGCAGGCGGACAACCAGCGGCTGGTGAACGCGTTCAACAACCTCAAGCAGGAAGTGGGAGCGACCAGCAACGATCCGAATGCGTTCCACCTCGATCGGGATACGCTGGCGCAGAAGGCCGCTCAGATGGCTTCAGCCGCAGCGCACAAGGTCCAGCACGGCCTGGCGTCGGCGCCGCTCAAGAAAATCGGACTGCCGGGCCCCATGCAGGTCCCGAGCGCAGTGGTACCTGCGACGAAGCGACAGCTCGGAGTCACGGACGAAGCGATTGGAACCTACCGCGAGCTGGCGGGGTTCTTCGACCGGAAGGTGTGGCGCGTCAGCCGGTGACGGGCTAAAAAGCAGATTCCGTGTCGTAAGTCGTTTGTCCCCGGGAAATTCCCCGGTACCTTGTCGGGCGAGATGCCCACGAGCACGACCACAGAGCGCGTCAAGGTTGTCTTCAAGGAATCGATCGATCTGCTGACCGTGGACATGTTCGCGACGGTCCTTGAATTTTTCGGGTCGCTCTACCGCACGCCGACGCCACGAGCCATGGTCGTCACGCCGTCCGACTCGCGGACTGCCCAAAAGTTGAAGGTCCAACTCCAGGCGTGGCAGAAGGAAGGTGCTCTGGAGGCTTGGAGTCACGCAACCTAACGGCAGCCGCTACGCATGGCGGCGGCGAGAGGCGAGCGTTTAGACGTCATGAAAACCTTCACGCGCTTGGGCACCGTCCTAGTTGGTGGGCTTCTGGCCGTCGCCGCCCATGCAACAGACCACGTGACTTGCTTCGATGACCATCGTGCCGACGGTTCCATCGGCGTGTGGACATACGACGACTACACCGATTGGAAGGTCGCCCGTGAAGCTCCGCGTGGCACCTTTGTTTTCTCCTTTTCGCCTGGTAAAGACGAATACGATGTACGGGATCTGCACGACTGTTTTTTCATGCCGGATCCGAAGAGGGGAGAGACCATCCAGTGCGGCCTCGGTTCCGTGCATCTCTCCCATGCGGACGCGCCGCGCGCCATTTCGGGCGACTATCGATTTGCTCTTCTCAACGGGGACATCCGGAGCTTGAAATTTGACGCGAGCTATTGCCCGCCGTCCCAGCCGTAATACTTGCCTCGGCGGTGGCTCGCCCAACCGCCAACTCCGCTACCTGTATCGATAGACCACGATCTTGTCGGCGCCCGATTCCGGGGTCCACACCTCGCCCTTGCGGCCGTGGATCTGGCGCACGTTGGCGACCATGCTCGACGACTTGAACATCTCGAATTTCTGCGTCTCGGGGTCGAAGCGCATCATCACCTGCTGGCTCCACTCCGAAACCCAGGGCCGGTCCTCCTCGTCGACGTAGACCGCGTAGACCTGCGGCCGCTCGCCGGGCGATTTCCACTCCTGCCACTGGCCCGCCTTGGGCTCGAAGCGGGCGAGTCTGCCGGCGTTCCACTCGCTGACCCACAGCACGCCG
>DASXAO010000130.1:0-21353 GCA_036406675.1 Burkholderiales bacterium
TTCGAGGTGCGCGTGCACAAGCTCTACAACCCCGAGGGGCTCACGCAGCACAACATCGTGCCGGGCCTGATGGGCGTCATCCTCACCATGACCATGGTGATGATGACCGGCCTCGCCATGACGCGCGAGCGCGAGCGCGGCACCATGGAGAACCTGCTCGCCACCCCGGCGCAGCCGATCGAGGTGATGACGGGCAAGATCGTGCCCTACATCTTCATCGGCCTGATCCAGTCGACCATCATCCTGCTCGCCGCCCGCTACCTCTTCTTCGTGCCCTTCGTCGGCAGCATGACGGTGCTCTACGTCGTGGCGCTTCTCTTCATCGCCGCCAACCTAACGATCGGCATCACCCTCTCGTCGCTCGCGCAGAACCAGCTCCAGGCGATGCAGCTCACCTTCTTCTACTTCCTGCCGACGATGCTGCTCTCGGGCTTCATGTTCCCGTTCCGCGGCATGCCCGGCTGGGCCCAGGCGATCGGCGAGGTGCTCCCCGCGACCCATTTCCTGCGCGTGGTGCGCGGCATCCTGCTCAAGGGCAACGGCTGGATCGAGCTTTGGCCGAACATCTGGCCGCTCATCGCTTTCACGGTGATCGTCATGGCCTTCGCGGTGATCTTCTATCGGAAGACGCTGGACTGAACATGAAGTACGTGAAAAACAGGGACAGACCCTATTTTCCGTTGCTTCGCGAAGCGCGCAGGAAAATAGGGTCTGTCCCTGTTTTTCTGCTTGGCGTTGCCTTGGGAGCGGGTTGTACAACCGATCCCGTTCGTCCTCCCGAGATTCCGACCGCCGCCCAGTACACGTCGACTCCGGTCACGGAAGAGCGGCTGTCGCAGGGCAAGGACATCCCGGCGCAGTGGTGGACGCTCTTTCAGTCGCCCGCGCTCGACGGCCTGGTGCGCCAGGCGCTCGAGGCAAGCCCGACGCTCGCCCGCGCGAACGCGAAGCTGCGCCAGGCGCAGGAGGACCTGAGCGCGCGCACCGGCGGGACGAGGTTCCCGAAGGTCGACGCGAAGCTCTCCGCCAATCGCGTCGACGTGAACCCGCAATCGCTCGGCGTGCAGGCCCTTCCGGTCCAGACGCCGTTCAACCTCTACCTCGCCTCGGTCGGCGTCTCCTACACGCTGGATCTCTTCGGCTCGACGCGGCGCGAGCTCGAGGGGCTGCAGGCGGGCGTCGATTACCAGCGCTACGAGCTCGAGGCCGCGCGCCTGACGCTCGCCGGCAACGTCGTCACGGCGGCGATCCGCGAGGCGTCGCTGCGCGAGCAGATCGCTTCGACGCAGGAGATCATCGAGCTGCAGGAACGCCAGCTCGCCATCACCGAGCGGCTGGTCAAGCTGGGCACGGCCGCGCAGGCCGACGCCGTCGCCCAGCGCCTCGACCTCGCGCAGATCCGCGCCGTGCTGCCCGACCTGCAGCGCCAGCTCGAGCAGGTGCGCCACCGCCTCGCGGTGTACATCGGGCAGCCGCCCGGCGCGGCCAAGCTTCCCGAGTTCAAATTGACGGACCTTCGGTTGCCGCCCGAGCTGCCGCTCAGCCTCCCTTCCGAGCTCGCCCGCCAGCGGCCCGACATCCGCGCGGCCGAGGCGCTGCTCCAGCAGGCGGCCGCGAGAGTCGGCGTGGCCACGGCGAATCTCTATCCCCAGATCACGCTCTCGGCCAACGTCGGCTCGCTCGCCTCGAGCGGCGGCGACCTCTTTGCGAGCGGCACCGGCTTCTACGTGCTCGGCGCGTCGCTGACGCAGCCGATCTTCCACGGCGACGAGCTGCAGGCGAAGCGCCGCTCGGCGCTCGCCGCCTACGAGCAGGCCGGCGCCGCCTACCAGGAGGTGGTGCTGCAGGGCTTCCAGAACGTGGCCGACGTGCTGCGCGCGCTCGAGGCCGACGCAAGCAAGCTCGGGGACCGCACCGAGGCGGCGACGCAGGCGCGCACCTACCACGACATCACCTCGGCGCGCTTCAAGGCCGGCGGCGTGAGCTACTTCTTCCTGCTCGACGCGCAGAGGAAGCTCCACGGCGCGCTCATCGACCGCACCCAGGCGCTCGCCGACCGCTACGCCGATTCCGCCGCGCTGTTCCAGGCGCTCGGCGGCGGCTGGTGGCAGGACACCGACCGCTAGCGCGCGCAGCCGGCGCCTGGAAACGCCTAGCGTCCCGACTTCAGGTCGGCCAGCAGCCGCTGGAAGGCCGGTGCCTCGCGCAGCAGCCGGCCGCCGACCTCGCGCAACTTGTCCGTCTGCTCCTTGGGCAGCTGCAACCGGGTCTTGACTCCCATGAAGTAGCGGCGCTCGACCGGGTCTTTCAGGTTTTCGAACGTGACCTGGGCCAGGTAGGCGCGCCGTTCGGGGCTGCCGGCCTGCCATGCGGCGAGCTTGTCGCGCACCTGCTCCACGCCGTCCAGGGTGATCCGGTCGACCGGAATCGACCACATCTGGTCGTTGAGCGTGTCGGTGTCCGGCGGCGCGTCGGATCGGTCCCAGTCCACCTCGGGGAAGCGCAACGCGTTCACGGCGATCACCACGATCTTGCGTGCCCTACGCAATGCGGGCAGGACGGTTTCGCCGGGGTCGACCTTCAGAAGCTCGAAGGCCCGGATCATCTCGGCGAGGCCGAGATTCTCGGACAGACCGCCGTCGAAGACGTGGACGTAGGGACGGGATGGGTCGCTGTAGGACTGGAGCGCGCGGGCGCGGAGCAGCGCCCGGCCCGGCGTCTCGGAGCCGCCGCTCGCGGCCTCGGCGGCGGCCTGCCAGGCCGGCACCTTCCTGCCGCAGGTCCCGCCGCGGTTCTCGAAGCTGATGGGCGTGAGCAGCGGCGGCAGCGCCGTCGAAGTGGCCACGGCGCGGCCGAGCGGCACCTGCATGAGATCGGCGCAGATCGCGTCGAACTGGTCCTGGGTGAAGCTGAAGCGGGCGCCGGACGTGACGTCGGTGCCGTTGATGATGACGAAGGGGCCGCCGGCCTTCTTCAGGTCGGCGAAGGTGGCGCGGTCGAACACCGTCTCGTCGTAGATCTCGGCGAAGAGGTCGGACTTTCCGAAGGTCCGTGAAGGAAGCCGGAACCAGTTGGTCGGCGTCAGGATGCGCCGCACGAGCTCGCTTTCGAAATTGCGCGACAGCACCTTCGCCTCGAACTCGTCGAACGTCTTGTCTCCGCGCAGAGCGTAGTACGCCGCCGGAAACGTGCCCCCCGACACTGCCGAGATGACGTCGACCTCGTCTATGAGGCGCCGCTTCGCGCCGTTCAGCGTGACCTCGGTGCGGCGAAGCTCCTCGAGAACCCCGTAGCCCAGTGCAGCAGCCCGGGTACCGCCGCCCGACATGGCGAGAAACAGGAGCAGGTCGTCGGAGCGGCCGGGGCGGGCCGACTCGTCGACGCGGTAACCGGGTGCGCCGGCCTGCTCGAGCCGCGGCGTGGCGGGCCAGTGAGCGCAGCCGCCGGCAAGCGCGCCCAGAGACATCAACAAGGCAGACACTGCTGCCGCAGTTGGGCTCATTCTCATCATCATAGCCTTGGACTTTGGTCCCATGGCCCCGGCTTGCGCGATCCACTAGAGTCGACTCGCCTCCCGGGAGGGCGATGAAAAGAACTCAGATTGCCTCTGCGGCGCTTGGCGCCGGCCTCGCGCTCTTGACTGTCGCCGCCGTCGCCCAGACCGGCGGCGGCAACGCGACCCCGCGCATCGGCCTTGCGCTGTCCGGCGGCGGGGCGCGCGGGCTCGCCCACGTCGGCGTGCTCAAGGTGCTGGAGGAAATGCGCGTCCCGGTGCACTGCGTGACCGGCACGAGCATGGGCGCGATCGTCGGCGGCGCCTACGCCGCAGGCGCCACCGCGGCGGAACTGGACGAGTTCGTCCGCAAGGCCGACTGGGATCAGGTCTTCCGCGACAGTCCGCCGCGTGCGGAGATCTCGACCCGCCGCAAGATCGACGAATACAAGACGCTGTTCGCCCCGGAGTACGGCGTGGGCAGGCACGGCCTGTTGCTGCCCAAGGGCGTGGTCGCCGGAGTGTCGATTCACGGCTTCTTCCGCCAGCTCACCCAGCAGGCGGTGGAAATCGGCGACTTCGACAAGCTTCCCATCCCGTTCCGCGCGGTCGCCGCCGACATCGAGACCGGCGAGGCGGTCGTGCTGTCGCGCGGAAGCCTCGCCCTGGCGATGCGGGCGAGCATGTCGGTTCCCGGCGCGATCGCCCCGGTCGAAATCGACGGGCGGCTGCTGGTCGACGGCGGCATCGCGAACAACCTGCCGATCGACGAGGCGCGCAAGCTTTGCGGCGACGTCATCATCGCCGTCAACATCTCGACGCCCGCGCTCAAGCGCGAGGAGATCAGCTCCGCGCTCACCGTCGGCACGCAGCTCATCAATTTCCTCGGCAAGGTCAACGTGGAGCGGCAGCTGGCATCGCTTGGCCAGCGCGACGTCCTGATCGCTCCCGACCTGGGCGACATCTCGGCCGGCAGCTTCGAGCGCTCGAGCGACGCGATCCGCGTCGGCGAGAACGCCGCGCGGGCGCTTGCCGAATCGCTGCGCCGGTACAGCCTGCCGCCGGAGCAATACGAGGCGCTGCGCCGCAGGCAAGTCGCCGAGCACAAGCCTTTCGGCACGGTGGACGAGATCCGCTTCGAGGGGCTGCACCGCACCAACCCCGAGGTGCTGCGCTCGCTGATGCAGAGCAGGCCGGGCGAGCCGCTGACCGAGGAGCAAATCAGCGCCGACCTGCGGCGCATCTACGGACGCGGCGATTTCGAAAGCGTGGACTATCACATCCAGCAGGATTCGGGCCGGCGGATCCTGGTGGTCCAGCCGCGCGAGAAGGAGTGGGGCCCGGACTACATCCGTTTTGGCCTCGGAATCGCGACCGATTTCCAGGGTGAAAACACCTTCAACCTCCTATTGCAATACCGCCGCACCTGGCTCAACCGGCTGGGCGGGGAATGGCTCACGGAGGCGCAGGTCGGGCAGCGCACGTTCCTGTCGACGGAGTTCATCCAGCCCGTCGAAGAGCGCGGCCGTTACTTCATCGCTCCGTACGCCAGGATCGGGCAGGAACTGCGCCCGGTGTTCTCGGGTGACAATCGGGTCGCCGACTACCAGACCAAGGAGAGCCGCCTCGGCGTCGACGGCGGCGCCTACCTTGGCACGGTGGGTGAGGCGCGGCTGGGCCTGGTATGGCGGCGCGTAGACGCGCGTACCGAAACGGGCTCCCCGATCCTCCCCGACACCAACGAGACCACGGCGGGATTGCGGGCCGTGCTCTTCGTGGACCAGCTCGACAACGCCTGGTTCGCGCGGAGCGGCTATCGGGTCACCTCCACCGCGTACGCCGCCGAAGACAGCCTCGGCTCCGACCGCAGCTACCAGCGGTTCGACGGCGAGCTGACCGCGGTGAAGAGCTGGGGTGCGCACACCGTGAACTTCAAGATCTCCGGCGGTACCGACTTTCACTCCGACATGCCGGCGTACGAAAACTTCACGCTTGGCGGCCCGCTGCGCCTCTCCGGCTACCGGATCGACCAGTTCGCGGGGCGCCAGTTCGGGTTCGGGCGCCTGATGTACTACAACCGGGCGATTCATCTTCCGGATATCCTGGGATCCGGAGTCTTCCTCGGCGGCTCAATCGAAGCGGGACAAATGGCGGGCCGCGCCGACGGCTTGCCTTCCCCGGGCACGATCTGGTCCGGCTCGGTGTTCCTGGCCGCGAGCACCTTTGCCGGTCCGGCGTACTTGGGGTTCGGCATCGGCGAAGCCGGGCACTACAGCGTGTACCTGCTGCTCGGCGCTCCCTGATTTCCGGCGGGATCAGAAGCGGTAGCCCACGCCGAAGAGGAGCACGTCGCTGTCGCGGTCGTAGTTCGAGAGGACCCGGCTCCACGAGAAGCGCGCGGTCCACTCGCGCCCGATGCGGTAGCTTCCGGTCATCGTAAGAATGCCGGCGGCAAAGGCGTCGTGGTCTCCCTCGCGCTGCTCGTCCACCGCGACATATGCGCCGAGGCCGACGCCGAGCGTGAAGCGATCGCCGAAGAAGCTCGGCTCGTACCAGCCCTGCGTCACGATGCCGTAGCGTCCGACGAGGCTCGCGTTGCCTTCGTGAAGCCACGCGATCGAGCCGCGGAACGCCGGCCCGAAGGCATGGCGGTATTCGATGCTCGCGGCGACGGCGTGGTCGTTCTCGGAGCCCAAGCTGTTGACGATGGACTCTCCGGCGAAAAGCGTCAGCTCGTCGCGCTTCGCCGCCGGGCGCGAGTCCGAGCCGCGGTAAACGGACTCATCGTCCTTGTCGAGCTTGTAGCCGACGCCAAAGACGAGCTCCGTGGTGTCGATGCTCTTCTTCGTCTCGACGTGGTCGAGGCGCACCTGGTAGAGCCAGCGCCCCGTTGCGCTCCAGGTCGCGGCCGCGCTGTAGAGCACTCCGTAGCCGTGCGCGTTGGTGTAGTCGCTGGTGCTCGCGCCGGTCGCAACGGTGGTGTCGTAATAGCGGTAGGGCCCGGCGCCCGCCGCGAAGCTGAGCTGCGGGCTGAACGCCGTGGTCTTCGCCCAGAGCTGCAGCGATTGGCCGTCCCGGTGATGGTTGGGGACATGACCCTCGTTCTGGTAGGTGAAGCTCGCCGCCAGGTGCTCGCCGAGCGGCTGATGGTACGAGATGAGCCAGGCTGAGGCACGCCCGTCCTCGGGCGTATCCGCCTGCAGCGCTCCAAAGAGGCCGAAGATCTCCTGCGCGGCCGCATCGGGGGGTATCGCAATGCACGCGGCGGCCAGCAGCGCGCGGACGGCGCCGAGCCTTGCCGTCATCGCCTTGGATTACTTGGGCCTGCTGTCAACCTTCAGCTGCTCTAGCTGCTGCCGCCGCTCGGCCTGCATATCGACCGCGAGCCTGTAAGCGACGTAGTACTTGTAGATGTTCGACACGTAGGTGACGGTCTCGGCGCCGATCTTCTGCGCCGCGATCACCTCGACGTTGTTCATCCAGACATTCGGATCGAGGCCGCGCTTCTGCGCCAGGGCCCGCAGGTCCCGGATGCGCCCGGGACCGGCGTTGTAGGCGGCAAAGGAAAAGAGCGTCTTGTTCAGCGCATCCATCGGCTCGTCGGCGAAGAACTGGTCCCGCATGAAGCGCATGTACTTGACCCCGGCGTGGATGTTGGGCTCGAGCTGGGTAATGTCGCCCGTCCTCATGTCCTGGCCCGTCGCCGGCATCACCTGCATCACGCCGATGGCGCCGACCGCGCTCTTCGCGCTCTGGTCCAGGCGCGACTCCTGGTAGCCCTGCGCCATCATCAGGAGGTAATCCATGTCGTAGCGTTCGCTGTATTTCCGGAACAGCCCAACCGTGTGGTCGAATTTCTTCATCTCGGCTGCCGAGGTCGCTGCCTTCACGTAGCGCGTGCTGCCGGCGTATTTCTTCACCAGGCTCGCGCTGAACTGGGTGCCGTGCCCGTACTTCGCGGCGAACGCCGAGATCTGGGCCTTGAGCTTCGGACTGTCCTTGCGGATCATCCAGGCGATGTCGCCGCCTTCGTTGACCCGCAGGTCGTCGCGCGGCTTGATGCGCTTGAATACCTTGGCCCAGGCGAGCCCCTTGTAGCGGTCGACGACCGTCAGGCCGATCAAGCCCGCGTTGAGCATTTCGAGGAGGTCGTCGTCCTGCAGGTCCTCCGGCGCCGCCTTCAGCGCCACGGGGGCACGGCCCTCGCTCTGCCAGCGTGAGTTGAGCGCCTCGAGGTGGGCCCAGAAGCTCGACGAGCGGCGCACGAACACCTGCTGGCCCGACAGGTCCGCGAGCGACCCGATTGCCGGGGACGCCGGGCCGGTCACCACGATCTCGGCGACGCCGCTGAAGAACGGCGCGCCGAAGTCGGCCTGGCTGAGCCGTTCCGGCGTCACGGTCAGGATCCCGGCGGCGATGTCGCCGCGCCCCTCGAGCAGCGCCGGGATCAGCTTGTCGCGCGCGGTGGGGATGAAATGCACCTGGATCCGCAGGTGCTTCTTGCCCTTGGCCTTGCTGTTGTACTGGCGGTTGAGCTCCTCTTCAAACTTGGTGAGGAGCTCATACTCGGCGCCGTTCTGGCGGCCGCGGTCGATCCAGTACTCCATGCGCGCCGGTGCGACCAGCGCGCGGATGCTGCGGCGCTCGATCATGCCGTCGAGGTCGCCGGTCCAGGGTCGTGCCGCTTGTTCAATCAAGTCTTCCTGAGACGGCGCTTGCTGCTTCTGGCCCGCCGCAGGGAGAGCGAGCGCCGCGCAGGCCGTCGCCATCAGGACAAGGAGCGCCGTGCGGCCCATGCGCTAGAACTTGATCAGCGCGCTCAGCGAATACATCTCGACACGGTCGAGGTCGCCGATATCGAAGCGCTCGTATTCGGCGCGCAGGCCCAGGGCACCGAGGCGCAGGCCTACGCCGACGCCGTAGAAGGCGTTGCTTCCGGTCTTGCTCGCGGTCGAGCCGCCGAGGGTCTTGTCCGAGCTCCAGTACAGCGCGCCGAGCTTGCCGTAGAGGTCCACCGGCCCGAGCGGGAAGATCGCCAGCCCCGCAGCATCGAAGCCGTGCAGCTTGTACTCGACGCGCTGCCCGGAGGAGGTCTGCGACGGCTTGCCGAAATCGATGTAGCTGCCTTCGAACGCGAAATCCAGGAACGGCAGCGCGCCCAAGCGATAGCCTGCGAACAGCTTGTACGACGTGTCCTCGGCATCGAAGCTGATCGTGCCGATGCCGTTGGGATTGTCCGGGTGGTCCCGGATCGTGCCTTGGCCGGCGCCGATGCCGAGATACAAGCCGCTGTCCGCCGCGCTGGCGGAGGAAATGAACAGCACACTCGCAAGCACGGCAACCACGGCGAGCAGACCCGCTGATCCTGTACGGCTCATCCTTGCAGTGTGCTTACGCGCGATGCCGGGCGTAATTGGACCTTGGTCCCATTCGCCGTCTGTCAAGGTGGCAAGGATCGCTTGTCGCTGGGCGGCGTCACGTCGGAGCGCGCTACAGGCCGGCGCCCCACAGGTACTGCCAGGCCACGCCGACCGTGTCGAAGTCCGTGCCGGTGCGCGCACGCACGCCCGTGTTCGCGTAGAGCTTCACCGTGTACTGCCGCGCGAGCGGCAGCGAGAAGGTGAGCCCGACCCTCGAGGCCGAGAGGCGGTCGTCGCGCGGCACGCCATTCAGCGTGGTGCGGCCGCCCTCGTAATACGTCGTGCTGATCGCGCCCCACATGCCGCGCCCGAACTGGCGCGTCAGGTGGAGCTGCACGGAATAGAGCGGGTCCTGCTCGCGCACGTTGCCCTGGATATAGTCGTCGTTCCTCGTGTAGAAGGTCGCGCCCGCGTTCAGCTCGGCGGTCCATACATCGAACGCCTTCGACAACCCAAGCTCCGGTTTTGCCGACCAGCGGTTGGTGCCGAGGTTCGCCACGCGGTTCGGATCGTACTGTCCGAGCGGCGCGGTGACGACCAGGCTCGTGCCGACAATCAGGTCCTGCCGATAGGCCTTGAAGTGCTCCAGGTCCATCGCCGGCGCGCCGTAGAAATTCACCGCGAAGCGCATCGCAGGATCGGCCATGCCGGTGATTTCCCGCTGTTGCTCGACGCCATTGAACGTTGCGCTTCCCTCGAGGTTGGCGAACGGCAACACCACTCCGATGCTCCCGGCATGTCCGAAGACGCCGAGCGAGCGCACGTAGGCGAGCGGAAAGGCGTTCACGCGTGCGTGCCCGTTTTCCAGCGGAACCGACGGATCGAATCCGACCCCACCGGTCGAATAGGCGTAGCCCGCGACCAGGAAGTTCAGGCCGACCGGCGCATTCGCATAGGCACGCGGCTCAAGCTGCTGCGCCAGCGCGACGACCGGCGCCAGGATCAAGAGGAGCGCCGGTATGCGCACGGAGAAGCGGTCTTCGCTTCGGCTACTGGCTGACCTTGATCGTGCGACCGTTCAGCGGCTGCGTCGGCCGCGCGTTACCGTTGTAGATCTTGCTGAAGCGGGCGACCTGCTCCTTGGAGATCTGCTTCGGCGTGGTCAGCACGAACCACGTCACGCCTTCGCTGCAGGGAGGTGTGGTGAGCGAGCCGTCGAACGTGTAGTACTTGTGACTCTGCGGCAGCAGGCTGGCCGCGTTGATCTTCACCTTCTCCTCGACCCTTTCCTTCTCCTTTTCCTTCGGCAGGTCGGTCCACAGGGTCTTCACCAGCGGGTTCTGCGCGCCCTCCTTCAGGAGCACGGCGACCACCGCGATCGCGCCATCGGAATCCTTGTGCACCAGATGCGCGACCATCGGATAGTTCTTGCCGTTGACCTTTTCTTCGCTCGGCCTGTGGAAATGGAACTGCTGCAGCTCGTAGCGCTTGCCGCCGACCGAGATCGAGCTGCCGGGTTCGTAGTTCACCTGGACGGTGTGGCCGTTGTCGATGATGTGCAGCGGCGTCGGGTGGTAGTCGAACTCGATCGCATCGAGCTTGGCCGGGACTGCGCCGCGAATGTCGATCGGCGACTGCGCTTTGCCGACTCCGCACGACTCGTACTCGGGGTTCATCTCGGCCCAATGCTTCGGGCCGTGCTCGGCGTCGTAGCCCCAGTGGTGGCCCTCCTCGGCGGACAGAGCCGCCGGAACGAGCGCAAGCGCGCATGCCAAGGTGATCGAATGCATCTGAGTCAGAGAATTCATCCCGCCTCCTTGTGAATTGCTCCCAAGAGGCAATGCTAGGCGCTGACCGTGGGCGCGCCAATTGGTCCTTGGTCGTATTCAGCCGCAGCTTGCGCGCGCAGTCAGGCTTCGCCCCGGACTGCAATCAGGTCTTCCGCAGAGCGTCCCCGCGCACCCACGCGTTCAGCAGCGTATGGGTCACCGCGAGCACCAGCGGCCCGATGAAGATGCCGATCAGGCCGAACGAGATCAGCCCGCCGATCACGCCGAGGAAGATGAGGAGAAGCGGCAGGTCGGCCGCGCCCTGCTTGATGAGGAACGGGCGCAGGAAGTTGTCGAGCGTGGCGGCGATGATCGTGACGATGAGGAGGAACGTTCCCATTCCCGGGTGGCCGCTGTAATACAGCCAGATCACCGGCACGATGAGGACGATCGCCGCGCCGATCTGTGCCACCGCAAGAAGGAACATCAGCGCAGTGAGGACCGAGGCGAACTGGATCCCCGCGATCCACAGGCCGATACCGCCGATGGCGGTCTGCACCAGCGCGGTGACGATCACGCCGCGCGCCACGCTGCGGATCGCCTGCCCGGCGAGGCGGATGGCCTGCTCGCCGCGCTCGCCGCCGAGCCGCGAGCCGAAGCGCAGCATCCAGTCGGCGGCGCCTTCTCCCCAGCCGTAGAGGATGGCGGACGCCACCACCGTGAGCACGAACTGCACGAAGAGCTTGCCGAAGCTGCCCATCTCGGCGACGAACCACGCCAACAGGCCGCGCGCATAAGGGGCAACCTTGTCCCGCAGCACCTCGACGCCTTCGTTCGACACTTGCTGCCAGAAATCGCTCAGCCTGGTGCCGACGAACGGAATGTCCGGCAGCCAGGCTGGCGGCGGCGGCACGCTGAAATCCTGCAGGTCCTTGATCCAGCCGGTGATGTCGTCGAGGTGGGAAATGATCGTTCCGATCGCGATCGACAGCGGCACGATCAGCAGGAGGAAGAGGATCAGCGTCATGAGGGTCACCGCCACCCAGCGCCGCCCGCCCCCGAACCGCTGCACCGTGAGCATCGCCTGCCAGGTCGAGACCACGATCATCACCGCCCAGATCGTCGGTGCGATGAACGGCCGCAGCACCCAGAAGGACGAGGCGATGAGCCCGCCGATAAAGAGCACCATCAGCACGACGCGCGTGAGGTCGTGTCGTTGCGTCTCGTTCATGATGTTCTAGGCCTCTCCCCTTGGTGACCGAGTCAGAACGTCTTCCCGACGGTGAGCTCGACGCGCGTGCCGTAGGTGCTCGCCGTGCCCTCGCCCCACAGCAGCCCGCCGAGCATGAGCTGTAGCTTCCAGTCGTGCTGCAACGCCACCGCGCCCTCGAGCTCGCCGACCGCGCCGGTCTTCCCATTCTGCACCCAGTCGATGACCGGCTTCGCCGTGAATTTCAGCGAGTACAGCTTGCGCCAGACGTCGCGCAGCGCGACCTCGAACTTAGTGTAGTTGATGTCCTTGCGCTCGGGGTTGCCCGCGACCGAGAACACCTGCTGGACCTGCGGCGAAAAGGAGAGCTTGTGGTCGTCGTTGCTGATCGATGGCAGCGGATGGAAGGTTTCCGCGCCCAGCATGACCTGGTATTTTCCCTGCCCGAGCGTGTCGGGGTCGGCGGTGGGAAACGTGAGCTCGGAGAACAACGACACCGGCACGCCGCTCAAGTCGGTCGGCCGTAATCGCCCGCGCAACTTGATGTCGCCCAGGCGCGGATCGAAGGGGCTGCCCGAGAACGTGTCCTTCTGGTCCGGGAACGGGAGGTCGAGACGCCACAGCGCGACAGGCCCGTCGGGCAAGGCCTCGAGGCGTAGCGTGGTCTTGGTGGATTCGCCCGGCGTGTCGCGATCGGTGTTCTGGCGCTTGACCTCGAAGCGCCATTGCGTGTCCGCGCCGAGCGCGCTGGCCGCGGAGAATGACAAGGCGGCAAGGCTCGCCAGCGCACAAAGCCTGATCAGCGCACCTTGACGGTGTAGCTGGCGGACTTCGCCGCCGGCACGCTCTCTTCCCAGGGCCTGCGATACTCGAAGCGCAGCTCCTCCTCGCCGTTTGCGCTCGCCTGGAAATACCAGCTTTCGGTGCCGCCGGCGCCGGGCTTGCCGTCGGCGCCGACGTCCTGCGCGTACTCGCCCGCAGCGAGCCTCGTCAGCGACTCGGCGCCGGAAGTGAGAAGCGACCAGCGATAACCGGTGGTGCGATTGGACGGCAGGCGCACGATGACTCTTTCGCCCGGGCTCACTTCGATCGCCTTGCCTGAATCGGTTTCGACAAGTGCAACGGCGCGGTAGAGCGACCTCGGCACGGAGGACGGGATTTCGCGCTTGTCGTGATCGAGCAGGCGCAGCTCGGTGTCGGTGGCGTGCAGGAAATACAGTCGTGCGTCGCCGCGCTCCGCATCGAGCTGGTAGACGCGCGCCTCCGTGTCGCTCGCGGCCCCGCGCACCAGCCTTGCCCGGCCCGCCCGCTCCGAAGTGCGGTCGCCGCCGCGCGTGGCGATGTAGGTCTCCCTCATCTCATAGCGCGACACCTCGCCTCCGGGGTGCGACGAGTACAGGCGCAGGTCGGTGCGCAAGCCCGCGCAATCCGCGCAAGGCAAGAGGCCCGTGTAGGTTCCGAGCAGGTTGGCCGAGTCGGAGGTCGAGGGCGAGCCGCCGATGCCGGCGCAGCCGGCGAGTGCACTGGCGACGATCAGGGTTGTAACGACACGCATGGCGGGCTTCTCCGCGTTATTCCCCCGGCCCCAGTGTCGCCAGACTCTCTGCGCCGCGAAATTGGACCTTGGTCCCACCTCATCGCCAGGCACTGCCGGCCTGGATGTAAAAAGCGGTGTCCTCGGGACCGCGGGCGATGTCGGCGCCCATGTAGAGGCCGAGCCGTCGGGCAATGAGATAACGAAAGCCGACGCCCCAGGACTTGGCGGTGTCGGCGTCGCCGAAGCTCGTGGTCGAGCCCCAGGCGCGTCCCGCGCCGAGGAAGCCGATCAGCGCCCAGCGCGGCGTGACGTTCCAGCGCAGCTCGGTTTCGACGACGCCCGCGTTTTCGTCCTGATAGCGTGCGACCGGGATGCCGCGCAATTCGATGAAGGGAAGCTGGTAGAACGGCACGTCGCCGCGCGCCGCACGACCATCCGCGCGAACGCCGAGGACGAATTCTTTTGCTAGTGGAAGGTAGGAAAAGGCGTACGCGCGATAGGTCTGATACTTGTTATCGCTGCCGTAATCGGGCGAATAGAACATCGACTCGAGATAGCCTTTCCAGCCGCTCGAGGGCGTGAAGAAGTTGTCGCGCGAGTCGTGCTCGAAGGTGAGGCCGAGGCCCGAACTCTTCACCGCGCGGCCGCCCCGCGGCAGCACGGGATCGGGCCGCGAGGGATCGAAGCTCGTGTCGAGGTCGAGGTAGATCCAGCGCCCGCCGATGAAGTTCTCGCTCTCGCCCAGGCGCCGCATGAGCTGCTGCGTCGAGATCCAGCCGTCGACGTTGTAGCCGAGCTTCAGGTCGCGCGTGCTGTCGGTGCCGTTCGTGCCGTAGAAGTCGAGATTGACGTCGGGGCGTGCGACGCCGCCGCGGTAACGCCAGAGCTGCTCGGCGAACGTCACCATGGCGAAGGCACCCGCGACCTTGGTGCCGTTCTCCGTCGCGGCGAGCGCCGCGCCGTAGATGTCCGGCGGCGTGAGGCGGCCGCTCTCCTTGGCCTTGGTCACCGCGTCGCCGATGGACTCGCGGAAGAAGAGCAGCGCCGCGCCGGCGCCGTAGCCGACCGCCGGCTCGGTGATGACGATCGGCACCGGCAGGAAGCCTTTGCGCTCGAGCAGCCACTCCGAAGCATCGAGCGCGCCGTCCTCCGGATCCTTGAAGGGGCTTCGCTTTTCCTGCTCTTGAGCCGACACCTCGCAGCCCAAGCCGAGCGCGGCAATACAGGTGAGTGAGACTACTCCTCGGAAAAAATTCACCTAGCGGCGGCCGCCGCCGCGCCCGCCACCGCCGCCGCGCATCCCTCCGCCGCCGCTGAACCCACCGCCGCCGCTGAACCCGCCACCGCCGCTGAACCCGCCCCCGCCGCCACCCTGGAAGCCGCCGCCCGAGCGCTGTTGCGCGGCGCGCGCTTCGCCCTGCTGCCGCGCATTGGCCTGCCGGTCGAGCGAGTTGATCGACTCGCCGCCGCTGGGCCGGCTCCCGCCTGCGGGTTGTTGCGTCGGGCGATTGGCGCCGCCGGCCGGCTGCTGCGAAGGCCCTGCCGGTTGCTGGGACGGACGATTGCCGCCCTCGGGCCGGTTGACGTCCGACCAGGTGCCGCCGCCCTGGCCTTTTCCGGCGCCGCCTTCGTACTTCTGCCACTGGCCGCCTTCGTCTTTCCTGTAGACATTGCCGTCGCGGCCGGCGTAGACGTTGTTGCTGCCCGAGCCCTTGGCGAAGGTGGTGTTGCCCACCTGCGAAGTGGTCACGTTGCGGCCGCCCGGGCCGCTGACGTTGCTCGTCTTGCCGCCCCAGCGGTTGTAGCTGTTGTTGATGTTGATGTTGGTGTTGCGATGGTTGATGTACACGCCACCGCCGCCGCCGTAGCAGCAGGGGCTGTGCCAGCCGCCCGAGATCGCGAAGCCGAAGAAAACGCCGGTGGCGAAGCCGACGCCCCAGCCGTAGGTCGGCGGCGGCGGATACCAGACGGTGCCGACGTACACCGGGTAGACGTAGCCCGTGCCGTAGACCACCGTGCCGTCGGTCGTCATCACCGTGCCGTAGTAGCCGGGCGTATAGCCGACGAACACGGTCGTGGGCGTGCTGCTGTAGACGCGCACGTAGGTCACGTAGTGCAGCGGCGAGGTCGCGGGAATGGTGTAGATCACCGCCGGCACGGTCGCGGCCACGATCCACGGTCCGGTCGCCGCGGTGGCGTTGAACCAGACGCCGTTCTGCACCATGTAATAGGTCTTGGGATCGATCAGGATCACCGGCGGGCCGGTGTTGAAGGCGTACTGGAGCGGCGTGCCGTCGATCGGCTTCCACTGCGGCTTGCCGCCGTCGTAGACCACCTGGGTCGGCTGGATGTCGCGCTGCACGGTCGCGGTCTGCGGAATCTGGTTGGCGATCGCCGCCTCGCTCGCCTGCGGCGTGCCCGACACCGAGATCAGCACGTCGGACATCGGATGCTCCGGCGGGATCTTCGCGAAGTCGCCGGGAAGCTTCTTGCTGTTGGTGAAGGCCCACGGACCCGTCAGCGTCCTCGCGGTGAACCAGCGGCCCGAGATCAGCACGTAATAGGCCTGCCCGCCGAGCTCCATGAAGATGTCGCTCGACGTGTTGGTCATGTAGAGAAGCTGCGTGTTGGGGATCGGCGAGAACTTCGGCTCGCCCTTCGACTGCAGGAGCTCGGTGGGCTTCGACGCCACGATGATCTGCGGCACCGCGCCCGGCTCGAAAAGGGGCTGGCCCTCGGAGTTCTTGCCCTCGAGCGGGTCGTATTGGTCCCCTAGCTTGGCGCGCGCGTTCTCGACCGAGGCGGGCTGCGAAGCCGCGAGCCTCCAGTCGCTCGCCAAGGTCTTCGACTCGAACCACCGGCCGACCGCCCAGAGGTAATACGTCGCCGACGCAGTGTCCTGGAGGATCAGCGCGGAGGTGTTGATGACGCGCTTCAGACCGGGGACTTCCTTCATGTCGCGCAACGCCGGCTCGCCGCTCAGCATCACGAGCAGCGTCGGCGCGCTGCGGAAGAGGATCTGCGGCGGATCGTTCTTGACCTGCACCGTCTTCTGCTTCGACTGCGCCTGCGCGATGGCGAGGTTGGTCACCAGCGCCTGCTCGGAGACCGGCCAGCCGGCCTTCGGCAGCGCGGCGCGCAGCGTGGCGAGGTACTTCTCCGCATCCTCGGGGCTCGAGCCGGGGAAGCTGCCCTTGGTGATGCGCACCTGGGAGAGCGTGACCAGGTCGGCGTTCTTGTCGATTTCGGTGTGCGCGGCGAGCTCGATCACGCCGAAGTGCGGCTCCTTCTCACCTGGTCGCACGACGGAAACCGCCGCGCGGCCGGACAGGTTGTTGTCGGCCCAGCGCTCGAGCTGCGGCTGATACACCGTGATGGCGGTGCCGTCGTCGGTCTTGCGCTCGCGCGGCCAGGCCACGTCGGGCGCCGGCGGCGTCGACGCGGACGGCGGAGGCGGCGCCGACACGGGGGGCGGAGGGGGCGGCGGCTGCGCCCAGACGGCGGCGGCCGCCGCGACCATCACCACCACTAGCGATCGTTTCATCATCGATAGCGTATCGCGACGCCGATCAGCTTGCGCCCCACCCCCGGCATCACCTGGTCGCGCACGACCAGCACCGCGTTCGCGCCCCAGCTCGCCGCCTCTTCCTTCAGGCGCTGCTCGACTTCGCCGACGTCCGCCGGCGGGTCGACCGAGATGTCGAGCAGGATCTCGCCCAGCCGCTCGTGCGGCTGCATCGGCTCCCCGCGCAGGATCTGGACCGTCTTCGGATCGCTGGGCGGAAAGCGCGGCACGCCGACGTACTGCGTCGTCGTGGCATCGACGTAGGCGCAGGATGCTGCAAGAGCAATCAATGTCCCTCCCAGTACGCCACGAATGCCGGCAAAGACAAAATCCATCGCGAGCCAAGATAGTCGAGCCCCGGCGGGACCGATATGGGACGTTGGTCCTACTTTTCGGCCGGGGGCTTCGTTTCAGTCGTGGGAACGACCAGTTTGCCCGGCAGCTTGAGGGTGCGCTCGAAGATGCCGAGCAGGTTGTCGGTGATGGCCCGAGGGCCGAGCGGCACGACGGTCGGATTGCGGATGTCGCCGGTCACGCTGACGGGAAGGGCCGTCATCGAGCCGCCGAACACGTAGCCCACGATCGGAATCGCGCCGGTGACGCGGTCGACGTTGGTGAGCAGCCCCACCAGCACCGTGAGCTTGGAGCCGGGGCCCTGGAGATCGATGTCGCCGTGGGCCGCGAGGCGCACCGCGGAGCTGTCGAAGAAGCCTTCCTCGAGGACGAAATTGCCGCCCTTGAAATGGCCCTTGGCGGTCATGCTGCGGTAGGGAAATCCGCCCTGCTCGATCTTGCTCACCGAGGCGATGTTGCGCATGGACAGGATGCTGCCGATCAGGGCGAACTTCTTGACGTAGCCCATGCGCGATTCGGCTTGCACCGTGCCGGTCAGGTTCTGCGCGAGGTTCGGGCGGCGGCCTTCGGTTTTGAGCTCCGCCGTCAGGTCGGCGTCTCCGGTGAGCTCGACCGCGCCGCCGGTCAGGCAGGGAACCGACTTCTCGAGCGCCTGGCCCTTCATGCTGATGTGTGCCGCCGCGGTCACCTGTTCCGGCACAGCCTCCACCTCCATCGGAAACGATACGCCGCACATGCGCGCCGCCTGGACTTCGAGGCGCGCGCGCTCGCGCTCGAGCGAGAGCCGGCCCTCGAACGGCTCGATTCTGTGCTCCTTGTACTGCACGAAGCCACTGCGCATCTCGATGCGCCCCGTTACCGGCAGCGGCCAGACATTCGATTTTTCCTTCTTTTCCCCGGCGGCCTTCGGTTCGGGCAAGAGCCGCACGAGGTCCACGCCCGGTGACTCGAGGCGCGCGTCGATCACCGGACCTTGCTGGGTGCGCTGGACGCTGCCCTTCAGGTCGAAGCGCTGCTCCTCGAAGGCGAACTGCGCATCCACGATGCGGGCGCTCGCAGGCTCGGCAGTCAGGTCCAGGCGCTCGACGATGGCCCGCTTGCCGGCGAGCCAGGAAAGGTCGAGCGCATCCAGACGCAGCCGACCCTCGGCAATCGTGCGCTGCGGCTGCTTGCGGTCGAGCGTGAGCACGAGCTTGCCCTGCGCGCTGCCGGAGGCCGTTTCCGGCCCCGGCCGGCGCAGCATCGCGGCAATGCTGCGGCCCTGCAGCGCCCCCGAGAAGCTGGCCCGCACGAGGTCTTCGGCGATCGACGCGCCGAGCACGGCGTCGCTCACGGCGTCCTTGATCGCAACGCGCGGCAGCTCGAGGAGCTTCGGCTTCGAGGCGAGAGCGAACGCGACCTGCGGCCCGCCGTCGAAGTCGACGCGCGCGTCGGCTTCGAGCGTGCCCTGCGGCGCCCAGGCCACGCGCTTCGCAGCGAAACTCAGCGGCGTGCGCGGCTCGAACCGCGCCGGCACCTCGGCTCGCTCGAGCGCCCACTGCACGATTTTTTCGCCCGCGACGCCCTCTGCGAGCGCCAGGTTGACCGCCGGCTTCGCGACACCGACCTTTCCCGAGACCCGCGCGCGAGCGTCGAGCAGCGCCACCGCGACGTTCTCCAGGCCGAGCTCCCTCGGGCCGGCGCGCACCGCGCCGCCGTCCACCGAGACGGCTCCGGGCAAGGCCTTGAGCGACGCGCTCACCGAGCGCGGCGTGACCGACACGTCGTAATCCGCAGCCGCTGGATTGTCGAAGCGCAGCGCCAGGCGAGTCAGCGCGACCTCTGCACCCCCGGACAACGAATCGATCTCGCTCAGCTGTTGCGGCAGCTTCTCCTTGAGCCAGGGAAACCACTGCTCGAGGACGAGCGCGGCCTGGCCGGACCCCGAAGAGACACGAGCGGGCTTCTGCAGCTCGACCTGAAGCGCGGCCAGCGTGAGGGTCGATTTTCCCAGCTCGCCCTTCAAATCGCTCAGCCGAACCCGCTTCGGATCGGCGTGGATCTCGCCGCCCGCTATGGTGAGCGCCCCCGGAAGGGACTTGAGCACTGCGCTCACGGTGCGGGGCTTGACGAGCGCGTCGAAGTCGGCCGCCTCGGGCCTGTCGAAGCGCAGCGCAAGCCTGTTCAGGGTGACCTCGGCGCTACCCGAAACCGCATCGATCTCGGCGAGCTGTTGCGGCAGCTTTGTCTTCAGCCAGGGGAACCACTGCTCGAGCTTGAGCTTCGCCTTGCCGGAAGCCGATGACAGCCGCGCGGCTTTCCCCCATTCGACGCGCAGCGCGGCCTCGGAGAGCTCGGAGTCTCCGACCGTGCCGCGCAGCCCGGCGACGCGCACCTCCTCGGAGGTCAGGGCGAGCTGCGCGGCGCGCGGCGAAATCGCCCAGGGAAGCTGCGTCAGCTTGATCGCCGCATCGGATTTGAGGAGCTCGATCCGCGCCTCCCAATTCGGCGCGAGCGTCACGACGGCATCGGCCGAAAATCCGCCGGCGGCCGACTCGATGACATCGAGCCCGGACACCTTCGCTTTGCCGAGCGCGAGCGCCTGGGCGAGGTCGGGCGCCTCGAGCTGCGCCGCGAGCTCCGGTGGCTTGCCCGCGGGCAGGACGAGCCTGCCCTTCGACTTCGCCAGCGAGCCGACGGCTCCGTCGAACTCGCACTCGATGGCGCTTTTCCCGTCAGTGCGCAGACGGGCGCGCAGCGCCGCGGGCGGAACGGCCGGGTCGAATTCGAGCGCGTCGAGCGCCACGTCCGCGCGCGCGGAAAGGTCGGCGTATTCGACGCGCGCCTGCGCGGTCAGGCGTTTCCACAGCGTGCTGGCCGTGTCGAGCTCGAGGCGGACCCCGTTGTCGTCGGTGAGCATGTCGGCTCGAAGCTCGCGCAAGGCAAAGCCGGTCCCGACTTCGAGGCCGGCCTGCTCGAGCTTGAAGGTCGTGTCGGGAGCGAACTCGCGCAACACGCGGGCGACCGGCGCCATCGCCTGCCGGTAGGCCGCAAGCGCATCGAACGGCGCATCGCTCGCCTGGCTCTCTCCGGGCTGGATCCGGATGCTCGGCTTCTTGACGCTCAGCGAAGAAATCTCCGCGCGACCGAGGAGCAGCGGCCACAGCCGCATGTAGACGTCCACCTGGTCGGCGCTCGCGCCGAGCTTGCCCGGGACTTCGACGCGGAGCTTGCGCAGCACGCCGTGCGGCGCGGGGAAGAGCGCGACGTCGAGGTCTTCCCAGGTCACCTGCCCTTCCAGCGCCTTCGACAGGCGCTGCTGGATCTCGGCTTGCACCGCGGGCCGGTCGACGAGGGCCGGCGCCACCAGCACCACCACCAGCACCGCGGCCAGGACGATCGCCCCGGCGACATAGGCCGCGCGTTTCATGCCGGTCTAGCCGTTCATCGCACCCAGGTCAGAACTTGGTGCCGAAGTCGATGCGGAACTGGGTGGTGTAGCTCGAGCCGTAGCTGCCGCCGAAGTCGATGTACTGCTGGTTCACGAGCGCCCGGAAGAGCCCCCGGCCATAGTCGTAGCGCAACCCGATGCCCGCGTTGTAGCTGAACTTGGTGGTGTTGTGGGTCGGCACGCCGGTCGCGCAGTACTGGCCCCACCAGGGGTAGTACCAGCAGAATGTTTCCGGCAGGCCGGACGGGATATTGGTGTCGACCCAGGTCCAGCCAAGCCCGCCGGTGACAAAGGGCGTGAAGGCGGCGGTCGAAAAGTTGTAGCTGCCGAGAAAACGGATGGTGCGCGACTCGAGGGTGCCGTTGATGTTGGTGTTGGCGAGATTCAGGTTGTTGCCTACGCCCGGTTGCACCGTGGCGCGGTAATCCTGGTCGATCCACTCGATTTCGACCCCGGCGGTGACGTGCGGGTTGACGTTATGGGCCCATCCAAAGAGCAGGCCGTAGCCGGTGTCGGTGCGCGCCGTGCTGCCACCCTCGAACGAGTAGCTCTTGGTGTCGACGAACACCGGCGCGAGGTAGACCTCGTTTTTGCCCGCGCGCTGCGAGGACTGCGCCAGGGCGAGGCTGGGCGCC
>DASXAO010000131.1:0-64414 GCA_036406675.1 Burkholderiales bacterium
CCCCTGCGCCAGGCCGGGCGCGGCCAGCGCCCACTGTAAAATGATGAATACCGTCAATTTCTTGAGCATGGAGCGCGCACCCTCCTCGTCGAATTTCATCCGCCAGGTGATCGAGGCCGACCTCGCCTCGGGCAAGCACAAGGCGATTGTCACCCGATTCCCGCCCGAACCGAACGGCTACCTGCATTTCGGGCACGCCAAGTCGATCGTGCTGAACTTCAGCCTGCCGCAGGCCTACGGCGGCCGCTGCAACCTGCGCTTCGACGACACCAACCCCGAGAAAGAGGAGCAGGAGTACGTCGACTCGATCATCGACGCGGTGCGCTGGCTCGGCTCCGACTACGGCTCGAAGCCGCTCTATGCCAGCGACTATTTCGGCTTCATGTACCAGGCGGCCGAGCACCTGATCGAGCGCGGCTACGCCTACGTCGACAGCCAGAGCGCCGAGGAGATCCGCGCCAACCGCGGCACCCTCACCGAGCCCGGCCGCAACTCGCCGTACCGCAACAGGGCTCCTCGAGAAAATCTTGACCTGTTCCACAAGATGCGTGAGGGCGGGTTTGCGGACGGCGCTCACGTGCTGCGGGCGAAGATCGACATGGCGTCGCCCAACATCAACCTGCGCGATCCGGTGCTCTACCGCATCAAGCACGCCGAGCACCACCGCACCGGCGGCGCCTGGCCGATCTACCCGATGTACACCTACGCCCACCCGATCGAGGACGCGGTCGAGCGCGTGACGCACTCGCTATGCACGCTCGAGTTCGAGGACCAGCGGCCTTTCTACGACTGGCTGCTCGAGCGCCTCGCCGAGGGCGGCCTGCTCGCGCGGCCGCTGCCGCAGCAGATCGAGTTCGCGCGCCTCAACCTCACCAACGTGGTGCTGTCGAAGCGCAAGCTCATCCAGCTCGTCGAGGAGCGCCACGTCTCGGGCTGGGACGACCCGCGCATGCCGACGCTCGCCGGCGCCCGGCGCCGCGGCTACACCGCCGAGGGGTTCCGCCGCTTCGCCGAGAGGATCGGCGTCTCCAAGGCGAACCAGCTGATCGATTTCGGCGTGCTGGAAGAGTCGATGCGCGAGCACCTGAACGAAATCGCGCCGCGGCGCATGGCGGTCCTCGACCCGCTGAAGCTCGAGATCGACAACTTCCCTGCGGACCATGAGGAGCTCGCATCGGTGCCGAACCATCCGCAGAAGCCCGACTGGGGCCGGCGCGAGGTGCCGTTCTCGCGCGAGCTGTGGATCGAGCGCGACGACTTCGCGCTGCAGCCGCCCAAGGGCTACTTCCGGCTCTATCCCGGCAACGAAGTGCGGCTGCGCTTCGGCTATGTCGTCAAATGCACCGGTATCGACAACGGCGTGGTCCATTGCACGTACTACCCCGATTCGAAATCCGGCACGCCGGGGGCCGACAAGTACAAGGTGAAGGGCAATATCCACTGGGTGAGCGTGCGCCACGCGCACGCTTCGACGGTCCATCTCTACGATCGCCTGTTCCGGGTGCCCAACCCGGGCGCCGAGCGCGACTTCATCGAGGATCTCAACCCGGATTCGATGAAAAGCATCACCGCGCAGCTCGAGCCGGCCCTCGCCGCCGCCCAGGCCGGCGAGAGCCTGCAGTTCGAGCGCCACGGCTACTTCGTGCGCGACCAGGACGGCGCGGCGTTCAACCGCACCGTGACGCTGCGGGACTCCTGGTCGAAGGCCTGAAAGTTACTGCGGCTTGCCGCTGGTAGTCGTATGGGCGCTCGAGCCGGTGCTCGCGTTCGCGTCCGGCGCACGGCGCTTCGCCTCCGCGGTCTCCTTCTTGGCCGCCTCCGGCGTCTTGCTCACTTTCTCCTTCACCTTGTTGAAGTCGTCCTTCGCCATGAGCTCCAGGTATTCCACGCGAGAGAGCTTGCCGTCCTTGTTTCCGTCGGCATCCTTCCAGCGCTTGACGAGATCCTTGCGGCCGGCGGCGGTGGCCTCGGAGCGGGTGATGTAGCCGTCCGCGTTCTTGTCGACCTCGTTGAAGCCCTTCTCCTTCTTGCTGTCTTTGTCCGCCGCGACAGCGGCGCCGCAGGCAAGCGCCATGGCCGCTGCTGCGAGTACGGTTTTTGCAAATCTCATGACGTCTCCTATAGCGTTTGAGAACGCGCAAAAGTTGCGCGTTCCGGGTATCTGCAGCAATAATCCTGCCCAAGCACTGGCACTTCTCCGAACGGACTACCCCGCCGCCGAAAGAACCAGCGTATGACCAGCGGCCCTCATTCCAAGTGGAAGCTCGACGGCGTGCGCGTCGTGCGCTCGAACGAGCTCGACATCAATACGCCCCAGACCCCGGGCATGAACCGCGCCGCCGCGATCACCCACGCGCGCGCCGGCGCCGAAAAGCTCTGGGCCGGCACGGTCGTCATCCATCCCAAGGCCAAGACCGGAGCGCACCACCACGGTCCGGTGGAGAGCGTCATCTACGTGGTGAGCGGGAAAGCCCGGATGCGCTGGGGCGAGAAGCTCCAGTACATGGCCGAGGCCGGTCCGGGCGACTTCATCTACGTGCCGCCTTACGTGCCGCACCAGGAAATCAACGCGAGCGACACCGAGCCGCTCTCCTGCGTCCTGTGCCGCAGCGGCCAGGAGCCGGTGGTGGTGAATCTCGACATCCCGGTCGTCGAAAAGCCTGAGGAAGTGCACTGGGTCGACAACATCCATCCCGCGCCGAAGAAATGACCCCGAACCCGGCCGACATCGGCGGCGAGGCCGCCGGCCCCATCGATCCCGTCGACCACGGGATGAAGTTCTGGGAGAAGCAGGCGAACGCGCTGCGCAACACGCTCACGGGCCGCAAGCTCGTGCGCCTGGACGAGCTGCGCCGCGCCGCCGAGGACCTCGGCGACCGCTATTACCGCCTCGGCTATTTCGAGCGCACCACCGAGGCGATGCGCAACCTGCTGCTGGAAAAAGGCCTGTTCAGCCCGGCCGAGCTGGAAGAAAAAATCAATGAGGTCCGCAAGCGCTATGACGCCTAGGGCGAGCGCGAGCGCCTATACGCCGGCGCCCGAGCGGCGCTTCAACGTCGGCGACCGCGTGCGCGTGAAGCGCGCCAACCCGCCGGGCCACCGCCGCACGCCCGCCTACATCCGGGGCAAGCAAGGGCAGATCGAGCGCGTCTGCGGGCGTTTTGCCAACCCGGAAGAGCTCGCCTACGGCTTCGACGGCGAGCCCAAGCGCGTGCTCTACCGGGTGCAGTTCAAGCAGCGCGAAGTATGGGGGAGCTACGCAGGCTCGAACGACGACCTGATCGAGCTGGAAATCTACGAGCACTGGCTGGAGCCGGCATGAGCCACGCCCACCCGCACGACGCTGCGAAGGACGACGGGCCGCCGTCCGAGCACGAGATCCTCAGCCGCGCGATCCAGGAGCTGCTGGAGGAAAAAGGCCTGCTCACCGCCGAGCAGGTGCGCAAGCGCATGGAGCTCTTCGACGCCGAATTCCCGCAGCGCGGCGCGCGCGTCATCGCGCACGCCTGGGCGAACCCGGCGTTCAGGAAGCGCCTGCTCGCCGACGGGAAAGCGGCGTGCGCCGAATGGGGCCTCGACCTCGAGGCCGACCGCCTGATCGCGGTGGAGAACACGCCGCGCGTCCACAACGTCATCGTCTGCACGCTGTGCTCGTGCTATCCCCGCGCGCTCCTCGGCATGCCGCCCACCTGGTACAAGAGCGAGAACTACCGCCGCCGCGTGGTGCGCGAGCCGCGGGCGGTGCTCAGGGAATTCGGCACCGTCATTGCCGACGACGTCGCCATCCGCGTGCACGACTCGAACGCCGACATGCGCTACGTGGTCGTGCCGATGCGGCCGAAAGGCACCGAGGGCTGGGACGAGGAGCAGCTCGCCTCGATCCTCACCCGCGATACGCTGGTCGGCGTCGCATTGCCGAAGGTCTGAGCCGGGCAAGCAGCTTCCCGGGCCAGGCGCTCGCCCTCGACACGAGCTGCTTCAATCCGTCGCGCAGCGCCGAGCGGCCGACCGGAGCCGGCGCCACGCCCCAATGGCGCAGCCGCGCATTGAGCTGGTGGGCGTGCAGCCTGTGCATCGAGGCGCGCGTGTTGAAGGTGACGCTGAAGGAGATCGACACTTCCGGGCCGTTCTGCACCCAGTGCGGCGCTGCAAACGGGACGTGAATCGCCTGCCCGGGCGTCAGCTCGAAGCTGCGCGCGCGCTTCTGGAACTCGTCGCGCCACGCGAGATTGCGGTGCGCGCCGGTCAGGAACCGCTCGATATCCGGCTCGGACACGACCGCACGGTCGGAGCGGTCGAACACGCTCATGGTCTTGCTCCCGCGAATCTGGAGCAGGAAGTTCTCCTCCGGATCCATGTGGTAGGGCGTCACCGCGCCCGGCGACGAAACGAAGATGAAGGCGTGCAGACCGCGCATCCCGGCGGTGAGCCGCGCGGAGGCGGCCCGGACATCGGCGAGGCACTCATCGAGCAGCAGCCGATACGCCGCGTCGTGCTCGACGTGCTTCAGCACGAGCCACGAGCGGCACTCCGCGATGCGCCGGATGGTCTCCTCGGGCGAGAGTCCGTTGCGCGGCGTGAGTTCGGGGTCGAGGCCGACCGGGACCTCGCCCGCGTTGTACTCGACCTGCGAGACCGGCAGCCGCTTCGACAGCTCCACCAGGCGGGCTAGCTCGAACAGCGGGTGGCGCGCCAGCCGGTGCGGGACCAGAAACGGCGTCCTGGCGAAATGCGCGTTGAACCTGTCTCGATCGATCGCAAGGCTCATCTTCAGCTCCCGTGGGCGGCGGCGGGGGTTCGGCGCAGCGTGCGCGACATCCAGTGCAGGAGCGGCAGCGACGACACCATGAGGTCGCCCGCGCGCCGGCCGGTCGTGGTGACGAGGTCCGCGAGCCGGCGCCGGTCCATCCAGAGCCGGTTGGCCATGAAATGTCCGGGCTCGGCGCAGGAGTCCATCCAGCGCAGCTCGGGGCGCGCGTGAAAGCGGCGGATGTTCTCCAGCTCGAGCAGCGTGCCGGGCGAGAACCTGGCGTAGTCCTCGTCGTAGGCGATCTTGAAGGCGAACGACCCCTCGCCGCTCAGCAGGTTGCACTTCAGGGCGATCCACCTTCCTGCGAGGCGCAGGCCGAGCATCATGAGGCGGCCCTGCCGCGCCGCGGCGCGCGCGGCGAGCGTGAAGAACATCCGCCCCGCGTCGCTCGAGCCGAACGCGCTCGCGTTGCGACCTTTCCAGCCTCGCGCCTCGAGCTCGATGAAATCGGCGATCCACTGCTCGGCCTCGTCGGCCTCGCGCAGCTCCGCGTATTGCAGCTCGCCGGCCTCGGCCAGCCGCCGCTCGAGGCGCCGCAGCTCCTTCGCGCCCTTGCCCGAGACGGCTTCGCCGAGGAACGCCGCGCCGCCGCCGCGCGGCCGCATGACCGCGCGCTCGAACCGGTAGGGCACGAAGCTGCGCCGCCCGCTTTCCGCGAGCGCTTCGGCGAGCACGCGCCAGAACGGGCCATCGGCGGCGATCGAGCCCCATTTGATCGCCGCAGCGCCTTGCGCATCGGCTTCGAGCCAGTCGAGAAAGGCGTCGAGGCAGGTGCGCGCGTGCGTCGAGCGCACCAGCGGCGTGCCGAGAAAGCAGTGCTTGTACTGCCAGAGCCTGAGGTGGGAAAACGGCAGCCCGTTGTAGCGCGCGACGCGCTCGAGAGGAAACAGGCCGCAGAGGAGCGGCTGGGCGCCGCCGTGGTCGGCGTAAAGCAGCACGTACCGGAGGTCCGCGCCGCGGCCGAAGGCCTCGATCGCGGGGAGCATCATCCAGGGCTCGTGGAAAGCGTTCGGCTCGAGCGCCGCGGCCGCAAGCTCGTTCCAGGCCGCCATGTGGCCGGCGAGCGCCGCGGGATGATCGAGCACCGTGATGCGCATGGGTTTCGACTTGGACGTTCGGCATTTTGGTGATCCGGGTGGCGCGTCGCCACCGCCCGCCATAGTCCGGGCAGAGGTAGGCCGCTTGGCACCCTGCTTGCTTGGAGCCGTCCTATACCCGCAAGGAGGTGCCATGGCCAAGACCGTCATCGGGCTTTTCGACAATCTCTCCGCAGCGCAAGCCGTGCTGCGCGAGCTCGCGGAAAACGGCATCGCGGAGCACGACATCGGCTTCATGGCCGATCAGGCGCATGGCGTGCCAAGCACCGCACACCTGAACGAAAGCGAGGGCGAAGGCGCGGACGACGCCCTCGGCATCGTGGTCACCGTCGCCGCGGACGCGCCCGAACCGGCGGCGCGGGCGCGCGCGATCCTGGAGCGCCACGGCGCCTTGGACATCGACGAGCGCGACACGGAATGGAAAAAGCAGGGCTGGAAGGGCCGGTTCGAGACCGAGGGCTACAGCGGGCCCGAGCGCCGGTCGAACAATACGCCCTGGCTCGGCCCGGAGCGGCGCAAGGCCGCCTAGGCGCGCGCCAGCCGGCCCGGGAGCAGCTTCCTGACGAAGGCCCCCGGCTTCCTGCGGTAAACGCGCCGCGCCAGCTTCAACGCTTTCTTCTGCAGCTTGGCCCGGCGCGCCTCGATGTGCGCGACGAGCTTGCGCTCGCCCTTCGAATGCGACGGCAGCGCAAGGATTCTCGCTTCCAGCGCCGCCAGGTCGTGATCGTCGCCGAGGTGGTCGGCAACCTTCGCCGCCCGCTTCGAGAGCTTCTTCAGGCGCCGGGACCCGCCGTCGGCGGCGATCGCGAGCGCCTGCTGGAGGTATTTCACCTGCTTGCGCGATTCGTGGAGCGATCTGGCGGAGCCCTGCGAGCGCGCGTCCTTAAGCGTCTTGCGTCCCTTGCGATAGACGCGCTCGAACCCCGCGCGCAGGAGCGGCGCATCGTGCACCGGGAAGCGCCAGTATTCCGCGCGCTCGCCGGCGTCCTGGAGGGAACATTCGATGGCGGCGAGCCTTTTGCCGCCGAGCAATCGGAGGCGCGCCCGGCTGCGGTCCTCGCGCAGCGTGCGCCGCACCTCCAGGAGCATCGCGCGGCGAGCCGGCTTCTTCTCCCGCTCGAGCAGCTCGCGCACCACCTGGAGCCCGACGGCGGCATCGCGCACGCCGGAGAGCGGGCGCGCCGCGTCGCGCAGCTCCACGTTTTCCTGGCTGTAGGCCGCATCGCCGACCGCTTCGCGCAGCAGGCGCAGCGCCGCCCGCGCCCGCTTGAGGTCTTTTCGCACCCGGTGCATCGCCTCGTCGTTCGGTGGGCGCCGTTCCCAGAGCGCCTGCAGCGCGCCCGCGATCTCGTCGCACAGCGCCCCGCGCACCGCGCCGCTATTCGGTTTCATCGGGGGCGCCGCCGGCGCTGGCGAGGTCCTCCTGCTTGACCTTCTCGGTGTTGAACTTGCCGGCGCGCTCGCGCATCGTCTTCAGCACCTCCTCGAGCGGCGGCGGCTCGCCCTGGATCCAGCGCAAGGGGTTGATGCGCGCGATGACGAAGGCGCGCAGGTACGGGCTCACGAAGCCCCGCGCCTTCAGCTTCGCGATCACGGCGGCGACGCGCTCGTCGAGATCCATGAGCATGTCGCAATGCTTCTCATGTTCCTTGACCGTCTTGGAGAGCGGTTGGTCGGAAAACTTCTCCAAGCGCCGCACCACGGGGTTGTAGGCGCCGCCGGCGAACTTGCCGTTGCGCTCGTAGCACATGCCCATCGTGACGAGCGAGGCTTCCTCGAGGTAGTACGCGAACTGCGTTTCCGGGCGCTTCGCGTCCTCGTCGATCAGGCCTCTGTATATCCGGATCACCTCGAGCGATTTCTCGCGCAGGTTGTGCGCCTTTTCGGTGTTCAGGGCGAGGATCTGCCAGGCGATCTCGCGCTTGGGGACCACGAGGGCGGTGATCGAGCGCGCGCCGAGCCTGCGCATCGCCATGAGGCGGTGCATGCCGTTCGGCGTCCAAAAACCCTTTTCCGGTGCGGTGACCGCGATGATCGGATCCAGGAACATGCCGGTGCGGTCTAGAACGTCGGCGAGGCGGCGGTGGTGGGCCTGCGACAGGTCCCGCTGGAACGGCGTCGGCTCGACGCTATCGACCGGCAGGATCGCCACCAGCACCGGCTCGCGCCCGAGCGGATCCTGGTAGGAGCCGAGGAGCTGGCCGCCGACGCTCTCCACGCGCCGCGCCGCCTCTTCGGCCGCGCCGCTGAGGCTCTCGAGCCGTGACTCGGCGGGTGCTAACCCGCGCGTTCCAGGTTTAGCCTTCCTCGGCCGGCGCTTCGCCGGCGCGCGCTTCAGTCCCGCTTTCGCTTTCGCCATGCGCGATTGTAGTAACAACGTGACGCAGGACGCAGCGCACCGACGTCGCCCGGTCGACAAATGCCGGACCGCCGTCGACCCGATTCATCGGCGCGTAACACACCGAAGCGTACACTCAAGACGCATGGCGTCATTGCGGCAATGGTTCAGGCACCAGCGTCTCCAGCTCGGCGAATGGCTCTACTGGCGGCGGCAAGCCGAAGCGCGCACAAGAAAGGCGGGTCTTTCGGCCCGCTCTCCGGTACCCAGGACCTCGAAAGCCCGGTAGGTCGCAGGCCCCCGCCTCTGCCAGGGGGCGTTAGCGCAGGGAGGCGAAGAACTCGAGGATCTCTCGCGCGAGCAGCTCGGGCTGCTCGAGCGCCGCGAAATGGCCGCCGCGCGCCATCGGCGTCCAGCGGCGGATGTCGGTGTAGGTGCGCGCCGCGAGCGAGCGCGGCGGCCGCAGGATTTCCTTCGGGAAGGCAGCGTAGCCGGTGGGAACGTCGACCGTTTTGCCTTCCGGGATCGGCCATGGGCCGTGCAGGCGCGCATAGTACGGCCAGAACGACGAGCCGATCGCGCCGGTAAACCAGTAGAGCGAGACGTTGGCGAGGAGATCGTCGCGACTCACCGCGTTCTCGATCACGCCGCCGCAGTCGCTCCACTTCCAGAACTTTTCCGCGATCCAGGCGGCAAGCCCCGCCGGCGAGTCGGTGAGCGCATAGGCGAGCGTCTGGGGCTTGGTACCCTGGATCGACTGGTAGCCGGTTTCCTCCTTCAGAAAATGCGCGAGCTCCGTCAGATAAGCGGCTTCTTCTTCATTCTGGTGAGGAATCCTCGGGTCCCGCCGCACCGCGAGCAGGTTGAGGTGAATGCCGATCAGCTTCTCCGGGTGGCGCCAGCCGAGGACCGAGCTGACGAACGCACCCCAGTCGCCGCCCTGCGCCGCGAAGCGCCGGTAGCCGAGCACTTCCGTCATGAGCTCGGCGAAGAGGTCCGCAATGTCCTCGACCGCGAAGCGCTTCTGTCCCGGGCGGAACGAAAGCGTGTAGCCCGGAAGCGAAGGCGCCACCACCGTGAAGCGCTCGGTCAGGAGCGGGATCAGGCGGCGGAACTCCACGATCGAGCCGGGCCAGCCGTGCGACAGGAGCAGCGGGATCGGCTGCGGCCCGCGCCCGGGCTCGTGGATGAAGTGAAGCTCGATCCCGCCGAGCGGCACGGTGAACTGGCGCAAGCCGTTGAGGCTCGCTTCCTGCGCTCGCCAGTCGAACCCGGTGCGCCAGTGGGCGACGAGCTCCTCCACGTACGCGCGGCTGGCGCCGGTCGACCAGGGTTCCAGCGGCGGCTCGTCGGGCAGGCGCGTGCGCGCGAGCCGCGCGCGCAGGTCCTCGAGCGCGGCCTCGGGGATGTTCAGGCGAAACGGCCTGGGCTCCAGCCTCATCTGTGCCTCATTTCTCCCTCGTTTCTCCTTTAGTATGTTCCCAAAGGAGACGCCATGATCGACCTCTACGCCGCGGCGACCTCGAACAGCATGCGCGCCAGGATGGCGCTCGAGGAATGCGGCCTCGCCTACACCTTCCACCCGGTCGCCCTCGAGAAGGCCGAGCACAAGACCACGCAATTCATGGCGCTGAACCCGAACGCGCAGGTACCGGTGATCGTGGATCACGAAGGCCCGGGCGGCAAGCCGATCACGCTGTCCCAGTCGACCGCCATCCTCATCTACTGCGCGGAGAAGTCGGGCAAGCTCATGCCGAAGGACAGCGCCGCGCGCGCGGCGATGTGGCAGGCGCTGATGAGCGGCTCGACCGACATCACGCCCCAGATCGGCTCGATCTTCGCGGTGCAGCGCTCCAAGGAGCCGCACGCGCCGACCGCCAAGATGTTCAAGGACCGCTTCCGCGAGTACTTCAAGGTATGGGACGCCGCGCTGGCCGGCCAGAAGTACGCCGCCGGCGCCGAGATGACGATCGCCGACATCTCGCTCTACGCGGGGTGGGTGCGCACCAAGGGCGCCTTGCCCGACCTGTGCGAAGGACTGCCGAACCTCGAGCGCTGGGCGAAGGAAATGGCCGCGCGCCCGGCGATGCAGCGCGCGACGAAATTCTGACGCCTTCAGTTCCGTTCCGGTCCCAGCGGGATCCGCGGCAGCCAGGAGAGCCATTCCTCCTTCGGCTTGTCGTACAGGAAGAAGACCGTGCCGGGCTTGGCGCGCGGCGCCTTCTCGCTCGGGGTCGCGAATTCGATGCCGCCGGTGGCGATGGCGCGCAGCGATTCGATGTCGACCTCGATTCCCTTGAGCAGCCCGCCGTGCACGTTGACGCCGCTCGTATCCCAGAACGCCGAGCCCTGGCGCACGAGGCCCGCATAGCGCTCGTAGATGAGCACGTGCACGTCCGCCGAGGTGGCGTTCGGCGCGAGGTCGACGTTCTGCACCACGCCGACCTCGACCCCGCGGTAATGCACCGGCGTGTTGGCGCGGATCGAGCGCGGGCGCTCCGCGCGCAGCACGATCTTGAGCCCGATCATGCCCAGGCCCACCGGCGCGGAATCGAGCCCGGCGAATTCGTACGCCTTGGGCGCATTCTCGGTCCGCGGCGGCAGCACGTTGATCTCGGGCCCTGTGAGCACCGTGTTGAGGCCCTGCACGTTGCCGAAGCCTACCTGGGGGCGCACGATCCAGAACACCGCGCCCTCGCGCGCGACGGCGTTCGCCGCGTCGCGCTGCAGCCGCGTGCGCACGAGGACATGCTTGTGATCGCGGCTGAGCCCGACGCCGCTCACCTCGCCGATCACCACGCCGCGGTACTTCACCGGCGTGACGCCGACCCGCAGGCCGCCGCCGTCGCTGAAGCTGATCGTGACCTCCGGGCCGCGCTCCTGGTAGCGCTGCCAGATGAGCCAGCCGGCGACCACCGCCGCCACGAGCGGGACGAGCCATGCAAAATTGAAAAGCCGGCGCCGCCGCAGCCGCGCCTTGGGCAGCTCTTCGCCGGTCACGCTCGGCGCTCCCAGATGGCTCGCGGGTCGAAGCTCGCCGAGGCGAACATGGTCAGGACGACGACCGCGGTAAAGGCGATGAGCCCGGGCCCGGGCCGGACGGTCGCGATCTGCCCGAGCTTCACCAGGGCGACGAGGATCGCCAGCAAAAAGACGTCGAGCATGGCCCACGGGCCGACGACGTCGATGAAGCGATAGATGCGCGTGCGGCTGCGCCGGCGCCGTCCCATGCCGAAGCGGGCGCTGATCACGAGGTACAGCAGCCCTGCGAGCTTCAGGACGGGGACCACGATACTGGCCATGAATACGATCAGTGCGACGAAGTATTGCCGGGTCTGCGCCAGGCTCACCACGCCGTCCCACACCGTGCTTTCGCTGTAGGCGCCATAGAAATGCATGCGCAGGATCGGGTAGATGTTGGCCGGGATATAGAGGATCAACGCGGCGATCGCCAGCGCCGCGGTGACTTGCAGGCTGCCGTGCGGTCCTTCGCTCACGATCGAGCCGCAGCGCGGGCATTCGGCGCGCTGTCCCCGCGCGGGCGTGTCTACCTGCAGGGTAAGGCCACACGTGGGGCAGCACAGGACATCCGGCCGGTCCATTTTTCTCTTCCAGCAACTTACGGACCATGAGCGAAACAAGGTCGTTTGCCGCCCTCAGGCAGCCGAGGTTCCGCCTGTTCTTCCTCGGCGTCGCCTCGGTGATGATGGCCGACGCCGTCGAGCACGTGATCAGCTACTGGGTCATGTTCGAGAAGTTCCATTCGCCCACGCTCGCGGGCTTCGCGATCGTTTCGCACTGGCTGCCCTTCCTGCTGTTCTCGGTGTACAGCGGCGCCGCGGCCGACCGCCACGACCCGCGCCGCATCATCCAGATCGGGATGGGGCTGTTCATGGCGGCCTCGGCTGCCTGGGGGTTCCTGTTCCTCACCGACACCCTCCGCACCTGGCATGCCGCGGTGCTGCTGATCGTGCACGGCTGCGCCGGCGCGACCTGGGGCCCGTCGGCGCAGGTACTGATCCACCACATGGTCGAGCCGCAGACCCTGCCGAGCGCGGTGCGGCTCACTGCGACCGCGCGCTGGGCCGGCCTGATGCTCGGCCCGGCGCTCGGCGCGCCGTTGCTCCTGCTCCTTGGGCCCACGTACGGCATCCTGGTGAACGCGCTCATCTACCTGCCGTTCATGCTGTGGGTGCGCAAGATCCCGTTCAGCCGCAAGGCGAGCCCGCCGCCGCTGCGCGGCTTCGGCGACGTCGCCGCGGCGGCGCGCGTGGTGGCGGCGAACCGGGTGCTCGCCGCGATGACGCTGCTCGCCGGCTGCGCCTCGCTGCTGGTGGGCAACGCGTACCACGCGCAGCTGCCGGAATTCGCGCGCGATTTCGGCCACGCCAACGCCGACATCACGTACAGCCTGCTGTTCGCCGCCGACGCGCTGGGCGCGCTCACCGCCGGCCTGGTGCTCGAGAGCCGCGGCTTGCTGGCGCCTCGGGCGCGCACCGCTTTCGTCCTGGCGATCCTGTGGTGCCTCGCCATCGGCTCGTTCGCGCTTTCGGCGTCGTACCCGCTCGCGCTCGCGCTGCTCTTCGCCGCCGGCTTTCTCGAGCTGTCCTTCTACGCCATGGCGCAGACGCTCGTGCAGCTGCACGCGCCGGCCGAGATGCGCGGCCGCGTGATCGGCGTCTTCGTCATGTCCGCCATGGGGTTGCGCGCGTTCAGTGGGGTCACCGTCGGCGTCGGCGGCAGCCTGATCGGCATCCACGCGTCGCTCGCGATCAGCGCCGGGGTGCTGTTCGCGCTGCTCGCCTTCGGCTTCGCAATTGCGACAAGATGGCGGTCTTGAACGCGCACCTCCAGGACGCCTCCAGGCTCGCCCAGGCCGGCCGATTCGCCGACGCCGCGCGGCTCTATCACGAGTTTCTGGAGACAAACCCGGATCACGCGGAGGCGCTGCATTTCCTCGGCATTTGCCTCGTCCGCAGCGGCGAGCCCGACAAGGGCATGCCCCTCATCGAGCGCTCGGTCGGCCTGGCGCCGCGCAACAGCCTCTATCGGCAGAATTTCGGCCTCATGCTGGCCGAGGCCGGGAAGCTCTCCGGCGCCGAAGCCCAGTTCGACGAAATCCTGCAGTCCGAGAACGACAACGCGACGGCGCACAACTATCTCGGCATGGTGCGCCAGCGCCTCGGCCGGATGGACGAAGCGATCGCCTCCTACGAAGCGGCACTGCGCCTGAGGCCGGCGGACGCCGCGGCCGCCAACAATCTCGGCTACTGCCTGTTCGAGCGCGGCGAGCTCGAGCGCGCGCTGCCCTGGCTGCGCAGGTCGATCGCAGCCGACGCGACGAGCCCCATGGCGCACAGCAACCTCGGCAACGCCTTGCGCGAGATGGGCGACTTGCGCACCGCCGCCGAGTGCTACCGGCGCGCGCTCGCGCTTGCGCCGCGGTTCGCCAATGCGCACCACAACCTCGCGCTGACGCTGCGCGATCTCGGCGAACCGGCGGCCGCGCTCGACGCGGCGCGTGCTGCCGTGCGCTGCGACCCCGGGCACCGCGCAGCGTGGCAGCTGTTCGCGGAAGTCATGGGCGGGATGCGCTTTGCGCAATGGAACGCCGAGCTCGCCGCCGACTGCGAACAGCTCCTTTCGCAGGCCGAAGTCGACGTGCAGCCCTGCGCGGAGGCGATCCTCAGCCTGGCGCGCACCCGACCGCGCGGAAACCTGTTCCTGCTCCTGCTCGAGCACGCGCTCGTGGCCGACGAGAGCTTCGAGCGCGACATGACGGCGCTGCGCCGCGAAACGCTCGCGGCGCCGTCGCTCGAGCTGTGCTGCGCGCTCGCGCAGCAATGCTTCCTCAACCAATATGTGTGGGGCGAGACCGAAGCAGAGGCGGCGCGCGCCGCCGCTCTCGAGCGCTCGGCGAAGACGCCGCTCGAGCTCGCCGCGGCTGCAATGTATCGCCCGCCCGCCGGGCACGCAAAGCCCTGCGGCGGCGGGGCCGCCTTCGAGCGCATGTGGCGGCGGCTGGTGGAGGAGCCGGCCATCGAGCGCTCGCTGACGGTCGCCTCGCTCACGCCGGTGCGCGAGGACGTTTCGCGACGCGTGCGCGCCCAGTACGAGACCAACCCGTACCCGCGCTGGCAGCGCGCGCCGGTGCCGGGCGCGTTTCCGCTTCCGCGCATGCTGCGCTCGCTTTTCCCGCACGCGGACCCGGCGAAGCTCGCGGCGCCGGACGCGCCCGACATCCTCATCGCCGGCTGCGGCACGGGCCGCCATGCCGCGGTCACCGCGCAGCTCCAGCCGCACGGCCGGGTGCTCGCGATCGACATCAGCCGCGCGAGCCTCGCCTACGCGATGCGCCGCTGCGCCGAGCTCGGGCTCGGCAACCTGCGCTTTGCGCACGCCGACCTCCTCGAGCTCGGCGCGCTCGAGGAACGCTTCGATCTGGTCGAGTGCAGCGGCGTGCTGCACCACCTGCGCGAGCCGCTCGAGGGCTGGCGCGTGCTCCTGTCGCTCGTCAGGAGCGGCGGATTCATGAAGCTCGGCCTGTATTCGGAAACAGCCCGCAGGCACATCGTCGCCGCGCGGGATGTCGTCAAGGGCCTGTCGGTCGCCGAGGCGCGGCGGCGCCTGTTCGAGCTTCCGGCGCGCCACCCCGCGCGCGCGGTCACCGAGCTGCGCGATTTCTACAGCGCCGCGGGCGCGCGCGACCTCGTCCTGCACGTGCAGGAGCATCGCTTCACGATCCCGCAGCTCGCCTCGGCGCTCGCCGAGCTCGGCGTCGAGTTCCTCGGCTTCGAGCTTCCGGGGCCCAGGCTCGCCCTGTCGCTCGAGCAGTGGGACGCCTACGAGAGCGCGAACCCCGACAGCTTCGCCTCGATGTACCAGTTCTGGATCAGGAAGCCCTGAGGAGACCGCCATGAAGGAATGGAACGCCGGCCTGATGGCCCACCTGGGAATGCGCTTCGTGGAGGTGGGGCCCGACAAGGTGGTCGCGGAGCTCGACGTGCGCGCCGAGCTCGCCACCGTCGGCGGCGCGGTCCACGGCGGCACGCTGATGGCGCTCGCCGACACCGTCGGCGCGGCGGGCACCGCGGCGATGGGGCTGCGCACCGCGACGCTCGAGTCGAAGACCAACTTCTTCGCCGCCGCGCTGCAGGGGACGATCCGCGCGGAGTCCACAGCGCTCCACAAGGGCAGGCGCACGCACGTGTGGCAGACGCGCGTCACGGACCAGGCCGGGCGCCTCCTCTCGCTCACCATCCAGACCCAGATGATCCTGTGAACGGCGTCGCCGCCGCGGTCGTCTCGAGCGCGCTCGGCGGCTCGGCCGCGGCGCTCACGCGCTACGCCATCGGCGCTTCCGACCCGGTGACGCTCGCGGCGTTCCGCTTCGGCATCGGCTTCCTGCTGATCCTGCCGCTCGCGCTCGCGGCCGGAGCGAAATTTCCGCGGGGGAGCGATCGGCTTGCGGTCGCCGGCCTGGGAATCCTCTTCTTCGCCGTGTTCTTCTTCGCCTACAACATCGCGATGAGCCTGACCAGCGCCGCGCGCGGCTCGCTCGCGCTGTCGGTGCTGCCGCTCACCACGATGCTCGCCGCGGCGCTCCTCGGCCGCGAAGAGCTGACGCGGCGCAAGACCCTCGGCGTGCTGGTCGCCATCGCCGGCGTCGCCATCGCGCTCTCCGCGGGCCTCGCCGACGCGCCCGCGGGCGCATGGCGAGGCGACCTCATCATGGCGGCGGCGACGGTCTGCATGGCGCTCTACAACGTCTGGTCGCGGCCGCTGATGGCGCGCTCGAGCATGCTCGGCTTCCTCGCCGCCGGCATGGGCTGCGGCGCGGCGGCGAGCGTCTTGCTCGCGTGGGCTTCGGGCGGCCTCGCGGCGACCCGCGCGTTCGCCCCGGCGCAGTGGATCGCCGTGCTCTGCCTCGGCGTCTTCGGCGGCGCCGCGGCGTTCTATCTCTGGGTCTACGCGCTCGAGCGCACCACGCCGACGCGCGTGGCCAACACCATGACGGTCAACCCGGTCGCCGCGTCGCTCCTCGCCGCCGCGCTCATCGGCGAGCCGCTCGGGGTGCATCTTGTCTTCGGTGTCGCTACGGTCGCCGTCGGCATCTGGCTCGCTTCATCATGACAAAAGCTCTCAGCTTCGATCTCCAAGGCCACCGCGGCGCGCGCGGCCACGCGCCGGAGAACACGCTGCCCGGATTCGCGCGCGCGCTCGAGCTCGGCGTGACCACCTTCGAGCTCGACGTCGGCGTGAGCCGCGACGGCGCGGTGGTGATCCACCACGACCGCCGGCTCAATCCCGACGTGGCGCGCGGCCCGGACGGCCGCTGGGTCGGCGCGCCCGCGCCGCTCATCCGCAGCCTCGACTTCGACGAGCTGCAACGCTACGACGTCGGCCGCATCCGCCCCGGCTCGGAATACGCGCAGCGCTTCCCGCATCAGCAGCCGGTCGACGGCGCGCGCATCCCCGAGCTCGGCGAGCTCTTCGCGAGGCACCGTTCGGGGAGCGTTCGATTCAACATCGAGCTGAAGCTCTCGCCGGAGGCGCCTGGGGACACGCCTGCGCCCGAGCCCTTCGCCCGGGCCGTAGTCTCCGTGGTGCGCGGTGCCGGCATGCAGGCCCGTTGCACTCTCCAGAGCTTCGACTGGCGCGCGGTCAAGGTCGTCGAACGCGAAGCACCCGAGCTCGCCACCGCGTACCTGACCGAGCGGGAAGATTCGGATCCCGGCAAGGTTGCCGCCGCCGGCGCGCGCACCTGGTCGCCGGATTTCCGCGCGCTCGACCCTGCGCGGGCCGCGGCAGCGCGCGGATTCGGGCTGCGGCTCATTCCCTGGACCGTGAACGAGCCGGCGGACATCCGGCGCATGCTCGAGCTGGGAGTGGACGGCATGATCAGCGACTACCCCGACAGGGTCATGCAGGCCCTTTAGTTTCGAAAGGGATTCGAAAGCGGTCGCCGTGACGATTCCTCCCACGGTATCCTGAGCCCGGATGCCGCCGGTCACACTCAATCTGATCATCGCCAACGTGGCGGTGTTCCTTCTGGAGAGCGCGGGCACGATTTCGCCCGAGGGCCTGCTCGCGCTGTGGCCGCCGGTCTCCGGGCCGTACGGGTCCAACTTCGAGCTCTGGCAGCTCGTCACCTACAGCTTCCTCCACGGCAACACCGCGCACATTTTCTTCAACATGTTCGCGCTGTACATGTTCGGGTCGGACGTCGAGCGCCTGTTCGGATCGCGCTTCTACACCGCGTATTATTTCGTCAGCGTTCTCGCGGCGGCGATCTGCCATCTCGTGGTCACCACCTGGATGGGCGCGGAGCCTGTCCCGACGGTGGGTGCCTCCGGCGGCATCTACGGCGTGCTGCTCGCCTACGGCCTCTACTTTCCCCACCGCCAGGTGATGCTGCTCATCCCTCCCATTCCGATGAGCGCGCGCACCCTCGTGATCGTGTACGCGGTGCTCGAGCTGGTGCTCGGCGTCACCGGAACCGCCGCCGGGGTCGCGCACTTCGCCCATCTCGGCGGGATGCTGGGGGGCTATCTCATGATTCGTTACCGCCGCGGCTTCAGGAACTAGACATGGAAAACCCCAAAGTCATCGCCCTTGAAGAGCATTACTACGACCCCGAGGTCGCGAAGCACTTCCAGCAGGGCGGGCCCGAGCAGCGGCTGCCGGACCTGCGCAACCGCCTCTTCGACGTGGGCACGCAACGCATTCGCGAGATGGACGAAGCCGGCATCGACGTGCAGGTGCTCTCGCACGCGGCGCCGGCGACGCAGCGCATGGACGCCGAGACCGCGGTGCCGCTCGCGCGCAAGGCGAACGACCGCCTGCTCGAAACCATTCGGGCGTCGAACGGACGCTTCGAAGGCTTCGCCGCGCTGCCGACCGCCGATCCGGCGCGCGCGGCGGACGAGCTCGAGCGCACGGTGACGCGGCTGGGATTCAAAGGCGCGATGATCCACGGCCTAGCGAACGGCCAGTGGCTCGACGACAGGCGCTTCTGGCCGATCTTCGAGCGCGCGCAGGCGCTCGACGTGCCCGTGTACATGCATCCGGCGATCCCGCATCCCGCGGTCGCGGAGGTCTACTACAAGGACTATCTGAAGGAATATCCCGCGCTCCTCACGGCGGCCTGGGGCTTCGGCGTCGAGACCGCGACGCAGGCGATCCGCATGGTGCTGTCGGGCATGTTCGAAGCCTACCCGCGGCTCAAGATCGTCCTGGGGCACCTCGGCGAGGGGCTGCCGTTCTCGCTCTGGCGCATCGACATGGCCCTCGGGCGCCAGGGCAACCGCGGCGGGTCCTTCCGCGACACTTTCCGCGAGCACTTCTGGATCACCACCAGCGGCAATTTCTCCACCGCGGCGCTGCTCTGCTCGGTGCTCGAGATGGGCGCCGACCGGATCCTGTTCTCGGTGGACTATCCGTTCGTCCTCAACCCGCCGGGAGTCAGGTGGATGCAGGACATCCCGTTCGGCCCGGAGGACCGGGCGAAGATCTACGGCGGCAACGCGCGGCGCCTGCTCAGGATGTAGGTTCGGGAATAGACTTTGCAACACCGACGTTTGCAGGTCAGTTCGCGAAAGGATCCGCCATGCCAAGACCCCTCCTTGCTGCCTTCGCCGCCCTCGCCCTTGGCCCGGCCGCGCTCGCGCAAACGACGAGCACCTCCCCGAAAATCGGCAGCGTAGCCCCGGGGACGACGAGCGCCTCCGCCGCGACGACCTCGTCCGCCTCGACGCAGCAGGTGCAGCTCCTCGCGCCGCAGCTCGTCCCCTTTGCCGGTTCGAGCGGCAATTTCGACAGCCTCGTGAACGGCCTCACCACCGGGACGCCGGTGACGCTCGCCACCGTAGCCGTGGACGGCTCGCTCCAGATCGTGACCTTCACGCCACCCACCGCGTTGTCGCCCGTGGACGCGGCGCGACTGCTCGAAACCGCGCGCCAGAACCTGATCGCGCGCGGCGTCGCCGCTCCGACCGGCACGCAGCTCGCCGCCTCGCTCATGGGAGGAACCATTCCCACCCTATCCGGGACGAGCGCGCTCACCGGCGTGCTGACGGGAACGACCCTCTCGCCGACGCCGGTCGTGGTACGCACCGGCGCCGCGGCGCTGCAGTCCGCGGCCGGCTCGAACATCTCCCCGGCGCAGCTCCTCGCCGTGCGCAACGCCCTCGCCAACGGTACCGGCGTCACCCTCGCCACCACCAGCGGCGGCGCCACGCAGAACGTCGTGTTCGCGCCCACCGGAGTCCGGCTGAGCGACTTCGAGGTGAACCAGGCGCTGCAGCTCGCCGGCACGCTGCTCGCGCAGCAGGGCGTGCTCAGCCCGACTCCCGACCAGCTGCGCGCTGCGCTCTTCGGCGGTGTCCTGGTCCTGACCAACGGCACCAAGGTGCCGCTGCAAGGCGTGCTGCAGGGTCAGGTGCGCAACACGAGCACCGCCACCGCGGGCGTCACCAGCGCTTCGCCCTCGAGCAGCACCAGTGTCTCGCCGTCGACCAACACCAGCGACTCTTCGATCACGGGCACCAGCAACTCGACGGTGAGCGGCACCAGCAACTCGACCGTGGGAACCAGCAACTCGACCGTGGGGACCAGCAACTCTCCCGCCTTCGGCACCAGCAACTCGTCGCCGGCCACCACCAGCAGCTCGTCCATCGCCGGCACCAGCAACTCCTCGCCGGCCGCCGCGAGCGGCTCGTCCAACACCTCGACCAGCAATTCGTCCATCGCCGGCACCAGCAATTCTCCCGGTGTCGCAAGCCCGGGCGCGTCCTCGTCCGGCGGCACGGCGATGGGAGCGCTCGCGCCGCGCGGGCGTCGGTAACGGCAGCCCCAGGGGAGGCTTCGTGCTGCTGCGCGCCCTGCTTCTTTGGATTTTCTGCGGTCCGGTATTCGCGCAGGGGTTTCCCGCCAAGCCGATACGCGTCGTGGTTGGCTATCCACCGGGCGGCTCGGGCGATTTCACGACGCGGCTCGTCGCCGACGAGATGGCGAAGGACCTCGGCGTCCCGGTGGTCGCCGACAACCGCCCGGGCGCGGGCGGCAACATCGCCGCGGAGCTCGTGGCCAAGGCGCCCGCCGACGGCTACACGCTGCTCAACGCCTGGCATCACGCGATCAACATCGCGCTGTACAAGAGCACCAACTACCAGGAGAAGGATTTCGTCGCGGTGTGCCGGGTCGCCACCGGCGCGACCGTGCTGGTGGTGAACAACGGCCAGCCGTTCAACAACCTGCGCGAGCTCATAGACTACGCGCGGCAGAACCCGGGGAAGCTCTTCAACGCGTCCGCGGGCTTCGGCTCCGCGCCGCACCTCGCGGCCGTGCTGTTCGAATCGGTCGCCGGCGTGAAGCTCACTTCGGTGCAATACAAGGGCGGCGGCCCGGCCGCGCAGTCGCTGCTCGCCGGCGATACCCAGATGATGTTCGCGACCTCGCCCACGGTGATGGGTTTCATCCGCGCCGGGCGCATGAAGCCGCTCGCGATCTCGATGCGCCATGCCTCGCCCGCCATTCCCGGCATCGCGGGCGCCGAGGAGGCCGGCCTCGCCGGCTACCATTACACGTTCTGGTTCGGCCTCTATGCGCCGGCCGGCACTCCCGCGGCGCTCGTGCGCAGGCTGCACGAAGCCGCGGCGAAGGGCCTGGCAAAACAGGAGGTCCGGGAAAAAATTGCAGCGCAGGGGATGGACGCGACGCCATCGGCCTCGCCGGAGGCGTTCGAGGCGGAGCTGCGCGCGGAGGCGCCGATGTGGCGCGACCTGGTTCGCGACTCGGGGGCGAGGATCGAGTAGGCATGCACTTTGCGAGCTGCGTGATTTATGGGCAGCGTCCTCCATCTCCATCGGGGCCTGCAGCGCAAGGAATCCTCCCCTACCGCAGCGACGGACCCGCTGGAAAGCCTCCTCCGGCCGGGCCATAACGCCTGCGCCGTCGCGCGCGCCGAGCGTCTGTCCGTGCTGGTCGACGCGGAGGCGTACTTCCGGGCGTTCCACCGCGCGGCGCTGCGGGCAAGGCGCTCGATCACGATTCTCGGCTGGGACTTCAACAGCCAGACGCGGCTGCACTTCGATCCGGTGCCGCAGGGCGGACCGCCGGCGCTCCTCGGCGAATTTCTGAACTACCTCGTGCGGCGCAGGCGCGGCTTGCACGTCAATGTCCTCAACTGGGACTACCCGATGGTGTTCGGCGCGGACCGGGAATTCCCGCCGTTGTACGGCTTCGGCTGGAAACCGTCCCGGCGCGTGCGCCTCAGGTACGACGACACCCATCCGGTGGCCGGCTCGCAGCACCAGAAGATCGTGCTCATCGACGATGCCGTCGCCTTCGTCGGCGGCATCGATCTCACGGTACGACGCTGGGACACGAGCGAGCACGTGCCCGACGACCCTCGCCGGGTCGCCTATGGCAAGCCCTATCCTCCGTTCCACGACCTCATGGTGGCGCTCGACGGGGAAGCGGCGCAGGCGCTGGCGCGCATCGCGCGCGAGCGCTGGCGCCTCGCGACCGGGCGCGCCCTCAAGGCGGTCCCGGCGGCGAACGACCCGTGGCCGCCCGCGCTCGAGCCCGACCTGCGCGGCGTCGACGTCGGCATCGCGCGCACCATGCCGCCGCGCGAGGACGCGCCGGCCGTGCGCGAGGTGGAGCTGCTCTATCTCGACCAGATCGCCTCGGCGCAGCGCGAAATCTACATCGAGAACCAGTACTTCACCTCGCCGGACCTCGCCGCCGCGCTCGAGGAGCGCCTCGGCGAGCCCGACGGGCCGGAGATCGTGCTGGTGCTGCGCCTGCTGAGCCACGGCTGGCTCGAAGAGGCGACCATGCACGTGCTGCGCACGCGCCTCATCCAGCGGCTGAAGAAAGCCGACCGCCACGGGCGCTTCCACGTCTACTACCCGCACATTCCCGGCCTCGGCGAGGGCTGCTGCCTCGACGTGCACTCCAAGATGATGGTGGTCGACGACCGCCAGCTCCGGGTGGGGTCGGCGAATCTCTGCAAGCGCTCCATGGGCATGGACACGGAGTGCGACGTGCTGATCGAGTCGCGCGGCGACGCGCAGGTCGCCGCGGTGATCCGCGCGCTGCGCGACCGGCTGCTCGCCGAGCACCTGGGCGTGGCGGCCGCCCGGTTCCGCGAAGCGCGCGACAAGACCGGCTCGCTGCACGGCGCGATCGCCGCGCTGCGCGGCGAGGGCCGCACGTTGCGCGAGCTCGACGAAACGAAGGAATGGCCCGACGCCCTGGTCAGCATCGCCTCGGTGGCCGACCCGGGCGAGCCGATCGCGCTCGACTTCCTGTCGACCGACCGGGTGTCGGCCGCCAACCAGGAGAACGGTCATCCGGCGTGGGGCCGGCTCGCGCTCTTCGCCCTGCTGATCGCCGCGCTCGCCGGCCTGTGGCGCTTCACCCCGCTCGCCGAGCTCGCGAGCGCCGAGCGCGTCATCGACTGGTCGAAGGCGTTCGGCGCCACGTGGTGGGCGCCGGTCGTGGTGGTGCTGTCCTACACGCCGGCCTGCTTCGTCATGTTTCCGCGGCCCCTGATCACGCTGGCGAGCGTGATCGCCTTCGGACCCTGGCTCGGGTTCCTGTATTCCCTCGTCGGCATCGTGTTCGCCTCCGTGGTCACGTTCTTCGCCGGCAAGCGCATGCGCCGCGACACGGTGCGGCGGCTCGCCGGGCCGAAGGTCGAGCGCATGGTCGGCGTCCTGAGAAGCCACGGCCTGCTCGCCATGAGCCTGCTGCGGCTCGTCCCGCTCGCTCCGTTCTTCGTGGTCGGCCTGGTGGCCGGCGCCGTGCGCCTGAAGCTGTGGCACCTCGCCGTGGGCACGGCGGTCGGCATGCTCCCGGGAACGCTCGCCGCCACGATCTTCGGCGACCAGCTCGAGCACGCGCTCTCCGGCGGCCGGATCAACTGGTGGATCGTCGCAGCCTGCGCCGCGCTGCTCGCCGGCGGCGCGTACCTGGTCAAGCGCTGGTTCGCCAAGATGGCGCACGGCGCGAAGCGCGAAGATCCAGCGGCCAGGTGAAGGCGGACGCGAGCCTCGCCAGCTGGCGCTCGCTCGACGAGCAGCTCGGCCCCGACTGCCTGCGCATCGCGAGCTACAACCTGCACGGCTGCGTGGGGCGCGACGGCGCGCGCGACGCCGGGCGCATCGCGTTCGTGATCGGCGAGCTCGGCTGCGACACCGTCGGCCTGCAGGAGGTCTATCACCTCGGCCTGCTCGCCGAGCGCACGGGCCTGCAGGCGATCTCTGGACCGCCGTACGTGTGGCACGGACGCCACGTCGGCAACGCGCTGCTCACGAGCCGCAAAGTGCTCGAGGTGCGCAACCACGACTACACCTGGCCAAAGCACGAGCCCCGTACCGCGCTCGATGTCGACCTCGACGTCGAGGGAGAGACCGTTCGGGTGATCGTCACGCACCTCGGTCTCAAGCCCGCGGAGCGCCGCTTCCAGGTGCGCAAGCTCCTCGAACTGATCAAGGCGACGCCGCTCTACGAGCGCGTGGTGGTGCTGGGCGACATCAACGAATGGCTGCCGCTCAGCCGGCCGCTGCGCTGGCTGAACGCCATGCTCGGCCACTCCCCGCGGGAGCGCACCTTCCCCGCGCGCTGGCCGCTCTTCGCCCTCGACCGGGTCTGGGTGCGGCCGCGCCACGCGCTGCTTGCGTTCGGCGCGCATCGTTCCCCGCTCGCGGCGCAGGCATCGGATCACCTGCCGGTCAAGGCAATCGTCGCCTCGCGCGAACTGCCGCGCGTCGCGGCGGCCCGGCCGGCGCGGCGCCTGCGGGTTCTGAGCCGACCCGGCTAATCGGGCTTCTTCGGCGCCCCGGTGGTCGCGCCGACGCTGGCCGAGCCCGATTTGCGCGCGGTCTTCTTGCGCGCCGGGCGCGGCTTGCCGATCGAGTCGTATTCGGCGAAGGACAGCTTGCCGTCGCGGTTGCGGTCGGCCCGGTCGAACCCCACGGTCGCCGCCTCGTTCCCGGCCGCCTCGGCCTTCGAAACGAAGCCGTCGCCGTCGATGTCGAGGCGGCGGAACATCGCCTGCTTGTCTGAAGAGGCCGGTGCCTTGGCGGTAGCGCCCGCGCTCGCGCTCGCTCCCGCCGCGGCGGGCAGGAAGCGCAGCTGGGACTGCGCCTGGCGGACGTTCTCGGTGTCGGCCTGCGCCGCGCCGGCAGCCAGCAGGAGGGACAGGGCGAGCACGGTGCGGCAGGTCATGCTTTAGGCTCCTTTTCCCTCGGAAGGCTTGCAGTTAGCGTGCCCGAACATCTGGTTACACATTCGGACAGACGCGGCGTCCCGAGCTTGCGTTAATGGCGGCATGAAACGCGCCCTGAACCGCTGGATCGCACTGGTGCTTCTTGCCGCCCTGGCCGTCTGGCAGCTGCCGGCGCAGGCTCAGCAGGCGCGCGCGTACAACCAGGCCGAGCTCGACGCGCTGGTCGCCCCTATCGCGCTCTACCCCGACGCCGTGCTCTCCAACATCCTCGTCGCGTCGACCTATCCGGACGACGTCCGGCAGGCGGCCGAGTGGTCGCGCGCCAACGCCCAACTCGCCGGAGAGGACGCGGTGCGCGCCGCCGAGCCCATGCCCTGGCACCCGAGCGTCAAGGCGCTGGTGGCGTATCCGGATCTCCTCGCGCGCATGTACGACAGCCCGCAATGGGTCGCCGATCTAGGCACGGCTTTCCGCGAGTACGAGCCCTACGTGATGGACACCGTGCAGTCGCTGCGGCGCCGCGCGGAGCTAAATGGCTCGCTGCAGTCGAACGACCAATACATCGTGCAGCAGCAGGGGCAGGACATCGCCGTGTACCCGGCGCAGCCGCAGGTCGTCTACGTGCCGTACTACGATCCCTATGTGGTGTACGGGACGTGGTGGTGGCCCGCGTACCGCCCGGTGTACTGGCGGCCGTGGCATCCGCGTCCGGCGGTGTTCGTCTCGACGAGCTTCGTCGTGCGCTCGGTCGACTGGCGCCAGCGGCAACTCGTCCGTCCTGCGTTCCACGCCCAGACCGTCCAGGCCGCGCGGAATATCCAGCGGCCGCAGCCGGTGATCCAGAGCCATACACCGGCACAGCCGTACATCCAGAGCCGCGGTCAGCCCTATATCCAGAACCATACTGCTCCCGCTGCTTCCGCGCGGCCGAGCGTCGATTCCGCCCCGCGCCCGCAGGCCTTGGCGCCGCGAGTCGAGCAGGGTCGTGAGTTTCGCCGCGAAGCGCCGAGGGCGGCCCCGCAGGCCCCGGTGGCGATTCCGCAGACGCAGGTGATGCGCTCGATCGCCTCGACAGTGCGCAATGCGGCGCCGCAACCGCCTCAAATGCACGCGCCTCAGATGCAGGCGCCTCAAATGCACGCGCCTCAAATGCACGCACCTCAAGTGCACGCGCCTCAGATGCGCGCACCTCAGGCGCGCCCGCCCGTCAGCCAGATGCTCCAGCGCGGCCCGCGCACGGAAAGCCGAAACGGCAACGCCCAGCGCCGCGGCTGAAAGCGACGGCATTACGCCGCCCCTGTTCCGCCCCTACTCGAACCTCAGGCCGGCGGCCTTCACGACCGCGGCCCAGCGCTCGTTCTCCTTGCGCACGTAGGCAGTGAATTCTTCGGTCGTCATGACGAGCGGCAGCAGGCCGCTCTTGTCCAGGCTTGCCGCGACCTCCGGCATGCGCATCACATCGCGCGCGGCGCCGTTGAGGCGCGCCTGGATCTCCTTCGCGGTGGCGGCCGGGGCGACCAGGCAGTACCAGTAGTCCATGAGGTACTCCGGCATCCCCGCCTCGATGAAAGTCGGCACGTCGGGGAGCTGCGGCGCGCGCCGCTCGCTCGCCACGCCGAGCGCGCGAAGCTGGGCGCCGCGCACGAAATTCACCACCGACGGCACCGTGGTGAAGGTGAGCTGTACCTGGCCGGCGATGGTGTCGGCGACCGCCGGGCCCACGCCCTTGTAGGGAACGTGCGTGATCTCGACGCGGGCGAGGTAGCTGAAGAGCTCCGCGGCCATGTGCGAGCCGCTGCCTGTCCCGGCCGAGCCGTAGTTGAGCGACTTCGGCTTCGCGCGCGCGAGCGCGATCAGCTCCTGCACGCTCTTCGCCGGCACGGAGGGATGGACCACCACCGTGATCGGGGCGTAGGCAACCGAGCCGACCAGGGCGAAATCCTTCCAGATGTCGTAGCCGATCTTCGGGTTGAGGTTCGGGTTGATGGCGATCTCGGAGATCGTGCCCATCATGATCGTCTGCCCGTCGGGCGCGGCGGCCGCCGTGTAGCGCGCGGCGATCGCCCCGCCCGCGCCCGGGCGATTCTCAACGATGACCGGCTGCGCCAGGCGCTCGGCGAGCCTGGGCGCGATGATGCGCGTCAGGATATCGGTGCCGCCGCCCGGGGCGAACGGAACCTGGATCCGGACCGTGCGGTCCTGCGCGAGCGCCTGCAGGGCCGCGAGCAGAGCCAGCGCGGCGAGAAGCTTCGTGGTCACGCCGCCTTGGCGGGCGCGGCCGGAAGCTCGGGCATGTCGCGCAGCAGGCGGCCGAATCCGGGCACGCCCTCGCGCACGCCGAGCTTCTTCAGCGCGTGCCACACGGTCATGTTGTTGGTCGTGAGCACGGGCTTTCCGACCGCGCGCTCCAGGGACTCCACGATGCTCGCGGTCCACCAGTTGCCGCAGGCGAGGAACACCGCGTCTGCGTCCTTGCAGTCGGCCTTGCGGCCGTGCTGGAACGCGGTGTCCGGGTCCAACCGCCCCACTTCGTTGTTGCTCACGACGCCCATCGCCACCTGGCTCGGCACCTCGATGCCGTGCGATTCGAGAAAAGCCGCCACCCACTTGTTGGTGGCCTCGCTCCACGCCGCCGCCAGCGCCACGCGGCGCACGCCGAGCACGGCGAAGGCGTCGAGCATCGCGGTCGCCGCGGTGGTCGCGGGCTTCCCGCAGGCCTCCTCCATGCGCCGAATGAGCTGCGCGTCGTAGCCCTTGCCCAGGCGCGTGGAAGGCGCGGTCGCCGCGAGCACCACGATGTCGACCGCGGCGTCGGCGAGCTTGCGGCTCTCCTTTTCCAGCTCCGCCACGATGCTCATCGTCGACTCCGGGTCGATCCGGCTCAGGCTCAGCCGCGCGACGTGCAGCGAGACCGATTGCGGCAGCATCTGCAGGAACTCGGGCTCCTGCGTGGAGTTCGACGACGGCACCAGGAGGCCGACGCGGTGCTTCTTCTCGATGTGTTTCATGCGGGAGATTCTAGCGCGTGCTAGATTGGCCACGGTGGAAATCACGACGAGCGCCTGACCTTGCCCCGCGTCATCCGCGTCGCGCTGGTCTCGGTGCGCGACCTCATGCTGACCTTCGGCCCGTTCGTGCTGATCGCGATCGCGCTGCTGGTCGCCGCGTACGCGGTGCTCGATCCGACGCCGCCCAAGCGCGTGGTGCTCGCCACCGGCCCGGAGAACACCGCCTACGCCGCGTGGGGCGAGCTCTACGCGGCCGAGCTCAAGCGCTACGGCATCCGCGTGGAGCTGCGCTCCACCATGGGCTCGCTCCAGAACCGGCGCCTGCTGCGCGATCCGAAGGAGAAGGTGGACGTGGCGTTCGTGCAGGGCGGCTCGAGCGACCCGAACCCGGCGGGCGACGACAGCAATAAGGAGGACATGGAAGACCTGGTCTCGCTCGGCACCGTCGCCTACGACCCGGTGTGGATCTTCTACCGCGCCGAGTCGGCGAAAAAGCTCGGCAAGGACGCGGCCGTGACGTCGCTGCCGCAGATGCGCGGCTGGCGGCTGAACGTCGGCGTGCGCGGCAGCGGCACCCCGGGGATCACGAGCCGCATCTTCGCGGCCAACTTCGTCGAGCGCGACGAGGTCACGCGCTCCAACCTCGACGAGACCGCCGCGGTCGTGGCGCTGCTCGGCGGCGAGCTCGACGCCGCGGTGCTGGTGTCGCCGCCCGAATCGCAAATGGTGCAGATGCTGCTGCAGACGCCGGGCATCCGTCTCTACGAGTACGCGCAGGCCGAAAGCTACGCGCGGCGCTACCCGTTCCTCAGCCCGGTGGCGCTGCCGCGCGGCGTGGCCGACATCGCACGCGACGTTCCGCCGCACGAGTTGCCGCTCATCGCCACGACCACCTCGCTCCTCGCGCGGGAGAGCATCCATCCCGCGCTGGTGCAGCTCCTCGTCCAGGCGGCCTCGCGCATTCACAGCGGCCCCGGGTGGATTGCGCGCGCCGGGACTTTCCCGAACCCGCGCCAGAGCGAATTCCCGCTCGCCAAGGACGCCGCCCGCTACTACCAGAGCGGCCCGCCGCTCCTGCAGCGCTATCTTCCGTTCTGGCTCGCCAACCTGGTCGACCGCATGTGGGTGGCGCTGTTCTCCATCGTCGCGGTGCTGATCCCGATCTCGCGCCTGGTGCCGCCGCTCTACGCGTTCCGCATCCGCTCGCGTGTCTTCCGCTGGTATCGCAACCTGCGCCAGATCGAGAGCGACGCCGGGACGCACGAGAAGACCCCCGCCGAGCTCCTCGCCGCGCTCGACAGGCTCGAGGGGCGCGTCGCCGGCATCGCGGTGCCCCTGTCCTACAACGACGAGCTCTACGCGCTGCGCCAGCACATCGACCTCGTGCGCGCGCGCCTCACCAAAACTCAGGCGTAGAAGCCTTCGGCGGGCGCGCCGCTTGCTACGCGCAGGCCATGAGATTGCTCACCGTTCTCGCCGCGGCGGCCCTTGTCGCCGGGCTCTACCACTACCGCCGCCACCGCCGCGCCCGGCCGTCCCGGCGGGAAGGGGTAGACGAGCGGCTTGCGCACGCGGTGCGTTCGGCGCTTGCGGGGCGCGCTTCTGCGCGTATCGAGGTACGGTGCCTCAACGGCGTGGTCACGCTGCGCGGAGCCCTGCCGGCGAGCGAGCGCGATGCGATCCTCGCCGCCGCCCTCGCCGTGCCCGGCGTGGCGCAGGTAACCAACTTCATCGAAACCGCGGAACCGATCGGCGACCTCGGCCCGATGCAATCGGGCATCGCGACCGGGGCCTAGCTCACTTCTTGATCATGCCGGTCCGCTGCAGGATCGGCGTGGTCAGCTTGTACTCGCGCCAGAGGTCGCTGCGCAGCGCCTCGGCGGGGCGATAGTCGACGTCGATGCCGCGGCTGTTCATGGTCTCGACGAACTTCCGGTCTTCGATCGCGGCTTTCGCGGCGTCGTGCAGATGACGCACCACGGCGGCGGGCGTGCCCTTGGGCACCATCAGCAGGTACCAGACGCCGCTCGACACGTCCCAGCCGAGCTCCCGCGCCGTCGGCACGTCGGGGAACGCCGCGTGGCGCTTGGGCGTGAAATTCACCAGCGCGCGCATGCGCTTGCCGTCGACCATGGGCTTCAGCTCCCCGGGCTGGGCGACCACGGCCTCCAGATGGCCGCCGAGCACCGCGACGCTCGACTGCGCCCATCCCGCGAACGGAACGTGCACCATCTTGACGCCCGCGTGATGCATGAGCTCCTCGAGGTTGAGGTGGCTCGAGGTGCCCTCGCCCGGCGTGCCGACGCGGACCAGCCCCGGATTGTCCTTCGCGTCGGCGAGCAGCTCCTGGATCGTCTTGTATTTGGACTCGGTGCGCACCGCGATGAGCGGGTAGTACGCCACCAGGTTGATGAACGGATCGTAGTCGTCGGGCGTCTTGTAGGGCAGGTCGTTGATCTGCGGCGCGATCGTCAGGGCCGAATGCGGCGTTAGAATGAAGGTATAGCCGTCGGGCGCCGCGCGCGTCAGCTCGCCCACCGCCACCGCTCCCGCCGCGCCGGGCCGGTTGACGACCACCAGACCCCCGGGAAAGCGCGGCTTCATGTTCTCGGCCACCATCCGCGCCACGATGTCGACCAGCCCTCCGGCGGGATAGCCGGTGAGCATGGTGACCGTGCGGTTCGGGTATTGCGCCGCAGCGGGCAGCGCCATGCCAAGCAGGACAACGAAAAGCAGTCGCTTCATCAAGCCCTCCTCCGGGTCGGCCGCTAGCATCGCTGGAGTTGACACGGCGCCGCAATACCTAGTAACGTTAGGTATGACACCTCGCCACCCTAGGTATACCCGAATGCCCCAAAGGCGCCGCATGCTCGGCCTCGGCATTCTCGCCGGAACCGCATTCCTGCCGGCGTCGCGCGCTTTCGCGGCGCAGGATTGCGCGCAGCCCGCCGCGGCGCAGGCCGTCGGGTCGGCGCTGCTCGACAAGTACGTCGCGGCGGTGAACGCCCACGACACGAGCTCGTTCGCGGAGATCCACGCCGAGTCCTACATCCAGCATTCGGGCCGCAGCCCGAACGGGCTCGCCGCCCAGATCGAGAACTTCCGCGGCATCTTCGGCCGCATGCCCGACGTGCAGGCGCGCGTCGAGGACCGGATCATCGCCGGCGACCGCGTCGTCGCGCGCATGGCCTTCACCGCGACCCATACCCAGCCGCTGCAGGGCATCGCTCCCACCGGGCGGCGCTTCACCTTGAGGACGATCGACATCTGGCGCGTCGAGAACGGCAAGTTCGCCGAGCACTGGGACCTGGTCGACTCCCAGGGGCTGCAGAAGCAGCTGCGCGGCGAATAGCGGTAGGATCGCGGCGCCATGGAAGGCGAAATGCTCAAGGGGCACCTCGACATGATCGTGCTGGCGGCGCTCGCGCCCGGCCCCGCGCACGGGTACGCGGTCATCGAGGAGATCAAGCGCAGGAGCGCCGGGGGATTCGACCTGCCGGAAGGAACGATCTACCCGGTGCTCCACCGGCTCGAGCAGGCGGGCCTCCTCGCCGGGCGCTGGGTCACGGCCGATTCGGGGAGACGCCGGCGCGTCTACGAGCTGACGCGGCGCGGCGAACGCGCGCTGGCCGAGCGGCGTGCAGTCTGGAAGCAGTTTTCCGACGCCATCGGCAGCCTGTTCAAAGGGACGGGGCGGAACCCGGCGTGATCTCCGACTATTTGGAACGGCTCGCCCGGGAGCTCGCCTTCGACCCGGCGCTGGCGCGGCGCATGCGGCGCGAGGTGGAAGATCATTTGCTCGAAGCGCTGGAGAGCGATGCCTCCGACGACCGGCTGGAGGCCGAAAGGCGGGTGCTGGCCAGATTCGGCAGCCCGCGTGCCATAGCGTCCCAATTCGCCGCCGGGTCCCTGGCAGCGCTCGCACGGCGCGTCGGCTTTGCCGCGGTCCTCCTGATCGGCGCCGTGTTCGTCGTCATGAAGGCGCGCATCGCCTGGTATGGCGTGATGCCGGTTCCGTTGGCGAACGAGATGAGGGCGCTCGCCGAGCTCGTGCTCTCGATCGACCGCTGGGCATTCTGGCTCGCCCTGCTGGCCGCCGCCGCCGGCTGGGTCTACATCGACAGCCGGCGCCCGCCCGAGGACTTCACGCGCGAGTATCGGAAGCAGCTGCGCCGCTTCTCCGCCCTCTGCTCGGCCGCAACCGCGGCGCTCGCCGTCTGCGTCGCGGCCGACGCCGCGCTGACCTTGCTCCGGCTGACCGGCGCGCAGTGGTCGGTCGGATTCGTCGTTCCGCTGTTCTCGATGGCGATCGAGCTCGCCTGCGCCGGCGCGCTGGCCTCGTGGCTGCACGCGATGGTGCGGCAAGCGTCGCGCGCGGCGCATCTCTCCCCTGCCCTCTAAGTCAGGGCGGCTCGCCCTGGCTCGCCCACACGAGCAGGACGACGAACGCGGCAAGCGCGATCGGATCGAGGATTTCCATCGCCGGCGTAGTCCGTTGGTAATTCGGACACGCTAGCGACGCGCGGCGCCCCGCTCAAGCCGCCTGCATCGTGTATCGCGTGATACGACTATCGGGCTTGACCGTTGCGACCGAAACTAGGCGGCGCCCGACGCCAGGAAGTCGAGCACCGTGCGGTTGTATTCCTCTTCGACCACGTGGTAGGGCATGTGGCCGCCGCGCTCGAACACCTTGAGCTTCGCGCCCGGGATCGCCTTGGCGAGCGCCTGGGAGAAATACAAAGGCGTGACCATGTCGTCGGTGGCGACGGTGACGAGCGTCGGCGTGCGGATGCGGCCGAGGTCGCGGCGCCGGTCGAAGCGCATGATCGCCTCGATGCGCGAGAGCACCACGTCGACCGGCGGAAAGCTCGCGGCCTGCTGGCGCTCCTGCTCCGCGGCCAGGGTCTCGTTCTGCGCCACCCACCAGGGCGGATAGAGCACCGCGCTCGTCGCGCGCAGGTATCCCATCGGCCCGCTGTGGCGCAGCAGCGCATGCCGCGCCTCGAACAGCCGGGTGAAGAAGGCGTCGGCGTGCGTCCAGGTTGAGGAGAGCACGAGCTTCTTCAGCCGCTGCGGGTATTCCACGGCGATGATCTGGCCGATCGCGCCGCCAGTGGAATGGCCGAGGAAGTGCGCCTGCTCGACGCCGAGCGCATCCATCAGGCGCAGCACGTCCTGCGTCATCTGGCCCATGGCGTAGCGCATCGCCGGCCGGTCGCTCTGCCCGCAGCCACGGTGGTCGTGCACGATCACGCGGTAGCGCCGGGAGAGCTCGGGGATCTGCTTGAAGAAGCTCGCGCCCACGCCGCCGAGGCCGGGCACCAGCATGAGCGGCTCGCCCGAGCCGTGCGTTTCGTAGTGGAGCGAGCAGTCGCCGATCGAGACCTTTGGCATGCGCCGATACTACTTGCTTCCCCGCCGAAGCAAAACCCTAGTAAGGCTGCAGCCGCGCGATCTTGAGATCGCTCGCCCACTTCGCGATCTCGGCCTCGACGAACTTCTGCAGGTAGGCCTGCGAGCGGCGATCCGGGGCTACCACGTCGGCGCCGATCTGCTTGAGCCGCGCCTGCACGAACGGCTGGCCGATGGCGGCGAGCGCCGCCTCGTGCATCTTCGCGGCGATCGGGTCGGGCACGCCGCGCGGCAGGAACACGGCGAACCAGGTCCACGCCGAGAAGTCGGCGAGGCCTTGCTCGTGCGCGCTCGCGAGCTCCGGCAGCACCTGGGCGCGGTTGCGCGCCAGGATCGCGATCGCCTTCACGTCCTGCCGGGAGATCGGCGCGATGGCGAGCGATAGCGCCGGGCAGTAGTAATCGATGCGCTCGGCGACGACGTCGCGCATCGCGGCCACGGCGCCGGTGTACGCCACGTGGTTCGCCTGGATGCCGGCCGCAGCGTTGAACATCGTGCACACGAGGTGGGTCGAGGAGCCCTCGCCGGCCGAGGCGAACTGGACCGTGCGCGGGTGCGCCTTGGCGTAGGCGACCAGCTCGTCCAGGCGGCTGACCGGCAGATTCTTGCGGGCGACGACCACGAACGGCTGCTCGGCGAGCAGCGCCACCGGGGTGAAGTCGGTGATCGCGTTGTACGGCGGCTTCTTGTGCAGCGTCTGGCTAAGCGCATGGGTGGCCGAGGTGCCGAGCAGCAGCTCGTACCCGTCGGGCGCCGCCTTGGCGACCCTCGCGGCGCCGACCATGCCGCCGCTGCCGGGGACGTTCTCCACGTTGACGGGTTGTCCCAGGAACTGCGCGAGGCGCGGCGCAAGCATGCGCGCGAGGATGTCGTCGTCGCCGCCGGCCGCGAACGGCACCACCAGGGTGAGGTCGTGCGCCGGCCAGTCCTGCGCGGTCGCCGGGACCCCCGCCGCGGCGCATGCCGCGGCGAGGCCCATGACCCAGAGCGTTCCTCTTCGCATGGCCCTATTTTGCTGGGCCGCGCGAGCAGCGCTCAGGAACTACTGAACAAAATCAGAGAACTTGCGCCGGGAGAGCTAGAAGTCGAGCCCGATCATGGGCCCGATGGCGGCCGTGCCGTCGCCGAGCGCGGCGAGCACAAGTAAGCCCACGATCCAGAACGCCGGATACTCCCAGCCGCCGTCCTTGTTCGTGAACAGCCACCCGTTCTTACCGTGAACCAGCACGATCGTGCCGAGGATGAGCGGAACGAGGCCGAGCGCCACCCAGCGCGTCGCGATCCCGAAGAGCAGCAGCAGTCCTCCTCCGACCTCCGCGGCGATGGTGAAGTAGGCAAGAGCGCCTGGCACGCCCAGCGACTGGAAGTACTTCACCGTGCCGGGAATGGTGAACACTCGCAGCTTGAGCCACGCATGCGCAAAGAACATGGCGGCGAGCGAAAGGCGCAGCAGCAGTGCCGCGACATCCACGAGCTCGGGGTTTTTCATTGCGCCTCTCCCTGAGAGGCATTCTAGACTGCTTCCTAGGAACCAAGGCAAGAGGCCAGCAACCCTCCGCTCGTGGCTGCGGGCCTCCCAATCCGAGCTTCGCTCTCTAAAGCGATTTCAGATACTCGATGAGGTCTGTCTTTTCCTGGGCGTTCAGCCCGAGCCGGAAGTTCCGGTCGTAGTGGTCGATCACGGCTGCCAGGTCCGGGAAGCGGCCATCGTGATAGAAGCCGCCCTTCTGATGGGTCCACAGGCCGGCGAGCGGCGCCGTGCGGTACTTGTGCGTCGGCGAGCGGTCGGCCTGGAACGAGTCGATGCCCATCTCCTCCGGCGAGTGCAGATTCTCCCCGGGCTCCGTATAGGTAGGCGCCACGTGGCAGGTCGAGCACTGCCCTCGGCCGTCGAAAACTTCTTTCCCGCGCGCGGCGGCCGCTACGTCGAAGCTGCCCCTGGGCGCCCTGGGCGAAGGAATGGCCAGCTGATAGAAGTGCAGCGCCGGCAGCTTGCCGCTTACGAGATCGGGCGTGCCACGGGTATTGAACGAGCCGCTCTTCGCCGCGACGGGATACTGGTCGGGATTGTTCAGCCGCTGGTCGAAGAACGTCCCCGAGCCGTGCATCTCGGTCGCCGCGACGTAGGCGTTCCAGTACGGCACCGAGCCGAAACCGGTCCAGGTATGGAGGTTCACGCCGGCAAGGCCGAACGCGGGCGGTATCAGCGTGCCCGCCTGCCCGCCGTCGGGCCGGAAGGCCTTGCCGTCCTTGTCCAATACGGCGTCGAAGCGGCCCGGACCCCAGCTCGTCAGCACTTTCTTGACGGTCGCTTCATCGACGCCGAGGAGATCGGTGAACGGCTTGAGATTGGGAGCGAGCGAGAGGATCAAGCCGATGTTCAGGTCGCGATTCGCCCAGCCGTCCAGGCGCCTGCCGATGCCCGGGGCAAACGAGTCGTCGACCTGCGAGTGGCACAGGGCGCACTGCGCGCCGAGCGACTGGATCTTTCCGGACGGGTCGAACTTACCGGTGAGTCCGACGACGGCTTTGAGCTGCAGCAGCGCGAGGGTGGTGGCCGGGTCGTCGAGATCGACCTTGCCGGCGCGGATCCGGGCCCTCAGGTTCTCCGGCAGCGCGTCCGCGTCGACCTTGAGGCCGACGGCGAGCGCGGTCTTCGGGCTCACGCCGGGACCGACACCGCCGTTCTTCGCCCCGGCGATGGCTTTGTGCAGCTGCAGCGCATCGCCGAAGAAGGCCTCCGAGCCGAACGTGTCGAAGCGGAAGATCTGCCTGCCCTCCGCGACCGCGTTGCGCGCGTGCGCGACGATATTGCGATCGTTTTGGGACAGGGCGCGCTCGTCGCCGTCCCTGCCTTCGTCCGCTCCGGCGAGCATGGTGAACGCGATGACGGAAAGACCGACGGTCGAAGCGAGAGCGAGTGCGCGCATGGGGCGATCCTGATTGTTGGTGACCCGCATTGGATGCGCCGGCGTGCGCGCGCGTTTCCGGAACGGTGCCAACAAATATTTGCGCCGAGCTGGAACACCGCCAGGCCTCGCAGCATCAAATCAATCTTCGTGCGGCCGCAGCGCCCCGGGGATGCGCTGCTTCTCGAGGCCGCCCTTCTGCAGCCAGCGGCGCGTCTGCTCCGCGGCGCGCTCGATCAGCTCTCCGGCGCGCGAAAAGTCGTAAGGCGAAACCGCCAGCGGGCAGAGCGGCGGCACCGTCACGATCTCGACCTTTCCGCCGCAGCGCTCGAGGTCCATGACCAGCTGGTGCGCGATCATCAGCGTGATCGCGTGCAGCGCGGTGGCGACGGCGCCGCGCGGCGGGCTCTCCAGCGCGCAGGCGTAGCCGCTCGGCAGCACCAGCAGGCGCGACGCGCCGAGCTCCAGCGCGACGCGGATCGGCGTATTGCTCGCCACGGCTCCGTCCACGAGGTGATGATCGCCCACGCGCACCGGGGGAAACGCGCCCGGGATCGCGCAGCTCGCGAGCACCGCTTCCACCGCCGGGCCGCTCGAGAGCTTCACCAGCGCGCCGCCGAGGATGTCGGTCGCGACCACGTGCACCGGAATCGAAGCGCGTTCCAGCTCTCTATACGGCAGGTGCGCCTCGAGGAGCCGGCGCATGCCGCCGGGATCGACCAGCGAGCTGCTGCGCGTGATCGCGCCCATCATGCTGCGCCAGGTGATCGGAAAGACGTCGCGGCGGCGGAGCTTGCGCCAGATCGCCTCGAGCTGCTGCACGCCTTCCAGGCTCGGCGCGCCGGCCAGGTAGGCCCCGTTGATCGCACCGACCGACGAGCCCACCACCATGTCCGGCTTGACGCCGTGCGCGAAAAGCTCGCGCAGCATCCCGACCTGCACCGCCCCGATGCTGCCGCCGCCGGCGAGCACGAAGGCGGTGCTCACGCGGCGGACCCGCGCGCCGGGCTAGTAGCCGAAGAACTCTTCGCTGCGCACGTCATCGGCGGCGACGCCGTTACGCGCAAGGATCGCCTTCATCGCCTCGACCATGGCGGGCGGCCCGGCGAGGTAGTACACCGGCGACGCCGCCTCGCCGGCGAAGCGCTTCAGCTTGTCCTGGTCGAGAAAGCCTTCGGCATCGGTCATCGGCGCGAGCAGCCGGAAGCGCGGGCTGCGGCCCGCGAGCGCCTGCAGCTCGTCGAGGAACGCCGCGTGCTCGCGGCGCCGGTTCGAGTACGCGAGGTACAGGCGGTGCTCGAGCCCTTCGTGCTCGGCGGACCTCAGCATGCTCCTGAACGGGGTGATGCCGATGCCGCCCGCGATGAAGACCGCCGCCCGCGCCGGATCCTCGTGCAGCGTCATGTTGCCGAGCGGCCCGACCAGCCTGACCTTCGCCCCGGCCGGCAGGGCTTTCAGCGCGCGCTTGTAGTGGCTTCCCTCGCGCATGCGCGTCGCAACCACCAGCTCGCTTTCGTGCGGCGCGCTCGCAAGCGAGAAGGTGCGGCGCGCGCTGTTCGCCTCCGGCGGCGGCTCGAGCAGCACGAAGTTCGCCGACTGGCCGGCCTTGAAGTCGAAGCCGGCCGGCTTTTCGAAGCGGAACGCGACGGTGCCGTCGGCGACCTCCTCGTGGCCGGCGAGCGTCACCTCGTGGCGGGCCATGTCAGAACGTGCGGATTTCCGGGAACTGGTCCGGCGTCTCGTGGCGCTCGCCGTCCTCGTCGTACCAGTAGACCTTGCCCGGCTTTTCGTCGAGCGTCAGCTTGTGCGAGCCGTCGCAGAACGGCTGGTTCTGCGACAGGCCGCAGCGGCAAAGCCATTCCTCCTTGCCGTTGATCATGTAGGGGGCCGGTTCGTTGGCGGTGCGTTTGACGAGGCGTGCCATGCGCTTCTCCTTTTGGGCTCGCACATTGGATGGCGCGGAGCGCCACGGCGTTTCAGGGGATACAGCGGCGCCGGCCGCTTATTCCCCTACGGGGTCAGGGATACGCAGGCATCCTCGTACTTGCCCTGTCCCATCGCGCCGTCTTCGAAGATCCCTCGCTCTCGGATCCAGCGGAAAGAGTCGTCGAAGACCTCCTTGGTGTACGGCTCGAACACGATGCGCTCGCCGGGACCCCAGCGGCGAGTGTCCATCTGCGAAAGGAAGCGTTTGGGGAACTCGTTGCGGTAGTGCTTCGTGTAGAGCTCGGGCCGCAGGTCGATGTCGCGCTGCGCAAGGCGCAGGGCGGCGAAGTATTTCTTCAGGTCCTCGCGGTCTGGATTGCCGGTGATCATGGTGGCCATCATGAAGCTGGTGTCGATCACCTTGCGGAAGCCGAGCTGCTCCAGGAAATAGTACGGCCCGGAGAACACCGCCGCCGCCGGCACCTGCCGGTCGACGAGCTTCTCCAGCCGCGAAAACAGGATCCCGTCGGCGAAGGAGAGCTTGATGTCGGAGAGCCCCATGTACTGCTCGAGCGCCTGGATCGTCGAGTAGTGGCTGCCCGACTGGTAGCCGACCGAGATCGGCACGCCCTTCAGGTCGCCCGGGTGCCGGATGTCGGACTCCGGCGGCACGAACACCCCCGACGGCGCGACCGAGTAGCAGTCGGCGTAGAGCTTGCCGTGGCCCACCGACGCGGCGACGTTCACCGTCCAGTGGCAGGCGCAGCTCACGTTGGTGTCGCGGCCTTTCTCGATGTTCTGGAAGGCGCCCACCTTGTCGGGCGTGGCGTGGTTCTCGAACACGCCCTGGAATTCGTAGTCGAGGCCCTGCGCCTTGAAGTAGCCCTTCTCCTCGGCGACCCATTCGTGCAGGCGGAAATGCGGCGTGATGGCGAACTTAGGCATGTGCGGGTTCCTTGGTGGATGCAGCAGTTTTTTCCTCGGAAATCCTTTTTTCGAGCGTCCTTCTGAAATGCGCCAGGGGCGCGTCGGCGACGATGGCGTTCATCCGGAAGTCCGGGTCGGCGTCGAGCGTCTCCTGCTGGCCCTCGATGATGAACTTGTCTTCCATGAAGCCCTCGACCATGCTGTCGCGCAGCGAAAGCGCGATGGCGGGATTGTCGAGGTCGTAGTCGTGCAGGTAATCCCAGAAGAAGTGGGTCGAGCGCTGCGTCTCGGGCGTGAAGAACTGGCAGTTGCGGTACTGCTTCGCGCCCTCGAGGTTGCCCTCGCGCGCACCGCTGCCTGCGGGCGAGAACAGCGTCTCCATGAAGAAGATGCCCGGCACGTACATGCGCGCAATGTTTCGGCGGTCGACCTTTCCGGCCTGAGGCACCACCTTCTTGTGGAACGGAGGCGCGTCGGCGCCCAGGTGCCAGCGCTCGACGCGGAACCCGTCCTCGAGGCGCTCGATGGCGGTCGGCTTGGACTTGTACGCGTACTCCTCCGAGCCGCCGAGCGTCTTCGTGTGGACGAAGGCGAGGTGCGCGAAGTCGGAGAGGTTGTCGACGATGAGAAGGTAGTTCGCCTTGTAGTGCATGTAGTCCGGCCGGCCGCGCCACGCCGGGTCACGCAGATAAGGAAAGTCGAGGATCTTGCGCGGATCGGCGAGCGCCCGGTCGCCCATCCAGATCCACACCAGGCGGTCGCGCTCCAGCACCGGGTAGCTCTTCACGCCGAGGTTCTTCGGAATGTTGTCCTGCCCGGGGATCTGGATGCACTTCCCGGTGGGGTCGAACTTGAGGCCGTGGTACATGCAGCGCACGTCGTCGCCCTCGCGGCGGCCGTTGGAGAGCTTGGCGCCGCGGTGGCAGCAGCGGTTGTCCAGCGCCACGACGCGGCCGCTGTCGCCCTTGTAGAGCAGCACCGGCTTATCCAGGATGGTGCGCGCGAGGAGCCGGCCGTCGGCGAGCTCGTGGTCCCAGGCGGCGACGTACCAGGTATTGGTCAGAAAGCCCACGCGGATCTCCATTGAAGGTCGCAGTTTAGGAAAGTGCGCGGCAGCGATAAATTGCCGTCGCCGGATAGATTGTTCAGAATACCGAACAATGGACTGGAACGACGTCGACGCCTTCTGCTGCGTGCTGGAGCACGGCGGCTTCACCGCCGCGGCGAGAGCGCTGGCGCGCCCGAAGTCGAGCATCAGCGCCTCGGTGTCGCGGCTGGAAGGCGAGCTCGGCGCGCGCCTGCTGCAGCGCACTACGCGCCGGGTGCGCGCCACCGAGGCGGGCGAGTCGCTCTACCAGGACGCCGCGCCCATGTTCCAGCGTCTGCGCGAGGTGCGCGCCAACGCCGCGGCGCGCGGCAACGCGGTCGCCGGGAGGCTGCGCATCGCGGCGCCTTACGAGTTCGGCGCGCATCACCTCGGGACGGTGGCTTGCGAGATGCTCGCGCGCTATCCGGACCTGCGCATCGACATCGACGTCGAGCACGGCCGCATCGACCCGCTCGACCGCAGCTACGACATCGTGTTCTCGTACTTCGACGGCGACCTTCCCGACAGCGGCCGCATCGCGCGCAACGTGTTCTCGCTCAAGCGCGGGGTGTTCGCAGCGCCGGCGCTGCTCGAGAAATTTCCGAAGGTGAAGACGCCGCAGGACCTCGCCGAGCTGCCGGCGATCGCCGCGCCCATGGATGCGGAATGGTCCTTCACCGATGCGGAAAACCGGGTTCACACGGTGCCGCTGCGGCCGCGCATGCGCAGCCCGAACGCCGACGTGCGGAGGCGCGCCACGCTGGACGGCCTCGGGGTCTCGCGCATCGTGCTCACGTTCTGCGAGGAGCACGTGCGGCGCAGGCGCCTGCAGCCTCTGCTCGCCGACTACGCCTGCGCGCCGCTTCGCATCCATGCGCTGCTTCCCGGGCGGCGCCTGGTGCCGGCCAAAGTCAGGATCTTTCTCGACCTGCTGAGCGCGAATACGCCGCCGGAAAACGTGGTCCGTCCCTGATTTGGGGTTCAGTGATTTGGGCTTCAGGCCGCCTTCTGCTCGGCGCGCTGCTCGACGGGCTTTTCCTCTTGCCCGAGGTTGAGCGCGGTATTGACCAGCGCGACGTGGGAGAAGGCCTGCGGGAAGTTGCCGAGGAAGCGGCGCGCCGCCGGGTCGTACTCCTCGGCGAGCAGCCCGACGTCGTTGCAGAGTCCGAGCAGCCGCTCGAAGAGCTCGCGCGCCTCGGCGTGGCGGCCCTGCTGGCACAGGTTGTCCGCCAGCCAGAAACTGCAGGCGAGGAATACCCCTTCCCCCTTCGGCAAGCCGTCGAGCCCTTCGTGCGTGAGGTAGCGCTGCACCAGCCCGTCGACGGTCAGGCCGCGCTGGATGGCATCGACCGTGCCGGCCACGCGCGGGTCGGTCGCGGGCAGGAAGCCTGTGATCGGGATGAAAAGCAGCGCCGCGTCGAGCTCCTCCGACCCATAGCTCTGGACGAACGCGCGGCGCCGCTCGCTGTAGCCGCGCTCGCAGACGTCGCGGTGAATGCGATCGCGCAGCTCGCGCCAGCGCTCGACCGGTCCGGGCAGCCCCATGCCCTCGACCATCTTCACCGCGCGGTCGAAGGCCACCCAGGCCATGACTTTCGAATAGGTGAAGTGGCGCGGCGGTCCGCGCACTTCCCAGATGCTCGCGTCGGGCTCCACCCAGGCCCTTTCCAGGTGCTCGAGCAACGCCTGCTGCAGGCCCCAGGCCACGTCGTCGCGCGCCAGGCCCGACTTGCACGCCTGGTAGAGCGCGTCGATGACTTCGCCGTAGACGTCGAGCTGGAGCTGCGAGGAGGCCGCGTTACCGACGCGCACCGGCGCCGAGCGCTCGTAGCCCGGCAGCCATCCGACCTCCCACTCCGCCAGGCGACGTTCGCCCGCGATGCCGTACATGATCTGCATCTGGTCGGGGCTGCCTGCGACCGACCGGACCAGCCATTCGCGCCAGGCACGCGCCTCTTCCTTGAAGCCCGCGTCGAGGAAGGCGAGGAGCGTGTGCGTGGCGTCGCGCAGCCAGCAATAACGGTAGTCCCAGTTGCGCACTCCGCCGAGGCGCTCGGGGAGCGAGGTGGTGGGCGCCGCCACGATGCCGCCGCTCGGCGCGTAGGTGAGCGCCTTCAGCGTGATGAGCGAGCGGCGCACCGGCGCGTCCCATGGACCGGACACCTTGCACTGCCCCGCCCACCGGCGCCAGAAGCGCTCGGTGTCTTCGAGCGCGCGCTTCGGATCGACGGGCGTCGGCACTTCGAGGTGCGACGCGCCGTGGGTCAGGACGAAGGACAGCGTTTCGCCGGCCGCGACTTCGAACTGCGCGCGCGTCTTCATGTCCCGGTTCTCGAGCGCGACCGGCGAGCACAGCACCGCCTTGTCCGGGCCCGAGATCGCGCGGATCCCCTTGCCCTCGTGCGTCCTCGTCACCCACGGCACCGAGGCGCCGTAGTCGAAGCGCAGGATGAGCTCCATTTCCATCGCGACGCGCCCGCGCGCGCCCACGACCATGCGGACGAGGTCCGAGCGCCCGTCGCTCACCGGCATGAAGTCGATCAGCGTGACGGCGCCGGTCTCGGTCTCGAATTCGGTCTCGAGGATGAGCGTGTCGGGGCGATAGCGCCTCTTGGTCGCGGTGGCTTGACAACCGATCTTCCACCGGCCGTGCCGCGGCTCGCCGAGGAGCGCGGCGAAGCACGCGGGCGAGTCGAAGCGCGGCAGGCACAGCCAGTCGATCGACCCGTCGCGGCCGACCAGCGCGGCGCTCTCGCAGTCGCCGATCAGCGCGTAGTCCTCGATCCTCGCGTACGGCATCTACCAATAAAGACCGCCGCCGCGCCAGGATAGTTTCTGGTCAGTAGGTCGGCGGCCCGGCGAAGAGCTGGTACATCCAGACTACGAAGCCCCATCCGCTCACGGCGAGCACCGCCAGGATCGGCGCCATGAACACCGTGAAGAAGAGCCAGCTGCGCCGCTCCTCGGCCTTGCGCTGCTTCTCATCGGGCGTCGTTGCCGGGCGACGGTTCATTGGCCGGCCATGTCGGGGAGTCGGTGGGCGATGCCCTTGTGGCAATCGATGCAGGTCTTGCCGCCCGCATTCTGCCCGGCGGAGAGCGCGCCCGAGTGCGCGTCGGCGCCGCGCTTGCTCTGCCGCGTGAAGTCCATCGCCTGGAACTCGTGGCAGTTGCGGCACTCGAGCGAGTCGTTCGCCTTGAAGCGCGCCCACTCGCGCTCGGCGAGCTCGCGGCGCTTGGCGACGAACTTCTCGCGCGTGCTGATGGTGCCGAAGATGAAGCCCCAGACCTCCTTCGAGGCCTGCATCTTGCGCGCCATCTTGTAGGTCCAGTCGTGCGGCACGTGGCAGTTGGAGCACTTGGCGCGCACGCCGGAGCGGTTGGTGAAGTGGATGGTGGGCTGGATCTCCTGGTACACGTTGTCGCGCATTACGTGGCAGCCGATGCAGAACTGCTCGGTGTTGGTGAACTCCATGGCGGTGTTGAACGCGCCCCAGAATACGATGCCGCCGATGAAGCCGCCGACGGTGAGGAAGCCGAGGCTGTAGTACTGGCTCGGGCTGGTGAGCGTGCGCCAGTAGCGCCGGACGAGATCGCGCATCGGCTACTTCTTCTGCTGCTTCCTGATGAGCGCATCGACGTCCTGGAAGCGGTTCTTCACCGCCGGCTCGGTCTGCATCTGCACCACGTGGCACTGCTCGCAGAAGTAGCGCCGCGGCGAAACGTCGGCGAGGAAGTTGCCGTCGCGGTCCATGTAGTGCGTGATGCTGATCGGCGTCGCCTGCGTCTCGCCGGCGCGCGTGCGCGCGTGGCAGCTCATGCACTTGTTGGCGAAGCGGTCGACCTGGTAGTTGTCGGTCTTGTGCGGAATCGTGGGCGGCTGCATCGCGTAGGAGCGCACGCGCTTCTTGTCGTTGTTCTCGGCGTTGACCATCGGTGCCGCCTTGCCCACCTCGTCCACGCGGGCCGGACCGCGCAGCGGATCCTGCTGGGAAAAGGCAACCGACGACAAAAGCACCGTGAAGAGGAAAAAGCCGGCGCGCCTCATACCTTGACCACCTTGCAGGCGCACTTCTTGAAGTCGGTCTGGAGCGAGATCGGATCGGTCGCGTCGAGCGTCACCTTGTTGACGAGCTGGCTCGAGTCGAACCAGGGCACGAACACCACGCCCTTCGGCGGCTTGTTGCGGCCGCGGGTCTCGACGCGCGTGCTCATGCTGCCGCGGCGCGAGACGATCTCGACCTCGTCGCCGCGGCGCACGCCGAGCACCTTGGCGTCGTCGGGGTGCAGGTACACCACGCCGTTCGGGAACGCGAGGTAGAGCTCCGGCACGCGCCGCGTCATCGAGCCCGAGTGCCAATGTTCGAGCACCCGGCCGGTGACGAGCCACAGCGGATAGTCGCGGTCGGGCACTTCGGCGGGCGGCTCGTAGGGCAGCGCGTAGACGTAGGCCTTGTCGTCGGGGTTGCCGTAGAACTGGAACCCCGTGCCGGGCTTGACGTAGGGATCCTCGCCCTCGCGGAAGCGCCACTTCGTCTCCTTGCCGTCGACCACCGGCCAGCGCAGGCCCCGCACCTTGTGGTAGGTGTCGAACGGCGCGAGGTCGTGGCCGTGGCCGCGGCCGAAGCGCGCGTATTCCTCGAACAGGCCCTTCTGCACGTAGAAGCCGAACGCCTTGGCTTCGTCGTTCGCGTATTCCGGGTTGAGCTGCGAGTTCGGAAACCTGTCGACCTCGCCGTTGCGGAACAGCACGTCGAAAAGCGTCTTGCCCTTGTACTCGGGCTTCCTCTCCACGAGCTCCGCCGGCCAGACCTCCTCGACCTTGAAGCGCTTGGAGAACTCCATCATCTGCCACAGGTCCGAGCGCGCCTGCCCCGGCGGGTTGACGAGCTGGTTCCAGAACTGCGTGCGCCGCTCGGCGTTGCCGAAGGCGCCCTCCTTCTCGACCCACATCGCGCTCGGCAGGACGAGGTCCGCGCCGGCGGTGGTGACCGTCGGGTAGACGTCGGACACGACGATGAAGTTTTCCGGGTTGCGAAAGCCCGGCCAGGTCTCGTTCGCCGCGTTGGCGCCGGCCTGGACGTTGTTGGTGGTCTGGGTCCAGTAGCAGTTGAGCTGGCCGTCCTTCAGCATCCGGCTCTGCAGCACCGCGTGGAAGCCGGGCTTCTCCGGGATGGTTCCCGCCGGCAGCTTCCAGATTTCCTCGGCGAGCGCGCGGTGCTTCGGGTTCGTCACCACCATGTCGGCGGGCAGGCGGTGCGAGAACACGCCCACTTCGCGCGCGGTGCCGCAGGCCGAGGGCTGGCCGGTGAGCGAGAACGGGCTGTTGCCCGGCGTCGAGATCTTGCCGGTGAGGAGGTGCAGGTTGTAGACCATGTGGTTCGCCCACACCCCGCGCGTGTGCTGGTTGAACCCCATGGTCCAGAACGACATCACCTTGATCTTGGGATCCGCGTAGAGCTGCGCCAGCTTCTGCAGCCGCTCCGCCGGCACCCCGGAAAGCTTGGCGGCGTACCTGGCGTCGTACTTGGAGACGAACTTCGCGAACTCCTCGAACGAAATCGGCTTGAACCCGCCGGGGTCGGCCGCGTTCTTGGCCGCCTTCTGCAGCTCGTGCTCGGGGCGCAGGCCGTAGCCGATGTCGGTATTGCCGAGGCGAAACGCGACGTGCTTCGAGACGAAGTCCTTGTTCACCGCGCCGCGCTGGATGATGTAGTTCGCGACGTAGTTGAGGATGGCGAGGTCGGTCTGCGGCGTGAAGGTCAGCGTCTGGTCGGCCAGGTCGTAGCTGCGGTGCTCGAAGGTGGAGAGCACCGCCACCTGGACGTGCGGGTGCGCGAGGCGCCGGTCGGCGATGCGCTGCCACAGGATGGGATGCATCTCGGCCATGTTCGAGCCCCACAGCACGAAAGCGTCGGCCTGCTCGATGTCGTCGTAGCAGCCCATCGGCTCGTCGATGCCGAACGTGCGCATGAAGCCCACGGCGGCGCTCGCCATGCAGTGGCGCGCGTTCGGGTCGATGTTGTTGGAGCGCAAGCCCGCCTTCATGAGCTTCACCGCGGCGTAGCCTTCCCAGATCGTCGACTGCCCCGACATGAACATGCCGATCGAGGAGGGTCCCTTCGCCTTGAGCGCGGCCTTCCACTTCTGCGCCATCACGTCGAACGCCTGGTCCCAGGTCACCGGCGTGAACTCGCCGGACTTGTCGTAGCGGCCGTTCTTCATGCGCAGCAGCGGCCGCGTCAGGCGGTCCTCGCCGTACATGATCTTCGAGAGGAAGTACCCCTTGACGCAATTGACGCCGCGGTTCACCTCGGCCTGGGGATCGCCGTGCGTGGCGACGACCTGGCCGTCCTTGACCGCGACGTTCACCCCGCAACCCACGCCGCAGAAGCGGCACGGCGCCTTGGACCATTTGAGCTGCGCCTGCCTTGCGTCGGTAACGATGTTCTGGGCCTGCGCCGGAACGAGCGCGCCGCCCGCCCCTGCAGCGGCGGAGGCGGCCGAGCGCACGATGAACTGCCGGCGGGTGATTTTTTCGGTCATGGCAATTGGATCCCGGTCAAACCGATGCGCTGCACGGTGTATACGGTATATACCTATGCGCGCTCCGCTCAAGAATATCGGCCGCGACACGGCGGTGCAAGCCGCGCTTTTTTCCCCGGCTCCGGTTCGATCCTGGCTGGTTCGCAGCAGTCGGCCCGATTTTGTCCTACTCTCTGGCGGTTGAGCGGTCCCTTCGACCTCGCCTTTGGCGTCGTGGCGCTCGCCGTGGCCCTGCTCACGGCTGCCCACGCTGTCGTCTACAAGCGCGAGCCGCGCTCCGCCGCGCTCTGGGTGCTTCTCGCCTGGCTGCTGCCGATCGTCGGGGCGATCCTGTACGTGTTCTTCGGCGTGAATCGCGTGCAGCGGCGCGCCGCGCGCCTGCGACGCGACCTGGTCCGCGTACGGACCACTTCGGAGTCCGATGAGCGGCTGCCGATCACCGAGCTGGTGCCGCTCGCGCGCCTGGTCGGCGCGGTGGTCGAGCGGCCGCTCCTCGCCGGCAACTCGATCGAGCCGCTGGTCGACGGAACCGAAGCCTACCCGGCCATGCTGCAGGCCATCGACGCGGCGCAGCGCTCCGTCGCGCTCGCCTCGTACATCTTCCACGCCGACGGGATCGGCGAGCGCTTCGTCGAGGCGCTGATCCGAGCGCAGCGCCGCGGCGTGGCGGTGCGCGTGCTGCTCGACGACGTGAGCTGCCGTATTTCGCTGCATTCGCCGGAGAAACGCCTGCGCCGGGCCGGCGTCGCGGTCGGCGACTTCAATCCGCCGCTGGTGCCGGCGCGGGTCAACGCGTTCAACCTGCGCAACCACCGCAAGATCCTGGTGGTGGACGGCGAGCTCGGATTCACCGGCGGCATGAACATCGACCGGCACTATTGGGGCGCGAACGCCTATCGCGACACGCATTTCCGCCTGCGCGGCCCGGTGGTGGCGCACCTCATGGAAGTGTTCGCCGACGACTGGCTTTTCACCACCGACGAGCCGCTGCGCGGGGGCGAGTGGTTTCCGCAGATCGCGCCCGCCGGGCCTTCGCTCGCGCGCGGGATCGAAGCCGGCCCGGACGAGTCGTTCGAGCGCCTGCGCTGGACCTACCTCGGCGCGCTCAACGCCGCGCAGCGCACCGTGCGCATCTGCACGCCCTACTTCCTTCCCGACGGCGGCATCATCTCCGCGCTCGACGCCGCGGCATTGCGCGGCGTCGACGTCGACATCATCCTGCCCGAGGAGACCGACCTGCCGCACATCCGCTGGGCGATGGTCCACCAGCTCTGGCAGGTGCTCGACCGCGGCTGCCGGGTCTGGATGCGGCCGGGGCCGTTCGACCACTCCAAGCTCATGGTGGTCGATGCCCACTGGACTTTCCTCGGCTCGGGCAACTGGGACGCGCGCAGCCTGCGCCTCAACTTCGAGTTCAACGTCGAGTCCTACTGCCGCCAGTTCGGCCGCCGCATGGACGAGCTCATCGTCGAGCGTCGCGCCGGCGCGCGCCGCGTGAGCCTCGACGACGTCAACTCGCGGCCGCCCGCGATCAAGCTGCGCGACGGGGTCGCGAGGCTTTTCGCCCCCCTGCTGTAGCTATTTTTTCAGGGCCTTGTATCGGATACGGTGCGGCCGGGCCGCCTCGTCGCCGAGGCGCTTCTTCTTGTCGGCCTCGTACTCCTGGTAGTTGCCGTTGAAGAACACCCACTGCGAGTCGTCCTCGGCCGCGAGGATGTGCGTGGCGATGCGGTCCAGGAACCAGCGGTCGTGCGAGATCACGAGCACCGACCCGGCGAACTCGAGCAGCGCCTCCTCGAGCGCGCGCAGGGTCTCGACGTCGAGGTCGTTGGAGGGCTCGTCGAGCAGCAGCACGTTGGCGCCCGAGACCAGCATCTTGGCGAGGTGCAGCCGGCCGCGCTCGCCGCCCGAGAGCTGGGCCACGAGCTTCTGCTGGTCCGCGCCGCGGAAATTGAAGCGCGCGAGGTAGGCGCGCGACGGCATCTGGAACTTGCCCACCGTGATCGTGTCCTGCCCGCCCGAAACGTCCTCCCACACGGTCTTCTCGCCCTGCAGCGCGTCCCTCGCCTGGTCGACGTGCGCGAGCTTCACGGTCTTGCCGAGCGTGATCGTCCCGGCATCGGGCTGCTCCTTCTTCGCGAGGAGGCGGAACAACGTGGACTTTCCCGCGCCGTTCGGGCCGATGATGCCCACGATCGCGCCGGGCGGGACCTGGAACGAGAGCTTGTCGATCAGCAGGCGCTCGCCGTAGCCCTTCGACACGCCTTCGAACTCGATCACCTCGTTGCCCAGGCGCTCGGCCACCGGGATAAAGATCTCCTGGGTCTCGTTCCTCTGCTGGTGCTCGTACTGCGACAGCTCCTCGAAGCGCGCGAGGCGCGCCTTGGACTTCGCCTGCCGCCCCTTCGGGTTCTGCCGCACCCATTCCAGCTCGGCCTGCATCGCCTTGATCCGCGCGGCTTCCTGGCTCGCCTCGAGCTGCAGGCGCTTTTCCTTCTGGTCGAGCCAGCTCGAGTAGTTGCCCTCCCACGGAATGCCGTAGCCGCGATCGAGCTCGAGGATCCAGCCCGCGGCATTGTCCAAGAAGTACCGGTCGTGCGTCACGGCGACCACCGTGCCCGGGAAGCGCTGCAGGAACTGCTCGAGCCATTCCACGCTCTCCGCGTCGAGATGGTTGGTCGGCTCGTCCAGCAGGAGCAGGTCGGGCTTGGACAGGAGCAGGCGGCAAAGCGCGACCCGGCGCTTCTCGCCGCCCGAGAGCACGTCCACCTTCTGCTCCCAGGGCGGCAGGCGCAGCGCGTCGGCCGCGACTTCGAGCTCGTCGGCGCCGCCGGCGTTGATGACGGCCTCCAGGCGCGCCTGCTCCTCGGCGAGCTTGTCGAAGTCGGCGTCGGGCTCCGAGTACGCCGCGTACACTTCGTCGAGGCGCTTCTTGGCCGCCGCCGTTTCGCCCAGCGCCTCCTCCACTGCGTCCTTGACGGTTTTTCCCTCGGGCAGACGCGGCTCCTGCTCCAGATAGCCCACCCGGATGCCCGGCATGCGGACCACCTCGCCGTCGTAATTTTCATCCGCGCCTGCCATGATCTTCAGCAGGCTCGACTTGCCCGAGCCGTTCAGCCCGAGCACGCCGATCTTGGCGCCCGGGAAGAAATTCAGCGAGATGTTTCTTAGGATAGTGCGCTTGGGCGGGACGACCTTGCCGACCCGGCGCATCGTGTAGACGTATTGGGCCATGGTTTCCAGAATCCGGTTGCAGCAATGATACGAAAAACCGCGCTCGCGGCCGCGCTCGCCGGCCTGGTTTCAGGTGCCGGCCTCGTTTCGAGCGCGCATGCGCTCGACGGAGCGTCCTTCGAGGTGGGCAAGGGCGAGGACGACACCGACCTGTGGCGCGCCGGCCTGCAATGGAGCTGGCGGCGGCGCTGGTTCGCCGAGCGCTCGTGGACCCTCGGCGCCTACTGGGACCTGCAGCTCGGCCGCTGGAGCGGCCCGCTCAAGCCCGGCGAGCCGCACCAGGAGGTCTGGGACCTCGGCATCACCCCGGTGTTCCGCCTCGAGCGCGCCGCGCGCACTGCGCTCGTGCCCTACTTCGAGGCGGCCATCGGCTTCCACCTGCTGTCGAACCTGCGCATCAACGGCGACACCGACTTCTCCACCCATTTCCAGTACGGCGACCATCTCGGCGCGGGGGTGCTGTTCGGGGAGCGGCAGAACTACGACCTGAGCGTCCGCGCGCAGCACCTCTCGAACGGCGGCATCGCGCATCCCAACCCCGGCATCAATTTCATCGAGCTGCGGGCGGCGTATCGCTTTTGAGCGCGGCGGCGAGCACCTTGTCGATGCGCTTGCCGTCCATGTCGACGATCTCGAAGCGCCAGCCGTCCCAGTCGGTCCTGTCGCCGGTCTGCGGCAGGCGGCCGAGCAGCATCATCAAGAGGCCGCTCAGCGTATGGTAGCGCTCCTCCTCGGGGAGCGCCTTGAGCCCGAGCCGGTCCTTGAGCTCCGGGATCGGCACCAGGCCGTCGAGCAGCCAGGAGCCGTCTTCGCGCATCACCGCCCACTGGTCCTCGGCGCGCCCGGAGCGGAATTCGCCGGTGATCGCCTCGAGCACGTCGCGCAGGGTGACGATGCCGAGCACCTCGCCGTACTCGTCGACGACGAACGCGAGCTGTACCCCCGAAGCGCGGAAGTTCTGCAGGAGCTCCATCCCGGTGAGGCTTTCGGGCACGAACACCGGCGATTGCGCGTCGGTTTCCCACTGCGGCGCCTGGCCGCGCAGCGCGCGGCGCAGCAGCCCGCGCGCGCTGATCACGCCGACGACGTCCCGAAGGCTGCCGCGCACCACCGGGTAGCGCGTGTGCCGGCTCTCCTCGATGCGCCGCACGTTCTCCTCCCACGGCAGGCTGGCGTCGAGGCTCACCACGTCGCTCCGCGGCACCATCAGCGAGCCGATCTGGCGGTCGTCGAGCCGGAACACGTTGCGGACGATGTCGTGCTCCTCTTCCTCGATCGCTCCGGACTCCGAGCCCTCGACGAGGAGCGCGTGGATCTCCTCCTCGGTCACGGGGCGCGCCTGGGCGTCGCGGATCCCGAGCACCTTCAGCGCCAGCCGCGTGGAACCGGCGAGCAGCGCTACGAACGGCCGCGCGAGCACGGCGAGGAGCTCCATGGGACGCGCCACGCGCCGCGCCACCGCCTCGGGGTCGAGCTGTCCGAGGCGTTTGGGCACGAGCTCGCCCAGCACGATCGAGAAGTAGGTGATCAGCACGACCACGCCGGCCGTCGCGGCGTATTCCGCGAACGTTCCCTCCAGGCCGCGCGCTTGCAGCCACTGGACGAGGGGCGGCGCGAGCGCCGCCTCGCCGACCACGCCGTTCACGATGCCGATCGAGGTAATGCCGATCTGGATGGTGGAAAGAAACTGCGTCGGCTTTTCGCGCAGGCGCAGCGCCGCCTGCGCGCGAACATCGCCCTCCTCGGCGAGCGGCTGCAGACGGCCCTTGCGCGCGGCGACCAGCGCGATCTCCGACATGGCGAAGGCGCCGTTCAGCAGGATCAGGGCGAAGAGGATCGCGACGTCCATGGGCTCTCCCGGGGGAGCCCGAAGAATAACCCGCACCCGCGGGGAAACCCGCCCTTACAGCGTGCCCGAAATCGCCTCGATCTCGAGGCCCGACTCGGCGATCGCCCCGAGCAGCTCCAGGCGCGCGTCTGCCGCCTCGAGCTGGGTGCGCCGCGCGTCGAGCAGCTCGAACAGCGTCGCGCGCCCCAGGCGGTACGCCGATTCCGCCATCTCGAGGAAGCTCGCGTCCCCGCCTTTCAGGCGCTCGAGCGCGGCGCGCCGCGCGCGCAGCGCCTCGAGCTGGCGCTGCAGCTCGGCGCGCAGGCCCGCTTCGATCGCGCGCTCGCGGCTGCGCGCCGCGGCGGCCTCGGCCCGCGCCTTGTCCTCCTGCGCGCGGCGCGTGTCGAGAATCGGGATCTCGCTCGACACGCCGAAAAAGTTGGCGGCGCCGAAGGGCCCGCTGGTCCAGGTGCGCGCGACGCCGATGCTCGGCACCGGAAAGCGCTCGCGTTGCGCGAGCTCGATGCGCGCCTCCGCGGCGCGCGTCTCGGCGCGCGCCGTCTGCAGCGCGGGGCTGCGCTCGAGCAGCGCGTCGGCGTCGACCGGCGGCGCGGGCCGCAGCGCTTCAAGCGCGCCCTGCGCCTGCGGCCGCCACGCGCCGGCGCCGGCAAGCGCGGCGAGCGCCGCGGCATGCTCGGCGGCCTCGGCCTCGGCCTTGTGCACGCCGATCGACGAGAGCGACAGCTCGGCGTCGGCCCGCGCCAGGTCGTAGCGGCTCGCCATGCCGTTGTCGAGGCGGCCGGCGACGATGCCGCGGATGCGCTCGATCTCGTCCCGGGCGCGCCGGCGCAGCGCGAGCTGCTCCTGTGCGGCGAGCAGGCGCACGAACTCGAGCGCCGCGCTCTTCCTCGCTTCGCCGAGGGTCGAGCGGACCTGCCACTGCGCCCGTTCCACCTGGCGCTCGGCCACCTGCACGCGCGCCGCGCGCTGGCCGAAGATCGGCACCGGCAGCTCGAGCGAGGCCTGGTCCTGCGAGTTGGCGTCGAAGATGGTGCGCTCGCCGCCCGAGGGGCGCGCCCGCCCGATCGAGAGGCTGGGGTTGGCGAAGGCGCCGGCGGCGTCCCGATCCGCGCGCGCGGCGTCGGCATCGCGCTGCGACGCGGCCACGCGCGGGCCCTCGCTCACGAGGCGCAGCACCTCCTCCAGCGTGACCCGCTCGGGCAGCTGGGCGGAGGCGTCGAAGGAAAACAGGAGCAGCAGCGCGCTAAGCCGTTTCATCCAGTTCCTCGGGGGTGACATAGCGCTCGGAAGCCGTCATGTAGTAGACCGCGGGCAGGACGAGCAGCGTGATCACCAGCGTGGTGACCATGCCGCCGACGATGACGAGCGCGAACGGGCGCTGCGTCTCGCTGCCGACGCCGGTGGAGACGGCCATCGGCAGCAGGCCGAACAGCGCGAGCAGCGCCGCCATCAGCACCGCGCGCAGCTTTTCGACGCTGCCGTCGACCACCGCGGCCGAGAGGGCGACGCCTTCCCGGCGGCGCGCCTCGATCGCGCTCACCACCAGCAGGCCGAGCAGCGACACCTGGCCGAGCAGCGCGATGAAGCCGACGATGGCGCTCACGGAGATCGGCATGCCTCCGGCCCAGAGGCCGAACACGCCACCGGTCAGGGCGAAGGGCGCCGCGAGCAGGATGGCCGCTGCGGCGCGGCCCGACTGGATGGCGGTGTAGAGCAGCGCCAGCACCGCGGCGAGCGCGATCGGCACGATGATCTGCAGCCGCCGCACCGCCCGCTGCTGGTTCTCGAACTCGCCGCCCCAGGCGAAGTAGTAGCCGTCGGGCAGCTTGACGCCGGCGGCGACCGCCGCGATCGCGTCCTTGACCACCGAGCCCATGTCGCGTCCCTCGACGTTGAACTTGAGCGCGAGGTAGCGGCTGTTCGACTCGCGATAGATGTTGGCCGCGCCGGCGGCGACGCTGATCTGGGCCAGCTCGCGCAGCGGCGCGCTGCCGCCGGCGGGTCGCGGAACCGCGAGCTCGCCGATGGCGAGATGGTTCTCGCGCGCGGCCGCCGGCAGGATGAGGCGCACCGGCACCGGGCGCTCGCCCTCCCAGAACGTGGTGGTCACCTTGCCGGCGAGCGCCGTGCCAACGAAGTCGTTCGCGGCCGCGACCGGGATGCCGGCGCGCGCCAGCGCCTCGCGATCGAGCCGGATCTGGAGCTGCGGCACGGTGGCGTCGCGGTACAGCCCGAGGTCCACCACGCCCGCGACCGGCGCGAGCTTCAGCCGCGCCTGCTCGAGCGTGTCGCGCATCAGCTTCATGTCGGTGCCGTAGACCTTGAGCACCACCTTCCCGCGCACGCCGGCCACCGCCTCCTCGACGTTGTCCTTGATCGGCTGCGAAAAGTTGTAGCGCACGCCCGGAATCTGGTCGAGCGACTCGCGCATCTCGTCGATCAGGCGGTCCTTGCCGTAGCCCTTGCGCCATTCCTCGTGCGGCCGCAGGCGCACGAAGGTCTCGCTCATGTTCGGGTTCTCGTTGTCGGTGCCGTCCTCGGGGCGCCCGTTCTCCGAGAGCACCTGCGCGACCTCGGGGAAGGCCAGGATGCGCTTGCGCACCTCGATCAGCATGGTCTGCGCCGCTTCGAGCGCGATCGATGGCGGCATCTCGACGAACACCACGAAGTCGCCCTCGTCGAGCTCCGGCAGGAACTCGGTGCCGAGCCTGCTTCCGAGATAGACGCTCGCAGCGAGGAAGGCCGCCGCGACGGCGAGCATCGGTGCCCGGGCGCCGAGCAGGCGTCCGAGCCAGCCGCGATAGCGCACCCGGGCCTTTTCGATCCAGCGCGGCTCGCGGCGCGGCCGGCCGCGGACGAAGCCGAGCGCGCATAGCGCCGGCACCAGCGTGAGCGACAGCACCAGCGCGGCGACCAGCGCGAACGAATAGGTCAGCGCCAGCGGCCGGAAGATGCGTCCCTCGACCTGCTGCAGCGTGAACACCGGCACCAGCGCCGCGATGATGATGAGCATGGCGAAGAGCGTGGGCCGCGCCACCGCCTCCGTCGACGCGATCACGAGGCGCAGCACCTCGCGCCGCGTTCGCGGCCGCTCGTGCTGCAGCGAGTGCAGCACGTTCTCCACCAGGACCACCGCGCCGTCGACCAGGATCCCGAAGTCGATCGCGCCCATCGAGATCAGGTTGGCCGGCATGCCGAGCACGTACAGGCCGAGGAACGCGCCGAGCAGCGCGAGCGGGATCACGGCCGCCACGATCAGCGAGCCGGTCAGGCTGCGGAAGAAGAGCCACGCCACGGCGACCACCAGCAGGAAGCCGTGCAGCAGGTTGGTGTTGACCGTGTGCAGCGTGTTGCCCACCAGGAGCGTGCGGTCGTAGAACGGCACGATCTGCATGCCCTTGGGCAGGATCTTGTCGTTCAGCTCGGTGATCTTCGCGTGGACTCCGTCCAGCACGCGCGAAGGGTTCTCGCCGCGGCGCATGAGGACGAAGCCCTCTACCGCCTCCTTCTCCCCGTTCCAGCCCACGGCGCCGCGCCGCGGGGTGTTCGACTGCACGATCTCGGCGATGTCGCCGACCATCACCGGGGTGCCGTCGCGCGTCTTGAGCACCGTGCGGCGGATGTCGTCCACCGAGCCGATGTAGCCGATGCCGCGCACCGTGAGCTCCTGGTCGCCGTGGCGCACGAAGCCTCCGCCGACGTTGATGTTGGTCTTGGCGAGCGCGTCGCCGACTTCGGTCAGGCTGAGGCCGTGCGCGCGCAGCCGGTCGGGATACGCGCGCACGTGCACCTCCTTGAGATAGCCGCCGAAGGTCACGACGTCGGCGACCCCCGGCACCTGCTTCAGCACGCGCGTGATGGTCCATTCGAGCTCGGCGCGCGTCTGGTAGAGGTCGTGCCGGTCGCTCGCCACGCGGAACTGGTAGACCTCGCCGAGCGGCGTGGCCTCCGGCGCGAGCTTCGGCGTGACGCCGTCGGGGAGATCGGCCTGCCCCATGCGCTGGGCCACCTGCATGCGCGAGATGAACGGGTCGGCGTCGTCGTCGAAGGTGAGCGTGACGAGCGAAAGCCCGAACAGGCTCTCGCTCCTCAGCTGCATCATGCGCGGCGTGCCGTTCAGCGCGCGCTCGAGCGGCACGGTGATGCTGCGCTCGATCTCCTCGGGCGCGTAGCCTGGCATCTGCGCGATCACCGTCACCTGCGCATTGGTGACGTCGGGGAAGGCTTCGATCGGCGTGTTGAGGTAGGCGTGGACCCCGAACGCCGCCGCGATCAGCACCGCGAAGATCGCCGCCACCCGGCGGTGGACGCAGATCTCGATGAGCCGGTTGAGCATCGGCTAGAGGAGCTGCTCGGCCTCGCGGTCGACGAGCAGCGCCCCGCGCATGACCACCCGCTCGCCGGTCTGCAGGCCTTTCAGCACCCGCACCTTCCCGCCGCGCTCGTCGGTCACCTCGATCTCGCGCGGCACGAACTTGCCCGGCTCGGCCTCGACGTAGACGATGCGCTTGCCTCCCTCCTTGAGCAGCACCGCGGTGACCGGCAGCCAGATCTCGCCCGCCCGGCCCGGCGCGAACACCGACACCCGCACCAGTAGCCCGGCGCGCAGGTCGGCTGGCGCGCGCTCGAGCTCGACGTAGAACGGCGTGCGCCGCGTTTCCGGATCGCTGCGCGGAGCGATGCCGGCGAGCCGGCCGGCAAGGCTGAGGTTGAGGGCGGTGATCTCGACGTCGGCCTTGGCCGCCTTGGCGACCATGCCGATCTCGTTCTCCGGCACGTCGGCGACGACCCAAAGGCCGCCGGGGTTGCCGATCTCGACCAGCGGATCGCCGCCGGAAGGCACGGTCGAGCCGCGCGTCACCCTGACCGTCACCACGATCCCCTCGGTGGGAGAGCGCACCTCGACGCGGGTGCCCTCGCCCGGGCCGGCGAGCGCGGCGCTGCGCTCGGCGCGCTTGAGCTCCGAGTCCGCTTCCCTCACCTTCATCTCGGCCTCGAAGCGCTCGACCTCGAGGCCGACGCCGCGCTTCGCCATCTCGTTCTGGCGCGCCAGCACTTCCTGCGCGAGGCGGACCCTGAGCCGTGCCTGCTCCAGGTTGGTGCGGGCCTGCAGCACCTCCGCGCTCTCGAGGGCGAAGAGCGGCGCGCCCGCGCGCACCCGCTGCCCGGGCTCCACCAGGACTTCGGCTATGCGCCCCGCGAACGGAGCGGTGACCGCGGACAGCGCCTTCGGGCGGAAAGCCGTGCGTCCGAAATAGGTGCGCGCGCCGTCGGAAGACGTCGCCCCGACCGGCTCGATCTTCAGGAATTGGCGCGAGACCTCGGGAATCTTCAGCTCGCCGGGGCGGCGCGGATCGGAGGCGCCGCTAGTAGAATTCGGCGCCTTGTCGCACGCGACCAGGCAAAGAAGAACGAGCGGCAGCCAGAAATTGCCGCGTTGCACCACGCACCCCTCCCAGATGCGATGGAAAGGCGGGCAGGTTACACAAGAAGATGAAGCCCATCCTGTCTCTAACCTTGCATTTAGTAATGGTTATTTCTAGCCAACGCGCGCACGCGGCGCGCCCCTTCATCACCGACGATGCCCGGGTAGTCGACCGCGGGGGTTGCCAGGTCGAGACCTTCTATAAGGAGCAGCGGCGTTACTCGGGCTCGGAGTTCTGGTTCATGCCCGCATGCAACCCGTTCGGGCTCGAGCTCACGGCCGGGGCGAACCGCATCGAGGACGAACGCTCGGTCGTGCTCCAGGCCAAGACGCTCCTCAAGCCGCTCGAGACGAACGGCTCGGGCCTTGCCCTGACCGTGGGAACCTTCTATTCGAATCCGCAGGCGGGGAGCAACTTCTGGAGCCCCTACGTGAACGGCATCGCGAGCTTTTCGTTCCTGGACGACCGGGCGGTGGTCCACGCCAATCTCGGCGCGATCCGCGACCGGGACATAGACAAGGACCGCGGCACCTGGGGAATCGGGCTGGAAGCGCTGCTCATCGCGCCGCGGGTCTACTGCATCCTGGAGAGCTTCGGCCAGAGCGATGACAAGCCAACCCTGCACGGCGGCCTGCGCCTATGGATCATCCCCAACAAGTTCCAGGTGGACAGCACGATCGGCAACCAGAACGGCGACCCGCCGCAGCGCTTCTACAGCGTCGGGCTACGCCTGCTTTTTTGAGAACAGGCTGTAGAGCACGGGCAGCACGAAGAGCACGAGCAGCGTCGCGGTGACGAGCCCGCCGATCACCACCACCGCGAGCGGCTTCTGCGTCTCCGAGCCGATGCCGGTCGAAAGCGCCATCGGCGCGAGGCCCAGGCTCGCGAGGAGCGCGGTCATGAGCACCGTGCGCAGCCGCGTCATCGCGCCTTCGCGCACCGCCTGCGCCAGCGGCACGCCGCTCGCGCGCAGCTGGTTGAAGAGCGTCACCATCACGACGCCGTTCAGCACCGCCTGGCCGAAGAGCGCGATGAAGCCGATGGCCGCCGACACCGAAAGATAGATTCCGGTGATCCAGAGGGCGAGGATGCCGCCGATCACGGAGAACGGGATGTTGGCGATGATGACGAGCGCGCTCGAGAACGACTTGAAGGCGTCGAACAGCAGCAGGAAGATGATCAGGATCGACACCGGCACGATCACCGCCAGGCGCCGCATGGCCCGCTCCTGGTTCTCGAATTCCCCCGACCAGGTGATGCTGTAGCCCTCGGGCAGGCGCACGTGCTCGGCGACGCGGCCCTGCATGTCGGCGACCACGCCGCCCATGTCGCGGCCGCGGATGAAGACGCCGATCGCGAGCACGCGCTTGCCGTCCTCGCGCGCGATGTTCATCATCCCGCCGATGGTCTTGAAGGTCGTCACCTCGGAGAGCGGCACGTAGGCGCCGCCGGGCGTGGCCACCAGCAGGCTCTGCATGCGGGTCAGCGTGCGTTCCTCTTCCGGAAGGCGCACCGCCACGGCGAAGCGCTGCTCGCCCTCCCACACCTGGGTCACCGCCTTGCCGCCGAGGGCGCTCTCGATCACGTCCTGCACGTCGGCGACGTTGAGGCCGTAGCGCGCGGCGCGCGCGCGGTCGACCCGCACCTGGATCTGCGGCAGCTCGCCCAGCCGGTCCACGAACGCGCGCGCCACGCCGGGCACCGTGCTTACCTGGCGCAGCACCTGCTCGGCCTGGTCGCGCAGCACGTCGAGGTCGTCGCCGAACACCTTGATCACGATCTGGCCGTCGATCTGCGAGATCGACTCGAGCACGTTGTCGCGGATCGGCTGCGAGAAGCTCGGCTCGAGGCCGGGGATCTTCGACACCTCGGCGTCCATCTGGGCGAGGATCGCGGGCTTGTCGACGCCCTTGCGCCACTCGTTCTCGGGCTTCAGATCCACCAGCAGCTCGGCCATGTTGATGAGCTTCGGATCGGTCCCGTCCTCGGGGCGCCCGGACTTCGAGGTCACGGTCAGCACTTCCGGCACGCGGCGGATGGCGCTGCGAACGCGCCCGGTGAGCTCCTGCGCCTCGGACACCGAGACGCTGGTCGGCAGGGTCAGATTGACCCAGATCGCGCCCTCGTTCAGCTCGGGCAGGAACTCGGTCCCGAGCCGCGGGACGAGCATCAGGCTCGCGGCGAGCGCGAGCACCGCCCCGAGCAGGATCTTGCGGGGATTTTGCAGAGCCTTGTCGAGCGCGGGCTGGTAGAGGCGCTTGGCGGCGCGCACCAGGCGGTTGTCTTCCTCCGGCAGCTTCTTCCGCAGCATCGCCGAAGCGAGCAGCGGCACCAGGGTGAGCGACAGGACCAGGGCGCCGATCAGGGCGAACACCACCGAATAGGCCATCGGCGCGAAGATGCGGCCTTCGTGGCGCTGCAGGGTAAAGATGGGGATGTGCGCCGCGATGATGATCAGCATCGAGAACAGCGTCGGTCGGCCGACCTCCGTCGCGGCCTCGAGGATCGCGTTCTTGAATTCGCCGTGGCCGAACTCCCGGTGCGCGTGGCGCGCCTCGGTGAGGCGGCGGAATATGTTCTCCACCACGATCACCGCGCCGTCGACGATGATGCCGAAGTCCATCGCGCCGAGCGAGAGCAGGTTGGCGGGAATGCCGACCCAGGTGAGTCCGAGGAAGGTGGCGAGCAGCGCGAGCGGGATGGTGAGCGCCACGATGGCGGCCGCTCTCGCATTTCCCAGAAAGAGATACAACACCAGGGAAACGAGGAGCGCGCCCTCGGCGAGGTTGCCGAACACGGTCCTCAGCGTCTTGCCGATGAGCCAGGTGCGGTCGTAGATCGGCACCACCTTCACGCCGCCGGGGAGCGCCGTGTCGTTGAGGCTGTCGACCTTGGCGCGCACCCGCTTGAGCACTTCGGACGGGTTCTCGCCCCGGCGCATCAGCACGACGCCGGTCACGATGTCGTCCTCGCCGTCCTGCCCGGCGATGCCCTGGCGCGGCACCGCGCCGAGCTCCACGGTCGCGAGGTTGCGCACCAGGATCGGCGTGCCGCCGCGCTCGGCGACCACCACGTTCTCGATGTCCTCGATCCCGGTGAAGAGGCCGATGCCGCGAATCAGGTACTGCTGGCGTCCCTGCTCGACATAGCTGCCGCCCGCGTTCGCGTTGCCGCGCTGGATCGCCTGGGATAGCTGCCCCAGCGTCACCTTGTAGTCGCGCAGCTTCGCGAGGTCCGGCCGCACCTCGTACTGCTTGACCAGGCCGCCGAGGCTGACGATGTCGGCGACGCCGGGCACGAGCCGCAGCTGGCGCGACACGACCCAGTCCTGGTAGGTGCGCAGCTCGCGCGGCGTGTGCTTGTCGCCCTTGATGCGGTAGCGGTAGATCTCGCCGATCGCGGTCGAGAACGGCGCCAGCTCCGCCTGCACGCCGTCGGGCAGGTCGACCTCGCGCAGCCGCTCGACGACCTGCTGCCGGGAGAAATAGCCGTTGGCCCGGTCGTCGAAGGTGAGGATGAGGAAGGAAAGGCCGAACTGCGTATGCGAAAACATGCGCACCGCGCCGGGCAGCCCCGACAGCGCGACTTCGAGGGGCACGGTGACCTGCTTCTCCACCTCCTCCGCCGCGCGCCCGGGGTAAAGCGAGATCACCGTGACCTGGGTGTCGGTGACGTCGGGGAAGGCCTCGACCGGGAGGTTGACGAAGGCCCAGATCCCGGCGCCGACGAAGAGCGCCACGCCGAGGACGACGAAGAGCGGCTGGTACAGCGCGAACGCGATGATGCGCTTGATCAAGCCTCAGTCCTTCGAGGCGAGCAGGCGCTCGAGCAGGAGGTTGCCGTCCACCACCACCTTGTCGGTCGCGGCGATCCCGCCGAGCACCGCCTGGTAGCCGTCGCTGATGGGCCCGGGCACGATCGCGCGCCGCGCGTAGCGGCCGGCCCCCTGGTCGATGAACACGAAGTGCTGCTCGCCGCGCAGGTAGACTGCCCGCGTGGGCACGAGGTAGCCGCTCGCCGCGGGAAGCTTGAGCTCCGCGACCGTGAACATCTCGGCCTTCAGGCGCTCGTCCGGCTCGTCGACTACGCCGCGCACCTTCACCGTGCGCGTCTGCGGGTCGACGAGCTCGGCGACGTGCATCACGCGCCCCGAGATCCGGTCCTCGCCGAGCGAGGCGGTGGAGAGCTTGACCTCGGTGCCGGCCTTCACGCGCGCGATGTCCTGCTCGGAGACGTCGAGCAGGAACCACAGGCGCGCCGGGTCCGAGACCACGAACAGCGGCTTGTCGCCTTGCGAGTCGGTGCGCAGCTCCTGCCCGGGATTGAGGTTGCGCTCCACCACCACGCCCGCGACCGGCGAGCGCAGCGCGAGCCGCTGGTCGACGGTGTCGTCCTTGCCGTAGAGCTTCAGCCGCGCGTTCGCCCGCGCGCGCTCGCTCGCGGTGCGGGCAACCTCGGCCTCGGCCGCCTGCAGGTCCTTGGCCGGCGCCACGCCCGCCTGCGCCAGCTCGCGGATCCGCTCGAGGTTCTTTTGCGCGAGCGAATAATCGTTCTCGGCCTTGCGCGCCTCGGCCTGGGCCACCCCGAAGTCGGGCGCCGCGAGCACCGCGAGCGCCTGGCCGCGTGCCACGCGCTCGCCCGGGCGCGCCTCGATCGACTGGACGCGCCCGGCGAACGGCGCGAACACGCGCGCGGTGCGGTCCTCGTTCCAGACCAGGCGCCCGTTGAAGCGCAGCGTCACCTCGCGGCGCGGCTCGACCGGCACCGCGACGATCTGGTCGAGCATCGGGCTCGCCTGCGGAAACACGAGGATGCTGTGCTGCTCCACCGTCGGCTGCTGCGGCGGCTCGTTCTCCTTCTTGTCCCAGCATCCCCACGAGAGAAGGCCGGCACACAGCCCCGCGACGACCAGTTTCCCGGCGCTCATTTCGCTTCCAGCATGTCGGCCGTGGTCTGCGCGGCGCGCCACGCGGCGTACGCCTTGGCATGGTCGGTGCGCGCCGTCAGCGCCTCGAGGCGGACCGCGCGCAGGGTGCGGCGCGCATCGAGCACCTCGAGCACCGAGCTCGCGCCGCGGCGGAAGGCGAACTCCACCGCTTCCGAGCTGCGGCCCGCCGCCGCGAGGAGCGACGAGTCGAAGCGCTCCATCCGCTCGGCGGCCGAATTGAGGTCGCTCGCGGCGCGGCGCAGCTCGCCCATGGCGATGGCGCGCGCGCGCTCGAGCTGGTCTAGCGCGGCGTAGCGGTCGACTTCCGCCTTGCGGATGTCGCCCGAGAAGTCGTAGCCGGTGAAAAGCGGCACCGAGATGCCGAACCCGACCGAGTTTGCGGGGTTGGTGCCGGGGAAATGCTCGTACTGCGCGCCGAGCGTCACGTCGCGCGTGCGCTGGGCGCGGGCGAGGTCGCGCAGGCGCTCGGCCGCCTCGACGCGCGCCTTCGCCGCCTGCACGTCGGGGCGCGCTTCCACCGCCTCGGCGAGCGCCGCCGCATCGGCGCGCTGCGGCGCCGGCCACGCATCCGCGGCGGCCAGCTCGGCGGCCGCCGCTTCCTCGCCGATGAGATACGCCAGCGCGAGCTGCGCCCGGGCGAGGTCGGCGCGCGCCGCCCGGGCATCGTTCTGCGCACGCCCCTGGTCCACTTCGACCTTCGCCACGTCGGCCGCCGCGAGGTCGCCGGCCTTGAGGCGCGTCTGGGCCGCCTTGAGCGTGTCGCCGAAAAGCTCGGCGGTCTCGTCGAGCACCTGAGCGCGCTCCTGCGCCTGCTTGAGGTCGAAGTAGGCCGCCCGCGCCGCGGCGAGCTGCTGGCGCAGCACGTCGAGCGAGTCGCGCTGCGCCGCGAGCCGCAGCCCGGAGGCGGCATCGAGGCGCAGGCTGCGCTTGTCGCCGCGCTCGAACGGCTGGTCGATTCGGAAGACGGTGTCCGCCCCCTGCCCCTGCGGGGTACCGCCGGCGATGCTGGTGCTGTTGACCGAGAACGTCGCGTTCGGCCGGGCGCCCGCGATCACCGTCTGCGCGTCGGCGGACTCGAGGGCACGCCGCGCCGCCAGCAGCTCGCGGTTGTTGCGGGCGACGAGCGCCTCCACTTGCGCGAGCGTGAGTTCTCGCGCGAGCGCCGGCGCCGCGAACCCGACCACCACAAGAGACAGAACCGCCAACCGCACCTCTGGACCTTCAGGATCCGAAATGAGGCGGGCAGGTTACAGAGCTAGAACGCGAAACTCCCTGACTACACCCTGACCTGGAGCTTTCAGGGCGAAGTTTTGCTCAATCCTCAGCGCTCACGCGGTGGTCTTGATGCCGAGTTCCTTAAGCTCGCCGACTTCAGCGCCGTCGTCCATCGAGAAGCGGTCGCCGAAGTCGAACAGGTCCTCGTTCTGGAACCCGGGATAGTGCTGGATCTCCCACCAGTTATGGTCGAGGTCCTCCATATAGAAGGAGTAGACCCCGTGCTGCATGACGGGCTTCAGCACCTGCCGGATCTTGTACTTCTCCTTGTGCTTGAGCGCGGCCTCGTAGGCGGCGTCGACCTCCTCTTTGGTGCGCACGTCCATGCCCCAGTGGTTGAGGACGTTCACCGGGTGCACCGCCTCGCCGACCTCGACCGCGACGATGTGGAACTTGAGCCCCAGGCGCACCACGATCGCGGGCTTCGCGTGGCGCACGCACTCGAGGCCGAGGAACTCCTCGTAGAACCGGCGCGATTCCCTGAGGTTGTACACCTCCATGGTGCCGTGAGACAGCACGAACGCCTTCACCACGGCGTTCTCGTTCTTCGGGTCGGCGATGCCGTCCTGGATGATCTCCCGAGTCGCTACCGTCATGTGCTCCTCCTCGTCAGGAAGCCGGAAGCTTGTCCGCTTCGGTCAGGAAAGAATCGGCGAAGAACGCCTCGGCTGGCAAGCCGCGCTGCGAACCGAAGTCGGCGCGCGCCGCGTCGACCATCACCGGGGCGCCGCAGGCATACACCTCGACCCCCGACATGTCCGGGAAGTCCTCCATCACGGCGCGGTGGACGAACCCGGTGCGGCCGCTCCAGCGGCATTCCGGCGTCGGATCCGACAGCACCGGCACGAAGCGGAAGTTCTGCCGGCTCCATTGCCCCGGCACGTCGAGCATGTAGAGATCGCGGCGCGCGCGGCAGCCCCAATAGAGAGTGATCGGCCGCGCGAGGTTCTTCTCGAAGGCGGCCTCGCACATCGCCTTGATCGGCGCGAAGCCGGTGCCGCTCGCCACCATGACGACGGGCCTGTCGGAGTCCTCGCGCAGGTAGAACGTGCCGAGCGGGCCTTCGAAGCGAAGGATGTCGCGCAGCTTCGCCTTCGAGAACAGGTGCTCGGTGAAGAGGCCGCCCGGCGTGTGCCGCACGTGGAGCTCGAGGTAGGTCACGCCCTCCGGCTTCGGCGACACGGCGATCGAGTAGCTGCGCCGCTTCTGGTCCTTGAGGAGCAGGTCGATGTACTGCCCGGCCAGGAAGCGGAAATTCTCGTTCATCGGCAGGCGCAGGCCCATGACCGCGACATCCGGCGCGGGACGCTCGAGCTTCTCGACGCGGCAGGGAATCATCCGCGGCCGGATGCCCGCCATGCCTTCGAGCTCGCGCACCTCGAC
>DASXAO010000132.1:0-20780 GCA_036406675.1 Burkholderiales bacterium
CCGATCTTCGCGTGGGTGCCGTCGCAGAACGGCTTCCGCGAGGAGCCGCCGCAGCGGCACAGCGAAGCTCTGGTTCCGGTTTCAAGCGGCGTGCCGTTCTCCCGGCGCACCCTGGGTTCGGACATCGAGTACGGCCCGTTCGGCAGGCAAGTGATTTTCATGAGAGCAGCCTCAGCGCCTCGTCGGCGGTCGCCACGTCGCCGAACTGCTGGATGTGATTTTCCAGGGTAGCGCGATGCTCCTCGTCCGAGAGCGCGGCGCAGCAGTCGGACAGCAGCACGACCTTGAAGTCGAGCATCATCGCATCGCGCGCGGTCGATTCGCAGCACACGTTGGTTTTGGTGCCGGCGATGAACAACGTGTCGACCCCGAGCGCGCGCACCACCCGCTCCAGGGTCGAAGAGCCCGGAACGAGCGCGCTGTAGCGGTTCTTCACGACCACGATGTCCTCCGCGGCGGTGTGGAGCTCGGGCCAGACCTGCTGGCGCCCCGGCTCCAGGCTTTCCAGCGTGCGTGCGCGCACGTCGGCGGCGACCACGTGGTCGAAGAAAAGCGGCCAGTCGCTGCGGCCGTCACGCCCGCTGTTGGCATGCAGCACCCAGATCACCGGGCAACCCAGGCGGCGCAGGCCGGCGCTCAGGCGGTTGATGTTCGGGACGATGCCGCGCGCGCTCGGCACCTCTGCCGGGCCGCCCGGCGCGCAGAAGGTGCTTTGCATATCCACCGTCACGAGCGCGGTCTTTTTCGCTTCGAGCCGGTCGAACCAGCGCAGCCGGCCCCGCCGCGCCATGACGCGGTCGACGATTTCCTGCCGAATGGCGACGCGATGCATCTTTCCATACTGCCATAATGCGGGAATGCTCTTTGCATTTTTGGCTGCATGACCGCGCGACCCCAAATCGAATCCGGACCTGTTTCTCTCGAGCAGCTACCTTTCGAGAACACGTTCGTGCGAGATCTTCTGCCGGACCCGGTGCCGACCAATGTGCCGCGGCAGGTGGAAGCGGCGAGCTATACGCGCGTCGACCCCACGCCGGTCGCGGCGCCGCGCCTGCTCGCGTGGTCGGATGAGCTCGGCAAATACCTCGGCATTTCAAATCCCCAAGAAAAGATCGGGCCGGTCGCCGAGGTTCTTGGCGGGAACAGAATCCTGCCCGGGATGCAGCCGTATGCGGCGCGCTACGGCGGCCACCAGTTCGGCCATTGGGCCGGGCAGCTCGGCGACGGGCGCGCTATCACGCTCGGCGAGACCATCGCGACCGACGGCAGCCGGCAGGAGCTGCAGTTGAAGGGCGCCGGCAAGACGCCGTACTCCCGCACCGCCGACGGCCGTGCGGTGCTGCGTTCGTCGCTGCGCGAGTTCCTGTGCAGCGAGGCGATGCACCGGCTCGGCGTGCCGACCACCCGCGCGCTGAGCCTGGTCGCGACCGGGGAGATGGTGATCCGCGACATGTTCTACGACGGCAACCCGGAGCCCGAGCCCGGCGCGGTGGTGTGCCGCGTCGCGCCCTCGTTCGTGCGCTTCGGCAACTTCCAGATCCACGCCGCGCACGAGGAGCTCGACGCGCTCAAGGGTCTTGTCGATTATGTGATTCGCGAGCACTACCCAGGATTGAATTGCGAACAATGGTTTCACGAGATTTGCCGACGCACGGCCTCGTTGATGGTCGACTGGATGCGCCTGGGCTTCGTGCACGGCGTGATGAACACCGACAACATGTCGATCCTCGGCCTTACCATCGACTACGGTCCCTACGGCTGGCTCGAAGGCTACGATCCGCTGTGGACGCCCAATACCACCGACGCGCAAGGGCGGCGCTACGCCTACGGGCAGCAGCCGCACATCGCGCAGTGGAACCTCGCGCGCCTGGCCGAGGCGCTGCTTCCGATCGTTCCCAGGGAACGCCTCGAAGCCGGATTGGCGCTCTATGCGGAAACGTTCAATAGCGGCTGGCAGCGCGCCTTCATGGACAAGATCGGCTTGACCGAGTGGAACGACGACGACCTGGAGCTGCTGCGCGCGATGTTCGAGGCGCTCGCCGAGGCGGAGACGGACTTCACCCTCTTTTTCCGCAATCTTGCGGCAGTCGAGCCCGGTCGCGCTTCGCTCGAGCCGCTGCAGCGGGCGTTCTACACCGATGCACCCCGCCCGCTCCTTGAGACGTGGGTGCAGAAATACACTGCCCGCCTGCGAGACGAGACGTTAACCGGGGAGGAACGTCTGAAGCGCATGCACAGCGTGAATCCAAAATACGTGCCGCGCAATTACCTGGCGCAACTCGCCATCGATGCGCTGGAAAAGGACGACGCCTCGGTGCTCGAGCGCCTGATGAGGGTGCTCGCGCGACCCTACGACGAGCAGCCCGAGCACGACGACCTCGCCGCGCGCCGTCCCGAGTGGGCGCGCCAGCGCGCCGGCTGCTCGGCGCTTTCGTGCAGCTCTTAGGCTACAGGCGCAGCAGCTTCGCCAGCTCCGGCCCCTGCAGCAGCTTGACGTCGTTCTGCGCCGAGAAGCTCGATGCGTTGGCGCTGATCTCGCCCGCGACGATGTAGATGCACTCGTGCGCCGCACGCTTGTCTCGTGCGGCGTGCAGCTCGCGCAGCGGCTCGACGCCCGTGCGCGCGGCCTTCCAGCGCTTGCAGCTCACGAGCGTCACGCGCCCGGCCTTGGTGAGCTCGAAGTCGGCCGCAGCGCCGGCGAAGCGATTCACGGCATAGCCGTCGCGCCGGAAGGCCGATTCCAGCGCGCCAGCGAATTCTTCCCACGGCCGCGCGCGAAGCGCCTCGAGCGACCGAGCGAGCTTCACCGCGCTCGGAGCGCGAAGCTGCTTCCAGGCGGCATACGCGGCGATCACGATGAACGGGGCCGCAGCGAAGATTGCATAGACATCGGGCAGGACGAGCCGCAGGAGCGCTACCACGCCGGCAGCCACGGCGAGGCTCGCCCACCAGGGCGAGCGCAGCAGCACGGCGAACAGCGAGTTCTTGTGCATCGAGAATCTCACGCCATCTCTCACCTAAATCGTTCCGGCGAGTAAGGCGCCGGATCGACCAGCGGCGCCTCGCCGGTCATCATCTCCGCCACCAGTCTTCCGGTCACCGCCGCGAGCGTGAGGCCGTGGTGCGCGTGGCCGAAGGCGAAGAAGAGATTGGCGTGGCGCGGGGCGCGGCCGATCACCGGCAGCATGTCGGGCGTGCAGGGCCGCGCCCCCATCCACGGCTCGGTGTCGAGGCGCTCGGCGAGCGGGAAGAGATCGCGCGCGATCGGCTCGGCGCGCCCGAGCTGCACCGGCGTGCGGATCGCGTCGCGCAAAGCGAACTCCGCCCCGGTGGTCAAGCGGATGCCGCGGCGCATCGGGGCGAGGAAATAGCCGCGCTCGGTGTCGAGCAACGGGTAGTTCAGCTTGGCCGTTCCAGCCGCCCGGTAGTGCATGTGGTAGCCGCGCTTCACCGCGAGCGGCAGCTCGTACCCCAGCGCGCGCGTCAGTACGTCGGCCCAGGGGCCGAGCGCGACGACGGCCTCGCGCGCGAACACGTCGCCCTGCGCGCTGCGCAGGCGCCAGCCGCCGCCCTCGGCGCTGCGGTCCGGCTCGAGGCTCGCGGCGTTACCCTGGACGAAGCGGCCGCCTAGGCGCTCGAAGGCGGCGAGGTAGGCGAGCGCGAGCCCCTGCGGATCGTCGACGCTCACGGGCTCGGTCCAGTGCAGCGCGCCCACCAGCACCGGCGCCACGTGCGGCTCGAGCTCGCGCAACGCGATCGCGTCCAGGGCGCGGTAATCGATGCCGAACTCGCGCTTCCACCGCGCCGCCTCGTCGAGGCGCAGGTCGCGCTCGCGCTCGGTGCGGAATACTTTCAGCCAGCCGGTGCGGTGCAGGAAGCCGCTGGCGCCGGCCTCCTCGGCGAGCGCGAGGTGCTCGCTTACGCAATGCTCGATCAGCTTCGAATAGCGCCGCGCCACCTCGGCATGTCGCGCGGGACGCGAATAATGCCAGTACTGCCACAGGAAGGGCGCAAGCCGGGGCAGCGCGCTCGGATGGTAGTGAGCGTCGATGGTGCGGTTGAAGCCATAGCGCACGAGGGCGCCGAAGTCGTGCGGGAAGCCGTAGGGATAGACGCCTTCGCGCTGGAGCAGGCCGGCGTTGCCGAACGAAGTCTCCTCGGCGGCGCCGCGCCGGTCGAGCAGCACCACCGCGCGGCCTCGCTTCTGCAGGTGCAGCGCCACGCAGATGCCGACGATGCCGGCGCCGAGAACGGCGATGTCCGCGCGCATAGAATGCGGATTCAACCATGACTCTGCACGTCTCCGACGCCGAGGTTCGCCGCCTGCTCGGACTGGAGCCGCTCATCGGCGCCGTACGCGGGGCCCTGATCGACCTTTCCGCGCGCCGCGTGGTGCAGCCGTTGCGCAGCGTGATGGAGATCCCGCCGGACCAGGGCGTGCTCTTCCTCAAGCCGGCGCTCGTCGGCGGCGTGCTCGCGACGAAGCTCATCACCCAGATTCCCGCCAACGCCGCGCGCGGGCTGCCGACGATGCAGGCCACGATGGTGCTCATGGACGCGGCCAGCGGCCGCACGCTCGCGGTGATGGACGCGACCTGGCTCACGGCGCTTCGCACCGCCGCGACTTCCGCCGTGGCAGTCGACTGCCTGACCTCGCGCTCGCCCAAGGTCGTCGCGCTGCTCGGCAGCGGCGTGCTCGCCCGTACCCACGCCGCGGCGCTGCGAGCAGTTCGGCCGGTCTCCGAAATCCGCGTCTGGAGCCGTGACCCGCGGAACGTCGCGCAATGCGCCTTCGAGGTGAAAGGGTTGGCAAGAAACACCGCGGAAGACGCGGTGCGCGGCGCCGACATCGTGTGCACCGTCACGACCGCGCGCGAAGCCGTGCTGAAAGGGGCCTGGCTCAGGCAGGGCGCGCTGGTTTCCGCCGTGGGCGCGCCGCGCCCCAACTGGCGCGAGCTCGACGACGAAGCGATGGCGAACGTGGTGATCGCCGACAGCTATGAAGCCGCGGCGCAGGAGTCGGGCGACGTCATCCTGTCGGGCGCAAAGGTCACCGCCGAGCTCGGTGAGATTCTCGCCGGCGCGCGGCCGGCGCCGCCTGCCGGATGCACCATCGTCTTCAAAACACTGGGTCAAGCGGTGACCGACGCAGTGGCCGCCCGTCTCGTATACGACGCAGCCTGCAAGGTTTGATCCTGTCCGTGCGACGTTGCGAGGCGACGCAACGTTGCGCGCCGGCCACAACTGCGCGCGCGCCGCGCACGACACGAACGGGATTTGCTAGTGTGCAGCCGCCTCTTTGCAACGGGTAGGAAATGAACCAGCACAACGTCGTCGCGAAGCTGAATCAGATCGTCGAGCAGGCGCAGCTCACTCTGCAAAATCCCCGTAGCCTCGCCACCGAGCGGCAGCGATTCATCATCGCTCTCGCGCGCTTCATTTCCGCCGAGATGTCGCATCCTTCGCCGAACGCCACCCGCTTCGACGGCGTAGCCGGCGCAGCCCCGAAGAGCTGATCGACACTACCCCGTGCCGTGCGGTCTGTGACCGCGGCACGACGTTTGCTGTGTCCTGTCTGCCTGGCGCGATTGGTCGCGCCTGGAACGGCAATTCCCAACGCATCGTCTGCCCAAGGAGACGCGCATGACCCATCGCTTCAATCTCAACCTGACCGGAGCCGCGGTCGCGCTCGCGCTGGCCGCTGTCGGCGGCGCGGCGCAAGCCGCCACGCCCGGCTATGTATCCTCTTCCGGAGGCCAGGTCTGGACTTCGCCGACCGGCCTGTGCTGGAAAACCACCGACTGGACGCCGGAGAAGGCCGCAGCCCCGTGCGACGCCGTGCGCACCGTCCGGGTCGCCGCTCCGCCCCCGGTAGCGGTGGCGCCGCCGCCGCCCGCGCCGACCCCGCTGGTGGTCGCGCCTCCGCCGCAGCCGCCGGTCATCGAGCAGATCAGCCTTTCGTCCGACGTCCTGTTCCAATTCGACAAAGCCGTGCTGCGGCCCGAAGGGCAGAAGAAGATCGACGAGATCTCCGACCGCCTGAAGGGCGCGAACGTGCAGCAGATCAACGCGATCGGCTACGCCGACCGCATCGGCAACGACAAGTACAACCAGAAGCTCTCCGAGAAGCGCGCCGCCGCGGTCAAGGATTACCTGGCCCAGAAGGGCATCGAGAGCAGCAAGGTGCGCTCCGAGGGCCGCGGCGAAAGCGACCCCGTTACCGGCGACCAGTGCAAGGGCGTGAGAGGCACCAAGCTCATCTCCTGCCTGCAGCCCGACCGTCGCGTCGACATCGAAGTGCGCGGCGAGAAGGAAACCGCCTCCACCGGCACGTCGCCCAGCGCCGGCAGCACCGGAACGCTCGGCACCCCGAGCGGCTCGAGCAGCGGCGCCTCGCCTGCTTCGGGGTCCAGCTCGGGAAGCAGCAGCTCGGGCAGCACCAAGTAACCGACGCTCGCAGTTGCAGCAAAAACGGCCGCCCGCGGGCGGCCGTTATTTTTCCTTCAGCCGCCTGCGCACGTAGGCGTTTTCTACCGCGATCGGATCGCTCGCCGGGAACGTGTACTGCACCGCGACGTCGAGCAACGCGTCGGGGGAATCGTCGTCGGCGATCACCGGAGCATCGACGGCATCCGAAGCGTTGGTCGGCGAGCCGTACGCGCGGCGGCGGCGCGCTCTAACTGAGGAAGATGTCATCGTTCGACCCTGGATGGAGGGTGTAAACTTGCAATGTCCGTTCCAGGAGAGTCGCCGCAGCAGGACGCGGCGCCGCCGAAGGCGAAATCTCCCGTAACCGCTCAGGCCCAAGAACTGGCGCGGACAAGAGCCGAATTCTGGAGAGCAGCGGGCCGCAAGGCTCGCTCACCGAAGGAGCAAGGCCGCCGGATGTGGAAGTTAGCGGCTGAATCTCTCAGGTAGAGGGCAACCTCAAGGGACAGAGGGAGCGGCGCGAGAAGGCTTTTGTTCTCGCCAACCCTTGAAGAGGAGCCGCTCTCATGAAAGTCCTCGTCCTCGGCGCCGGCGTCGTCGGCGTCACTACCGCCTGGTTTCTCAACAAGTCCGGCCACGAAGTCACCGTGCTCGAGCGGCGCGACGCCGCCGGCATGGAGACCTCCTTCGCCAACGGCGGCCAGATCTCCGTGTCGCACGCCGAGCCCTGGGCCAATCCGTCGGCGCCGCTCAAGGTGCTGAAGTGGCTCGCGCGCGAGGATGCGCCATTGCTCTTTCGCCTGCGGCCGGATTTCAGGCAGTGGCTGTGGGGCCTTTCGTTCCTGCGCGAATGCACGCCTGCGCGCACACGCCACAACATCCGCCGCATCGTCGCGCTCGGCCTCTATAGCCGCGCCACGCTCCAGGCGCTGCGCGCGGAGACCGGCATCGCCTACGACCAGCTGGCACGCGGCATCCTGCATTTCTACACGAACGAGCGCGAGCTCGACGCGGCCATCGAGCCGGCGCGCGTGATGCGCAGCTACGGCTGCGACATCGAAATGCTCTCGCCGCAGCGCTGCATCGAAATCGAGCCGGCGTTGAAAAGCGCAAGCCACCTTCTGGTGGGGGGGAGCTTCACGGCGAGCGACGAATCGGGCGACGCCCACAGGTTCACCCAGAACCTCGCGCGGCTTGCCGCTTCCCGTGGAGTGAAATTCCTCTACGGAAGACACATTTCGGGCCTTGCGCGCGAAGGCGACCGGATCGCCGGGGTCTGCCTCGAGGACGAGATGCTCAAGGCCGACGCATATGTGCTCGCGCTCGGCTCTTACAGTCCTCTCTTGGCAAGGAGCGTGGGAATCCGGCTGAACATCTATCCGGCGAAAGGCTACTCGGCCACCGTGCCGCTCGCCGACCCGGCGAAGGCGTACGCGGTTTCGCTGACCGACGACGAATACAAGCTGGTCTTCTCGCGGCTAGGCGATCGGCTGCGCATCGCGGGCACGGCCGAGCTGAACGGCTACAGCACCGAGCTCAACCCGGTGCGCTGCCAGGCGCTCCTGCGCCGCACCGAGGCGCTCTTTCCCGGCGCGGGCGACATGAGCCGCGCGCAGTTCTGGACCGGCCTGAGGCCGGCGACCCCGTCGAACGTGCCCTACATCGGCGCCACGCCGTATCCGAACCTGTACCTGAACACCGGCCACGGCACGCTCGGCTGGACGCACGCCTGCGGCAGCGCTCGCGCGCTCGCCGACATCATCTGCGGCCGCGAGCCGGAAATCGAGTTCGGGTTCCTGGCTAGAAAAGCTGTTTCGAGGCGAGCCGGGCGCCCTCGGCCAGCGCCTCGAGCTTCGCCCACATGATCGTGGGGTGAACGCGGCGGTGGAACGGGCCCTGGGCGAAGCCGCAGTCGGTGCTCGCCACGACCCGGTCGCGGCCGACGAGCTTCGCCAGTCTCACGATGCGCTGCGCCACGAGCTCGGGGTGCTCCACCACGTTGGTGGCGTGGCTGATCATCCCCGGCGCGAGCACCTTGCCCTCGGGCAGCCTTACGCTCTCCCACACGCGCCATTCGTGCTCGTGGCGGGGGTTCGCGCCCTCGATGAGATAGGTGCGCGCCTTGATCTTGAGCACCAGGTCGACGATGTCCTTGAACGGCACGTCGGTCACGTGCGGGCCGGGCCAGCTTCCCCAGCAGACGTGGTAGCGCACCCGCTCCTCGGGGATGCCGGCGAGCGCGTGGTTGATCGCCTCCACGTTCATCGCCACCCAGTTGCGGTAGTCGGCGAAGCTCGCGGGCGGCACCATGCGGTCGTAGGTGACCGCGAGGCGCGCGTCGTCGAGCTGCAGCTCGAGTCCGGCGTCGACGATCGCGCGGTACTCCGCGCGCATCGCGTCGGCGATCGCGTGGAGCAGCTCTTCGTCGGACCTGTAGTACTCGTTCTTGCGGTCCGGGATCACGCTCGTCGGCGAAGCGACCGGCAGGAAGCCGCCCCGCGCGCCAGCCTGACTCAGGGCTGACTTGAAGTTCTCGATGTCGCGCCCGAGCTCCGCGTGTCCGGTATAAGAGATCGGCCCGACGCACACCGCGACCCCCGCGCTCGCGCCGACCGCCGCCGGCGGGCCTTCGGCGGCGTCGAGCTCGCGGTAGAACTCGGCGAAGCGCGCGCGGTCGGCGCCTCGGGCGAACCCGTGGTCCTCCGGCCGGGCGCTGCGGCGCTCGAAGCCGGAAAGGCGCTCCAGGGCGTATTGCGACCAGCTGATCGACTTGCCAAACTCGCCGTCGCTGACCACGTCGATGCCGGCTTCGACCTGGCGCCGGACCACGGCGGCGACGCTCGCGCGCAGGCATTTGGCGTAAGCTTGCTCGTCGTACGGCTGTCCGGCCTGCTTCGGACGGATAAACTGCAGCAGGTCGGCCGGCCGGATCAGGCTGCCGACGTGCGTGGCGCGAATATGGGTCGTGGAATGCGGAGCGGTCATGTGGCGCGGAACTGTAGCAGCGAAACAGGGTCGACTGGATAGAAGTGCGTAAAGCCACCCTTTATAGCCGTTCAGGCCGGCCCGCCACCAAGAGCGCGCCGAGCCAGGAACCGGTTTTACCTGTAACAACGGCGAAGAAGCCGTCGCGCCTGCGCGACTTCCTGTCGCGCCAGCGCGTTGCGCTCGGCTTCGCGGCCGGCGTCGCCATTACCGCATTGCTTGTCCTGCTGCACGCGACAAACGCACCGGCGCCGCGCGAGCTGACCCAGCAGGACATCGACGCGGCGGTGATGCGCACGCTGGAGAACAACACCCTGCCCTCGCGCATGGCCAAGGCCTACGACGCCATCCGCCCAGCGGTGGTGCGCGTGCGCGGCATGGGCATCGACGAAAACGGCGACGAGGTCGAGCGCAGCGTCGGCACCGGCGTCGTGATCGTCGACACCGGCGTCATCCTCACCAACGTGCACGTCGTCGCGAACGCAACCAAGCTCCAGCTCGTGTTCTTCGACGGCCTGGAATCCGAGGGCACCGTGGTGGGGCTGCACCCCGAGCAGGACCTCGCGGTGCTGCAGGCGAAGACGATCCCGGACGACCTCACCGCCGCCACCATGCGCTCCACCAGGGACCTGGCGCTCGGCGACGACGTCATGGCGGTGGGCTTCCCGTTCGGCATCGGACCGTCGGTGTCGGCGGGGGTGGTGTCGGGGCTGCGCCGCGAGTACCGCTCGCCCGAGGGCAAGCGCGTGCTGACCAACCTCATCCAGTTCGACGCCGCCGCCAACCCGGGCAATTCGGGCGGGCCGCTGGTCACCGCCGAAGGCGAGGTCGTCGGCATCGTCACCGGGCTTCTCAACCCGACCGAGCAGCGCGTCTTCATCGGCATCGGGTTCGCCGTACCCATCGAGTCGGCCGCGGGCGCGGTCGGCCTGTCGCCGTTCTGAGGAGAGGAAAAGCATGAGCCGGGAGGTCACCACGCTGATGGAGCGCGTGCTCTACGAAGTGAAGAAGATGGTGGTGGGGCAGGACCATTTCCTCGAGCGCGTGATGGTCGCGATGCTCGCGCAGGGCCACCTCCTGGTGGAAGGCGTGCCGGGGCTGGCGAAGACCCTCACGGTCAAGACGCTCGCGCGCACCGTGCGCGGGTCATTCAAGCGCATCCAGTTCACGCCCGACCTGGTGCCGGCAGACCTCGTCGGCACGCGCATCTACAACCAGAAAAGCGGCGACTTCTCGACTTCGCTCGGCCCGGTGTTCTGCAACCTGCTGCTCGCCGACGAGATCAACCGCGCGCCCGCCAAGGTGCAGAGCGCGCTGCTCGAGGTGATGCAGGAGCGCCAGGTCACCATCGCCGGCGAGACGCACAAGGTGCCCGAGCCCTTCCTCGTAATGGCGACGCAGAACCCGATCGAGACCGAGGGGACCTACCCCCTGCCCGAAGCGCAGGTCGACCGCTTCATGATGAAGGTGCTGGTCGGCTACCCGAGCGAGGAGGAGGAATTCGTGATCGTCGAGCGCGTGACCGGACCGGCGCTCGACGTGGCGGAGGTGGCGACCACCGAGCAGCTCGGGGCGCTGCAGCGCGAATGCCGCGCCGCCTATGTCGATCCCTCGCTCATCCAGTACGCGGTGCGTTTGGCCGCGGCCACGCGCGACCCCGAGCAATACGGCATCAAGAGCATTTCGCGCTACATCACCTACGGCGCCAGCCCGCGCGCCTCGATTCACCTCATCGAAGCGGCGCGCGCGCTCGCCTACCTGCGCGGCCGCAGCTACGTGCTGCCCGAGGACGTGACCGACCTCGCGCCCGACGTGCTGCGCCACCGGCTGGTGCTCTCGTACGAGGCGCTCTCCGACGCGCTCGCGCCCGACGAGATTATCCAGCGCATCATGCAGAACATCCCCGCCCCCCAGAAGCCGCTCGAGCATGTCAGAGCAGTCGCCGCCGCGGGATCTTGAGAAGCTTCTGAAGAAGCTGGAATGGACGGTGATCCGCCGTCTTGACGGGCTTCTGCACGGCGACTATCGCACGCTCTTCCGCGGCTTCGGCCTGGACCTCGCCGACCTGCGCGAGTACCAGTACCACGACGACGTGCGCCACATCGACTGGAACGTCACCGCCCGCCTGCAGACGCCCTACGTGCGCGAGTACAACGAGGACCGCGACATCAACGCCTGGTTCCTGCTCGACCTCTCGCCGTCGGTCGACTTCGGCTCGGGTGAGGTGCGCAAGCGCACGGTGGCGGGCGACTTCGTCGCGGTGCTCGCGCGCCTGCTCACCCGGCACGGCAACCGGGTCGGGGCGCTGCTCTACGGCGACAAGGTGGACACGGTCATTCCGGCGCGCAGCGGCCGACGCCACGTGCTGCATCTGATGAACCGGATGGCTTCGCGCCCGCGCCTCGAGCGCTCGGGCGGGACGCGCCTCGAGGAGCTGCTGCACGCCGGGTTCTCGGTGGTGAAGCGCCGCTCGCTCGTCTTCGTGGTGTCCGATTTCATCAGCTCGCCCGGCTGGGCCAAGCCGCTCGCGCTGCTCGCGCGCCGCCACGAGGTGATCGCGGTTCGGCTGTACGATCCGCTCGAGATGGAGCTCCCCGACATCGGCTTGTTCGTGATGCAGGACGCCGAGACCGGCGAGCAGCTCTTCATCGACACCCACGACAAGGGCTTCCGCAAGCGCTTCACCGAGCTCGCGCGCCGCCGCGAGCTCGAGCTGCGCGAGGCCTTCCGCGACGCCGGCGTCGACGCGCTCGAGCTCGCGACCGACGACGACCTCGCCGACGCGATCCTGCGCTTCGCCGACCTGCGCAAGCGCCGCACCCAGCTCGCGGTCGGCGCGACGGCGTCGGTGAAAGCCGCGCGCGCGGCTGCGCACCTGGAGGCGGTGCGATGACCTTCCTGTGGCCGGAATTCCTCTGGCTGCTCGCGCTGGTGCCGCTCCTCGTCGCGGCCTATTTCTTCATTCTGCGGCGCAAGAGCAGGACGGCGCTGCGCTACGCCAGCCTGACGATGGTGCGCGAGGCGATGGGCTCGAGCGGCCGGTTCAGGCGCCACGTGCCGCCGCTTCTCTTCCTCCTCGCGCTCGTGGTCATGATCGTGGCGGTCGCGCGTCCCGCAGCGGTGGTGCGGCTGCCCTCGCAGCACGAGATCATCATCCTCGCGCTCGACGTGTCGGGCAGCATGCGCGCCAAAGACGTCGAGCCCGACCGCATGACCGCGGCGCAGAACGCGGCCAAGACCTTCATCAACGAGCAGCCGCGCTCGACCCGGGTGGGCATCGTCGCTTTCGCGGGAACGGCCTCGCTGGTGCAGCCGCCGACCAACAGCCGCGAGGACCTGCACGCCGCCATCGATCGCCTGCAGCTGCAGCGCGCCACCGCCATCGGCAGCGGAATCCTGGTCGCGCTCAAGGCCATCTTTCCGGACGTCGACTTCGACCTGCGCGCGAGCAACCCGCGCATGAACGCGCCCGGCCAGCGGCCCGGCGCTTTCCCCGGCGGCCCGCTCGCCGGCGGGCCGCGCGACCCCGACAAGGGCCCGCCCAAGCCGGTGCCGCCGGGGTCGTACAAGTCCGCCGCGATCATCCTGCTCACCGACGGCCAGGCCACGACCGGGCCCGACCCGATCGAGGCCGCGCGCATGGCCGCCGAGCGCGGCATCCGGGTGTACACCGTCGGCGTGGGCACGCCGAACGGCGAGATCCTGGTCGGCGAAGGCTGGTCGATGCGGGTGCGCCTGGACGAGGAGACGCTCAAGCAGATCTCGAACCTCACCGGCGGCGAGTACTTCTACGCCGGGACCGCGGTGGACCTCAAGAAGATCTACCAGTCCCTCAACTCGAAATTCGTGCTCGAGCGCAAGGAGACCGAGATCACGGCGCTCTTCGCGGCGGCCGCGGCGTTCACGCTCCTCATCTCCGCCGCCCTGTCGCTCCTCTGGTTCAACCGGATTCTGTAGCGCCGCCGAGCTCGGCGAGCCCGGCCCAGTCCTTGTCCCGGTGGCCGCGCTCGATCGCGGCCAGGAGATGCTCGCGGATCAGCTCTCCGCTGGGGAGCGCAAGGCCCTTTTCCCGCGCGGTTGCGAGCGCGAGCTCGACGTCCTTCAGCCCGAGCTCCATCGAGAATTGCGCCGGCTCGTAGGCGCGCTCGACCATGAGCTTGCCGTAGTTCTTGTACGCCGGGGCGGCGAGCGAGGTGCTCGCGAGGATATTGAGAAAAACATCCGGGGCCACATCGTGTCCACGGATCAATGAAAAAGCCTCGCCCAGGCTCTCGATCACGGTGGCGAGCAGGAAGTTGCGCGCGATCTTCACCGCGTTGGCGTGCTCCGGATTCGTTCCCACGACGAACACCTGACGCGAGAGCGGCTGGAACACCGGCCTGCAGCGCTCGAGCGCCGCAGGCGGGCCGGCGGCGATGATGTCGAGCTCGCCCTTGGCGGCGGCCTGCGGCCGCCCGAACACCGGCGCCGAGACGTAGTCCTCCTGCAGCCGGGCGAGCTCGCGCGCCACCCTGAGACTCACGGTTGCCATGTTGAGGTGCACGCCCTTCGCCCGCATGCGCGGCGCGAGCCACACCGCCTCCACCGCGGCGTCGTCGGCGAGCATGGTGATGACGACCTCGGCATCCAGGGCTTCCTCGGGGCGGCTCGCTACCCGTGCGCGATCGGCCAGCCTGGCGGCGGCGGCCGGGCTGCGGTTCCAGAGGACGAGGTCGTGGCCGGCGTCGATCAGCCGGACTGACATTTCTCGTCCCATCTGCCCAATTCCGATCAGGCCGATCTTCATGCGGTGCCGACTAGGTCACGAGCGCGCAGCAGCAATCATCGATTAGGTCACGAACGAGGCAATGGCACGAACCGTGCTCAACGATTATTTCATACTCGGTCCGGCGTTCCGGTTGGTAAAACATTGGCCATGCAAGCCAACAGGACCGCGACCGTCTTGTTTGCAGAGCCCTCCAGCGGCACCAAGCGCAGCGAAGCGTCCCGCAAAGCCTTGGCACGAGCGGTCGTCAGTATCGCCGAAGCAACCGGTGGACGCGTAGTCAAGACGATCGGCGGCAAGCTCATGGTGGTGTTCGCGAGCCCCGACGCCGCGGCGAGCGCCGCCTCGAAGATGCAGGCGAAGATCGACGCGCTCGCGCCGGTGGACGGCATCAAGATCGGCGTCCACATCGCCTTCCACAGCGGCCCGGTGGTGAGGGGCGCGCTGGCCGACGACACGGTCCGGCTGGCGCTGCGCATGGTCGAGCAGGCGCACGACGGCCAGACCATTACCTCCCAATTTACCGCCGAGCAGCTCAATCCCGCATTCCGCCATTTCTCGAAGCGCGTGCACGCCACGCGCGAGGCGGCCTCGGGACAGCCCGACGTCTGCGAGGTGGCGTCCTGGCACCAGATCGGCGTGCGCCCGGCGGGCTGGACGGCCATGGCCGTGCTCAGGCTGACCTGCGGCGACCAGCTCGCCGTCTGCTCGCGGGAGAAGCAGACCCTGGTGCTGGGCCGCGAGGACGATTGCGACATCGCGCTGGCGGGCCTCGCCGCCTCCCGGCAGCACTGCACGATCGAGCACTGCGGCGGCGATTTCATCCTGCGCGACCACAGCAGCAACGGCACCTACGTGACCCTCGCAGACGGCCGGGAGGTCGCCCTGCACAACGAAAAGGTGGCGCTGCCCGAGCACGGCGTGATCTCGATCGGCGAGCCCCGCGCGCGCACTTCCGAGCCGATCGAGTTCTGGTACGCCCTGGTGACCTGAGCGGACTGGACGCGGCGGACTGGACAAAGAGGTAAGGCCGTGGCCGGCTTTTTCTGGATAATGCGTCCGGAGGGGGTCAGGCAATGGCAAGAACGGCAGCGCTGGTCGAGAACCTGAAGCGGGAGCTGCGCGCCCGCAACATCACCTATGCCGCGGTGGCGAAGCGCCTCGGCATGAGCGAGGCGAGCGTCAAGCGCATGTTCTCGCAGAAGGAATTCACCCTGTCGCGGATCGACGCGATCTGCGAGGTGGCGGGCATCGAGTTCTCCGACCTGGCGCGCTCGCTCGGCGCCCCCGACGCGGTGATTTCGCAGCTTTCCTTCGAGCAGGAAAAGGAATTCGTCGACAACCAGAAGCTCATGCTGGTGGCGCTGCTCTGCCTCAATCACTATTCGTTCGACGAGATGATGGCGCTGTTCGAGCTGGACGCGGCCGAATGCACCCGCCTGCTCACGCGCCTCGACAAGCTGAAGTTCATCGAGCTCATGCCCAACAACCGCATCCGGCTGGTGGTGAGCCGTGCCTTCGCCTGGATCCCCGACGGGCCGATCCAGCGCTTCTTCAAGGCGCAGGGCGTGGGCGACTTCTTCCGCTCGAGCTTCGACGGCGACCACGAGCTGATGGTGCTCGCCAACGGCGCCCTGTCGAAGCCTTCGGTGAGCGCGCTCCTCGCCCGCCTGCGCAAGACCGCCGCCGAGTTTTCGGGCATGCGCAACGACGACGCGGCGCTGCCCTCGAGCGAGCGCAGCCCGATCACGCTGCTCATCGCCGCGCGTCCCTGGCTGCCGGACTTCCTGCGCAAGTACCGCCGCAAGGAAGCGGCGCCGAAGGCAAGGCCCGTGGCCCCGCTCTCACAACCGCGGAAGATGGGGGCCGTGCCTCTGCAGGGCGGCTAGGCTACCAGGTGCGGTGGATGCCGATGTAGATGCGGCCGGTGAGGCTGGGGCCGGTGCGCCGGAAGCCGAGCTGGATGTGTGAATCGGTGGAGTCCAGCCGGTTGACGAAGTTCAGCGGCCCGAGCCGGCCGTAGAACTGCCACGGCTGCGGCCGCTCGATCTCGGAGCGCTGGTATCGATCCACGCTCTTGCGGCCCGCGAAGGCGTCGAGCGAATAGAGATCGGCCTGCATCTCGCGGTCGAAGCTGCGCGCCGCGCCGCCGCCAAAGCTCATCGCGAACGCCGGCGCGTCGTCACGCTCGAACGGGTTGGAACCGAAGCCGGGATTGGATTGCGCGGCGGCTACGCGAGGCGCGAGCGCGCACAGTGCCGTTAGCACCCCGCACATCGCCGCTTTCCATGATCCGCTCATACGCACGCACTGTTGCGTATGTACATGTTGGGGGCAATACGTTAAGGGTCAGATGGGTCCGCAATGATCCATGTGCGACGTGCGCGTTAGTCCGCTTGGACTAACGCGCGCCGCCGGCGAGGCCCGTCGGACGCGCCGGGACGACCGGGGCCGAGTCTTCGGGCCGCGGCCGGCGCTCGCCGCGGCGCGAGCCGTAGCTGTGGGCGAAGACCCAGGTGAATTCCGCGCCGAGCAGGAAAATCTGCGCCGAGTAGTAGACCCAGACCATCATCACCACGAGCGAGCCGGCGGCGCCGAACGCCGAGGCCACGCTGCTCTTGCCGAGATACAGGCCGATGAGGAACTTGCCGGCGGCGAACAGGCCCGCGGTGACCCCGGCTCCGACCCAGACGTCGCGCCACGCGATGCGTACGCGAGGAATGAGCTTGTAGATCATGGCGAAGAGGATCGTCACGAGGCTGAAGCTCACGCCGATGTCGATGAGATGCGCGGCCGTCTCCCAGTCCCTGAACATCGGGCCCCAGAACCGGCCGAGCGCCGACAGCACCGCGCTCACCACCAGCGACACCATGAGGAGGAACGCGATGCCGAGGATCATGCCGAAGGAAAGCAGCCTCGAGCGCAGCAGGTTCCACCATCCGGAGCTCTTTTTGCGCGCCGGCGCGCGCCAGATGCGGTCGAGCGCGTTCTGCAGCTCGCCGAACACCGACATCGCGCCGAGGAGCAGCACGGCGAAACCGGTCACGGTCGCGATCACGCCGCCCTCGGGCCTGTCGGCGGCGGCGAGAAGGCGCTGGATCGCCGCGGCGCCCTGGTCGCCCATCAGCTCGCGCAGCTGGCCGAAGATCTCGCCGCGCGCCGCATCCGGGCCGAACACCAGCCCGGCCAGCCCGACCACGATGAGGAGCAGCGGCGCGATGGAGAACAGCGTGTAGTAGGAAAGCGCCGCGCCCATGCTGGGCGCGTAGTCTTCCATCCAGGCCTCGATCGATTCCTGGAAAAGGGAGTAGACCCCCTTCAGCGGCGCGGGCAGCATAGCCGGCCCCAGCAAAAAACCGGCCCGGGTCCGTCCGGACTAGGCCGGGAATGGCTCCAGCGGCACTACGCCGGAATGCGGTCCGGCCGGAGTATGGGCGACGTTCATGATGAGGGATACGGTCGTGAAATAGCCGACCAGGCCGACGAGGTCGACCGCGCCGCGTTCTCCCAGCCGCGCCACGGCCTCCCGATAGGTGTCCTCGGCGACGCCGTGCAGCTGCAGGAGCTCGCTGCAGAAGTCGTACACCGCCGCCTCGTCCTCGCGCATCGCGCGCGGACGCGAGCCGCGCGCCAGGGCATCCGCGGTGTCCTTCGCCAGGCCTGCTTCGAGGGCGAGCGGATAGTGCACCCGCCATTCGAACTGCTGCGTGAGGCGGCGCGCCACGATGAGCATCGCGAACTCGGCGAGACGGCGCTCCAGCGCGCTCTGATAGCGGAGGTATTCGCCCACCTTCTGCAGGCGCCGCATGAGCTCGGGGCTGCGCAGAAGCGCGATGAACGGCCCGCGCACACCGCCGCGCGGGCCCGCTGCCAGCTCGGCGGCGGCAAGCTGCTGTTCCTCCGACAGGACTTCGGCGGCAAGGGGCGGCATGCGATCGTTCATTGTTCGGATCTCCAAAGAGCGAGCGCCGCGGCGGCGACGATCAGCAGTGCGCAGGCGGCAACCGACGCCAGCGCGGGGCTGCCGCCAGCGTGCACGAGCAGGCTCACGAACGCGGGGCCCGCGATTTGCCCTGCGGCGAAGCCGGCGGTCATGGCAGCGAGCACGTTGGCGCCGCCGAGCTTGCTCGCTTCCTGGAGCCCGGCCATGGTGATCACCACGAATGTCGCTCCCACGCAAAGCGCGCAAGCCACGATGCCCGCCATGCCGTGCACGAACAGCGGTGCGGCAACCCCGGCTGCCATGACGAGGTGGCCGCCGATCCACACGGCGCGCGCGCCAAAACGCCGCGAGAGCGGCGCGGCCGCCACGGTCGAGACCGCGGCCGCCGCGCCGAACACCGGCCAGGCCCAGCCATAGAGCGCGGCGTCGCCGAGCGTCTCGCGCGCAAACGCCGGGATGAAAGTCGCGGGAATGATGTAGCCGAAACCGAATGCGCCGTAGCAGGCCACCAGCACGACCGAAGCGCGATCCCACGTGAAGGAGCCCTTGCGCGCCGCCGGGCCGGTCTCGCCGGCAAAGACGGGCCACGACGCTAGCGCCACGACGAGCGCGACCAGGCCTAGCGCGATCCAGGCGTGGTCCGCGCCGAGGCGAAGGTGCAGCACGGCGAGGCACACGGCGCCGGCCAGCGCCGCACCGGCGCCCACGCCCGAGTACACGACGCCGCTCAGCGCGGGTCGCGACAGCGAGGCGAGGCGCGCGAGGCTCCAGGCCGAGACGTGGATCAATACCCAGGCGCTGGCGACGCCTGCAGCCGCGCGCAATGCGATCCAGCTCGCGAGCCGGTGCTCGAGGGCCATCGCAAGCGTGAAGAGCGCAATGCCCGAGAGCCCGGCGCGCACGGCGCGGCGGGCGGGAACGAGCGGCGCTGAAAGCGCGCCCGCGAGGTAGCCGGCGTAGTTGGCCGCGGCGAGCCAGCCGCCGCCGGCGAGCGTGAGCGTGCCTTCGGCCTGCATGAGCGGCAGGATCGGGGTGAACGCGAAGCGGCCGATGCCCATGCCGGCCGCGAGCGCGGCAAGGCCCGCCGCCGCGACCGCGGCCGGCGACATGGACGCAGTGTAGGTTGACCGAACGTTCATGAGAAATGAATAATTGAGATGAATCTCTTCACGAATCGAGAACAGGTACGTGGAACGCGTGGAACACGTGGATTTGGTCTCGCTGCAGATCTTCAAGGCGGTCGCCGAATCCGGCGGCATTACCCGCGCCGCGGCGCGCCTGCACCGCGTGCAGTCGAACATCACCACGCGCGTGAAGCAGCTCGAGGCGAGCCTGGGGGCGCAGCTTTTCCACCGCCACCGCCGGCGCCTCGAGCTCTCCCCGGAAGGGCGCACGCTGCTCGCCTACGCCGAGCGCCTGCTCGCGCTTTCTTCCGAGGCCCGCGCCGCGCTGAGGAGCGGCGCGCCGCGCGGGGTGCTGCGCATCGGCTCGCTCGAGAGCACTGCCGCGACGCGCCTGCCGCCGGTGCTCTCGCGCTATCACCTCGCCTATCCCGAGGTGCGCCTCGAAATGGTGACGGGCACCTCCGGCGCCCTGGTGGGAAAGGTGCTGGCCGGGGAGCTCGAGGCGGCGTTCGTCGCCGAGCCGTTCACCGCGCAGGGACTCGAGCTGCAGCACGCCTTCAGCGAGGAGCTGGTGTTGATCGCGCCGAAGGGCTTTGCAGCGATCCGCAGCGCGAGGGATGCGGCGCACCTGCCGGTGCTCGCGTTCGCCGCCGGCTGCTCCTACCGCCTGCGCCTCGAAAGCTGGCTTGGGCGCGCGGGCGTGTCACCCGAGCGCGTCATGGAATACGGTTCCTACCACGCCATCGTCGCCTGCGTCGCCGCGGGCTGCGGCATCGCGGTGGTGCCGAGGTCGGTGATCCGCGTGCTGCGACCCGAGCGCGAGGTGCGCATCCATCCCCTGCCGAAGGAGATCGCGGCCTCGACTACGCAGCTCGTGTGGCGCCAGGGCCACCGCTCGGCGGCGCTCGACGCGCTCAGGAGCGCGCTCGTCGAAGCGCCTGCCAGATCCGCTGCGGCGTCGCGGGGAGCTCGAAATGCGGCACGCCGGCGGAGCGCAGCGCGTCCGCCACGGCGTTCATCAGCGCGGGGAGCGAGCCGGTGACGCCGGCCTCGCCCACGCCCTTCGCGCCCAGCGGATTGAGCTTCGTGGGCACGGGGTGCTCCAGCAGCTTCAGGTTCGACACGAGGCCGGCGCGCGGCATGGCGTAGTCCATGAAGCTGCCGGTCAGGAGCTGGCCGTTTTCGCGGTCGTAGACCGCGAGCTCGTTGAACACCTGTCCCGCCCCCTGGGTCAGCCCGCCCTGGACCTGTCCTTCGACGATCTGGTGGTTGACGATGTTGCCGGCGTCGTCGCAGGCCACGTAGGAGGCGATCTCGGCCTCGCCGGTCTCGGGATCGATCTCCACTTCGGCGATGTGGCAGCCGTTCGGGAAGGTGGCGCCGAACTTGTTGGCATAGGCGATGTCGAGCTCGCCGCCGCGCCGCTGCGCGAGGCTCTGGATCGAAATCGTGCGATCGGTGCCCTTGATGCGGTAGCTTCCGGCGACGAACTCGATGTCGGCCGGCGCCGCCTCGAGCTCCTCGGCCGCGGCGG
>DASXAO010000133.1:0-36154 GCA_036406675.1 Burkholderiales bacterium
GCATCGACTACAAAGGTTGCGCCGTGCTGGTGGCCTATGACACGCAGTCGCCGGACATTGCGCAGGGCGTGGATGAAGGCAAGGGCATCGACCTGGACCAGGGCGCGGGCGACCAGGGCCTGATGTTCGGCTACGCGTGCGACGAGACACCTGAGCTCATGCCGCTGCCGATCTTCCTCGCGCACCGGCTGGTGCAGCGCCAGGCGCAGCTGCGCAAGCAGGGCAAGCTCGACTGGTTGCGTCCGGATGCGAAATCGCAGGTGACGGTGAAGTACGTCGACGGGCGGCCGAAGGAGATCGACACGGTGGTGCTGTCGACGCAGCATCATCCCGAGATCGAGCACAAGCCGCTGGAGGAAGCGGTGATCGAAGAGATCATCAAGCCGGTGCTGCCGCGGGAGATGATGGGCAGGAAAGTGAACTACCTGGTGAATCCGACCGGTCGCTTCGTGATCGGCGGTCCGCAGGGCGACTGCGGCCTCACCGGGCGCAAGATCATCGTCGACACCTACGGCGGCTCGGCGCCGCACGGCGGCGGCGCGTTCTCCGGCAAGGATCCATCGAAGGTCGATCGTTCGGCCGCGTATGCCGCGCGGTACGTGGCGAAGAACATCGTCGGCGCCGGCCTCGCCTCGCGCTGCCTGGTGCAGGTCTCGTACGCCATCGGCGTGGCGCAACCGACCAGCGTGATGGTGACGACGCACGGCACCGGCAAGCTCTCCGACGAGAAGCTCGCGCAGCTGGTGCAGGCGAACTTCGACCTGCGGCCGAAGGGCATCATCCAGATGCTCGACCTGCTGCGGCCGATCTACGAGAAGACCGCGGCCTACGGCCACTTCGGGCGCGCCGAGCCGGAATTCACGTGGGAGGCGACCGACAAGGCGCTCGCGCTCAAGCAAGCCGCCTAGTCTTGTCCCAAGGAGGTTTCATGAAGCCACCGTTTCGCGCCGACCATGTCGGCAGCCTCCTGCGCCCGCGGGAATTGCACGAGGCGCGCGCCAAGGCAAAGAAAGGCGAAATCAGCGAGGCCGAGCTGAAGGCGGTGCAGGACCGCTGCATCCGCGACGTGGTCGCGCTGCAGGAGTCGGTCGGCATCCCCTCGGTTACCGACGGCGAGTTCCGGCGCGACTGGTGGCACATCGATTTCATCCACGGCTTCGACGGCGTCGACCTCACCGTCAACAAGACGCACACGTTCCACGCGAGCGACGAGCAGCCGCCGATGTTCAGGCTCTCCGGCAAGGTGCGGCGCACCCGCCCGAGCATGCTCGAGCACTTCAAGTTCCTGAAGTCGGTGGTGAAAAAGGGCACGCCCAAGTTCACCATGCCTTCTCCGGCGATGCTCCATGCCCGCGCCGATCGCGCTTCCATCAATGCCGTCTACAAGGACATCCCGGAGTTCTGGGAAGACACGACGCGCGCGTACCGCGAGGAGATCGCCGACCTGTACAAGGCGGGCTGCCGCTACCTGCAGATCGACGACACGACCATCGCGATGATGGGCGATCCGAAAGTGCAGGAGAACTTCCGCAAGCTGGGCGACGATCCCAAGAAGGACACCGCGATGTACGCCCGGGCGGTGAACATGGCGATCCGCGACGTGCCCGACGACATGACGGTCGCGGTGCACACCTGCCGCGGCAATTTCAAGAGCACCTGGCTCGCGAGCGGCAGCTACGACTACGTCGCCGAGACCGCGTTTTCGACCATAGACGTCGACGGCTTCTTCCTCGAGTACGACGACGAGCGCTCGGGCGGCTTCGAGCCGCTGCGCTACATCCCGAAGGGCAAGAAGGTCGTGCTCGGCCTGGTTTCGTCCAAGCTGCCCGAGCTGGAATCCAAGGACACATTGAAGAGGAGGATCGATGCGGCGTCCAAGTTCGTGCCGCTCGAGAACCTCTGCATCAGCCCGCAGTGCGGCTTCTCCAGCACCCACCACGGCAACAACCTCACCGAAGAGCAGGAGAAGGCGAAGCTGCGGCTTTGCATCGAGACCGCCCGCGAGGTCTGGGGCGACTGATTTCGGACCCGAAAACCAGGGACGGACCACGTTTCCTCAGGAAAAATGTGGCCCGTCCCTGATTTGAGGTCATTTACCGCGACGCGCCGATAGGGCATTCTCTCGCCGTTCTCCAACCTGTGAGGAGGGGGCGGGACATGAAGAAGCTCATCGCCGCGGCCGGCATCGCAGTTCTGTTTCAAGCGGGAATAGCCGAAGCGCAGCAACTGAAGGGCGAGTACCGGCTCGGCGTGCTCGAGCCGCTCACCGGCAACCTCGCGGTGCAGGGCAAGCTTCACCTCGAGGGCTACGAGATCATGCGCGACCTCATCAACAGCCAGTTCGGCGGCGTGATGGGTCGCAAGCTCGTGCTCGTGGTCGGAGACGCGCCCGACCCGACCGCCGCGGCCTCCGAGGCCACGCGGCTCGCTACGCGCGAGCGGGTAAAGATCATCACCGGCACGTTCTCCTCGACGCTGTGCGGCGCGGCGAGCGAGGCGGCGGCGCGCCAGAACGTCATCTACTGGGAAACCTCTTGCGTCGATCCCCGCTTTACCCGCCGGGGGCTGAAGAACGTGTTCCGCACGGAGATCGACGGCGTCGGCTTCGGCTGGTACAACGTCGAGTTCATCGCCAAGTACCTGGCGCCGCGCCTGGGCAAGAAGCCGAGCGAGCTGCGCATCGCCTACATCGCCGAGGACTCCTCGTACGGACAGGGCGTCACCGAGGCGGCGCGCGAGCGCGCCAAGAAGGAATTCGGCATGCAGGAGGTGGCGCTCGAGTACTACAGCTTCACCACCAACGACCTCACGCCGGTCATCCTCAAGCTGAAGGGCGCGAACCCGGACGTGGTGCACCACATCGCGCGCGACCAGGACGCGATCCTCTTCTGGCGCCAGGCACGCGAGCAGAACTTCGACGTGAAGGCCGTGGTGCACGCAGGCGCGACCGGCTACGGCAATCCCGGCTTCGGCAAGGCGCTCGGGAGCGATTCGAACGGGCCATTCGCGCTGAGCGAGCCCGGCGTGGGCTTCCTCGTCGACAAGATGCGCCCCGACGGCCAGAAGATCGAGCGCGCCTTCCGCGAGGCGGTCAAGGCCAAGACCGGCTCGGACGTGCCCACCGGCGGGCACCAGCTCGCCGCGGGCGGCCTGTGGCTCCTGAAGGTCGTGCTCGACGCCGCGAAGACCGACGACCTGGACAAGTTCCGCGCCGCGGTGATGAAGATGGATGTCCCGGTCGGCAGCCTCATCAACGGCTGGGGCGTGAAATTCGACGAGGCGGGACAGAACTCGAACGAGCGCGTGCAGCACTACATGCTGCAGTGGCAGAACGGCGCGCTCGTCACCGTGTGGCCTGAAAACCTCACGAGCAACCGCGCGAAGTGGGTGCCGCTCGGGCCGTGGAATCAACGTAAATAACGCGCGCTAAAGCAGCCTGGTCTACCAGCTCGTCGTCTCGACGATCCTGCTCGGCGGGGTCTACGCCCTCATCGCGGTCGGGCTGACGCTGATTTTCGGCGTCCTGCGCATCGTCAATTTCGCGCACGGCGAGTTCCTGATGCTGGGGATGTACGCGGCGTTCTGGGCCTTCACCCTGCTGCACGCCGATCCCTACCTGACGCTCGTCGTCGCCGTGCCGCTGTTCCTCGCGGTCGGCTGGGGAAGCTATGCGCTCGTCATGCGGCCCATCGTGCATACCTCGCACAACGTGCAGGTGTTCACCACGGTCGGGCTCTCCATCGTGCTGCAGAACCTGGCGCTCGTGCTCTGGACCGGCGACGCGCGCTTCGTGCGCACGAGCTACTACGCATCCGTGATCGACCTCGGCGGCGCGGTGATGAACCTCGCGCAGGCGGTGGCGTTCGTCCTCGCCGTAGCCGCCACCGGCGCTCTGTTCGCCTTCATGCGCTTCTCCTATACCGGGAAGCTGATGCGCGCGACGGCCCAGGACCGCTCCGCGGCGATGCTGATGGGAATCGACACCGGGCGCATCTATGCGCTGACCTGGGCGGTCGGCATCGCGTGCGTCGGCGGGGCCGGCGTGCTGCTCGCGCCGATCTATCCGGTCTATCCGACCGCGGGGCTGCAATTCGTGCTCATCGCCTATATCGCCGTCGTGCTCGGCGGGCTCGGCGACATGGTCGGGGCGCTCGTCGCCGCGCTGATCGTCGCCGCCGTGGAGGTCGTCGGCTCCTACACGATCGGGACGTCCTGGAAGGAAGTGCTCTACCTCCTCCTCTTCATCGCCATTCTCGTCGTGCGCCCGGCGGGCCTTCTCGGCCAGCGCGGCTCGGAGTCGCTCGGCGTATGAGGACCTCGGCGGCGGCTGCGATTGCCTTCTTCGCCGCCGCCGCGCTTGCGCCGCTCGTCGTCGACGACGCGTTTCTTCTCGATACCCTGGTGCTCATCCTGGTGTGGGGATGCGCGGCGGGGGCCTGGAACATCGCGGGCGGCTATGCGGGCCAGATCTCGCTCGGCCATTCCGCGTTCTTCGGCCTGGGGGCCTACGCCGCGGCGCTCTGCGGCGTGCGCTGGAACATCTCGCCTTGGTACGGCGTCGCGATCGGCGCCGCGCTCGCGACCGCCGCCGGCACGGTCATCGGCTTCCTTTCCAACCGCCTGCGCGGGCCGTACTTCGTCATCGCGACGATCGCGGTGTCGCAGGTTCTCCTCCTCGGCGCGGCCCGCTGGCGCGGCTTCACATCCGGCTCGGAGGGAATCCCGGTGCCCTTCCGCGCCGGGTTCTGGACGCTCGGCATCGCCGACAAGCGCATCTGGGTGTGGATCGTGCTGGTCCTGGCGCTGGTCGTTTACCTGGCACAGCTGTACCTGGAGCGCTCGCGGCGCGGCTTCCAGCTCGCGGCGGTGCGCGAGGACGAGGACGCGGCGCTCTCGCTCGGCGTGCGGGCGCGCCGGCTCAAGGTCGCGGCGATCGCCGCGAGCGCGGCCTTCACCGCGGTGTGCGGCGCGCTCTGGGCGCAATACGTAGGCTTCGTCGACCCGCTCTACGTCTTCTCGGTCGACCTTTCGGTGCGCTTCGCGCTAGCCGCGATCATCGGCGGCCTGGGCACCGCCCTCGGGCCGTTCCTCGGTTCGGTGCTCGTGACGACCGTGGAAACGTGGCTGCGCGCCGAGTTCGGCGGCCTGGGTTCGCACCTCGTAGGGCTCTACCTCATCCTCTACGGCACCGCGCTTATCCTCATGGTCCGCTTCGCGCCGCAGGGCCTGGTGGGTTTCTTCAGGAAGTCATGACCCTGCTTCGGGTGAACGCGATAACCAAACGCTTTGGCGGCATCACCGCCAACCGCGGCATCACGTTCGACGTCGCTTCCGGAGAGCTCGTCGGCATCATCGGCCCGAACGGCGCCGGCAAATCGACGCTGTTCGAATGCATCAGCGGCTTCTACGCGCCCGACGAGGGCTGGGTCGAGCTCGAGGGGACGCGCCTCGCCGGGCTTTCGCCCGACCTCGTCTGCCGTCGCGGGATCGCCCGCACGTTCCAGAAGCTGCGCCCGTTCCAGGGCATGACGGTCGCCGAAAACGTCATGGTCGGCGCCCTTACTCGCACCAAGGACGTGAAGCACGCACGCGAGCAGGCGCACGAGTGGCTGCGCCGCGTCGGCCTCATCGAGAAGGCGAACGCCCATGCGCGCACGCTTTCGACCGGGCAGCGCAAACGCCTGGAGCTCGCGCGCGCGCTCGCGACCGGGCCGCGGGTGCTCCTGCTCGACGAGGTGACCGGCGGCGTGGACCAACGGTCGATTCCGGCGCTGGTGGATCTCGTGCGCGAGCTCCACGCGGGCGGCCTGACGCTTCTCGTGATCGAGCACAACATGCGGGTCGTCACCGCGGTGGCGCAGCGCATCGTCGCGCTGCACATGGGCGAGGTGATCGCCGACGGCGAAACCGCCGCCGTGGCACGCAGCCCCAAGGTGGTCGAGGCCTACCTCGGCCAGGCCTACGTCGCGTGAGCCCAGCCCCTCAACGCGCCGCGCAGCTGTCCGTAGACGCGCTCGACGTCGCCTACGGCGACTTCCAGGTGCTCTGGGAAGCGAGCCTCCGCGTGGAAGCCGGCGAGATCGTCGCCGTGCTCGGGCCGAACGGCGCCGGCAAATCGACCCTCGTGAACGCGATTTCCGGATTGCTGCGGCCGCGCGCCGGCAGCGTCGTTTTCGAAGGGCACAGGATCGACGCCATGCCGGCCCACCGGCGCGCGGGTCTCGGCATCGCGCACGTCCTCGAGCGAAGGCGGCTCTTTCCCTTCCTCACGGTGCACGACAACGTGCTGCTCGGCGCCCACAATGCGCGCGCACGCCCGCAGCGCGAGGAGACGCTCGCCCGGCTGGAAACCCTTCTTCCCCTGCTGAAGACGCGCCGCGCGCAGCTCGCGCATACCCTCTCGGGCGGCGAGCAGCAGATGGTGGCGATCGCCCGCGGCCTGATGGCGCGCCCCAAGCTCCTGATGATCGACGAGCCGTTCCTCGGCCTTGCGCCCATGATGGTGGCCGAGATCGGCGAGCTGGTGCGCCGCATCCGCGACGAGCAGGGCATCGGCGTTCTTTTCATCGAGCAGAACGTCGAGCTCTCGCTCCGGCTCGCCGACCGCGGCGTGGTGCTCGAGTCGGGCCGCACGGTCCTCTCCGGCCCTTCGGCCGAGCTCTTGCGCTCGGCAGAGGTGAAGCGGATTTTCCTAGGCGAATTCGCTTAGAGCGTCTTGTGCGCCCCCATTCCGTCCGCGGCGCCCGCCTGCGCCGCCTTTTGCGCCATTTCATCCGACTTCGGCGTCGGGAACAGCGTATCGAGGCGGCGCATGACTTGCAGTGATTTCTTCGCCTGGAAGCGGCGGTGAGCGACGACGCTGGCCACAAAGACGACGCCGCCGATGGCGGCGCAGGCGAAGTCCGGCCACCAGAGGAAGTAGCTGGCCGCCAGCCCCGCGAATACGCCGGCGATTACGCCGTTGATGATGTTCACCGCGCCTGCGGAGGAAACGAAATACTGCCACTTCGTCGGCGCGATCGCCAAGTCATGGAAGAACGCCGGTGTGTCGTCGCGCGTCGAATGGACGAAGTAGCGCCCGACCTCGGGGGCGACTTCGACGTAATAGTGCCGGATGCGATTGATCTCGCGCGCGTGCATGAGGTCGGCCAGCCCGGTCTGCAGCACCCTGTCGAAGGTCACGATTCCCAGGAAGAACAAGGTGGGAAAGAGCACCAGGGCAAACAGGAAGAACGCGTCGCCGGTATCCGAGACCTGGCCGATAAAGGCGAGCGCGACCACCGCGCTGGAAACGCTGCTGAGGTAGATCGCGGTGCGGCCGTTGGCCTCGGCGATCGTCGCCGACCGCGCCGTCTGCAGCGCGAAGTGCTCGGTGGTCATGAACCCGAGGATCTGCTCCCGGGACGCCTTGATGCCGGGCTGTTCCATGCGCGGCGCGTTCAACCGCCCCGACGCGGCAGGTCGCGCCCGAAATAGACGTCGACCTCCCTGACCTTGCCACCTTCGACCCGCAGGTACTCCGTGTTGCGGAAGCGCGTCCCATCGGCGCTGCGCTCTGCGGCATACCGGACGAAAGCCTCATGGTCGTTAGCGAACAGCTGCTCGATGTCGAACGCCCGGATCTTGTCGCTGTTCGGCCAGCACCGCTCGAAGTAGGCTGCCTTGTCGATGTGGTCGTCGCGCGGGCTGCTGAAGGTGAAGTCGTCGCTCAGCAACGCTTCGACGGTCCTCCGGTCCTTCGCGGCGAAGGATGCATAGAGCTTGCGGACGATCTCGCTGACTTGCGCGCTGTCTTGCATGCAGGGCTCCTGGCGAATCCCTGCCCTGAAGCAAGTTTTGTGCGCCTACTGGACATTTCGGCGCAGGCACCTTGGCGCCGCACCTCGGACAGAACCTGCCACGGCCCAGCACGGCACCGCATTCCGCACAGCGCCTCAGAAAGAGGCCTGCGCCCGACTGCGGAGGTTTAGCCAAGCACATGCTCTCAGTTTATCCTTACGCGATGCTGCGGCCGATTCCCGATACGAGCATCTTCGATCTGCGCCTGTCGCATCGCGGGCGGCGTCTGAACAAGCTGTGCGCGGCGCTTTGCTCGCCGCAGGAGCGCGAATCCTTCAAGCGCGACGAAGACGCCTTCATGTCGCGCTTCGCGCTCACGGACGTTGAAAAGGATCTCGTGCGGAAGCGCGACTTCAAAGGCCTGATCGAGGCCGGCACCAACATCTACTACCTCCTCAAGATCGGCTCGGTCACCGGCAACGGGCTCTACAAGATGGGGGCGCAGATGCGCGGCGAGACCTACGAGGAGTTTCTCTCGACGCGCAACATTTCGGGCGCGGTCTGATGGGCAGGATCGTCGGTGGTATCGGGCTCTCGCACGTCCCGTCGGTGGGTCCGGTCGTGGATCGAAACCGCACGCAGGACCCGGCGTGGAAGCCGCTCTTCGATGCGTACGTCCCGGTACGCGAGTGGCTCGCGAGCCTCAAGCCCGACGTCGCCATCGTGGTCTACAACGATCACGCCGCGGACTTCGGCTTCGACAAGTACCCGACCTTCGCTCTGGGCGTGTCAGAGCGCTATGCCATCGGCGACGAAGGCTTCGGCACCCGGCCGCTGCCCGAAGTGAAGGGCGACCTCGATCTCTCCATCCACCTTTCCGAAGCGCTCGTCTACGAGCACGAGTTCGACCTCACGCTGTGCCAGGAGATCGCCGTCGAGCACGGCTTCCTCGTGCCGATGAACCTGTGCTTTCCCCATGGCCAAGGTCGGGATGGAGCGAGCGGCTGGCCGGTGCGCGCCATCCCGCTCCAGGTGAACGTGATCCAGCACCCGCTTCCGACCGCGCGGCGCTGCTACAAGCTCGGACATGCCATACGCGAAGCGGTCTCCTCCTATCCGAAGGACCTCAGGGTCGTGGTGATGGGGACCGGCGGCATGTCGCACCAGCTCCAGGGCCGGCGCTTCGGCCACATCAACGAAACGTTCGACCAGTGGTTCCTCGACCGGCTCGAGTCCGACCCCGAAGGGCTTGCCGGCATTGCGCATCAGAAGATCATGGAGGAGGCCGGCGCCGAGGCGGTGGAGCTCATCATGTGGCTGACGATGCGCGGCGCGGCGCGCGGCAGCCGCGTCCATCGCCATTACTACGCGCCCATGACCACGGGCATGGGCCTGATCACGTTCGAGGACTAGCCGAAAGCGATGTAGCCGCCCGCGGCGGCGGCGAGAAGCGAGGAGATGAAGAACAGCCGCGGGCCGGCGTCGCGGCAGACCCGGCGCAGCAGGCCGACGTGCCGCGGCGGGCGCACGAGCGAGGCGCGGTCGAGCATCCCGGGCGAGGCGAGGCGCTTCAGCGCCGCGCGCGAATCGAACTGGCGCGAGAGCGAAAGCCGCGTGCTCGCCGCGATCGCGCCCGCCACCGGCGCGGGCTGCTTGCTGTCGATCTTGCGCGCGAGCTTCACGGTCTTGGTCGTGTCGCGCTTGGTTTCCGTCAGCGGCCGGCCGCGCAGCTCGGCGAGGCAAGTGCGCAGGTCGGCCGCGAACTCGTAGGCGTCCTGGTAGCGCACGGCGGGGTCCTTCTTCAGCGCGCGCGCGACCACGAAGTCGAGGAGCGAGCTCACTTCCTTGTTGCGCCGGGACGGCGGCTCGTGCTCGATGTTGGTGACGTGGTGCGCGATCTGCGCGGAGTCGGCGCCGGCGAAGAGCATCTGGCCGGTGAGCATCTCGTAGAGCACCACGCCGAGCGAGAACACGTCGGAGCGCTGGTCGACCGCGACGCCCGCGATCTGCTCGGGCGACATGAAGCGCGGCGTGCCCAGGATCATCCCCGTGCTGGTCTTGAAATCGTCCGAGCGCATCCGGGCGATGCCGAAGTCCATGATCTTCGCGCCGCCGCGCTCGAGCAGCATGATGTTGCCGGGCTTGATGTCCCGGTGCACGACGCCGCGCTCGTGCGCGAACCCGAGGCCGTCGGCGACCTGCACCGCGATCTCGACCGCCTCGTCGGTGGCGAGGCCCTTTTCTTTCAGCCGCGTGCGCAGGTCCGTGCCCTCGAGGAGCTCCATCGCCAGGAAGGCGAGGTCGCCCTCCTCGCCGAAGTCGAAGGTGGTGACGATGTTCGGGTGGTTGAGCTTGCCGGCGGCCCTCGCCTCGAGGGCGAAGCGCTTCTCGTAGTCCTTGCGGTTCTCGACGTCGTCGGAGAGCAGGATGGTCTTCAGCGCCACCACGCGGTCGAGCGCCGGATCCTCGGCCCGGTACACCACGCCCATCGCGCCGCGGCCGAGCTCGCCGAGGATCTTGTAGCGGCCGATCTTCTTCTGCTTGCTCACTGGAATTTCGCCTTGTCGACCAGCCCGCGCACGTAGCGCTCGCCCTGCGCGGTGGTGGCGCGATACTTCGCCGCGAGGCCGTCGAGGAAGGCTTCCTTGCCCTGCTGCGAGACGCGCCAGCCGATGCCGCTCGCGAGGAGCACGACGGCGGCCGCGGTGCTGAGCGCCCTGTAGGTGCGTGCGCGGCGCTGCAGCTCGGTACGGTCGCGGGTGAAGAGCTCGTGGCTGCGCAGGCTCGCGTCGGTGGAGGCGCCTTTCGGCACCAGCGACGCTTCCTGCCCGGGGGCGGCGTCGGCGAGCGCGTCGCGGAACGCCCGTGTCGCGCGCACCTCGGAAGCCGGCGCGAACTGCGCGATGCTCGCGGCCACGGCGATGCCGTCGCCCACCATCGCCTCGCCCATTCCGCTGCCGAGAACGCGCACCGCGCCGTGGTTGATCCCGGCGCAGAGCGGCAGGCCGGCGGCGGACGCCTTGAGCGCGCGCTCGGCCAGCCGCAGCGCGCCCGCGGGGTTCGCGAGCACCACGATCGCCGCGCCGTCGGAGGCGTCCAGCACGACGCGGCTCGCAGGCGCGAGGTCCGCCGTCGTCACCGCGATCACGGCCTCGAGCTGCGCGCGCTGGCGCGCCTGCTCGCTCGCTGCGCGGGAGGCAAAGTCCTGGATCTTCAGGAAAACGACGCTGGCTACGTACGAGCTGTCCACGGCCCGCCAGCATGCAGCCTCGGCCGGCCTTTGAACAGGAACAATATCCGGGTAGAATTCACGCCGCTGAGGAGCGTTGCGTCCCTGCCAATCCGCAGTCGCTGAGCGGTTTCAACGGTGGGGTCAGGCTCAGCAAGCCGAACAGGCCACTTCAACGGCGCTCGCATCGGAAACGGTGCGGGCGCTTTTTGCTTTCAGGAGCCTCTATGAAAATCGATTCCAAGTTCACGGATTTCAAGGTCGCCGACCTGGCGCTCGCCGACTGGGGCCGCAAGGAGATCGCGATCGCCGAGTCGGAGATGCCGGCGCTGATGGCCATCCGGCAGGAATACGCGTCGCGCCAGCCGCTGAAGGGCGCGCGCGTCGCCGGGTCGCTCCACATGACGATCCAGACCGCGGTGCTGATCGAGACCCTGAAGGCGCTGGGGGCGGAGGTGCGCTGGGCGTCCTGCAACATCTTCTCCACCCAGGACCACGCCGCCGCCGCCATCGCCGCGGGCGGCACGCCGGTGTTCGCCTACAAGGGCGAGTCGCTCGACGAATACTGGGAATACACCCACAAGATCTTCGAGTTCGGCCTAAGCGGGAACATGAGCGGTCCCAACATGATCCTGGACGACGGCGGCGACGCCACGCTGCTCGTGCACCTCGGCAAGAAGGCCGAGCAGAACGCTTCCCTGCTCGACGATCCGAAAAGCGAGGAAGAAGTCTCGCTTTTCAAGGCCATCAAGGCGCGCCTGAAATCCCAGCCCGGGTGGTATTCGAAGGTCGGCAAGGACATCTTGGGGGTGACCGAAGAGACCACCACCGGGGTGCATCGCCTCTACCAGATGGCGAAGGAAAAGCGGCTTTTGTTCCCGGCCATCAACGTGAACGACTCGGTGACCAAGTCGAAGTTCGACAACATCTACGGCTGCCGCGAGTCGCTGGTCGACGGGATCAAGCGCGCGACCGACGTCATGGTCGCGGGCAAGGTCGCGCTGGTCGCCGGCTACGGCGAGGTCGGCAAGGGCTCGGCGCAGGCGCTGCGCGGGCTGCAGGCGCAGGTGTGGGTCACCGAGATCGACCCGATCTGCGCGCTGCAGGCGGCGATGGAGGGCTACAAGGTCGTGACGATGGACTACGCCGCCGACAAGGCCGACATCTTCGTCACCGCGACCGGCAACTTCATGGTCATCACCCACGAGCACATGAAGCGCATGAAGAACAACGCGATCGTGTGCAACATCGGCCACTTCGACAACGAGATCGACATCGCCGCGCTGCGCCGGTACAAGTGGGACAACATCAAGCCGCAGGTCGACCACGTCATCTTCCCCGACGGGAAGCGCATCATCATGCTGGCCGAAGGGCGCCTGGTGAACCTCGGCTGCGGCACCGGGCATCCCTCGTACGTGATGAGCTCGTCGTTCGCGAACCAGGTGCTCGCGCAGATCGAGCTCTTCACCAACACCTCGAAGTACCCGGTCGGCGTCTACATCCTGCCGAAGCAGCTCGACGAGAAGGTGGCGCGGCTGCAGCTCTCGAAGCTCGGCGCGATGCTCACCGAGCTCACCGACGAGCAGGCGAAATACATCGGGGTAGCCAAAGCCGGGCCGTACAAGAGCGATCATTATCGTTACTGATAAACAGGGACAGCCCACCAAAATGGGGACAGACCTCAAGGTCTGTCCCCCGAAAAACGTGGTCCGTCCCTGAATCTGGTTCAGGAGTTCTATGCGCATCGCGGCGATGGGTGCAGGAGGCGTTGGCGGCTACTTCGGCGCCCGGTTGCAGCAGGCTGGCCACGACGTCACTTTCTTTGCTCGCGGCAGGCACCTCGAGGCCATTCGTTCCAGCGGATTGAGGATCGAGAGCCCGCACGGCGACGCGCTGCTCAAGGTCCGCGTGCTCGAGGATCCGCGCGAGGCCGAGGTCGCCGACGTGGTGATCTTCGCGGTCAAGCTCTGGGACACCGAGACGGCGGCCGAAATGCTGCGCCCCATCGTGGGCGCCGAGACCGCGATCATCCCGTTCCAGAACGGCGTCGAATCGATCGCGCGCCTCAGAAAAATATTTCCGGAAAAGGCCGTGCTGGGCGGCTCGGCCTACATCGCCACGCGCGTCAAGTCGCCGGGCGTGATCGAGCACGTCGGCGACATGTCGCGGCTGCAGTTCGGGCCCGTCCTGCCTTCACAGAAGCAGAAGGCCGAGGCGTTCCTGGCAGCTTGCCGGGAAGCGAAGATCAACGCCGAGATCCCCGACGACATCGTGAGAGCGAACTGGGAGAAGTTCGTGTTCCTGGTGGCGGTTTCGAGCGCCACGGCGGTGGCGCGCGCGCCGCTCGGCGTGGTGCGAAGCGATCCCGACCTGCGCTGGCTGTTCGAGCAGGCGATGCGCGAGACCTGGTGCCTGGGCCGCGCCCGCGGCGTGGCCCTCGCCGACGACTTCGTCGAGGCGCGCATGAAGTTCGCCGACGGCCTGCACGCCGGGATGAAGGCTTCGCTCGCGCACGACCTCGAGAACCGGGGCCGGCTCGAGGCGCCGTGGCTCTGCGGCGCCGTGGCGAGGATGAGCGGCGAGGCGGGCCTGGACGCGCCGGTCAACCGCGCGGTGTACGCGGCGCTCAAGCCCTACATCGATGGACAATAGCTTCGAGTTCTTTCCGCCCAAGACGCCGGAAGGAAAAGCGAAGCTGCGCGCGACCTGGCAGGAGCTGGCGGCGCTCAAGCCCCGGTTTTTCTCTTGCACCTTCGGCGCCGGCGGCTCCACCCGCGAAGGCACGCTCGAGACGGTGCTCGAGATCCGCGCCGGCGGCCACGAGGCGGCGCCGCACCTCTCCTGCATCGCCTCGACGCGCAAGGACCTCGCCGAGCAGCTCGAGCGCTACCGCTCGAACGGCATCCGGCACCTCGTGGCGCTGCGCGGCGACCTCCCATCCGGTCTCGCCGCAGCGGGCGAGCTGCGCCACGCGAGCGAGCTGGTGCAGTTCATCCGCGAGCGGACCGGCGACTGGTTCCGCATCGAGGTCGCCTGCTACCCGGAATACCATCCCCAGACGCGCTACGCCGCCGACGAGGTGCGCAACTTCAAGCGCAAGGTCGACGCGGGCGCCGATTCGGCGATCACGCAGTATTTCTACAACCCGGACGCGTACTTCCGCTTCGTCGACGAGGCGCGCCGCGCCGGCATCGCCGTTCCCATCGTTCCGGGGATCATGCCGATCGCGAACTTCTCGCAGCTCGCGCGCTTCTCGGACGCGTGCGGCGCCGAGATCCCGCGCTGGATGCGCATCAAGCTCGAGGGCTATCGCGACGATGCAAAGTCGATCCGGGCCTTCGGCGTCGACGTGGTGAGCGAGCTTTGCCGCAAGCTCATCGAGGCCGGTGTCCCGGGCCTGCACTTCTACACGCTGAACCAGGCCGCGCTGTCGGTCGAGATCTGGCGCCGCCTCGGTCTCTAGTCGAGGCGCGTTAGCGCGTCCGTAGCCAATCCTTGGCTTGCTCGACGTCGCCGAAGTTGCGTACCGCGAGGTTGTGCCTCGCGGCGAGCATGTCGATGTACTGGTTCGCCATCTGCGCAGTCGGCGTGCGGTGCACCAGCGCGATGCTGTGCTCGGCGGTGAAGCCGATCTTCGGCAGCGCGTCGATCAGCTGCTGCTGGCTCGCGAGCGAGAGCGGAAACTTCTGATCCAGCTCGATCAGTATGCGCGGGCGCTCGAGCCGCGCGCTCTCGGCGAACACCTGGGCGCACAGCGCGGACGGCGGGACGTCGTTGTCGCGCCCCTGCATCAAGACGCGCAGGAATTCGGTGTCGGCCCCGATCGCGTACTCCATCCCTAGGCTGCCCGCTTCTTGCGCTGGGCGTCCTTGACGTGCATCTGGGCGTACGCGCCGTGCGCCGCCGCCTCGGCGTCGCCCACGTGCACCGGCATGCCCATGTCGGAGAGCACCGAGCCCAGCGCCGAAAGGCACAGCATCACGTTGTCGGGGCGGCAGGAATAGCCCATGAGGCCGATGCGCCAGACCTTGCCGGCGAGCGGCCCGAGTCCGGCGCCGATCTCGATGCCGAACTCGTTGAGCAGGGTCTTGCGCACTTCGGCCTCGTTCACGCCCTGCGGGCACAGCACCGCGTTCATCTGCGGCAGCTGGTACTGCTCCTTGACCAGGAACTTCATGCCCATCGCTTCGAGCCCCGCCTTCAACGCCAGGTGATGGCGCATGGCGCGCGCCCAGGCGTTCTCGACCCCTTCCTCGCGGATGAGGAGCAACGCCTCGTGCAGCGCGAAGAGCGAGTTCGTCGGCGCGGTGTGGTGGTAGGTGCGCGTGCCGGCGTTCCAGTAGTTGAAGAGCAGGTTCATGTCCATGAACCAGCTGTGGATCTTGTCCTTCCTCTTCTTCACGTGCTCCACCACCCGGTCGTTGAACGACACGGGAGAAAGACCCGGAGTGCACGACAGGCATTTCTGGCTCGCCGAGTAGATGGCGTCGATGTCCCACTCGTCGACCTTGACCGGCGTGCCCGCGAGCGAAGTGACCGCGTCGACGATCACCATCGCGCCGTGCTTGTGCGCGATCTGGGTGAGCGCTTTCGCGTCGGACTGGCAGCCGGTCGAGGTCTCGGCGTGCACGAAGGCGACCACCGAAACGCCCTTGTTCTTCTTCAGCGCGTCCTCGACCTTGTTCGGGTCGACCGGCTCGCCCCACTTGTCCTCGACGAGGATCGGCGTGCCGCCGCAGCGGATCGCGTTCTCGAGCATGCGCCCGCCGAACACGCCGTTCTGGCACACGATCACCTTGTCGCCCGGGGCCACCATGTTGACGAAGCAGTACTCCATGCCCACCGAGCCCGGCCCGGACAGTGGGAAGGTCAGGTTGTTTTTCGTCTGGTAGACGTAGCGCAGGAGCGACTTCAGCTCCTCCATCATCTCGACGAAGACGGGATCGAGGTAGCCGATCGCCGGCTGGCTCATGGTGGTGAGCACGCGCGGGTGGATCTCGGTGGGCCCGGGCCCCATCAGGGTGCGCTGCGGGGGGTGGAAGGAGTGGATTCGCTTGGAGGGGGCGTATTGGCTCATGGGATCGCTTTCCGAAAGGATGCCGAACGGCGCGTCGCCGGGGCGGGACTTCACCCGCACCGGGTTCTTCGCGCTCGCTTCGTTGATGACTTCGAGGGCATTGATGCGGCCCTGGGTGACGCGCTCGACCTCCCCCGCCCAGCGGGCCGGCACGTAGCCGATCTTCACCCAGTTGTGCACCACCGCGCGGTCGAGCTGGAAGGCGCGTGCCACGTCGGCCTGGCTGCCGAACATCTCGACCAAACGCTCCGCGCAGTTCATGGCCGGAATTCTAGGCTGTCAAACTCAATTTGACAACCCTGCCTTCCGGACCAAGGGGTTTCCAAAGCCGAAGCGCAAGCCAATCTCATGCCCGCAGAGGGAGAACTTAGACTAGGCGCATGAAACCCGAATCCCCGGTCACCACCTTCACCCCCGAAACCGCCGCCGACGCGTGGATGGGCCTGCTCGCCATGCGCGGCGTGGACTATCTCTTCGCGAACGGCGGCACCGATTTCGCCCCCGTGGTCGAGGCGTTCGCCAAGGGCGAGAAGCTCGGCTGGCGCCTGCCTGAAATCGTGATCGTGCCGCACGAGAACATGGGCATAGCGATGGCGCACGGCTACGCCATGGTGACCGGAAGGCCGCAGGCGATGATGGTGCACGTCGGCGTGGGCACCGCGAACACGATCAACGGCCTCATCAACGCCTCGCGCACGAACATCCCCATCCTCCTCACCGCGGGACGCACGCCGCTCACCGAGTCCGGCGCGGTGCCGGCGGCGCGTAACAACTACATCCACTGGGCGCAGGAGCACTTCGACCAGGGCGGCATGTTGCGCGAGTTCGTCAAATGGGACTACGAGCTGCGCCATCCGGAGCAGGTCGAGACGGTGCTCGACCGCGCGCTCGCCATCTGCAAGAGCGAGCCGCAAGGCCCGGTGTACGTCACGCTGCCGCGCGAGGTGCTGGCGCAGGGCTTCAGCCAGCGGTTTTCCAAGGACACGACGATCCAGGCGGCATCGGCCCCGGCCGCGGACGCCGACGCGCTCGAGGAGGCCGCGAAGCTGCTGGGCAGCGCGCAAAAACCCCTCCTCATCACGGCGAACGGCGGCCGCACGCTCGAGAGCTCGCGAGCGATCGAGCAGCTGGCGCAGGCGCTCGCCGTGCCGGTGATCCACTATCGCCCACGCTATCTCGCGCTCTCCACCGAGCACCCGATGCAATGCGGCTGGGATCCGCACCCGCTGCTCAAGGAGGCCGACGTCGTGCTGGTGGTGGACTGCGACGTGCCCTGGATCCCGCGCGAGGGCAATCCCAAGCCCGAAGCGAAAGTCATTCACATCGGCCCCGACCCCCTCTTTGCGCGCTATCCGCTGCGCGGCTTCCGCACCGACCTCGCGCTCACCGGCGGCGTCGCGGCGACGCTGCAGGCGCTGTGGCGCAGCGCGCAGAAGCACGCGGTATCCCCGCGGATGATCGAAGAGCGGCGCCAGAGCGTAACCAAGCAATCTGAAGAAATAAGACGGAAAGGGCGCGCCGGCTTCGACCCCATTCCCTCCACCATCACGGGGAAGTGGCTTTCAGCGTGCGTGAACCGCCTGCTCGACAACAACACGATCCTGGTCAACGAGTATCCGACCGTGCTCGAGGAAATGGCGATCCGCGAGCCGGGCCGCTACTTCGGCAACTCTTCCGCGGGTGGCCTGGGCTGGGGCATGGGCGCGGCGCTCGGCGCGAAGCTCGCTTCGCCCGACAAGAGCGTGATCTGCGCGGTCGGCGACGGGGCCTACATGTTCGGCAATCCCACCGCGGCGCACTACGTGTCGGAGGCGATGAAGCTGCCGATCCTCTTCATCATCGCGAACAACGCCCGCTGGGCGGCGGTGCACCGCTCGACGCTGTCGACCTACCCGAAGGGCTACGCCGCGGAGAGAGAACGGCCGCCCTTCGCCACGCTCGAGCCCTCGCCGCGCTTCGAGCACGTCGTCAAGGCGAGCGGCGGGCACGGCGAGCGCGTCACCGAGCCGAAGGAGCTCATGCCGGCGCTCGAACGCGCCATGAAGGTGGTCCGCGAGGAGAAGCGCCAGGCGCTCGTCAACGTCTGCCTGGAAATCAGCTACGTGAAGACGAGCTAGTCGGCGCTCGCCCCAGGGGCGGCTTGCGCCGCGGGAGCGGGTTGCGCCGCAGGCTGGACCGCCGGAACGAGCGTCGGGCCGATGCGGCCGATCAGCGGCAGCTTCAGCCCGCTCGGGCCGAGGCCGATGTTGAGGCCCAGGATGTTGAGCTCGAGGCCTTCGACCCCGCTCGCGGCGATGCCAAGAAGACCTCCGAGGGAAAGCTGGAAGCCGCGGCCGCTCGGCGCCGGACCGAACACCGAGCGCCCGAGGTAGTCCTTGCCGATGGCCGTCGCCGGAAGGTCTACGCCAAGCTCGGGCACGGCGCGCGCGATCCATGCCGTGAAGGTGTTCGAGTTGGGTCCCGGCCAGACGGTGTATTCGTTCGCGTAGGGATACTCGCGCGCCGCCTTGTCGATGCGCTTGATGAGCTCGTCCACCCCTTCGCCGCGCTTCTCGGCGTAGAGCTCGGGCTGCGAGCCGAACCAGCGCCCGTCGGGCTCGCGGGTGCGCACGACCACCACGGACTCCGCCCAGCGCAGACGCCAGCCGATGACCTCGTAGACGGTCCAGCTTTTCGCGTTGGTGGGCTTGACGGCGAACCAGGTGTGCACGCCGAAGATTCCCTTGGCGCCTACGGCGCGCGCGCCGTAGACCTGGACCACGGCCTCCCTGACGAGCGCCGGGTCGGGGGCGAGGCCCACCGGCTCCCGGCTCGCATTTCTCCAGTCCTGCGCGATCACCGTGGCTCCGGCCGCCGCGAACAGCAACGCCATGAGCGAATAGAAGGCGTAGCGGAAGCCGCGGCGCATCGTTCGTTTGAAATTGGCTCTCAAGCGTCCCACCGGATCAACGCAGGCTTCGTATCCTACGTTGACCAGGCCGTTTTGGCGCTGCCTCCATGACACGAATTAACCGGTGAAGCGCCGCATGGGTTGGAACCGCGAGCCGGTGCCTGCGCGCCATGCGCAACAGCGCTCCGGTCAGGTGATCGTTCTCGGTGCGCCGGCCAGCGAGCACGTCCTGCAGCATGCTGGAGCGGTTGCGCGCCGTGGTCCGCGCCACGTCCATCACCCGGGCGATCGCCTGCCCGGCCGTGATGGCGAGGCCTTCGGCCCTCAGCACCGGCGCCGCTTCCGACGCCAGCGCTTCGGCCAGGATCGCGTACGGCGGCTCGCGCAGCGCGCCGTTCCGCACACGAAAAAGGGCGGTGACCGGATTGAGGCAGACATTGGCCAGCAGCTTGCGCAGGCGCGCCTGATGGACGTCGCGCGCCACGCGCGCCTCCATCCCGGCTTTCCGCAGGTACTTTCCCAGGAGATCAAACCCTGGCGGCAGCAGGGTCGATCCGGTGGTCACGGGGACGATGCGCTTGCCCTGCCGCCAGGCGGCCGCGGTCGTCACGCCCTGCGGCACGGATTCGATGAGCCCGTTCTGCAGCGACACGATCCCGCGAGGATTCATGCGCCGCGCGGTGCGCACTGCGCCCGCCGTGTCGTAGGCCTTGACGAGCACGATGACCCAATCGGCCTCGGGCAGGGCCTCGAACGCGCGGCCGATGACCGCGACCGGGACGACCTTCGAGAGCCGCGCGGCGAAGAGCGAGCCCAGCGCCCCCGGGCCGATGACGGCGACGGGAAAGCGCCTGCGGCGCTCCCGGGAGCTCACTACGTCCCGTAAAGGCGCTTCAGCACCTCGTCCTTCATGCCGAAGCTCTTGCCCTCGCCCGGGAAGCTGCCTTCGCGCACTTCCGCGGCATAGCGGGCGACCGCGTCCTTGATCGCCGCGCCCGCCTCGGTGTAGCGCTTGACGAATGTCGGCGTGAACCCCGAGAACATGCCGACCACGTCGTGGAACACCAACACCTGTCCGTCGCAATCCGCGCCGGCGCCGATCCCGATCGTGGGGATGCCGATGCGCCCGGTGACGAGCTTCGCGAGCGGGGCCGGGACGAGCTCGAGCACCACGCTCCAGCAGCCTGCCCGCTCGAGCGCCACCGCCCCGTCCATGATGCGCTTGGCGGCAGCCTCGTCCTTGCCCTGCAGCTTGTAGCCGCCGAGAGCGGAGGCGGTCTGCGGCGTGAGGCCGACGTGGCCCATCACCGGCACTCCGGCGCGCACCAGGGCCTCCACGATGGGCACCACTTCTTCGCCGCCTTCGAGCTTCACCGAATCGGCGAGCGCCTCCTTCATGAGCCGCGCCGCGCTGTCGAGCGCCTGCGCCGGCGTGCTGTAGGAGAGGAACGGCAGGTCCGCGATGACGAACGCCTCGGGCGCGCCGCGACGCACGGCACGCGTGTGGTGCACCATGTCGGCCACCGTGACCGGAAGCGTAGAGTCGTAGCCGAGCACCACCATGCCAAGGGAGTCGCCGACAAGGATGAGGTCGACGCCAGCCTCGGCCACGAGCTGTGCGGTAGGAAAGTCGTAGGCGGTCAGCATGGCGAGGCGACCGCCCTTGTTGCGCTTCAGGTCGAGCACCGTAGGCTTCTTCATATTCACCCGAGAGAGGCGAAATCAAACAATTTGCGGTCGAGAAGGTGCGACGGCCGCACTTCGGTCATCGCGCGCATGATCGACTCGATTCGGCCGGGATGGTTCCTTTCCCAGTCGCGCAGCATCTCGCCGATGCGCTTGCGCTCCAGGTTTTCCTGCGAGCCGCACAGCGTGCACGGAATGATCGGAAAGCGCCGTGCCTGCGCGTACGCCGCGAGATCCGCCTCCGCGACGTAGACGAGCGGCCGGATCACCACGTGCTTGCCGTCGTCGGAGGCGAGCTTCGCCGGCATCGCCTTTAGCTGCCCGCCGTGGAAAAGATTGAGGAAGAACGTCGCGAGCACGTCGTCGCGGTGGTGCCCGAGCGCGATCTTGGTCGCTCCGATCTCGCCCGCGACCCGGTAGAGCGCGCCGCGCCTGAGCCGCGAGCAGAGCGAGCACATGGTCTTGCCCTCGGGGATGACGCGCTTCACCACCGAGTACGTGTCCTGTTCGACGATGCGGAAGGGCACGCCGCGCCCGGCCAGATACTCCGGCAGCACGTGCGCCGGGAAACCCGGCTGCTTCTGGTCGAGGTTCACCGCCACGAGCTCGAAGCGCACCGGCGCCTTTTCCTGCAGCGAAAGCAGCGCGTCGAGCAGGCCGTGCGAGTCCTTGCCGCCGGACAGGCACACCATCACCCGGTCGCCCTCGGCGATCATCGCGAAGTCGCTGATCGCCTCGCCGACCTGTCGGCGGATGCGCTTGGCGAGCTTCGCCTCTTCGTAGGCGTCCTTGCGCGGATCGCGTACCGGGATGAGCTGGCGCTTCAGAATGGGTCTGATGTTCACGAGATTGAGTTTAGCTTGTCATCCCTGCAGAACCGATTGCGTTCAGAAGGTGTGTCCCATTCAGTTGACGGATCAAGAGCTTGGCCGTTTGAGGTCGCAATCTGCGACCTCAAAACCTGTCGTCAGCCGAGGCGGTCGACGGTACCTGCCTCATGCCTTTACCGAGCATGGCTCCTTGATGGCTGCAAGCGTACTGAGTTCGACGCGGGCAGTTGAGGTATCGATCTACATCGTGCGGGCCTTTGTCAGCCTTCGCCGAACGTTGGCCGCCCACAAAGACCTCGCCGTAAAGCTCGAGACACTGGAGAGAAAAACCGAAGCGCTCGCGGTAAACCATGATGCTTTGTCGAACGAGGCTCGGGCCCAGTTCAAAGAGATCTTCGAAGCACTGCGAAGATTGATGTCTCCTTCGGTGTCAAGCCGCAAACCAATCGGCTTCGTGACGCCGAAGTAGGCCGATTATGGCGAAACGAGCTTCAGTCCTGCGATGCCGGCGACAATCAAGAGGATCGCGGCGATTCGCAGCGCGTCCCTCGGCTCATTAAAAAGGACGATGCCGAGAATCGCCACGCCCACTGCGCCGATGCCGGTCCAGACGGCGTAGCCGGTGCCGATCGGGATGGTACGCACCGCAAGGGCCAGGAAGTAGACGCTCGCGACCATGGCCGCGCCGGTGATCACCGACGGCCACAGGCGCGAAAAGCCGTCGGTGTACTTGAGCCCGATCGCCCAGACCACTTCGAGAAGGCCCGCGAGGGTGAGCCAGATCCACGCCATGCGCCTTTCCCTCAGATGTAGACCGAGCGCCCGCCGTCGACGGCGAGGATCTGCCCGGTGATGTAAGGGGCGCAGGCGAGGAAATGCACTGCCTGCGCGATGTCCTGCGGCGAGCCCATGCGCGCGAGCGGCGTGGTGGCGAGGATGCGGCTGCGCTCGGCGGGGTCGAACTGGCCGTCCTCGGGCCAGGCGATAGCGCCCGGCGCCACGCCGTTCACGCGCACCCGTGGCGCCAGCTCGATCGCCAGCGACCTCGTGAGCGCGGCCAGCCCGGCTTTGGCGATGCTGTAGAGGGGGTAGCCCTTGAGCGGGCGCTCGGCATGGATGTCGACGATGTTGACGATCGCACCTTCGCGCTTGGCGAGCTCCAGGGCCGCTTCCTGGCAGATGAAGAGCGGTGCGCGCAGGTTGGAGCCGACCAGCTCCTCCCAGTGCGTGGACTCGATCGCGCCGAGATCGACCGGAAAGAAGCTCGAGGCGTTGTTCACCACCAGATCGAGCCGGCCGAAGCTCTGCAGCGCGGCCGAGACGAGCGCGCGCGGCGCGATCGGCGCAAGCAGCTCCGCCTTCACCCGCGCTGCGCTCTTCGCGCGCGCCGCGTTGAGCTCGGCTTCGAGCTTTGCCGCCTCGCCTTCCGAATCGCGGTAGTGGAGCAAGACGCTCGCACCCGCGGCGTGCAGCCGGCGCGCGATCGCCGCGCCGACACGCCGCGCGCCGCCGGTGACGAGGGCGACCCTGCCGGAGAGCGACTCATTCATGAGTGCCTTGAATTCTAGGGTAAATTCGCCGCGTGCTCCCCCGCCTGCGAGAAGCGCTCGCCGCCAGCCAGGGCTGGATATCGTTCGCGCGTTACATGGAGCTCGCGCTCTACGAGCCAGGCGTGGGCTACTACGCGGGCGGAGCGCAGAAGTTCGGCCGCGGCGGCGACTTCGTGACCGCACCGGAGCTTGGCTCGCTCTTCGGCCGCACGCTCGCCCGCCAGCTCGAAGAGCTCCGTTACCCGGTCCTCGAATTCGGCGCGGGCAGCGGCGCCCTCGCCGCCACGCTCCTCTCTCAACACGCATTCGACTATCGCATCGTCGAGATCAGCCCCCAGCTTCAGGCGCGCCAGCAAGCCCGCCTCGGTACCCGGGCGCAGTGGCTCCCTGCGCTACCGGAGCGCATCCGCGGCGTCGTGATCGCCAACGAGGTCATCGATGCCATGCCGGTGCATGCGGTCGCCTGGCGCGAGGAGGGAATCATGGAGCGCGGCGTTGCTTATTCAGATGAAAAGCTCATGTGGAAGGAAAAACCTGCGACCGGCGAGTTGCTCGCGGAGGCGGCAAAAATTCAAGTGCCGGCCCCTTATGAAAGCGAGATCGGCCTCGTTGCCCGGGCGTGGATGCGCGAGATCGCCGCGCGCCTGGAAGAGGGCGTCGTCTTCATATTCGACTACGGCTTTCCCCGCCGCGAGTACTACCACCCGCAGCGCGCGACCGGCACGCTCATGTGCCACCACCGCCATCGCGCGCACGGCGACGTCTTCGCGCACCCGGGCGAGGAGGACATCACCGCGCATGTCGATTTCACCGCGCTCGCCGCGGCCGCGGCGGACGCCGGCCTCGAAGTGCTGGGCTATGCCACGCAGGCGCAATTCCTCGTGAACTGCGGCATCACCGAGGTGCTCGGCGAGGCGAACGTCGAGAACGCGCTGCACTACGCGCCGCTCGCCGCCGAGGCGCAGAAGCTTCTTTCGCCCGCCGAGATGGGCGAGCTCTTCAAGGTGCTCGCCGTGGGCCGCGGCGTGAAACTGCCGCTGCGTGGATTCTCGCGCGGTGACCGTTCGCATGGGCTTTAGATAAACTTTCCGAATGCGCTGGTTTCTTCTATCCGCGCTTTTCTTCCACGGCATGGTCCTCGCCGACGAAGCCGACGAGGCGAAGAAGCGCTGGGAGTCGAGCCCCCACGGGCCGATGCTCGAGCGCATCCTGCCGCCGACCTACGGCGCGGCCGAGCTGCCCGAGGCGGGCTCGCAGGGCGCACGCCTGACGCTGCGCTACTGCGTCCAGTGCCACAACCTTGCCAACCCGGCGATGCACCACGCCGCGAAGTGGCCGGCGATCGTCGACCGCATGGTGGTGCGCATGGAGGGGCGCGGCAACATGGGCACGCTGATGTCCGAGATGATGGCGGGGGTGAAGGCGCCGCGCGAGGACGAGACGCGCGCGATCGTCGCCTATCTCCAGAAATACTCGCAGACGCCCCTCGACGTGCGCGCCTACCCCGAAGTCAACCAGCCTTCCGGCGAGGCCTTCCGGCTGGCGTGCAGCCAGTGCCACGTGCTGCCGGATCCCAAGCGCCACACTGCCTACGAATGGCCCACGGTGGTCGCGCGCATGCAGGAAAACATGGAGTGGATGAACCGCGTGGTGGGCTCGCAACCGGTTCCGGGCGAGCCGCAGCTGCGGATCGAGGAGATCAACGCCTTCCTTCGCAAGTACGCCCGGCACTGACGCCGGGCGCGGCTCAGACCTGCGGGACCGCCATGCCCTTCGCCACCGCGGGGCGCGCGCCGATCGCGTCGTACCAGCGCTTGACGCTCGGGAACTGGGCGAGGTCGACCCGGTGCCATTCGTGGCGCGCCACCCAGGGGTACGTGGCGATGTCGGCGATGGTGTATTCCCTGCCTGACAGGTGCTCGTTCGCCTGGAGGCGTCGGTCCATCACGCCGTAGAGCCGCTTCGCCTCGTTGCCGTAGCGCTCGCTGCCGTACGGAACCTCGTCCTTCTTCGCGCGCATGAAGTGGTGCGCCTGGCCGAACATCGGCCCCACGCTGCCCATCTGGAACATGAGCCACTGCAGGATCTCGTACCTGTTTTTCTGAGGAAAGAATCGCCCCGTCTTGTCCGCCAGGTAAATGAGGATCGCGCCCGACTCCATCATCGAAATGGGCTTGCCCTCCGGCCCGTCGGGGTCCACGATCGACGGGATCTTGCCGTTCGGGTTGATCTTCAGGTATTCGGGGGTGAACTGCTCGCGGTTGGTGCCGATGTTGATCATGTGGACGTTGTACGGCAGGGCGCACTCCTCGAGCATGATGGACACCTTGCGGCCGTTGGGCGTGCTCCACGTATAGAGTTCGATCATGTTGAAATGGCTTTTGACGGTTTTGATTGGGCTCGTGATTCTATCGGTAGTCGGTCAGCGGATGAGGCTGCCGGGCGATTTCCGCATTCCGGTGCGCGGGCGCGTCTACTACGTGCCGCTCGCGAGTACGGTCGTACTTACCCTCATCGTCTGGGCGCTGACCCGGCTGCTCTAGCGCGGCCGCAGCAGCTCGCCGATCGAGCGCCCGACCGCGATCTGCGGCAAAGACGCGGGCAGGTGCTCGGCCGCTTCGCGCTCGGTCACGAGCCTGCGCGCGATCTCGAAGGCCTCGGGAAACGAGGCGGTTTTCGCCAGCGCGTCGCGGAAGAACGCCTCGCCGAAGTAGGTGAAATCGCGACCTGCCTCGCAACCGAACGAAGTGCGGTCGGCCGCCGACGCGGCGATGACGATGGTGTTGTCGTCGCGCAGGGGCTCGACGAACCCGCCGGAGTAGCACGCGGACACCACCACCACGCGCCACTTGATGCCCGAGTCGTGCAGCATCCGGGCAAGCGCCGTCGGCGTGAGCGAGGCGAGCTCGAGCGGCGGCTGCGAGGCGGAGAGCCGGTGCTCGCGGTCGCCGTGAGCGGTGATGTAGAGCACCAGCACGTCCTCGTCGGCGTTCATCGCGCGCCCGACGCGCTCGAGCGCGCGGCCAAGGTTGGTCACGCTCGCGATCGGCATCTCCTCCAGCGCGTCGTTGCTGCTCGCGAGGGCGATCGAGCGCCCGGCGGTGCCGAAGCGCTCGTCGAACAGGCGCCTCACGTAGCGCAGCTCGCGCACGAACACCTCCTCGCTGGCGTCGGGCGCGAAGCCGACGAAGTACTGCTCGCGCACGCCTGCGCGGCCGGGCTCGATCGCGGCGAGCGAGCGCTCGATGAGCTCGCCCTGCAGGTGAAACAGGCGCTCGTCGGCGAGCGGCGCGGCCTCCTCGTCGCTCTCCGGCGGCTGCCACACCTCGGTCTGCGGATAGAGGAAGAGCGCGATCGCCATCATCGCGCAGACCACCGCCGCGCCCTGGTAGAACTGCGGGCGCCGCGTCCCCGCGCTGACAGCGACCGCGCGCACCGCCACCGCGAAGAGCCAGCCGAGCAGGAGGAAGTACGCGGCCGCGCCGAGACCGCCCAGGGGCGCGCCGAGGTAGGGCAACGCGAGCCCGGCAAGCTCGAACACCGGGTCCGAGGCCGTGAGCGCGATGGCCACTGCGAGCAGGCGCTGTTGCTCGCCGTACAGGAGCGCGACCAGAAGCGCCGCCGCGAGCACCAGCGGCACCGTGGCGAGGTAGACGAGAAGCGCCGTATAGTCGATTTCGCCGGCGAAACCGGCGCGCAGCCCGGCCGCCAGGATCCAGAGCGCGAAGTTGAAAGCCACGAGCGCGGCGTAGTCGACCGCGGACACCCGAAAGTCGAACGCGCGCAGCGGCAGGAAAAATGCAAGCCGGGCCCCGGCGAGCAGATTGCGCCCCAGCGATGCGACGATCATGCGCGCTCGATGGCGCGCACGCGCGCCTCGTCCACGAGGCGGGCGATCTCCGCGGGTGAAGAGGCCTGCGCCGCGATGGCGCCCGCGTCCACGGCCGCCGCCGCGACAAACGCTCGTCCTACCCGTTGCGTGTCCATGTTTGGACCGGCCAGCCGGGCGACCTCGAGCAGCTCGCCGAAGCGCTCGGGCCGCCGGAAAGCGTCGCTGCGCCTCAAGAGCTCGAGCAGCGCCGCCGCGGTGGCCTCTGGAGCGGCGCGCAACGCTACGCGGTTGCGGCAGGCGAGGAGCGCCAGCTCGCGCACTTCGTTCGGCGCCTTCAGGCGGGCGCACACCGCCTCGACCTCGGCTTCCTGGTGCGGCCAGGCGATGACCGCGAAGCGCACGGCGACGCTGTTGCTGGATTTCGCGGCCGCGAGGAGGATTTCAGGGACCGGCTTGACGCGGTCGAGAAGCTTGTCGGCAAGGCCGCAGGCCTCGAGCACCTCGAACATCTTCTCCGGATGCGGCTCGGCGAGGCCGCGCGCGAATTCCTGCCACACGCGCTCGGGAACAAGGTAGTCGGCCTCGCCCGAGCTCACCATCTGCCGCATCAGCGCCGTCGTCTCGTCGGCCACGCGGAAGCCGAAACGCGCGGCGAAGCGCGCCACGCGCAGGATGCGCACCGGATCTTCGGCGAAGGCTGCGCTGACATGCCTGAGGATGCCCTTTTTCAGGTCGTCCTTGCCGTGGAAAGGATCGATCAACGCCCCGGTTGCGGGCTCCTTGGCCATCGCGTTGATAGTGAGGTCGCGCCGGCGCAGGTCGTCTTCCAGCGTGACGTCGGGCGCCGCGTGCACGGTGAATCCCTTGTAGCCGCGGCCGCTCTTGCGCTCGGTGCGCGCGAGCGCGTATTCCTCCTTCGTCTGCGGGTGCAGGAAGACCGGGAAATCCTTGCCGACCGGCTTGAAGCCCTGGCGCACCATTTCTTCGGGCGTCGCGCCGACCACCACGTAGTCCCTGTCCTTCAGCGGCAGCCCGAGCAGCTCGTCGCGCACCGCGCCGCCGACTACGTAGGCTTTCACTCGTACATGTCGAACTGCGGGATCGACTCGGTCTCGCGCTCGGCGGCGGCGATCCACTCCTGCATCGCCGGCAGCTCGAGCATGGCGTCGGAGTAGCTGCGCGCCGCGCGCGGCAGCTCCACCTCGTAGGTGCGGAAGCGCAGCACGACCGGCGCGTACATCGCGTCGACCGCGGTAAAGGCGCCGAAGAGGAACGGCTTCTGCGCCTCGTTCCACATCGCCTTGATGCGCTCGACCTCGGCGAGCACTTCGGGGTTGCGGCCCTTGCCCGCGTAGCGCTTGCGCACGTTCATGCTCATGTGGCTGCGCAGGCTCGGGAACCCGGAGTGCATCTCGGCCGCGAGCGAGCGCGCCCGGGCGCGCTCGGCAATATCCGCGGGCCAGAGCTTGCGGTTTCGCTCCGCGAGGTACTCGAGGATGGCCAGCGAATCCCATACCGTGGTCTTGCCGTCGACCAGGATCGGCACCTTTCCCGCCGGCGAATGGCCGAGGATGGCGTTCTTGGTGCCCGGCTCGCCGAGCGGAATCCTCTTTTCGTCGAAGTCGAAGCCGAACACCTTCATGGCGATCCATGGCCGCAGCGACCAGGAGGAGTAGTTCTTGTTGCCGATGACGAGCAGCATGCGCTATGGCCCCGCAATGGCGCGCCCGCCGTCCTTGATCGGCGTGGCGAAGCTGTACTCGATGTCCCAGGGGAAGTGGATCCACTTCGTCTGCTTGAACTCCTTGACGAACGTGTCGACGATCGACCGGCCCGCGGGCTTGGCGTAGAGCGTGGCGAAATACGCCTTCGGCAGAAGCTGGCGCACGGCCTGCGCGGTGCGTCCCGTATCGACGAGGTCGTCGATCAGCAGGTAGCCCTCGCCGTCGCCGCCGACGCTTTTCAGGACGCGCACGCCGCCCTGGACCTGGGCGGCGGCCCCCGGGGTGCCGCTGTCGTAGCTCGTGACGCAAATGGTGTCGACGAGGCGGATGTCGAGCTCCCTCGCCACCAGGGCGGCCGGCACCAGGCCGCCGCGCGTGACGGCGATGATGCCGTTCCAGGGGCCGCGCTTGTGCAGCTGCTCGGAAAGGAAACGCGCGTCGCGGTGCAGCTCCACCCAGGAGATGATGATCTCGTCCTCATAGGGGACGCGCGCCATGCCCGATTCTAAGTCAGGGAAAGCCCTTGCATGAAATACTACGGACCTGATGTCCTTCCTCCAATCGAGAACACGGCGCGCGCCCGAGGGAATCGGCAAGCCGGTGACGCGCAAGGAGGACGCCCGCCTGCTGCAGGGCGCGGGCTGCTACACCGACGATTTCAATCTGCCGGGACAGGCGTACGCCAGCGTGGTGCGCTCGGCGCACGCCCACGCGCGCATCCGGAGCATCGACGCCAGCCACGCGGCTGCGATGCCGGGCGTGCTCGCGGTGCTCACCGGGGAGGACGTCGCGCGCGATGGCCTGAAGCCGATTCCGTTTCGCCCGGCGACCCCCAATCCGCACGAGGTTCGGCTCGAGGCGAGCTTCCTCGCGCCGTATCCCCTGCTGCCTGCCGACAAGGCGCGCTTCGTCGGACAGGCGCTCGCCGTGGTCGTTGCCGAGACCGCGATGGCGGCAAAGGACGCCGCCGAGCGCGTCGCCGTGGACTACGAGCCGCTTGCGGCGGTCATTGCGCCCGTCCCATCGGGCGACGCCGAAAGAGTGTGGGATGCGCCGAACGTGTGCGCAGACACCACGATCGGCGCGCCGGCCGAAACGGATGCGGCGATGAAGCGCGCCCGCCATGTGGTCTCCCTGCAAACCACCATCAACCGCGTCACCGGCGTGCCGATGGAGCCGCGCGCGGCGCTCGGCAGCTACGACGGGAAAACCAAGCGCTATGCCGTCTACGCCTCCTGCGCAGGGCCTCACCGCGCCCGCACCGAGATTGCGGGCGCGCTCGGCGTGCCGGAGAGCGACGTGCGCGTGGTCACGCGCGAGCTCGGCGGCAACTACGGCACGCGCAACAACCTCTACCCGGAGTTCGCGCTCGTCGCCTGGGCGGCGCGCCGGCTGGGCCGGCCGGTCAAGTGGACCTGCGAGCGCACCGAGGCCTTCCTCAGCGACGAGCACGCGCGCGACCTGGTTGCGCGCGCCGAGCTCGCCCTTGACGCCGACGGCGCCTTTCTCGCTCTGCGCTGCGACTACGTGAGCAACGTCGGCGCGCACGCGGTGTCGTTCATTCCGCTCACCAAGGGAATGGCAGTGTCGACCAGCGTCTACCACGTGCCGGCGGCGGCTGTCCGCGGCCGCGCAATCCTGAGCACGATGGCGCCGACCACGCCGTACCGAGCCGCCGGGCGCCCGGAAATCATGTTCGTGATCGAGCGGCTGATCGACGTCGCCGCCCGCCGGCACGGGTTCGACCGCGTCGCCCTGCGCAGCCGCAACCTGGTGGGCCGGTACCCCTATCGAAACCCCGCCGGCCTGGTCTACGACAGCGGCGACTACGCGGGCGCACAGAAGCGCGTGCTCGAGCTCGCCGACTGGGCAGGCTTCGAAGGAAGGCGCGCCGAAGCGCGCGCGCGCGGGCGCCGCCGGGGCATCGGCCTCGGCCACTACATCGAGCTCAATACCGGCGCGCCGCGCGAGCGCGCCGAGATCCGCGTGCTGCCCGTGGGGCGCATCGAGGTGGTGCTCGGCACGCTTTCGGCCGGGCAGGGCCACGAGACGAGCTTCGCGCAGCTCGTCGCCGAGTGGCTCGCAGTCGATCACGAGCGCGTTACGCTCCTGACCGGCGACACCGACGCCACCCCGGTCGGCGGCGGCTCGCATTCCGGGCGCTCGATGCGCATGGGCGCGGTCGTCATGGCGCACGCCTGCGACCGGATCGTCGAGCAGGGCAGGCAGCGAGCCGCCGAGCGTCTCGAAGTTTCACCAAGAGATTTGGAGTTTGAGAACGGCGGATTCCACGTCAAAGGCACCGACCGGTCGATCGGCCTGTTCGATCTTGGAGCGCTGGTGGCGGATTACGACGAATCGACGCCGCTGCCGTCCTATCCGTTCGGCTGCGCGGTGTGCGAGGTCGAAGTCGATCCGGAGACCGGCGTGGTGGAGGTCGTGCGCCACTCCACGGTGGACGACTGCGGGCGGGCGGTGAATCCGCTCATCCTGCACGGCCAGACCCACGGCGGCATCGCTGCGGGCGTCGGCCAGGCGCTCTGGGAAGCCTGCCGCTACGACCGCGAGAGCGGGCAGCTCCTCTCGGCGAGCTTCATGGACTATGCGATGCCGCGCGCCGACCAGCTCCCGATGTTCGACACCGAGATCAGCGAGGTTCCTTCGGCGAGCCATCCGCTGGGAATGCGAGGCGGCGGCGAAGGCGGCACCACCCCGGCGCTCGCGGCGGTGGCGAACGCGGTGGTCGACGCGCTGGCCGAGTACGGCGTCGAGCATCTCGACATGCCGCTCACGCCCGAGCGGGTTTGGCGCGCGATCCACCGATGAAGGTCGCGCTCGACTTTCTGCTGAACGGCGAGCGGGTTTCGCTTGCGCAAGAGAAGCCCTCGCGCACGCTTCTCACGTGGCTTCGCGAGACGCGCGGCCTCACCGGCACCAAGGAGGGCTGCGCCGAAGGCGATTGCGGCGCATGCACCGTGGTGCTCGCCGACGTCGGTCCGTCCGGCAAGCTGCGCTACCAGCCGGTGAATGCCTGCATCCTCTGCCTCGGGGCGCTCGAGGGAAAGGAAGTCATCACCGTGGAGGGGCTGAAAAAAGACGACCAGCTGCATGCAGTGCAGCAGGCCATGGTCAACTGCCACGCCTCTCAATGCGGATTCTGCACGCCGGGCTTCGTCATGGCGCTGTACGCGCACTGCAAGAGCGGCACGCCGCCGGAGCTTTCCGACGCGATCGCCGGAAACCTGTGCCGCTGCACCGGCTACCGGCCGATCCTGCAGGCGGGCAAGCACGCCCGCGAGCTCGCCGACTGGCCGCAGGAAGCCGTCGAGGACGCGGCGCGCGCGAAGCGCCTTGCCGCGCTGCCGAACGAGACCACGCGCCTGAAGGGATTTTTCAGTCCGCTCGGCGTCGCGGAGTTCGCGCGCTACCTCGCGGAGCGCCCGAACGCCACCATTCTCGCGGGCGGCACCGACGCCGGATTGTGGATCACCAAGCAGCACCGCGATCTCGATGACGTCGCCTACATCGGCCGGGTCGCCGAACTGAGGACTCTGAAGGATCATCCTACGCATCTGGAGATCGGGGCAGCCGTCACCTACGCCGAGGCCTACGAAGCCCTCGAGCGCATCCACCCCGACATCGGCGAGCTCCTGCGCCGGCTGGGCGCCGTCCAGGTGCGCGCGGCGGGGACGCTCGCGGGCAACATAGCGAACGGCTCGCCGATCGGCGACTCCATGCCGGTGCTGCTCGCCCTCGACGCGACGCTCGTGCTGCAGAAGGGCGATGCCAAGCGCGAGGCCCGGCTCGCGCGCTTCTATACCGGATACCGAAAGAACCTGATGCTCCCGGGCGAATTCATCCGGGCGATCCGCGTGCCGAAGCTGGCGTCAGGCGCGCGCTTCGCGGCGTACAAGCTTTCCAAGCGCTTCGACCAGGACATCTCCTCGGTCTGCGCCGCCTTTCATGTCGACCGCAACAAAGCCAGGTTCGGCTTTGGCGGCATGGCGGCGACGCCGGCGCGCGCGCGCCAGGCCGAGGCCGCGTACGTCACCAAAGGGCTCGAGGCCGCATGCACGGCGCTGGTGGAGGACTTCAGCCCGATCTCCGATCAAAGGGCGTCGGCCTGGTACCGCCTGCGCGCGGCGCAGGGACTGCTGCGTAAGTTCCATGCCGGCGCGAGCGCGCGCGCCCTGCTCGACGTGGCTCCGTGACATGATCCACCAGGCGCTGCCCCACGACAGCGCGGCGCTGCATGTCAGCGGCGAAGCGCGTTACGTCGACGACCTGCCCGAGCCGCCGGGCACTCTGTACGCCGCGTTCGGCATGTCGACCGAAGCGCACGCCAGAATCCTCGCGCTCGATCTCGCCCCCGTGCGCGCCGCCGAAGGCGTGGTCGCGGTGCTCGCCGCGGACGATATTCCCGGCGCCAACAACGTCGGCCCGGTGGTAGCGGACGAGCCGGCGCTGGCCAGGGACCGGGTGCAATTCCGCGGCCAGCCGCTCTTTGCGGTGGCGGCCACCCGCCTCGAGCTCGCCCGGCGCGCGGCGCGTCTCGCCCGGATCGAATACGAGCGGCTCGACCCGCTGGTAACGATCGAGCAGGCCCTCGAGGCGCGCGAATTCGTGGTGCCGAGCGTTCGGTGCGAGCGCGGCACCGTGGCAAGTCTTCCTGGAGCGGCGAATCGGCTCCGCGGCCGGCTGCGCTGCGGAGCGCAGGAGCACTTCTACCTCGAGGGACAGATCGCGCTCGCCATCCCGGGCGAGCGCGGCGAGATGCTGGTGCACTCCTCCACCCAGCACCCCACCGAGATCCAGCATCTCGTGGCCGCGGCGCTCGGCGTCCCCAACGCCGCCGTGACGGTAGAGCTGCGCCGCCTCGGCGGGGGCTTCGGCGGCAAGGAGACGCAGGCGGCGGTCTATGCGATCGGCGCCGCGCTCCTTGCGCGCGCAACCCGCCGCCCCGTGAAGCTGCGCGCCGACCGGGACGACGATATCGTGGGCACCGGCAAGCGCCACGACTTCCTTTACCAGTACGACGCGGGCTTCGACCGGACAGGACGCATCGAGGCGCTCGACCTGACGCTCGCCTCGCGCTGCGGCCTGTCCGCCGACCTGTCGGCCGCGGTGAACGACCGCGCGGTGTTCCATTGCGACAACGCCTATTTCCTCCAGAACGTGCGCATCGTCTCGCACCGGTGCAGGACGCACACCGTATCCAGCACCGCGTTCCGCGGGTTCGGCGCGCCGCAAGGCATGTTCGCGGCCGAGGCGGTCATCGCGGCGATCGCCCGGCACCTCGGCGTCGATGCGCTCGACGTGCGCAAGCGCAACCTCTACGGGCCGGCGCCGCGCGACGTCACGCACTACGGCATGACGCTCAAGGACAACGTTCTGCCCGAGCTCATCGACGAGCTGGAAGCGCGCGCCGAATACCGCCGCAGGCGCGAAGCGGTGAAGGCCTTCAACGCTGCCTCGCCGCTCTTCAAGCGCGGCCTCGCTCTCACGCCAGTGAAGTTCGGAATCGCCTACACCACCCAGGCGATGAACCAGGGCGGCGCGCTCGTGCACCTCTACACGGACGGCAGCGTGCACCTGAACCACGGCGGCACCGAGATGGGCCAGGGGCTGATGACCAAGGTGGCGCAGATCGTCGCCGCGGAGCTCCAGGTGGATCTCGACCGGGTGCACGTCAGCGCGACCTCGACCGGCAAGGTCCCCAACACCTCGCCGACCGCCGCCTCGAGCGGCACCGACATCAACGGCGAAGCGGCGCGCGACGCGTGCCGCACCCTCAAGCAGCGCCTCGTCCGGCATTGCGCCGAGACATACCGGGTGAGCCCCGAGGAAGTCGTGTTCCTTCCGAACCAGGTTTCGATCGGCAGCGCGAAGACGCTCAGCTTCACCCAGCTCGTCCGCGAGGCCTACCTCGCGCGCGTGCAGCTCTCGGCCACCGGCTACTGGCGCACGCCCGAGATCCAGTTCGACCGCGAGCGCTGGCGCGGCACGCCCTTCTACTACTTCGCCTATGGCGCCGCGGTCGCGGAGGTCGCGATCGACGTCCTGACCGGCGAGACGCGCCTGCTGCGCGCGGATCTCCTCCACGACGTCGGCCGCTCGCTCAACCCGGCAATCGACCGCGGGCAGGTCGAGGGCGGCTTCGTCCAGGGGATGGGCTGGCTGACCATGGAGGAAGTAGTCTGGGACGACCGCGGCCGCCTCCTCACGCGCTCGCCCTCCACCTACAAGATCCCTGCGGCAGGCGACTGCCCGCCGGCGTTCAACGTCTGGCTGTGGGAAAAGGGCGAGAACCTGCGCGACGTCGCGCATCGCTCCAAGGCGGTCGGCGAGCCGCCGCTGATGCTCGCGCTATCGGTGTTCCAGGCGATTTCCGACGCCGTCGGCGCGACGTCGGGCTCGCGCGAGCCGGTGCCGCTCGAGGCTCCCGCGACGCCGGAGAACGTGCTCAAGGCGATCCATGAGCTTCATCGAAATCCGGGTCGTTGAGACGCGCGGCTCCACGCCGCGCGGGCCCGGCACGCGAATGTGGATCGGCGCGGGCGAGACCCGCGGCACCATCGGCGGCGGCAACCTCGAGTACGCCGCGCTCCAGATCGCGCGCGAGATGCTCGCCTCCGGCGAGACCGAGCGCCAGCGCAGATTCGTCCTCGGCGACTCGCTCGGCCAGTGCTGCGGAGGAAATACCACGCTCTCCTTCAAGAGGGTGGAAGCGATGGAGGGCGAAGAGGACCTGTTCGACGTAGTGCTCTTCGGCGCCGGCCACGTCGGCAAGGAGGTGGCGCGCATCCTCGAGCGCGTGCCCTGCCGCCTCACCTGGGTCGACCAGCGCCGCGAGCAGTTTCCCGAGCACACCACGGCGCGGGTCGTGGTCGACGACGAGCCTGCTTTCGCCGTGGACGAGGCGGCGCCGGGCGCGTTCTACCTCGTCATGACGCACAGCCATGCGCTCGACTTCGAAATCGTCGAGCGTGCCCTCCTTCGCAGGGATGCGCGCTTCGTCGGCATGATCGGATCCGAGACCAAGGCGGCGAAGCTGCGCGCGCGCCTTGGCGCGCGCGGCGTCGACGCGTCGCAGCTCGTTTCGCCGATCGGCCTGTTCAAAGCCGGCAAGCACCCCGCCGAAGTGGCGGTGTCGGCGGTGGCGCAGCTCCTGCAGCTGCGCGCTACTTCAGCTTGTCCTTGATCTTGTCGAGCGCGCCGCGCGCGCATTCTTCGTCGAACTGACCGCCGGGCGCGCCGCTCACGCCCAGGCCGCCGATCGTCTGGCCGCCCGCCATGATCGCGATCGCGCCCTGCGCGTAGGTCACGTTCGGCAGCGGCGTCTGCGGCACCGTCGTTGGCGCTGCCTTCGCCATGCGGTCGACGATCTGCTTGGAAGTCTCCTCCTTGCGCGCCAGCCCGAGCGAAGCGATCGTGTAGGCCTTGTAGTATGCGTTGTCCATGGAGTGGATCGGCGCGCCGTCGCCGCGCAGCAGCGCCTGGCGCACGCCGTCGAGATCGACAACCACGGCGACGACCTTGTAGCCGTTCTTTGCGCAG
>DASXAO010000134.1:0-12331 GCA_036406675.1 Burkholderiales bacterium
CGCTCTTCGATCTCTTCGGACAGCTGGTGCGCGCGCTGCACGCTCCACTCGTCGGGGACGAGGAGGTGGAAGGAGATGAAGCGCCGTGAGCCGGCCTGGCGGGTGCGGAAGGCGTGGAACTTGACGGCGTAGCGCCGGGCGTACTCGTCGAAGATCTTGTTCACTTCGTTCTGGTCCTCGGGGCTGATGGCGGCGTCGAGGAGGCCGACGACGGAGCGGCGCACGAGGCCGATGCCGGTCCACACGACGTGGATGGCCACGGCGAGGGCGACGAGGGGGTCGAGGCGCTGCCAGCCGGTGACGTAGACGAGCGTGACGCCGGCGATGACGCCGGCCGAGGTCCACACGTCGGTCATGAGGTGCTGGCCGTCGGCCTCGAGCGTGATGCTGCCGTGGCGCTTGCCGGCGCGGATCAGCACGGCGGCGACGCCGAAGTTGATGAGCGACGCGACCACGGTGATGCCCAGGCCGAGGAGCGGCGCCTCGAGCGGCTCGGGGCTGATGAGGCGCGGGATCGCGGCGTAGAGGATCCCGCCCGCGGCGAGGACGATGAGCGCGCCTTCGACGCCGGCCGAGATGTATTCGGCCTTGGACAGTCCGTAGGGAAAGGCCTGGCCGGGCGGCGTGGCGGCGAGCCGCAGCATCGAAAGCATGAGCAGCGCCGCAGCGAGGTTGACGAGCGATTCGAGGGCGTCGGACAGGAGGCCGACCGACCCCGTCAGCCACCACGCGAGGGCCTTCAGCGAGATGGTGGCGACGGCCGCGGCGATCGAGAGCCAGGCGAAGCGCTCGAGGTTGGTTTCCATTTGTTGTGAGATCAGGCGGAAGAGATTTTGCCCTTTTCCAGCCTATAGCCGCGATCGGCGACGCGTTCGGTGAAGCGCGCGCTCTGCTCGGCGAGGAACACGGCGACGCCGGCCCACTTCATCTCGAGGATGGCGGCGGCGACCTGGTCGACGATCACCGGGGCGAGGCCCTCCGAAGGCTCGTCGAGCAGGACCGCCTTGGGATTGCCGGCGAGAGTGCGTGCTATGCAGAGCATTTGCTGCTCGCCGCCCGACATGCTGCCGCCGCGGCGCCGCAGCAGGCCGCCGAGCGTGGGAAAGAGGGCGATCAGCTTTTCCGTGCTCCAGCTGGGTGCGTCCGGGCGCGGCGGCTGGCGGCCGACCTCGAGATTCTCGGCCACGGTGAGGTCGGTGAAGATGCGCCGGTCCTCGGGCACGTAGCCGAGGCCGAGCCGCGCGACCTCGTGGGGCGAGCGCCGGTCGATGCGCTCGCCGCCGAAGCGGACTTCGCCCGAGCGCGGCTCGATGAGGCCCATCAGCGCCTTGAGCGTGGTGGACTTTCCCGCGCCGTTGCGCCCGAGGAGGGCGACCACCTCGCCTTTGTCGACAGCGAGGTCCAGGCCGAAGAGCACCTGCGCGCGGCCGTAGCCCGCGCTCAGCCCGCGGGCTTCAAGCATCGCCAAGGTACACCTCGCGCACCTTCGCGTCGGAGCGCACTTCTCTGGCCGAGCCCGAGGCAATGATCTCGCCCTGGTGCAGCACGATGACGCGCGCCGCGTGGCCGAATACCACGCTCATGTCGTGCTCGGTAAAAAGAACCGCGATGCGCTCGCTTTGGGCAACCTCGGCCGCAAGCTCCATCAGCAGGCCGCGCTCCTCCGGAGCCATTCCGGCGGTCGGCTCGTCCATGAGCAGCACCCGCGGCCGGCCGGCCAGCGCCGCGGCGAGCTCCACCCGCTTGAGGTCCCCATAAGAGAGCACCGCGCAAGGCCGTTCGGCCTGGCCCGCCATCCCCACGCGCTCGAGCAGCTCCTGCGCTTCGTCGCGATGGAGCTTCGGTGCCGCGGCAAGCAGGGATCCCAGCCCGTGATGGTATGAAATAAGCGCGACCTGCACGTTCTCGCGCACGCTCATCGAGCCGAACGTCTGCGTGATCTGGAAGGTGCGCCCGACGCCCATGCGCGCGATGCGGTGCGCAGGCAACCCCGCCACGCTCGCGCCTCCGACGAGGATCTCGCCCGCGTCGGGAGCGAGCTGGCCGTTCAGCAGGTTGAAGCAGGTCGTCTTGCCGGCGCCGTTCGGACCGATGAGCGCCACCACCTCGCTCGGGTCGAGCTTGAAGGACACGTCCTTCACCGCCTGCACGCCGCCATAGGCCTTGCAAAGCCCTCGGACTTCGAGCGCACTCATCGGATGAGCTTATCCCTCGCGAAGCCGGCAATGCCCTGGGGGAAGGCGAGCACGAGCAGGACGATCACCGCGCCGATCGCAGCGCGCCAATATTCGATCTCGCGGGAGAGCGAGTCCTCCAGCCAGGTGAAGAGGCCCGCACCCCAAACCGGGCCCGTGAGCGTCTGCACCCCGCCGAGGAGCACCATCACCAGCGCGTCGACCGAGCGCGGGACCGAGAGCACCTCGGGTGAGATCGAACCCTTGGAAAAAGCGAACAAGGCGCCCGCGACCCCGGCGAGCGTACCCGCAATGGTGAATGCGGCCCACTGCACGTCGCGCACGGCAATGCCGACCGCTTCGGCGCGCAGCGGCGAGTCGCGCGAGGCGCGAAGGGCGAAGCCGAAGGGCGAGTACACCGTGCGCCAGACGAGCGCGATGGCGGCGCCACAGAGAACGAGCACGAGGTAGAAGTAGGCGGGCTTGGAGGCGAGCCACTCCGCCGGCCACGCGCCGATCAGCCCGTTGGAGCCGCCGGTGACGCGATCCCACTGGAAAGCGACCGACCACGCGATCTGCGAGAAGGCAAGGGTAAGCATGGCGAGATAGACGCCGGAGAGCCGCACGCAGAACCAACCCGACAGCAGCGCGCCCGCGAGTGCGAGCAGAGGCCCCGCCACCAGCGCCACCTCCATCGGAAAAGCGACGCGCAGAACGAGGAGCGCGGCGCCGTAAGCGCCCAGGCCGAAAAAGGCGGCGTGGCCGAAGGACGCCATGCCGCCGGGCCCCATCATGAAGTGGAGGCTGGTCGAGAAGAGGGCGAACACGAGGAGGTCCGTCAGGAACACGAGCAGATAGCCCTGCGAAACGAGCGGCGCCAACGCGAGCACTGCGAAGGCCGCACCGGCCAGGATCAAGAAGCCGCGCGAAGGAACGCGGAACGGGGTCTGCATCGAGCCGGGGCCGCGCGCCTCGGCCACCGGGCGCCCGAGCAGCCCCCAGGGCCGTAGCACCAGCACCACGGCCATCACGACGAACTCCACCGCCAGCGTCAGCTTGGAGAAGCCGAGCGCGAAGCAGAACGCCTTGATCACACCGATGAGAAGCGCGGCGAGAAAGGCGCCGGGAATCGAGCCGAGCCCGCCCACCACCACCACCACAAAGGCGTCCGACACCACGCCGAGGTCGATCTCGAGGCTCGCCGGCTCGCGCGGGATGGCGAGCGCGCCGCCGAGGCCGGCGAGGGCGGCGCCGACCGCGAACACCACCGTGAAGAGCACCTTCTGGTTCACGCCGAGTGCGGCGGCCATCTCCCGATCCTGCGTCGCTGCGCGCACCAGCGTTCCCCACCGGGTGCGCGTGAGAAGCAGGTGGAGCAGCACGAACACCACCGGGCCGATCGCGATGAGAAAGAGATCGTATTGGGGGAACGCGCCGCCGGCGAGCGCCACCGCGCCGCGCAGGCCCGGCGCGCGCGGCCCCAGCATGTCCTCGGGTCCCCACGCCCACAGGGCGAAGTCCTTGATGAGGAGCACCAGCGCGAAGGTGGCGAGGAGCTGGAACAGCTCCGGGGCCCTGTAGATCCTCCTGAGGAGAACCACCTCTATGAGGACTCCGAATGCGCCCACGGCGGCCGCGGCGATGGGGACGGCGGCCCAGAAGCCGACGCTCCCGGAGAGCGACACGGCGAGATACATGCCGAGCATGTAGAGCGAGCCGTGCGCGAAGTTCACCACGCGGGTGACGCCGAAGATGAGCGAGAGGCCCGCCGCGACGAGGAAGAGCGAGCCCGCGGCGGCGAGCCCGTTCAGGAACTGGAGCAGGGCGGCAGTGCCGGTCACTGCCGCCGTTCTAGTCTTCTTTTCTCAGGAGGCGGATTTCCTGGTCGGACGGCTGGAACTTCGCGCCGTCGGCGTAGTACCAGTTCACCATCACGCCCTTGCCGCCTTTCTGCGCGAGCTGGCCGACGTAGGCACCCATCGTCGACTGGTGGTCGATCGGCCGCCACTTGATCGGACCGAAGGGCGACTGCATTTCGAGGCCTTTCAGCGCTTCGACGAGCTTCTCGGTGTCGGCCGATTTCGCCTTGCGGATCGCATTGGCCACCGTGTAGACCGCGGTGTAGCCGACCACCGAGCCCTGGCGGGGATAATCCTTCCAGCGCTTCTCGTAGGCGTCGCGGAACTTGGTGTGCTCCGGCGTGTTGATCTCGCTCCACGGGTAGCCGGTAACCCACCATCCCGACGGCGTCTCGTCCTTGAGCGTGTCGAGATACTCCGGCTCGCCGGCGATCAGGTTGAACACCGGCCGGTCCTTGAACAGGCCCCTGGTATTGCCTTCGCGCACGAACTTCTGGAGGTCGGCGGCGAAGAGCGCGCTGAAGATCGCGTCGGGCTTGGCGTCGGCGAGCGCCTGCACCACCGCGCCGGCGTCGATCTTGCCGAGCGGAGGCGCCTGCTCGGTGACGAACTCGACGCCGGGCTGCGCCTTGGACAGCAGGTTCTTGAACGACGCAGCCGCCGACTGGCCGTACTCGTAGTTGGGATACACGATCGCCCAGCGCTTCTTGCCGAGCTTGGCCGCCTGCGGAATGAGCATCGCGGTCTGCATGTAGGTCGAAGGCCGCAGGCGGAAGGTGTAGCGGTTGCCGTTCTCCCACACCATCTTGTCGGTGAGGGGCTCGGAGGCGACGAACAGCACCTTGCGCTGACTGGCGAGGTTGGCCACGGCGAGGCCGACGTTCGAGGCGAAGGTGCCCATGAGCACGTTCACCTTGTCGCGCGAGAGCAGCTCCTCGGCCACGCGCACCGCGTCGCCCGGCGTGCCGCCGTCGTCGCGGCTCACCAGCTCGAGCTTCCTGCCGTTCACCCCGCCCGAGGCGTTGATCTCCTCGAGCGCGAGCTCCATGCCCTTCTTGTAGGGCTCGAGAAAGGCGGGGAACACCTTGTAGCTGTTCAGCTCGCCGATCTTGATGTTCTGACCCTGGACGGCGAACGAAGCCGCCAAGGCGGCTGCGCTCGCGAAGACCTGCAGTAGTTTCATGTCTCGCCTTCCACTTTCGCGCCGCGGTCCGGCTTGATCTTGTCCGTGCCGCCGGGAAACACGCGCCAGAACTCCCTGCGCACGAGGCTCGCTATGGTCGCGCTCTTGTTGAGGCCGTGATAGCGCGCCACCGCCTCCAGCATCGCGAGATCGCGCGCCGTGGCGGAGAACGTGCTGACCCGCGCCCTGGGCCTCACCATGGCGTGATTATACATACTTTATATAACATTTATGCAACCCCGATAGGGCGCGCCGGAAGCTGCTAGGCTTGCGTCCGAAGCGGGCGGCCAGCCACGCCAAACGAGGGGAGCGAAATGTCCTGGACCGTATTGCAGCGGGCTGCTGGCTTGCTGTTTTTTCTGAGTTTCCTTGCGCCAGCGGCCGCGCAAAGCAATTCCATCAAGGTGACCCTGCTCGGCACGGGCTCGCCCACGCCGGCGATGAATCGGTTCGGGCCGAGCACGCTGGTGGAAGCCGGCGGGCAGAAATTCCTCTTCGACGCCGGCCGCGGGGCAATGCAGCGACTCTGGCAGACGGACGTGAAGTGGCGCGATATCCAGGGCCTGTTCATTACGCACCTTCATTCCGACCACCTGACGGGCATTCCCGACTTGTGGCTGACGGGCCCGTTCCTGGCGCCGGGACGGAACGCGCCGCTGCGAGTGTGGGGGCCGGCGGGAACGAGCCAGATGATGGCCCATTTCAAGGAGGCGTTCGACTACGACCTGCGAATCCGGATGCTGGACAACCGCCAGTCGCCTCAGGGTGTCGTCATCGTCGCCCAGGATGTCGGCGAGGGTGTGGTGTACGAAAGCGGCGGGGTAAAGATCACGGTTTTCGAAGTCGATCACAAGCCGATCAAGCCGGCGTTTGGATATCGGATCGACGCTTCCGGGCACTCGGTCGTTCTTTCAGGAGACACCGCCGCGTCCGAGAACCTTGTCCGGCACGCCCGATCGGCCGACCTCCTGATTCACGAGGTTGCCTCGCCCGACGCCATGCGGCGGGCCGGCATCCCCCAACCTCGAATTGCGCAAATACTCGGCCAGCACGTAACTCCGGAGCAGGCCGGGGAGATCTTCTCGAAGGCCAAACCAAAGCTGGCGGTGTATTCGCACATCGTCCCCCCGGAGGCGACCGAAGCGGACCTGATCACGCCGACTCGAAAGTCGTACTCCGGACCTCTGGAGCTGGGCGAGGACCTGATGGTGATCGAAGTGGGCGAAAAGGTCGAAGCGCGGAGAGCGCCGCGCTCTTAGAATCCGCGTCCTGGAGCAAGAGCTGCCGTGCCCGGACCCAAGAGCTTCGGCTATCGCCAGTCCACACAACGCTATCAGCGCCGCGATGCGGCGTATGCAGTCATTCTCGATGACAAGCAACGGGTGGCTTGCGTCGTGGACAAGCGACGACTGTTTCTTCCGGGCGGCGGATTGGAGGAGGGGGAAGACGCGCTGCGAGCAGTCCATCGCGAGGTGGCTGAAGAATGCGCAATGGCGCTGGAGATCATTTCGCCGCTGGATTCGGCGGTTCAGTTCTTTCGAGCGGCACGCGGCCAGGCGTATGAGCTTCGCGCATCCTTCTTCTTGGCCCGCTTCGGCGACGCTCTCGATGGACCGGCTCAGCACGAGCTGCGCTGGCTTTCAGCCGTGCCCACACCGCCGCTCTTTTATCATGAGTGTCATCGATGGGCAGTCGGGCGAGCTCTGAGTCGGAGAGCCGCATGACCCGGTTCCTCGTTCTGCTTCCGCTGGTGTTTGCGACCGCGCTGGCCGTGGCGCAGACGCGAAGCGATGCGCTGATCGCGCGCGGCAAAGCGCTCGAGCTCGACACGCCGTACGCCCCGCCGCCCGGCGACCCGCTGGAGCTTCACGCCGCGGGTTACGCGAAGGTGATGTGCTCGGCGGTGTTCGTCACGGGACTGGATCCCGACTTTGCGCGGGAGAACGTAGGCTTCTTCACCGGGCCGTACGAGGAGCGCGCGAGGCTCGGCAAGCCCGTGATCGATCGGGCCGCGAAGGCGGTGCATGTCACGCTGCCGAACGGCGTCGAGCGAACTGCGCGCTACCTCGGCGACCAGGGATGCGTGACGCTGCCGCGGGGGAAGGACGCGCCGGAGTTCAAGCCGGTTCGCGTCAAGCGCCAGCTTCCCGACCCGTCTACCCAGCCCTGGCCCATGGGCGACGTGCTGCCCAAGGACCCGCCTGCCGGCGTCGACATGGAAAAGGTCAACCGGGCGCTCGACGCCGCCTTCGAGCCGGCCGCGGCCATGACCGCGGCGTTCGTCGTGACGTGGAAAGGGCGCATCGTCGGCGAGCGCTACGGCAAGGGGATCACGATGCACACGGCGCTCGAAAGCTGGTCGATGGGAAAGAGCGTGACCGCAGCGCTGATGGGCATCCTTGTCCGCCAAGGGGTGTACACCCTCGACCAGCCGGCGCCCATTCCCGAGTGGCAAGGCGCCGGCGATCCGCGCGCCAAGATCCGGATCTCGGATCTCATGCGCATGTCGAGCGGGCTGCGGATCCGCGCGCCGCAGGACCCGGATTACGACCCGTCGCGCGGCTATCCGGACCACGTCTATCTGTATACCGGGGCCGTCAACGCCTTCCACTACGCCGCGACGCGCCCGCAGCAATGGCCGCCGGGAAGCGTCGGCCGCTACCGCAATTGCGACCCGGTCCTGGTCAATTACCTGGTGCGTCTCGCTGTTGAAAAGCGCGGCGAGGAGTACCTCTCGTTCCCGCAGCGCGAGCTCTTCGACGCCATCGGCATTCGCACGATGGTGATGGAGACCGATCCGTACGGAGACTTTTTACTGCAGGGCTACGAGTTTGCTTCGGCGCGCGACTGGGCGCGGCTCGCGAATCTGTATCTCCAGGACGGCGTATGGAGCGGCAAGCGGATCCTGCCGAAGGGCTACTCCAAGTTCGTGAGCACCGTCGCGCCGGCCTGGCAAGCCGATGGCCGCCCGATCTACGGCGCGTTCTTCTGGGTCAACGGCGAAGGCGCCTTCCCCGTGCCCAAGGACGCGTACTACATGGCCGGGTCAGGCACTCAGATCGCGCTGATCGTTCCTTCGCACGACCTCGTAGTCGTGCGCATGGGCCACTACAGAGGCGGGGGCCCTGGCTTTCAGAGCCTGCAGCGGGCGCTTGCGCTGCTCATGGATGCCGTGCCAGTCGACCGGAAAAACAGATAACTCAGCGGCCCACGCCAAAGGCGGTGACGCGGCCCGGGTTCGTCGCCGTGTCCGTCACACCGCATTGGCTCACATCATCCCGAACACGTCTTTCAGCTCCAAGTCGCAAAGGCGCGACTTCATCACACTGGTGAAAAGCAAGATCCGCGCGGCTGCCGCGTAGCTTTGACCGTGCGAGCCCGCTAGGTTTGCGCCACTAAGCGGCCTTGCGCTCGGCGGGAGGCGGGAGCTGCCGGAGACAGCGCCCGATCCAGAGCGCGGTGAGCTTTTCCTGCACGCCGTTCTGCGCGAGGCGCTGGGCGAGGGCGCCGAAGTCGACCTGGTCGAGCGGCTGGTCCTGGTTGAAGCACGAGAAGACGTAGCTCGTGCTTCCGGTCGCGGGATCGACGTGCGGCTGGAGGCACTGCGCGCAGATCTCTTTCATCATGCACTGCATCGGGCTGTTGATGGACCCGATCGCCACGTGGCGCGGCTTCAGATACTTTTGCAGGACGCCGTGGCGGGCGAGGGAGACTGCGGCCATCATCTTGTCCGAGCCGATGGCGATGATGCGGTCCGCGTCCGCGAACGCGATTTCCTGCTTGCCGAGATCGCCGGTGGCGTAGGCGTGCATCGCCTGCACGATGTTGCCGATGAAGGCGCGGTCCTGCGGGCGGCGTGGAGCGAAGCCGGGCGGCTCGTCGCAGCACCAGATCACCACGTCGGAGGAAGCTTCGATGTCGTCGATGCGGTAGCGGTCGCCCATCGACTTGTAGCCGGCGAAGTAGATCACCTTGCTGCCGGCGGCCCGGAGCGCGCGGCCGATGGAGAACAGCACGGCGTTGCCCAGGCCGCCGCCGGCGAGGATCACCGTCTCGTCGCCCGGGATCTCGGTCGGGGTCCCGGTCGGTCCCATCAGCACCACCGGCTCGCCCGGACGCAGGTAGGCGAGGAGGTCGGCCGAGCCGCCCATCTCGAGCGCGATGACCGAGATCAGGCCCTTGTCGCGGTCGACCCACGCGCCGGTGAGGGCGAGGCCTTCCATCGCCAGCGTGGTCCCGGGGAGCTTCATCGCCAGCGTCTCGAAGTTCTGCATGCGGTAGAACTGGCCGGGATTGAAGCGCCGCGCGGCGACCGGCGCACGCAGCACCACCTCGACGATGCGCGGCGTGAGCCGGCGCACCTCGTGCACTACCGCGCGCAGGTCGCGGTTGAGCCTGGACAGAAACTGCGCGTCTTCCAGGGACGATGCAGGACCTCTTTGGGAAAGTACTCTGCTGACGACGGGGAAACCCTGCTTCGCGCTGCCCATCGCCTTCACGACGTTGCCGAAATACGAGGGATGGAGGTCGCCGAAGAAGCTCATGAAGCGTCCGTCGGGACGGCGATGGAGCAGCACCTCGACGTGCTTCGGCTTGGCCGAATGGCGTTCGGGCTTCACCGGCGCGCCGTTTTCGTCGCAGGCCTGGAAGTACTTGCCGTCGAGCGCCAGGCTCACGCCTTCCTCGCGCGCAAGCACGGTGTTCGGCTGCGTCCCTGCGGCGATGAGCACCGAGCGCGCCGGCAGCACTATGGTTTTCTTTTCTCCAGTGAGAAATTCAACGGCCTTGGCGTGCCCGAATTCGTCGACTTCGATCCGGGTCGGCGAAAGCCCCTCGGCGAAGGTGATGCCTTCCTCGAGCGCCTTCTCCACCTCCTCGTGATTCAGCGTGTAGGAGGGGCTGTCGATCATCCTGCGGCGGTATGCGATGGTCGAGCCGCCCCAGGATTTCAACAAGGAAAGACGTTCGGCAGGAGAAGCCGAGCGCAGGGCCCGCGCGTGGGCGATGAATTCCTGCGCGATCGCCTGCTCCTCGGCGTTCCAGGGCGGCCTTTCCTCCAGCGCCTCGTAGCGCGCGAGGAATTTCTCGACCTGGATCGCGTAGTAGGCGAGCGACTCGGTCGCGGTGTCGATCGCGGTGAGGCCGCCGCCGATCACCACGATCGGCAGGCGGATCTGCAGGTTGGCGATCGACTCGCGCTTGGCGGCGCCGGTGAGCTGCAGCGCCATGAGGAAGTCCGAGGCGGCGCGCACGCCGCGCGCGAAGCCGTTCGGGATCTCGAGAACCGTGGGCCGGCCGGCGCCGGCGCAGAGCGCGATATGGTCGAACCCGTCGGCGAAAGCTTCGTCGATGGTGAGCGTGCCGCCGAAGCGCACGCCGCCGAACATGGCGAACTGGCGCCGCCGCTCGAGCAGCAGCCGGATGATCTTGAGGAAGTTCTTGTCCCAGCGCACCGTGATGCCGTATTCCGCCACGCCGCCGAACCCGGCCATGGTGCGCTGGTCCAGGTTTTCCTGCAGCTCGCGAATATCCTTTATGGGGCGAAAGGCAGACCGGTTGCCGAGCGGGTCGACCCCCGACACCGCCGGATCGAGCGGCTCGATCTTCAGGCCGTCGATTCCCACGACGGTGTGGCCGTCGTTCATCAAATGATGCGCCACGGTGAAGCCCGCCGGCCCGAGGCCGACGACGAGGACTCGTTTGCCGCTCGCCGCCTTGGGGTAGGGGCGGCGTAGGTCGAAGGGGTTCCAGCGCGTGAGGAGCGAGTAGATCTCGAACCCCCACGGCAGGTCGAGCACGTCCTTCAGCGTGCGCGTCTCGGCTTGAGGGATGTTGACCGGGTCCTGCTTCTGGTAGATGCAGGACTTCATGCAGTCGTTGCAGATGCGGTGCCCCGTTCCCGCGACCATCGGGTTGTCCACGGCGATGATGCCGAGCGCGGCGAGCGGCTGGCCGCGCGACTTGACCATCTGGAACTCGGAGATCTTCTCTTCGAGCGGGCAGCCGTTCAGCGGCACGCCGAACACGGTTTTCTTGAATTCCGTCGAAGGAGGCTTCTCCTTCAGGCCTTTCGAGCACGAATCCTTGCCCTGCTCGTGGCACCAGATGCAGTAGTTCGTCTCGTCCAGCGCGCCGACGAGGTCGGTGCCGCGGTCGGTCAGCGCAAACCCCCGCCGCTCGCGCAGGTGGTCCAGGCGATGCTCGCTGAACCCTTTTTCGCTGGTCGTGTGTACGGGCACCAGGCGCATGAAGTCGAGCTTGCGCGGCGCCTTGAACAGCACGCCGTGGCGATGCTTCGCCTTGCCCTCGGGCGTGGTGGCGGCCCAGGCCGCGTAGCGCGCGGCCGCTTCGAGCTGCGGCGCGCAAGCCGCCTCGTTTTTCATCCACTCGGTGACGTTGCGCGCGAAATCGAGCTCGGTGAATTCGCCACCAAACAAGGTCCGGGCGGCGGCTTCCGGGTCGAAGTTCCGGATCTCTTCGGGCTTGACCTTGTGCATCGCGCGCCGCTGCACGAAGAGACGCTTCACCGAGTAGAGCGGGGCGAGCTCGTGATGCTTCGCGGCGAGCGCTTGCGCCTCGGCCTCGATGCCGAAAAGCCGCGCCATGAAATCCTCGACGTGCGGCGCGGCCGCGATCAGGAGATCCGACTCTTCCTTCGCCGCCGCGGGAGGATTTGCCCGCGCTGCCACCACGCGATCGCGCAGGGCGGCGTCGCCCTGGCCGAGAAAGTCCAGGTACGCGGCGTCGACGCGCGCGAGCCCTTCGCGCTCGTACAAATCGTTGAAGCGGAGGCCAAAGCCCAGATGCATGGCGGGTAGAATTATCTTTGAATTCCGAGCGCCTTCCGACGAATTACCTTATTCCCGATTTCCAAGGGGGTCTTTCATGCAGATCAAGAGCAGCGTATTCCTGGTGACCGGCGGCGCCTCGGGCCTCGGCGGAGCCACCGCACGCATGGCGGCCGAGAACGGCGCCAAGGTGGTGATCGCGGACCTGCAGATCGAGGCGGGGGAGAAGCTGGCGCGCGAGCTGGACGGCCGCTTCATCAAGTGCGACGTCGCCTCGGAGGCCGACGGCAAGGCCGCGGTCGCGCTGGCGCTGAAGGAGTTCGGAGG
>DASXAO010000135.1:0-15400 GCA_036406675.1 Burkholderiales bacterium
TCTCGGCGACGATGGCGCGCGCCTTCTCGGCGGCGGTGCGGTAGACCTCGTCGTGCTCGTCGGTGCGGTCCACCGGCATGTTGGTGGGCACCTCCAGCACGTCGAGCTTGTAGATGTCGAGGAACTCGTTGGCCTCGGTGAGGGCCGTGCCGGTCATGCCGGCGAGCTTCTGATAGAGGCGGAAGTAGTTCTGGAAGGTGATGGAGGCAAGCGTCTGGTTCTCGGGCTGGATCTTGACGTGCTCCTTGGCCTCCAGCGCCTGGTGCAGGCCGTCAGAGTAGCGGCGGCCGTGCATCATGCGGCCGGTGAACTCGTCGATGATGATGACCTCGCCGGCCTTCACGATGTAGTCGCGGTCGCGCAGGAACAGGGCGTGCGCCTTGAGCGCCTGGTTGCCATGGTGCACCACCGAGACGTTCTCGATGTCGTAGAGCGACTCGCCCTTGAGCAGCCCCTTCTCGCCCAGCAGCCGCTCCATGTGCTCGTTGCCGGGCTCGGTGAACGAGACCTGGCGCTGCTTCTCGTCGAGTTCGTAGAGACCCTGCTTCTTGATGATCTCTTTCAGTTCCTCCTTGCTCTCCGTCTTGGGGAAGGTGGCCGCGATCTTGGCGTGTTCCACCATCAGCTGGCGCACCACTTCGTCTAGCGCGTTGTAGAGGTCGGAGCGGTCCTCCACCGGGCCGGAGATGATGAGCGGCGTGCGCGCCTCGTCGATCAGGATCGAGTCCACCTCGTCGACGATGGCGTAGGCGAGGCCGCGCTGGAAGCGCTCCGCGACGTGCATCGCCATGTTGTCGCGCAGGTAGTCGAAGCCGAACTCGTTGTTGGTGCCGTAGGTGATGTCGGCGGCATAGGCCGCGCGCTTGATTTGATTGCGGTCCTCGAGGTCGAGCTCGTGGTACGGCAGGTTGACCCCGACGGTCAGCCCCAGGAACTTGTAGATCTTGCCCATCCACTCGGCGTCGCGGCGCGCGAGGTAGTCGTTCACCGTGACGATGTGAACGCCTTTGCCCGTGAGCGCGTTGAGGTAGGCGGGAAGCGTGGCGACCAGCGTCTTGCCTTCCCCGGTCTTCATCTCGGCGATCTTGCCGTAGTGGAGCACCATGCCGCCGATCAGCTGGACATCGAAGTGGCGCATGCGCAGGGCGCGCTTGGAGGCCTCGCGCACCACGGCGAAGGCCTCCGGCAGCAGCTCGTCGAGCGTGGCGCCCTCGGCATGGCGCCTCTTCAGCTGCTCGGTCTTGCCGCGCAGCTCCGGATCGGAAAGCTTGGCCATCTCCGGCTCGAGCGCATTGATCGCGGCCACGCTGCGCCGGTACTGCTTGAGCAGGCGCTCGTTCCTGCTGCCGAAAATCTTGGTGAGGACGTTGGTGATCATCAAAAGGGCGTGGCGGCGAAACACCGCCCGAACCCGCAAAAACCGTTGATTTTATCCGGAAACCCGGACCGTCACTCGGCCAAAGCCGGACTACTGCTTGGCTCGTGCTTGCGCCGACGCTGAGTTCGACACCAGGAACTTGGACGGGTTCTGCGCCGAGCCGCGATAGCGCACCTCGAAATGCAGGTGCGGGCCGGTCGAGCGGCCGGTGGAGCCCACTTCGCCGATCTTGTGGCCGCGCTGGACGACGTCGCCTTCCTTCACGAACAGCTTCGACTGGTGGGCGTAGCGCGTCACCAGGTCGTTGCCATGGTCGATATCGACCATGTAGCCGTATTGCGGGTGGAAGCCCGCGAACACCACCACGCCGGCGGCCGCCGCGGAAACCGGTGCGCCCGCCTCGGCAAGAAAGTCGATGCCCTCGTGCATGGCCCATTGCCCGGTGAACGGATCGACCCGCCGACCGAAGGTCGAGGCGTTGTAGGGCGCCTTCACCGGCATCATCGTGGGCAGCATCCGCTTCTTCACCGCCTGCTCGAAGAGCTGCGCCTCGAGCACGCCCAGCATGTCGGCGCGCGTCTCGACATTGCGCGAGAGCACGGAGAGCTTGTCGCTGAATTCGGCGAGCGAGAGGTTTTGGGGCGGCATCAGCGTCGGCGCCGCGCCGCCCAGGCCCGGCGCCTCGGAAAAGCGGAATTCCTGCGGGCGGAAGCCGGCGAGCGACGACAGGCGCTCGCCCAGCGCGTCGAGCCGCGTGAGCTGCGCCTGCATCTCGCCCAGCTTGACGGCCATCGCGTTGAGGTTTTGCTGGACGAACGTCCGGTCGCGTTGGGCTTCGGACTCGCTTGCCGCGAGGACCAGCTGCTGCAGGCCGGGGATCCGGGCGTCGGCGTAGCGCAGGGTGAGCCAGTACAGACCCACGGTCGCAACGCAGACGGCCATCATCGCGGCAATGGCCGTTCCGACCAGGTGCCGTGACGACAGCGTGACCGACTTCGTTTTTGCCAGCCGGTCAGAGATCAGGATAATCTGCACTTACTGCCTCCCGCGTCTCTATCCCCCGTGCGCCTATCAAAACTCGACCGGATCCTCTCGGCCGAGCGCGAGCTGCAACCGCTCGTGTCGAAGGCGCGCGACCTTGGCGCGCTCTCGCAGCTGGTGCAGCGTTTTCTGTCTGCGGACCTGGCGAGCCAGGTCCGGGTGGTCAACTTGAGGGAGGGAGAAGTAGTGCTTTCTGCGGCTCATTCCGCGGCCGCGGCAAAGCTGCGGCTGCTGGCTCCTTCCCTGTGTCGCTTCTTGTCCAACCAGCGCTGGCAGGTTAGTTCAGCGGTAGTGAGGGTGCAACCAAACGCATCACGGAACAGCGCTGCCGCGTCGCAAAAAACAGCGCAGTTATCCACACCTACGATCGATACCTTACGGCAGCTTTACGAGGGGATGAGCCCCTCTCCGGCGCGCGACGCGCTCGGGCGGCTACTCGCGCGGCGGGGCCGCATCCAGCGTGAAAAAGTTCCTTAAATCCGGCTAGGCGTACTGGGCGGCGAGGCGCACTACGCCCGCCGGCGCTTCCTCCGGGCGCTCGAACACGACTTCCTCGAGCACGGTCGAATCGGCGAGCACGGCGCGCAACAGCTTGTTGTTCAGCGCATGCCCAGACTTGTGCGCGCTGTAGGCGGCGAGCAGCGGCTTGCCGATGAGGTAGAGGTCGCCGATGGCATCCAGCAGCTTGTGGCGGATGAACTCGTCGGCGAAGCGCAGCCCGTCGCTGTTGAGCACGCGATACTCGTCGAGCACCACTGCGTTGTCGAGGGCGCCACCCATGATGAGGCCGGCGTCGCGCAGCTGCTCGACTTCGTGCATGAAGCCGAAGGTGCGCGCGCGCGCGATCTCCTTGAGGTACGAGGTCTCGGCGAAATCGACCGTCACCGCCTGCGTGGTGCGCTCGATCACCGGATGGCGGAATTCGATCGAAAAAGACAGCCGATACCCGTCGTAGGGCTCGAGGCGCGCCCACTTGTCGCCCTCCTCCACGTCGATGCGACGCCGGATGCGCAGGAACTTCTTGGGTGCCGGCTGCTCCTCGATGCCCGCCTGCTGCGCGAGCAGCACGTAGGGCGACGCACTGCCGTCCATGATGGGCAGCTCGGCCGAGTCGAGCTCGACATAGGCGTTGTCTACGCCCAGGCCGCCGAACGCCGACATGAGGTGCTCGACGGTGTGGATCTTCACCTCGCCCTGGACCAGCGTGGAAGCGAGGCGCGCTTCGCCGACGAGCTCGGCGCGCGCGGGGATGTCTACGGCCGGGTCGAGGTCGACGCGCCGGAACACGATGCCGGTGTCGGGAGCTGCGGGCCGCAGCGTGATGCGCACCTTGCGCCCGGTGTGCAGGCCGACGCCGGACGCGCTGATAAAGGACTTGAGGGTGCGTTGACGAAGCATTCAGATCACGGACGGATCACCACACGGGATCACCAAAAGGACGGATCACCAATGCTGCATTGCAATTCTAGCTCACAACACCACTACACGGCGGAACGCGCGGCAAGGTTGCGCGTTCCGCCGTGATTCTGTCGACCTAGTCAGCCTGCTTGCGCAGGAAGGCGGGGATGTCGTACTTGTCGACGCCCGACTGCTGCAGCGCCTCGACCGTCGAAGCGCGGTTGCGCCGGATGACGGCGGGCGCGTCGAGCTGCTGGTAGTCCACCGGCCCCGGCAGGTTGTCGGTTCCGGTCTTCTGGGTCGTGACATTGTTCAGCACGAGCTGCGGCTTGGGCTGCTTCGCCGCCGCGGCCAGCCCGAGGCCGGTCGCCACTACGGTCACCCGCAGGCCGTCGGCGAGCGCGTCGTCGTACACGCCGCCGTAGATGATGGTGGCGTCCTCCGCGGCGAAGGTGCGCACGATGTTCATCACCTCCTTCGTCTCGCGCAGCTTCAGGCTCGCCTTCGAGGCGGTGATGTTCACGAGCACTCCGCGCGCGCCCGCGAGGTTCACGCCCTCGAGCAACGGACAGGCGATCGCCTGCTCCGCCGCGATGCGCGCGCGATCGATGCCGCTCGCCAGCGCCGAGCCCATCATTGCCATGCCCTGCTCGGACATGACGGTGCGCACGTCCTGGAAGTCCACGTTGACCAGGCCCGGGTTGTTGATGATCTCCGCGATCCCGGCGACCGCGTTGTTGAGCACGTCGTCCGCAGCGCAGAACGCGTCTTCCTGGGTCACGTCCTCGCCCAGCACCTCCTCGAGCTTGTCGTTCAGGATGACGATGAGCGAGTCGACGTGGGGTCCGAGCTCCTCGATGCCGCGCTCGGCGATTTTCATGCGCTTGGAGCCCTCGAACGAAAACGGCTTGGTGACCACCGCCACGGTGAGAATTCCCAGGCTTCTCGCCACCTCGGCGATGACCGGCGCCGCGCCCGTGCCCGTGCCTCCGCCCATGCCGGCGGTGATGAACACCATGTGGGCGCCGGCCACGGCCTCCTCGATGCGGTCGCGGTCGGCAAGCGCCACCGCGCGCGCCTCCTCGGGCTTCGCCCCGGCGCCCAGGCCGCTCGAGCCGAGCTGGATCTGGTTGGCCGCCTTGTTGCGCGAGAGCACCTGCGCGTCGGTGTTGACCGCGATGAACTCCACGCCCTGCACGCCTTGGTCGATCATGTGGTTCACGGCGTTGCCCCCCGCGCCGCCGACGCCGATCACCTTGATGATCGGCCCGCTCACTTCGCTGTCTACGATTTCAAACATGTTGTTGTCTCCTTGCCTGTAAAAAGACCATCTAGAAATTGCGCTGAAACCACTCTCTCATCCGCCCGAGCACGGCCTTGAACGACCCGCTCTGGCGCGAAAGCTGTCCGTGCTGCACCTGGGACGCTCCTTCGAAAAGAAGCCCGACCGCGGTGGCGTAGCGCGGCGAGCGCACCACGTCGGCGAGCCCGCCCTGGTAGCGCGGCAACCCCAGGCGCACCGGCATGTGGAAAATCTCTTCGCCGAGCTCCACCATGCCGTGCATCGTCGAGGACCCGCCGGTGAGCACCACCCCGCTCGACAGGAGCTCCTCGAACCCGGACTCGCGCAGCACCTGCTGCACCAGGGAGAAAAGCTCCTCGGCGCGCGGCTCTATCACCTCGGCGAGGGTCTGGCGCGACATCGCGCGCGGCGAGCGCTCGCCGATGCCGGGCACCTCGATCAGGTCGCCGGCCTCGGCGAGCTGGCGCAGCGCCACGCCGTGGCGCGTCTTGATCGCCTCGGCGTCGGCCGTCGGCGTGCGCAGCGCCATGGCGATGTCGTTGGTGATCTGGTCGCCCGCGATCGGGATCACCGCCGTGTGGCGGATGGCGCCGTGGGTGAAGATGGCGATGTCGGTGGTGCCGCCGCCGACGTCGAGCAGGCACACGCCGAGGTCCTTCTCGTCCTCGGACAGCACCGCGCGCGACGAGGCGAGCGGCTGCAGGATGAGGTCGTTCACCTCCAGGCCGCAGCGGCGCACGCACTTCACGATGTTCTGCGCAGCCGACACCGCGCCCGTCACGATGTGCACCTTGACCTCGAGGCGCACGCCGGACATGCCGATCGGCTCGCGCACGTCCTCCTGGCCGTCGATGATGAATTCCTGGCGCAGGACGTGCAGGATCTGCTGGTCGGTCGGAATGTTGACCGCGCGCGCGGTGTCGATCGCGCGCTCGACGTCGAGCGCGCTCACCTCGCGGTCCTTGATCGCGACCATGCCGGTGGAGTTGAAGCTGCGGATGTGGCTGCCGGCGATGCCGACGAACGCTGAGCTGATCTTGCAGTCGGCCATCAGCTCGGCTTCCTCCAGCGCGCGCTGGATCGCCGCGACCGTGGCCTCGATGTTCACCACCACGCCCTTCTTCAGGCCCTTCGACTCGTGGCCGCCCATGCCGAGGATCTCGAGGGAGCCGTCGGCGCGCAGCTCCGCCACCAGGCACGCGACCTTGGAGGTCCCGATGTCCAGCGCCACGATGAGGTCCTTGTTGTCTCGCGCCATGGGCCTAGCCGGAGAGCTCCGGCACCCGCAGCGCGAAGCCGTTGGGATAGCGCAGGTCCACGTATTCGTGCCTGCGCGCCATTCGGGCGAGGGTCGCCGGATAGGCCTCGACGAAGCGGGCGAGCCGCAGCTCGGCCCCGTCGGCGTCGCGGCCGAGCATGATCTGCAGGCCGCTGTCGAGCCTGAGCTGCCAGGCGCGGCGCTCCGAGAGCACCACGCGCTCGAGCTTCGCGCCGAGCGGCGCCACCGCTTCGGCGAAGCGCAGGTAGCGCTGCGTCATTTCGAGCTCGGTGCCGGCGGGAGCGAAGAACACCGGCAGGCGCGCGTCGGTCGCGCCGCTGAAGCGCTCGCCGAACGTGTTCACCAGTCCCTCGCTGCCCCAGCGCGCGAACGCGACGTGCTCTTCCAGGGTTACTTCCAGCCGGTCGGGCCAGACGCGGCGCACCGAGGCGCGGCGCACCCACGGCAAAGCCTCGAGGCCGGCGCGCACCTCGTCGGGGGACACGGCGAAGAAGTTTCCGCGGATGTGGCCGCGCACCGCCGCCTCGATCTCGGCGCGGGTGGTCCTGCCGAGCGGATGCGTGAGCTCGATCCCGGTCACGGGGAAGAAAGGCGAGCGCAGCAGCAGCTCGCCGGCGACGATCGCGAACATGAACACCGCGATACCGACCAGCGTCCCGGCCGCCAGGTTGAGCAGGCGCGGGTTATCCCACACGGGCCATCTCCAGGATGCGCACGCAGAGGTCCTCGTACGGGATGCCGATGGCCTTCGCCGCCATAGGCACCAGGCTGTGGCCGGTCATGCCGGGCGAGGTGTTCACCTCGAGGAGCCAGGGCCTGCTTCGCTTGTCCAGCATGATGTCGACACGGCCCCAGCCGCGGCATCCGACCGAGCTGAACGCGCGCATGGTCAGCGCCTGCAGCTCCTTTTCCTTCTTCGCCGGCAGCCCGCTCGGGCAGTGGTACTTGGTGTCGTCGGTGAAGTACTTGTTCTGGTAGTCGTAGTTGCCCTTCGGGGCCTCGATGCGGATCAGCGGTAGCGCCTCCTCGCCCAACACGCTCGCGGTGTACTCGGGACCATCGATGTACTGCTCGGCGAGCGCGATATCGCGATACTTCTTCGCCGCCACCTCGTAGGCCTCGGGGAGCTGCTTCACCGACGTGACCTTGGTCAGACCGAGCGTCGAGCCCTCGTTCGCCGGCTTGACGATGAGCGGCAGCTTGAGCTCGCGCGCGACCGCCTTCCAATCCTCCTTGCCGGTCAGAATCCGGTAGCGCGGCGTCGGCAGCTGGTTCGCAATCCAGACCATTTTGGTGCGCCACTTGTCCATTCCGATCGCCGAGCCCATGACGCCGCTTCCCGTGTACGGAATGCCGAGCATCTCGAGCGCGCCCTGGATGGTCCCGTCCTCGCCGCCGCGGCCGTGCAGTGCGATGAAGCAGCGCGCGAAGCCTTCCCTTTTCAGGTCGAAGAGGTCGCGCTCCTTCGGGTCGAACGGGTGTGCGTCGACGCCCTTCGAGCGCAGCGCCTTGAGCACGCCATTCCCGCTCATCAGCGAGATCTCGCGCTCCGCGGAGGAGCCGCCCATCAGCACGGCAACCTTGCCGAAGTTCATGCCGGCTCTCCGACGATTCGAACTTCCGGGACGAGCTCCACGCCAGTCCGCTCGAGGACGGTTTTCCTGACCTGCAGGATCAAGCCCTCGATGTCCGCCGCGCTCGCCGCGCCATCGGGGTTCACGATGAAGTTGGCGTGCTTCTCGGACACGCGCGCGCCGCCGCGCGCCAGGCCTTTGAGGCCGCAGGACTCGATCAGCCGCGCGGCGTGGTCGCCGGGCGGGTTGCGGAACACGCTGCCGGCGTTGGGAAGCTGCAGGGGCTGCGTCGCCATGCGCTTCGCGAGGAGCTCCTTGATGCGGGCGCGCGAGGCCTCGCCGTCGCCCTTCTTCAGCTCGAGCCACGCGGCCACGAACCACTCCTCCTCGCCCGAGCGCACCCGGCAATGGCGATAGCCGATCTCGCATTCCGCCTTCCCCCGTTTCCTGAGCTCGCCATGCCTATCGATGGTCAAGACCTGCTTCACGACGTCCCAGGTTTCGGCGCCGTAACAGCCGGCGTTCATCGCGAGCGCGCCGCCCACGGTGCCGGGGATGCCGGCGAGGAACTCGGCGCCGACGAAGTGATGCGTCGCCGCGAAGCGCGCCACTTTCGGGCTCGCCACGCCGGCCTCGGCGTAGATCCGTCCGTCCTCCATGCGCGCGCTCTTCTTGGCGGAATGCGTGAGGATCACCGTGCCGCGGAAGCCGCCGTCGCGCACCAGCAGGTTCGATCCGAGGCCGACGAACAGCAGCGGCTCTTCCCGCGGCAAGGTGCGCAGGAATCCGCTCAAGTCGTCGATATCCCTGGGCATGAAAAATCGATCGGCCAAGCCGCCGGCGCGCCAGCTGACGTGGCGTGCCATCGGCTCGCGGAAATGAAGGGGATCGGCCATGTTCATGCGAGAGCCGCAGCCACGTTGCCGATCGAGCCGGCGCCCATGGTGACCAGCACGTCGCCGTCCTGCGCGACCCGGCGGATCGCCTCGGGCATCTCGGCGATGTCCTCGACGAAGACCGGCTCGATGCCGCCGGCGACCCGCAGCGCGCGGGCGAGCGAGCGGCCGTCGGCGGCGACGATCGGCGCCTCGCCCGCCGGGTACACCTCGGCGAGGAGCAGGGCGTCGGCGGTGGACAGCACTCTTACGAAGTCCTCGAAGAGATCTCGCGTGCGCGTATAGCGGTGCGGCTGGAAGGCCAGCACGATGCGGCGGCCGGGGAACGCGCCGCGCGCCGCGTCGAGCGTCGCCGCCATCTCGGCGGGATGGTGGCCGTAGTCGTCGATCAGCGTGAAGCTGCCGCCGGCGGCGAGCGGGACCTCGCCGTAGCGCTGGAACCGCCGCCCCACGCCGTGGAACTCGGCGAGCGCCTTGAGGATCGCCGGGTCCCGGATGCCGAGCTCGCCCGCCACGGCGATGGCGGCGAGCGCGTTCAGCACGTTGTGCCGCCCCGGCAGGTTGAGGGTCACGTCGAGCGCGTCGGCGCCTTCGCGCCGCGCGCGAAACCGCATGCGGCCGGCGTCGTGGCGGATCGCCTCGGCGCGCACGCTGGCGTCCTCGCCGGTGCCGTAGGTGATCACCGGCTTGGTCACCAGAGGCAGGATCGAGCGCACCTGCGGGTCGTCGGCGCACAGAATGGCGGCGCCATAGAAGGGCAGGTTGCGCAGGAACTGCACGAACGCGCCCTTCAGCTCCTCGAAGTCGTGCTCGTAGGTGTCCATGTGGTCGGCGTCGATGTTGGTGACCACGGCGATCATCGGCTGCAGGTGCAGGAACGAGGCGTCCGACTCGTCGGCCTCGACCACGATGAACTCGCCGGCGCCAAGGCGCGCGTTCGAGCCCGCCGCGATGAGACGGCCGCCGATGACGAAGGTCGGGTCGAGCCCGGCCTCCGCCAGCACGCTGGCGACGAGGCTCGTCGTGGTGGTCTTGCCGTGCGTGCCCGCGATGGCGACGCCCTGCTTGAGGCGCATCAGCTCGGCGAGCATCAGCGCGCGCGGCACGACCGGGATCCGATGCTCCCGCGCGGCGAGCACTTCGGGGTTGTCCGGCTGGACGGCGGTCGACACGACCACCACGTCGGCGCCCGCCACGTTGGCCGCCCGGTGCTCGAGCAGCACCTTCGCGCCCAGCTGCGCAAGACGCCGGGTGGCCGCGTTCGCCGCGAGATCCGAGCCGCTCACCTGGTAGCCCTGGTTCACCAGCACCTCGGCGATGCCGCTCATGCCCGAGCCGCCGATGCCGACGAAGTGGATGCGCCTGACCTTGTGCTTCACCTTGCAATCTCCATGCAGCGGCGCGCGACCCGGGCGGCGGCATCGGGTTTGCCCAGCGCGCGCGCTTTGCGCGCCATGTCGAGGAGCTTCGCGCGATCGAGCGATCCAATGAGCGCGGCGAGATTCTCGGCGGTCATCTCGCGCTGCGGCACCAGGATCGCCGCGCCCTTTTCGGCGAGGAAGCGGGCGTTGGCGGTCTGGTGATCGTCGACCGCGTGTGGAAACGGCACCAGGATGCTCGCCATGCCGCCGGCCGAGAGCTCCGCGATGGTGACCGCCCCGGCGCGGCAGATCACGAGATCGGCCTCCGCATAGCGCCTCGCCATGTCGTCGATGAAGGCGACGAGCTCGCCCTCGACCCCAGCGCCGGCATAGTTCTTCCTGAGGGCCTCCAGGTGCTTTTCGCCGGACTGATGCACCACCGACACGGGCGTCGGCAGCAGGGCGAGCGCCTTCGGCACTGCCTCGTTCAGCGCCTGGGCGCCGAGGCTGCCGCCGACGACGAGGATCCTGATCGGCCCCATCCTGCCCTGGAAGCGGGCCTCCGGAGGGGCCATGGCGGCGATCTCGCCGCGCACCGGGTTGCCGGTCCATTCGGCCGAGCCGAGCGCCTGCGGAAAGGCCACCATGACCTTGTCGCTCACGGTCGACAGGACCCGGTTCGCGAGCCCCGGCACCGCGTTCTGCTCGTGCAGCGCGAGGGGGCGATCGAGAAGCGACGCCATCATGCCGCCCGGAAAAGCGACGTAGCCGCCGAGGCCCAGAACCACGTTGGGCTTGAGGCTGCGGATGAGGCGCGCGCTCTCCCAGAAGGAATAGAGCAGGTTCGCAGGCAGCAGCAGCTTTTGGACCAGTCCCTTGCCGCGCGCCGCCTTGGCTCGGATCCAGGCGGTGCGGTAGCCGCGCGGCGGAACGAGGCGCTCCTCCATCCCGCCGCGCGCCCCAAGCCAGACCACTTCCCACCCGGCCGCGCGCATTTCATGCGCCACCGCCAACCCGGGGAAGATGTGCCCGCCGGTGCCGCCGGCCATGATGAGGATCGTCTTCACGCGGGCAGGCCCCGGGCGAGCTGGCGGTTCTCCCAGTCGATGCGCAGGAGAACCGCGAGCGCCACGCAGTTCACGACCAGGCCCGAGCCGCCGTAGCTCATGAGCGGCAGCGTGAGCCCCTTGGTCGGAAGCAGGCCCACGTTCACCCCCATGTTGATAAGCGCCTGAAACCCGAGCCACACGCCGATGCCCTGCGCCGCGAGCGCGGCGAAATGGCGCTCGTGCAGCGTGGCCTGGCGGCCGATGACGAAAGCGCGCACCACGATGCAGAGAAACAGCACGATCACCAGCGCCACGCCGGCGAACCCGAGCTCTTCGGCGATGACTGCGAGCAGGAAATCCGTGTGCGCCTCGGGCAGGTAGTGGAGCTTCTCGACGCTCGCGCCCAGGCCCACGCCGAGCCACTCGCCGCGGCCGAAGGCGATCAGCGAATGCGACAGCTGGTAGCCCTTGCCGAAGGCGTCCGACCACGGGTCCATGAAGCCGAAGATGCGCTGCATGCGGTAGGGCGAGGAAACGATCAGCACCACGAAGCCGGTGGCGAGCATCCCGAGGAGCGCCAGGAAATGGCGCCCATTCATGCCGCCGAGAAACAGAATCCCGAATGTGCTGACCGCGATCACGACGAGCGCGCCGAAGTCCGGCTCGCGCAGCAGGAGCCACGAGACGAGCAGCATGACCGCGAGCATCGGCAGCAGCCCCTTCCTGAAGCTCTTCATCACCGCGTGCTTGCGCGCCGTATAGTCGGCCGCGTAGAGCACCGCGCCGAGCTTGACGAGCTCCGAGGGCTGCACGCTCGCGAGCGGGATGTCGAGCCAGCGGCGCGCGCCGTTCACCTCGCGGCCGATTCCCGGCACGAGCACGAGCGCGAGCAGCGCGACGCCGGCGGCGAAGAGCCAGGGCGCGGCGTCCTGCCAGAGCTTCACCGGCACGAGGAACACCGTCAGCGCGGCCGCCAGCGCCGCGCCGAGGAACAGCCCGTGCCGGGCGAGATACCAGGCGGCGTTGTGGCCCGTGAAGCGGCTCGCCTCGGCGGTCGCGATGGAGGCCGAGTACACCATGACGAGGCCCAGGGCGGCGAGGAGCAGCGCCGCCCAGGCGAGCGAGCGGTCGTACTCCGCGCTCGGCGCGCTGCGCGCGAAAACGTATGTGCGGCTCATGCCGGCAGCTCCTTCACTGCCGCCGCGAAGACCTCGCCGCGATGCTTGTAGTCGCGAAACATGTCGAAGCTCGCGCATGCGGGCGAAAGCAAGACCGCCTCTCCGGGGCGCGCCAACTCGGCGGCGCGAACCACCGCGGCTTCGAGCGAGGCACAGCGCTCTCCCGCAACCGCCTTTTCGATCATCGGGGCGTCGCGGCCGATGAGCAGCACCGCGCGCGCGAACTGCGCCGCGGGCGCCGCGAGCGGCGAAAAGTCCTGCCCCTTGCCCTCTCCGCCCAGGATGAGGACGGCGGGCTTCGCCAGGCCTTTGAGCGCGGCGATCGTGGCGCCGACGTTGGTGCCCTTGGAGTCGTCGTACCACTCGACTCCCCGCCGCGTGCGGACCAGCTCGAGCCGGTGCGGCAAGCCCTTGAACGTCCTCAGTCCAGGCGCCAAGGCATCGAGCGAAACGTCGAGCGTCGCCGCGAGCGCGCACGCGGCGAGGGCGTTGGCGTAGTTGTGCCGGCCGCGGATCGGCAGCGCGGCCGTTTCGATCAGCTTCTTGCCGTCGCCGATCAGGGCGTCGTCCCGGATGCAGAAGTCGGCGGAATCGGACAGGCCGAAAGTCACCTGCTTGCGCCCCGGCAGCGCCATGGCGAGCACGCGCGGATCATCGCGGTTCAGGATCTGCGCGCCCTCGCCCTGGAAAACGCGCGCCTTTGCCGCGGCGTAGTCGTCGAGCCCCGCGTAGCGGTCGAGATGGTCCTCGGTGACGTTGAGCACCGTGGCCGCGTGCGGCTCGAGCGACCAGGTGGTCTCGAGCTGGTAGCTCGAGAGCTCCAGCACCCAGACGGCGGGAGGTGTCTTTCTCGACAACAAAGAGTCCAAGACCGGCGGCGAAATATTGCCCGCGACCTCGCAATCGACGCCGGCGCTGTTCAGGAGGTGTCCCGTCAGCGCGGTGACGGTGCTCTTTCCGTTCGTACCCGTGATCGCGAGCACCTTGGCGGCGTTCTGCCAGGCGAAGAGCTCGACGTCGCCGACGACCGGAATGCGCCTTCGCATCGCCTCCATGATCAGCGGAGCGTCGAGCGGCAACCCCGGGCTGATGCAGACGAGGTCCATGCCTTCCAGCAGGGCATTGCCGAACGGCCCGGTGCGAAGCTCGCCGCGGAAATCGCTTTTGCGCGGCGGCGACGGCCGCGTGTCGGCGACGCGCGCGACGCCGCCGCTGCGCTCGACCCAGCGCGCGGCCGAAAGGCCGGTGTCGCCGAGCCCGAGGACGAGGACGCGCCGGCCGCGAAGCGGAATCGGCGCGGGTTTCTCGAGAAGCGAGAAGGCAGGCTCGCGCATCATCTGAGCTTGAGCGTCGAAAGCCCGAACAGCACGAGCATCATGGTGATGATCCAGAAGCGCACCACTACCTGGCTCTCTTTCCAGCCTTCCAGCTCGTAGTGATGGTGGAGCGGCGCCATGCGGAAAATGCGCTTGCCGCCGCTGTACTTGAAATACAGCACCTGGATCATCACCGAAAGCGTCTCGGCGACGAACACGCCGCCCATGATGAACAGCACGATCTCCTGGCGCACGATCACCGCGATGGTGCCGAGCGCCCCGCCGAGCGCGAGCGCGCCCACGTCGCCCATGAAGACCTCGGCCGGATAGGCGTTGAACCAGAGAAATCCCAGGCCCGCGCCGGCGAGTGCGCCGCAGATCACGGCGAGCTCGCCGGCGCCCGGGATGTAGGGCAGGCCGAGGTACTTGGAGAACAGGGCGTGGCCCGCCACGTAGGCGAAGATGCCGAGCGCGCTGCCGACCAGAACGGTCGGCATGATCGCGAGCCCGTCGAGGCCGTCGGTCAGGTTGACTGCGTTCGACGTGCCGACGATGACGAAGAAAGTGAGCGCGACGAAACCGATGGTGCCGAGCGGATAGGCGATGTGCTTGAAGAACGGCACGATGAACTGGTTCAGCGCCGGCGTGCTCTGCGACAGGAACCCGAGGTACACCGCGGCCGAGAGGCCGATCACCGATTGCCAGAAGAGCTTCGCCCTGGGCGAAAGCCCCTTCGGATTGCGGTGCACGACCTTGCGGTAGTCGTCGACCCAGCCGACCGCGCCGAAAGCGAGCGTCACGAGCAGCACCACCCAAAGCAGCCGGTTCGAGAGGTCGCCCCACAGCAGGGTCGTGATGCCGATCGAGACCAGGATCAGCGCTCCTCCCATGGTGGGCGTGCCGGCCTTGGTGAGGTGCGTGCGCGGGCCGTCGTCGCGCACCGCCTGCCCGATCTTGTACGCGGTCAGCTTGCGGATGAAATAGGGACCGAGGATGAGCGAGACGGCGAGCGCCGTGAGGCAGGCGAGCACCGCGCGCAGCGTGATATAGCTGAAGACGTTGAACAGGCGGACATCCTTGGCCAGCCACTGCGCGAACTCGAGCAGCATCAGTGACCTCCCTGCGGCTGCGCGCCGGTGAGCGCCGCCACCACGCGCTCCATCTTCATGAAGCGCGAGCCCTTGACGAGAATGCTGTTGCCGTTCACGTGCGCGACGAGCTCCTCCACGCTTGCGAAGTGGCGGGCGCCGGCGCCGAACGCCTGCACCGCGTCGCGGGTGGCCTCGCCCAGCGCGAGCAGGCTGGCGACGCCCTTTGCGCGCGCGTAGGCGCCCACCTCGCGGTGGAACTCGGCACCCTGGGCGCCGACCTCTCCCATGTCGCCGAGCACCAGTACGCGCGGCCCGGGGCAGGAAGCCAGCACGTCGATCGCCGCGCGCACCGAGTCCGGGTTCGCGTTGTAGGTATCGTCGATGAGCGTGGCGCCGCCGCGCGCCTGCTTGACCTGCAGGCGGCCCGTGTACGGCCGGAACGAGGTCAGCCCTTCTCCGATGGTCCTGGCATCCACGCCAGCGGCATGGGCGGCGGCGGCGGCGGCAAGCGCATTGCGCACGTTGTGCAGGCCGGG
>DASXAO010000136.1:0-17600 GCA_036406675.1 Burkholderiales bacterium
GAGGGCCACCGCCGCATCGCCGATCTCACCCACGGCATGTTCGGCCGCTCGCCCGATCACGTCGCGTCGTTCGTCACCGGCATGGCGTTGAAGCCCGACGTGCTGGTCGCACCGTGCGGCCATGCCGACAACCTGCTCGCCTACTACAAGTACGCGCGCGACAACGACGTCTACACCGTCTACGCCGTCGTGCCGCCGCAGGCGGCGCGCAACCCCGAGTTCTACAGCCGGCAGAATATCCCGGCGCCCACCTTGCGCGTGGTCGCCGAGGACGATGCCGGCGTCACCATCTCGGGCATGAAGATGCTGGCGACCGGCGCGCTATATGCCAACGAGATCTGGATCGGCAACGTCATCCCGCTCGCGCCTGACCAGAAGAAGGAGGCCATCACCTGCGTGATCCCGTGCAACGCGCCGGGGCTGGCGCTGTGGTCGCGCAAGCCGATGGCGGCCGACGCCACCTCCGAGTTCGACTCGCCGCTCGCCTGGCGCTACGACGAGAGCGACAGCATGCTGCTGTGCGACAAGGTGCATGTTCCGTGGGAGAAGGTGTTCGTGCACGACGACGCGCTGCTCTCGCGCGACGTCTACGTCAAGAGCCCGAGCCACTGCTTCGGCAACCACCAGTCGAACGTGCGCTTCTGGGCCAAGCTGCGCCTGATTCTCGGCCTGTGCAGCAAGGTCGCGCATTCGAGCGGCGCGATCGAAGTCCCCGCGGTGAAGGAAGTGCTCGGCCACATGTCGGCGGTCGAGGGCTGCATCGCCGGCATGGTCCACGGCCAGATCGAGGCGTTCGAGCGCTGGCCCGAAGGCTACGTCTGCTTCAACCGGCGCATGATGTACGCCGCGCTCGAGTGGTGCACGCAGAACTACTCGACCTTCATCGACAGGCTGCGCGAGCTCTGCGGCGGCAGCGTGTTCCAGATGCCCGCCGACATCTCGGTCACCGAGGACCGGGACCTCGCGCGCCAGTTCGACGCCTACTTCCAGACCCCGCAGGGCGGCGCGGTCGACCGGATGAAGCTCTTCAAGCTCGCCTGGGACCTCGTCGGCTCCGAGTTCGCCGGGCGCCACCTGCAGTACGAGAAGTTCTACGCCGGCGCGTCGTTCATCGTGCGCAACCACGCGTATCGCGAGACGCCCTGGAACGAGTTCCACGGGCTGGTCGACCATCTGATGGCGGGCTACGATGTGCCGCGCAACCGCGCATGACCTCCAGGGCCGGAGAAGTCGACGCGCTGGAAGTCCTGGTGCTCGTCGACAACCTTACCGACAGCCTGTCGTCGAACCCGGCGAACGTGCAACCGGAGTGGTCCGTGTTGTTCACGGGCGGCAAGCTGCGCGTCCTCGCCGGGGCCGACATCTGCTGCGCGCATCACGGGCTCTCGCTTCTAATTACGGTCAGCAGGGGCGGGAAGAAGCGCACCCTGCTGTTCGATGCGGGACCAGCCGCCGCCACGTTTCAGCGCAATGCCGAAATTCTCGGCGTGGACCTCGCGAGCATCGAAGCGGTCGTCCTCTCGCATGGCCACTGGGACCACGCAGGCGGCCTCCTTGCCGCCGTGGAGGCGATTGCACGCAGCCGCGGCAGCAGGAGCTTCGACTGCTACGTCCACCCCGGCATGTTCCGGCAGCGCGCGACCCGGCGCCCCGACGGGCAGCTTTACGTGAACGAGCTCGTGCCGGCGCCGGAGCGCCTTGCCGAAGCCGGCGCTAAGGTCGTCAATACGCGCGAGCCGCAAGTCGTTTCTGACGGTGCCTTCTATGTCAGCGGGGAAATTCCGCGCGTCACGAGCTACGAGGCGGGCGTACCGAATCATCTGACGCGTAGCCCTGACGGCGCTTCGTGGGAGCCCGACCCGCTCATCATGGACGAGCGCTTCGTCTCGGTTAACGTGAAGGGGAAGGGGCAATTCGTGTTCTCGGCCTGCTCGCACGCCGGCCTCGTCAACGTGCTCACGCACGCGCGCTCGCTATTCCCCTCGGTACCGCTCTACGGCGCGATGGGGGGCCTGCATCTTTCCGGCATCAACGAGCGGGTGATCCCCCAGACGGTTGCCGATCTCAAGAAATTCGGCCTGAAAATCCTGGCTCCGGGCCACTGCACTGGCTGGCGAGCGCTGAGCCACATGGCGCGCGAGTTCGGCGACGAGCTCGTGCCTTCGGCGGTGGGAAAGCAGTATCGGATCTGAAAAGGGATGCAATTCGACATCCTGATCCGCGGCGGATCGGTCTACGACGGCAGCGGGGGCGCGGGCACGCGAGCGGACCTCGCCATACGGGACGGGAAAATCGCCGCGATCGGCGATCTCGCCGCGCGCAGCGCGGCCAGGTCGATCGAAGCGTCCGGCCTCGCGGTCGCGCCCGGCTTCATCGACATCAAGACGCACTCGGACTTCACCCTGCCGATCAACCCGAAGGCCGAAAGCAAGCTGCGGCAAGGGGTGACGACCGAGGTCATCGGGCACTGCGGCTTTTCGGTCGCGCCGTGCCTGCCGGGCAAAGTCGATCTGCTGCGCGACTATCTGAGCCCGAGCGCGCCTTGGCTGCCTTTCCGGCAAATGCGCTTCGCCGAGTACCTCGATTCCTTTCCTGCCACGTCCGTGAACGCCGGCATGCTGGTGGGGCACAACACGCTGCGGCTCATGGTCATGGGCATGGAGCGGCGCGCGCCGACCGCGCCGGAGCTCGGGCAAATGATGGAGCTTCTCGAGGAAGCGCTCGACGCGGGCGCGCTGGGCATGTCCTCGGGGCTGTTCACTTCGCCGGGAGCCTACGCGGACCGGGTGGAAATGCTCGCCCTCGGCGCGGTGTTGAAGCGCTACAACGCCGGCTACTTCACGCATCTGCGCGACGAGTCGAACCGGGTGATCGAGGCGGTCGAGGAAGCGATCGAGCTCGGCGAGCGCTGCGGCGTGCACGTGCAGATCGTGCATTTCAAGTGCTCGGGCACGGACAACTGGGGCAAGGTCGCGCGGGTGCTGGCCATCGTCGATGCCGCGCGCGAGCGCGGCGTCGAGATCGACCTCGACGCCTATCCCTATACGGCCGGCAGCAATCCGCTCAAGAACATCCTGCCGCAATGGGTCCAGGCGGGAGGTGTGGAGGCGATGCTCGAGCGCCTCCGCAGCCGGGAGACGCGCGAGCGCATCCGCCGCGACCTCGCGGCCGGCGGCCTGAACAACTGGGGCCGGATTGCGGACTGGAACTGCGTGCGGATCTCCATCTCGCCGCAGCGGCCACGCGACTGCGGCCGCACCATCGGCGAGATCGCCGCCGACGGCGGGACCGACCCGGTCGACGCCCTTTGCGACTTCCTCGTCGAGGACCGCGGCGCGACGCGCGTGCTCGTCACTTCGATCTCCGAGGACGATGTGCGCGCGCTGGTGCGCTCGCCCGGGGTGCTGGTCGGGTCGGACGGCAACTGCGTCGCCACCTACGGCGTCGTCAGCCAGGGGATGCCGCACCCGCGCTTCTACGGCACCTTTCCCCGCGTGATCGGCCGCTACGTCGGGGAGCAGAAGGTCATTCCCCTCGAGACCGCCGTGTGCAAGATGACCGGCGCAACGGCCAGGGCGCTCAGGCTTCGCGATCGCGGCCTGCTGCGGGAGGGCTACCGCGCCGATGTCGTGCTGTTCGATCCGGCGGACTTCCTCGACCGCGCGACCTACGACCATCCCCACCGATACCCGAGCGGGGAGCGCACCACGGTCATCGTCAACGGTACGATCGTGGTCGAGAACGCGGCCCATACCGGGAGCACCCCGGGGGTCGTATTGCGCAGGCGCTTGGATGGGACTGTCGGTTGAAATAATGAGGCGAGAGAATCTGGGAAAATGAGAATCGAACGCGCGACCGGTATGCTTTTGCTGTTTCTCTGCGCCTGGACCAGCGCGTTCGCGCAAGGCTGGCCGTCGAAGCCGGTGCGCATGGTGGTGCCGTTCGCGCCGGGCGGCGTCACCGACTCGACGGCACGAGTGGTCTCGGTCAAGATCCAGGAGGCGATCGGGCAGCCGGTGATCGTCGACAATCGCACCGGGGCGGGCGGGGTGATCGCCACCGAGCACGTCGCAAGATCGGCGCCCGACGGCTACACGATCCTCATGGCGTCCGCGGCGCCGCAGACGCTGCTCCAGTTCGTGCAGAAGACCGGCTACGACGGGCTGAAGGATTTCGCGCCGATCACGCTGGTGAACACCTTCCCGATCGTGCTGATGGTGCATCCGTCGGTGCCGGCAAAGAACGTGCGCGAGCTCATCGCGCTGGCCAAGGCGCAGCCGGGCAAGCTGAATTTCGCGGGCGCCGGCGGGCTTACGCAGTTCGCCGGCGAGATCTTCAAGTACATGGCCGGCGTCGACATGGTCTACATACCGTACAAGGGCGGTGCGCCGGCCGCGGCCGCCGCCGCGGCGGGCGACGCGCAGGTCACTTTCGCGAACTACTCGGACGCCCTGGCGCACATGAAATCGGGCAGGCTGCGCGCGCTCGGCATGACTTCGGCCCGGCGCTTTCCGCAATCGCCCGAGGTGCCGACGATCGCCGAAGCCGGCATTCCCGGCTATCAGGTCGATTCATGGAACGGCCTTCTCGCGCCCGCGGGCACGCCGCCCGAGGCGGTGAACCGCGTGGCGGCGGCTATCGAAAAGGCTTTCAAGGACCCCGCGACGCGCAAGCGCCTGGAAGAGATGGGCACCGAGCCGGTCGGCGACACGCCGGCGCAATTCCAGGGTTTTCTGCAGGCCGAGGTGACCAAGTGGGGCGGCTTCGTCAGGCAGTCGGGCATCAAGGTGGAGCAGTGAAGGCCGAGACACCGCCGGTGCTTACCACCGGCTTCAGGGAGGCCCTGGCGCGGCTGCGCGCGGCGGGCCGCGTCCGCACCCTGAACCGCGAGGCCGATCCGGACTACGAGATCGCGTCGATGATGAAGCGGCTCGACGGCGCGGAGGCGCTGCTCTTCCCGAAGGTGAAGGGACACAGCATGCCCGTGCTCGGCAACCTGCTGTGCAGCCAGGCGAACTGCGAGGCGGCGTTCGGCGTCGGCTATCGCGAGATCCGCCAGTTCGTGGCGCGGGCGCTCGGCAACCCGATTCCGCCGCAGAGGCTCGCGCGCGCGCCCTGCCAGGAGCACGTCCACAAGGCTGAGTTCGACATCGGCCGCATGCTGCCGGTGCTGCGGCACACCGAAGCCGACAGCGGGCGCTTCATCACGGCTGGAATCGTGGTGGTCCAGGATCCGGAAACCGGGGTGTACAACGCTTCGTACCACCGGCTCCAGCTCCTCGGGCCGAGGCGCACCGCGGTCAAGCTCGACTTCGGCCGCCACCTGCGCCTCGCCTACGAGCGCGCGCAGAAGCTGAAGCGGGACCTGCCGATCGCGGTGTGCCTGGGCACCGATCTCGCGGTGCACTACACCGCGGCCACGATGGGCGCGCAGATGCCGGAGAGCGCGGACGAGCTTGCGGTCGCCGGCGGCCTGCGCGGCGCGCCGCTTCCGGTGGCGAAGTGCCTCACCAGCGAGCTCTGGATTCCCGCCGAGACCGAGATCGTGCTCGAAGGCAGGATGCGATGGGAGGGCGCCGTCCGCGAAGGGCCGTTCGCGGAGTTCATCGGCTACCTCTCGCCCGAGGGCGACGCGCCGGTGTTCGACGTCGAGGCGCTCACCCACCGCAGCGACCCGATCTACCCGGCGATCAACGGCTACGGCCGCGAGACGGTGATGCTGCGCAAGTACGTGATGGAAGCGAGCCTGCTCAAGGCGCTGCAGGCTTCGGTGCCGATCATCCAGGACGCCGAGATGACCGCGGGCGGCCTGCACCGCTTCATCGCGGTGCTGAGCGTCAGGAAGACCAGTCCGCAGCAGGAAGGGCTGCAGCGCAACGCGATCCTCGCGGCGTTCGCCACGCTGAAGGACCTGGACCTCGTCATCGCGGTGGACGACGACATCGACATCCGCGATCCGGCCGACGTGGAGTACGCGCTCGCCACGCGCATGGAAGCTTCGCGCGACCTGTTCGTGATTCCCGACGCGCGCGGCCACGAGTACGTGCGCGCCGGCAACAACGGCGTCGTCTCCAAGCTCGGCATCGACGCCACCGTGCCGTTCGAGGAACGGGCGCGCTTCACCCGCGCCGCGTTCAGGCAAGTCGAAATCGACGATAGCGAGTGGCTGAAGTAGGAAATCGGGCGGAGAATAACCGCCGCACCCGGCCCCGGGAGAGGAGAGCCAGATGACCGCCGCCGTTCGCCTTGCCGCAGGCGCAGCCTGTTTCGCTCTTTTCGCCATTCACGCCGGCGCTCAGGGCGGCCGCGCTGCCGCCGACGCGGCGCTGACGGGCGAGGTGAGCTCCGCCGACGAAGGCCCGATGGAGGGGGTCGTCGTCAGCGCCAAAAAAGACGGCTCGACGATCACGGTCAGCGTCGTCAGCGACGCCAAGGGCCGGTTTGCATTTCCGGCTGCGAGGCTCGCGCCCGGGCGCTATACGCTGAAGGCGCGTGCCGCGGGCTACGAGCTCGACGGCGCCCGGGCTGCGGACGTTCCTCCGGACGGGCAGGCCAAGGCCGACATCAGGCTCAGGAAGGCGCGCAACCTCGCCGGGCAGCTCACCAACGCCGAGTGGATGTCGAGCATGCCGGGCACCGACGAGCAGAAGCAGTTCCTGCTCAACTGCAACGGCTGCCACAGCCTCGAGCGGATCATGAAGTCGTCGTATGACGCGGACGGCTTCATGCAGATCTTCCAGCGCATGGCCGGCTACTATCCCGGCAGCACGCCGCTCAAGCCGCAACGGCTGGCCGGGACGGCGACACGCGACGTCGAGCGCGGAGGCAACGGCCGGAAGACCGCCGAGTGGCTCGCCACCGTCAACCTGAGCCAGCAACAGACCTGGTCGTTCCCGCTGAAGACCGAGCCGCGGCTCAAGGGCAAGTCCACCCGAGTGATCATCACCGAGTACGACCTGCCGAACCCGCTCATCCAGCCGCACGACGTGGTGCTCGATCGCGAAGGCAACGTCTGGTACTCGGACTTCGGCCAGATGTTCCTCGGCAAGATGGATCCGAACACCGGCGCCGTGACGCAGTATCCGATTCCGGTGCTCAAGCCGGGCTGGTCGGAAGGCACGCTCGATCTGGAGGTCGACCGCGACGGCAATCCCTGGGTCGGGGTGATGTACCAGAGCGCCATCGCGAAGCTCGACCGCAAGAGCGGCAAGTTCCAGATGTGGTCGACGCCGAAGGAGTGGGACAGCGACGCGGGCCAGCTCGGCCACCTCGCGATCCAGGGCACGCCCACCGACAACAAGGTGTGGATCAAGAACTCCGCCGGCGGCCACATCTATCGCCTCGATCTCGGCTCCAACAAGATGGAGAACCTCGGCCCCTTCAAGGACCCGAGCACCGGCAAGCGCATCGGCACCTACGGCATCCACTCCGACGCGCAGAACAACGCCTACCTGCTCGATTTCGCCGCCGGCAACATCGTCCGGATCGACGCCAAGACGGCGCAGGCGACGGTGTACCCGACGCCGACGCCGAACTCGCGGCCGCGGCGCGGGCGCGTCGACCACGAGGGCCGGTTGTGGTTCGCCGAGTACCAGGGCAACGCCATCGGCATGTTCGATCCGAAGACCGAGCGCATCACCGAGTGGAAGGTGCCGACCCCGTGGAGCGCCCCTTACGACGCCGTGGCCGGGCGCAACGGCGAGGCCTGGACCGGCTCGATGCTTACCGACCGCGTGTCGCGGCTCGACATCAAGAGCGGCCAGTACACCGAGTACATGCTGCCGCGCCCGACCAACATCCGCCGCGTCTACATGGACGACTCGAAGCGCCCCGGCACGCTGTGGATCGGCAGCAACCACGGCGCCTCGATCGTAAAGGTCGAGCCGCTCGAGTAGCTCGTTACTTCAGCGTTGCGGCGATGCGCCGGATTTCCGCAGGGGAGTGCTCGCCGGCGAGCGGCGTTCCCGGCATCAGGTACTTTCCCATAGCGAGGCCGCCGACCGGAACCGGCTCGTAGCCGATGTCGCGGATCAGCGCCGAGGCGATCGCGATCGCTCCCGCGTCGTCGCTTGCGAGTGGCATGCCGACGCGCGCCGGCGCCTTGTGCGCCTCGCCCATCGTCGACGCGCCGATCGCGTTGAAGGCGCGCACGAGCCGGGCGCCGGGAAGGAGCTCCGCCGAAGCGAGGCCCGCGCCCTTCTCGCGCGCCCAGGTCGCGATCTCGCCGTCGCGGCCGGCGAATGGGTTGCACGTGTCGATGACCACCTTGCCGCGGATCAGATCGCCGACGGTCTTGCCGACCTCGGGAAGCGCCCTGTAGGGCACCGAGATCATCACGACCTCGCCGAACGCCGCCGCTTCCCTCGGCGTGCCCGCGCGCGCGTTGGCGCCGAGCTTTGCGGCGAGCGCCTTGTCGTGCGCGAGGTCTTGCGACGAGAACATGACCTGGTGCCCGGCCGCGACCCACACGCTTCCCAGCGTGCCGCCGACCTGGCCCGAGCCGACGATGCCGATCTTCGCTTTTCGTCCGCCGGATTGCGGAAGAGCCGGACGCGGCAAGCTGGCTGCGAGCAGCGTCGCCGCGGCTGCCGCGGCTGTCTTGATCAAGGCACGACGTTTCATTTGGACTCCATTCTATTTTTCGCACCCGCGGCGTAGAGCCACGCGAGCCCGACCAGCGCCGATGCGGCGGAGCCCGCCAGGATGCCAAGCTTGGCATCTTCGACTAGCGCCGCGTTGTCGAAGGCGAGCTGGGAAATGAAGAGCGACATGGTGAAGCCGATCCCGCCGAGCCACGCCGCGCCGAGTACGTGGCGCCAGGCCACGCCCGAAGGAAGCCGTGCCACGCCCAGGATCACGGCGAGCCAGCTGAGAAAGCTGATGCCGGCGAACTTGCCGACCACCAGCCCGCCGACGACGCCCAGCGTCACCGGCGCGGCCAGGGCGTCGCGCCAGGACACGGCGGAGAGGTCGATGCCGGCGTTGGCCAGCGCGAACAGGGGCAGCACCAGGAAACTCACCCAGGGCGCGAGCCGGTGCTCGATGCGCTGCAGAGGACTCTGCACGGCGGCGGACGCGCGCTCCATCGTCTCGGCGATCGCCGCCATGCGGCGGTTCGTCAATGGATCGTCCGGCGTGCTTTGATCGCGGCGGTCGGCGCGAAACGCGTCGAGCAGCTCCTTGAGGTAGCGCTCGAACCGCGCCGGCGTGTCGGCGGGGCGAGCCGGAATCGTCATTGCCAGCAGGACCCCCGCGAGCGTTGCATGGACGCCTGAGTGATACATCGCGAGCCAGAACGGGACTGCAAGCAGCACGTAGGGCAGCGCATTGCGTACGCCGCCCCGGTTCAGCAGGACCAGCAGAATGAAAAGCACGGCGGCCGAACCGAGCGCGCGGTAGTCGAGCGCGTGAGTATAGAAGCACGCTATTACCAGCACCGCGCCGAGGTCGTCGGCAATGGCGAGCGCGGTGAGGAACACGATGAGGTTCCGCGGGACACGCGCGGCGAGCAGGACCAGGATTCCCACCGCGAAAGCGATGTCGGTGGCCATGGGGATGCCCCAGCCGTGCGACGTGGGGGAGCCAGCATTGAAGGCGTGGTAGATCAGCGCCGGGACCACCATCCCGCCGGCGGCGGCGAAGACCGGAAGCGCTGCATCCTTGAGCGAAGACAGTTCGCCCACCAGGATCTCGCGCTTGAGCTCGAGACCCACCACCAGGAAGAAAAGCGCCATGAGGGCGTCGTTCACCCAGTAGTGCAGCGAGAGCTCGAGCCGGCGCTCGGGCCCGGCGGAGAACCCGATCGGGTGATCCACGAAACGATGAAAGGTCTCCGCGCCAAAGACGCTCGCCAGCGTCAGCGCGGCGGCGGTCGTGGCGAGCAGGACGATGCCGCCCGCCGTTGTCCGATGCAGGAAGCGCTCGAACGGCGAAAGGATTTTTCCGAACAGCGGCTCGAGCGGGTAGTGCTTGTCCGGCATGAGGGTATCTTGCGCCTACCGGCGCAGCACCAGAACGAGCGCGGCGAGCACGAGCGCAGCGCCGAGAAGCATGGGCACGGTGACGGCCTCGTCGAGAAGGAGCCAGCCCCACAGTATGCCGAGCACCGGGACCGCGAGGCCGACGGTCAGCGTGCGCGAGGGCCCGATGTCGCGGATCAGGCTGAAGAACGGCAGGTAGGCGAGCCCGCTGCAGAGAAGGCCGACGCCCAGCAGCGCGACGGCGCCTTCGGCGGTCCAGGCAGCGGGCGGCGACGCGAAGGTCCCGAGCGGCGCCATGATCACGGCCGCGAAGCCGATCGTGCCGCCGGCGGCGCCCATCGCGGAAAGGCGCCCGGTGCGCTGCTTGATCATCACGCCCGCCCAGCCCCAAAGCGTCGCGCCCGCGATGGCGGCCGCGGTCGAGAGGAGCGTGCGCGCGTTCAGCTCCACCGGGCCGAGGTTGACGATCAGCGCGACGCCGCCGATGCCGAGCGCGAATCCGGCGACCCGGGCGGGACGCAGCCGCTCCCCCAGGACGGGCGCCGCAATGACCGCCGCCGAGAGCGGCACGAGCCCGTTGATGATCGCGAGATAGCCGGCCGGCAGCGAGGTGGCCGCGAAGGCATAGCACACGAACGGCAGCACGTTGTTCACCAGGCTGAGCGCGAGGTAGTCCTTCCAGTGCCGGAGCGGCGCGATGCGCTGGCGCGCGAAGAAGACCACCCACGGGATCAGGAAAAGCGCGCCGAGGAGCGCACGCCCCTCGGCCACCGGCGCGGCGCCGAAAACCGGCACCGCGACGCGCAGGAACAGGAACTGCAGCGACCACAAGATGGCGAGCAGCAGCCACCGCCCCGCGTCGTAGGCTTGCACCTCCCGCTAGAGGTACACGCGCTTCATGTTGTCGGCCGGGTAGCGCGCCCCGGCGCCGGCGCCCACCGGCGCGGCGTCCGAGATTCTCTTCAAATCGGATTCCGAGAGCCTGACGTTCAGCGCGCCCAGATTCTCGTCGAGCCGCTGCTTGCGCTTGGTGCCGGGAATCGTGACCACGTCCTTGCCCTGCGCCAGCACCCACGCGACGACGAGCTGCGCGGGCGTGCACTTCTTCTCCTTGGCGATCGCCTCGAGGCGGGCGGCGATCTCCACGTTCTTGTCCAGATTCTCGCCCTGGAAGCGCGGATGCGCGAGGCGCCGGTCGCCCTCGGCCAGGTCGTCCTTTCCGTGCACCGAGCCGGTGAGGAGGCTGCGGCCGAGCGGAGCGTAGGCGACGAGCGTGATGCCGAGCTCGCGCGTCGCGCGCAGCGTTTCTTCTCCCTCTTTCCGGTACAAGAGAGAAAATTCATTTTGCACCGCGGTGACCGGATGGACCTTGTGCGCGCGGCGGATGGTCTCGGGGCGCGCTTCGGAGAGGCCGAGCGCGCGCACCTTGCCCTGCTCGACCAGCTTCTTCATCGCGCCGACGGTATCCTCGATCGGCACGTTGGGGTCGACGCGGTGCTGGTAGTAGAGGTCGATCACGTCGACGCCGAGGCGCTTGAGGCTCGCCTCGCAGGCCTGCATCACGTATTCCGGCCGGCCGTCGACGCCCTGCTTGCCATCGGCGCCTTTCACCTGGCCGAACTTCGTCACCACCAGCGCCTTGTCGCGCCACCCGCCCTTGAGCGCGCGCCCGAGCAGCGTCTCGTTGTGGCCCCAGCCGTACATGTCGGAGGAGTCGAGGTGGTTCACGCCGCGCTCGAGCGCGTAGTGGATGACGCCGATCGACTCTTCGTCGTTGGCGTTGCCGTAGATTCCCGACATCGACATCAGGCCGAGGCCGACGGCGGAGACTTCGAGGCCGGAGCGGCCGAGCTTGCGCGTTTCCATGGGATCCTTTCCGACAGGCGAAAATCAGGGACGGACCACGATTATTCCCCGTTATTGCTTCCCGGAAAACGTGGTCTGTCCCTGATTTTCAAAACAGCTAGAAGAGGTCGAAGTATTCCCGCTGCTCCCATTCGCTGACCTCGAGGTTGTAGCGCGCGATCTCGGCTTCCTTGATGGTGCAGTAGTAGTCGACGAACTGCCTGCCGAGTCCCTGGCACAGCGCCTCGTCCTTGCGCAACCATTCGAGCGCCTCGGCCAGCGTGCGCGGAAGGAGATCCGCTTTCGCCTCGTAGGGCGAGTCGGCGGCCGGCGGCGGCGCGAGCTTGCGGCTCATGCCGTCGAGGCCGGAGTAGATCTGCGAGGCGAAATAGAGATAGGGGTTGGCGGCGGGCTCGCCGGCGCGGTTCTCGAGCCGCGTCGCGGGGTCGCCCGCACCGCCGATCGCGCGGATCAGCGCGCCGCGATTGTCGCGTCCCCAGATCACCCGGTCCGGCGCGAGGGAGTACGGACGGTAGCGCTTGTAGCCGTTGATGGTCGGCGTCGCGAGCGCCGTGGCGCCGCGCGCGTGGGCCAGCAGCCCCGCCAAATAGGATTTCCCGGTGGGGGACAGCGCTTCGTCTTTCGATTGCGGAGTGAAGGCGTTGACTCCGTCCCGCGCAAGCGACTGGTGCAGGTGCCAGCCGCTCGACATCACGTTGGGCAGCTTCGGCCGGCACATGAAGGTGGCGTGGTAGCCATGGCGCCGCGCGATCTGCTTCACCGCGCTCCTGAAGAGGAGCATCGCGTCGGCCGCGGCGATTCCCGGCATCGCGCCGAGCGTGATCTCCATCTGGCTCGGCCCGAACTCGACCTCGTAGGAGCGCAGCGGCAGGCCGAGCTTCGCGAGCCCGTTGCGCAGCAGCTCGACCACCGGGTCGATGAGGTCGTAGCGATGCTCGGTGAGGAGCTGGTAGCCGGTGGTGAGGAGGGCGACTTCGGGCGGCGTGCCGGGCTGGCCGGCGTCCTGCGGCTGCAGGCGCTCGTCGAGAAGCTTGAAGACGTGGAACTCCACCTCGAGGCCCGCGAGCAGATCGTAGCCCGAAGCCGAGAGCTTCTGCAGCGCCGCACCGAGGAGGCTGCGGGTGCAGAACGGCGCGGGCCGCCCGTCCGGAAAGCGGGCGTCGCACAGGAACCAGCCGGTCTCGGGCGCCCACGGCAGGATGCGGAAGGTCGACGGATCGGCGTGCAGCACGAGGTCTGCAGCGCCCTGCATCTCGGGCATGCCGATACCGCCGCCGGGAGTGAAAGCCGGGAACACGGTGCGGTGGGACGTGTCCTTCAGGAGCAGCGTGCTGGTGACGTTGATCCCGCGCTCGAGCGCGGCGGCCGCCTCGGCGGGGGCGAGCGTCTTGCCGCGCAGCACCCCATGCTGGTCGGCGAACGAGAAGCGCACCGCCTTCAGGTCGTGCGCATCGATCTCCTTCAGGGCCTCCTTCTTGTTCATCCCCAGGCGGATTTCTTGCGGCGGTTCACGTCGAAGTCCTTCCAGTACTCCTCCAGCCGATCGCTCGGTCCAATGCCGTCGACGGCCGGCGGGCCGGTGATCTCGCGCGCGCCCTGAGTGTCGAGCACCATCGGCGGCTTCTCGCCCGCCTGGTTCTTGCGAATGGCATCCACCAGGAGGCGGCGATAGAGCACGATGCCCTTGTCGGTGGTCCCGAGGTGCTCCCTGGTGCGGTCCTGGATGCGGCCCTGCGACTCGCAGGCCCACTGGTCGTGGATGTTGATGTCGAAGCCCATGCCGGTGAAGGTCGACTTCTTCTGCTCCTCTGCGCTGAAGCCCCAGCCGTTCGCCCGGCCGAAGATCGGCTTGTAGTCGGGCGCGGGGTAGGTCCTGAGGCGCTGCGCCCGCATCGTGTCCTTGTCGACCGGGGCGCCGAAGCTCGTGAAGATCGAGTACCAGTAGCAGCCGTGGTCGTCGACCGGCACGTGCCACTGCGAGATGGTCATCTCGGGGCTCATCGGGATGACGAAGGCCTGCGGGAACAGAATGTTGGTGACCCGCAGATGCGTTTTTCCATCGCTTATTTTTCTTAGGGTGAGGAGTCTCATGCCATATTGCGTGCGCTCGACGCGGATCTCCGGCCGGTCGAGTTCGCGCAGCACCTTGCTCATGGGAATCTCGGCGTCGGCGGGCGTGGAACGGAACTGCCGCCCGTAGCTCGCCGCCGGATCCTCGTCCTCGAAGAACTTGTGCAGCCACGAGGCGTGCGCCGGGTCGATGCCGACTTCGAGCGCCTGCAGCCAGTTGCAGTCCCAGTAACCCTTGAAGGCGAAGGTGTACTCGTTCGGCGCGACGAAGCAGTCGAAGTGCGGGAAGGCCGGAACCTCGCCCGCGCCGAGGTAGGCGAACAGGATTCCGCTCCTCTCGGCGACCGGGTAGGCCTTCTGCCGGATGTGCTCGCACATCCGGCTGCCTTCGGGCTCGGCCGGGGTGGCGAGGCACTTGCCGGTCGTGTCGAAGAGCCAGCCGTGGAAGCTGCAGCGCAGGCCGCCGTCTTCGAGCCTGCCGTACGCGAGATCGGCGCCGCGGTGCGGGCAATGGCGCTCGAGCAAACCATATTGGTTCTGATTCTTGAAAAGAACCAAATTCTCGCCGAGCAGCCTGACCGCCTTCACCGGCCTTTCTCCCTGGAGCTCCTCGACGAGCGCGACCGGCTGCCAGTAGTTGCGCAGCAGGGCGCCGGCCGGCGTGCCGGGGCCGATGCGCGTCATCAATTCATTCTGCTCGGCGCTGATCATTCTTCGCGGTAAAGGGCGAGTGCCTTCATCGCCGGAAAATCGTTGAAGGAGAAGAGCACCGCATCTTCGGTGGAAGACGAATTGCCGTGCGAGTGGAGCGCCCAGGAGGGCAGGGCGAAGATGTCCTTCTCCTCCCAGTCGAAGCGCTTGCCCTCGATCAGCGACCAGCCGCGACCCTTGGCGACCTGGTAGATCGCGCTCCCCGTATGGCGATGCGCTCTCGTTTCCTCTTTCGGCTTCAATAGCTGGAGCTGCGCGCCGATGGTCGGCATGATCGGCCCGCCGGTCAGGGGATTTTGGTACTCGCAGACAATCCCATCGTATTCGGATCGATGGGAAGAGCGTTTGAGCTTTTCGTAGCTTTCGTCCCAGGAATATCTGAAAACCGGGGAATACGGCTTCGACCAGTTTTCGCGCGAAAGCGGCGCGGGCTTTTGCACCGTCTGCGGGTGCACCTCGTAGAAGTTGGCGTCGAGCGAGTTCATGAGCGGAATGTCGAGGCCGTCCTGCCAGATGCACTGCGTGCCGCCGGCATCGATGCCGTGGTCGTGCCAGGTGCCGTTCGGCGTCAGGACGAGGTCGCGCGCGCCGAGCTCGAGGCGCTCGCCGTCCACCACGGTATAAGCTCCGCGCCCGTCCATGATGAAGCGCAGCGCGGAGGCCTGGTGGCGGTGCGCGGAAGTGAACTCGCCGGGATTCATGATCTGGACGCCGGTGTAGAGCAGCCCCGCCGCGGCGCTCCACTCCTTGCGGCCCGGATTCACCAGCATCACGACGCGCCGCGCCGCCTTCTCCGCCGACACGAGCTGCGGCGCGCGCCGCACCAGCGGCTCGATGCGCTTCCACTTCCACAGGATCGGAACCGACTTCGGCTGCGGGTACCAGGGCTCGATGTCGTTCGCGACGTTCCACAGCGCGCCGAGCGCTTCGCCTTCGAGGCTCGCGTAATACGCCTCGAGCTCCGGCGTATCCTCGACGTTGGCCCGCCCGACGACGTTCTCTCGTTTCACGGATCGATTCTATACCCCGAGATAACGGTGCTGGACCTCCGGGTTCGCGCCGAGCTCGGCCGAGGTTCCGCTCCAGACCACGCGCCCCTTCTCCAGCACGTAGTGGCGGTCGGCGACGCGCGCCAGGGCGGCGACGTCCTTGTCGATGAGCAGGATGGCGAGGCCCTCGCCCTTCAGCCGCTCGATCGAGCGGTAGATCTCGACGCGCACGAGCGGCGCGAGCCCCTCGGTGGCCTCGTCGAGGATGAGCAGGCGCGGATTGGTCATGAGGGCGCGCCCGATCGCGAGCATCTGCTGCTCGCCGCCGGAGAGCTGGTTGCCGTAGTGCCGCTGCCTTTCCCGCAGCTGCGGGAACAGGGCGAAGATGCGCTCGAGCGTCCAGGGGTCCGGGTTCGTGCGGCGGTTGGCCGCGGTCGCGACGAGGTTCTCGCGCACCGTGAGGTTCGGGAACACCTGCCGGCCTTCGGGGACCAGGCCCAGCCCGGCCTGGGCGATGCGGTATGAAGGCAGGCCCGCGATTTTCTTTCCTTCGAACGAGACGCTCCCGGCGCCCGGCCGCACGATGCCCATCATCGAGCGCACGGTGGTGGTCTTCCCCATCCCGTTGCGGCCGAGCAGGGTCACGACCTTCTCGTTCGGGACCGACAGGTCGACGCCGAACAGGACCTGGCTGCGCCCGTAGGAGGTTTGCAGCGCACGCACCTCGAGCATCAGGCCTCCGTCCCGAGGTACGCGCGCCGCACTTCCTCGTTCGCCCGGATCTTCTCGGGCGTGCCGGTGGCGATCAGGCGGCCGTAGACCAGCACCGAGATGCGGTCGGCGAGCCTGAACACCGCGTCCATGTCGTGCTCGACGAGGATGATGGTATGCCTGCGCTTGAGCGAGGCGAGCAGCGCGATCATGCGCTGCGATTCCTCGATTCCCATGCCGGCCATAGGCTCGTCGAGCAGCAGCAGGCGGGGTGCCGTGGCGAGCGCGATCGCGACCTCGAGCTGCCGCTGCTCGCCGTGCGAAAGGTTGGCAGCGAGAACCTCGCCTCTTCCGGCCAGCCCAAGGCGGTCGAGAACCTTCCTCGCGGGTTCGATCAGCGCGGGATCGCTGCGGGCGTCGCGCCAGAACCGGAAGCTGTGCCCGGAGTGCGCTTGGATGGCGAGCGCCACATTCTGCAGCACGCTGAAGTCGGGATAGATGCTCGTGATCTGGAACGAGCGCGCCAGCCCGAGGCGCGCACGCCGCGGCGCCGGAAAGGCGGTGATGTCGGCGCCGGCGAAGCGCACCGTGCCCGAATCGGGCCGCAGGTTGCCCGCGAGCTGGCCGATGAAGGTGGTCTTGCCGGCGCCGTTCGGCCCGATTACCGCGTGCGTCTCGCCCTCGGCGACGTCGAAGTCGATGCCGTCGCTCGCGCGCAGCGCGCCGAACTGCTTCGTCAGTCCCCGCACTTCAAGCATCGGGCCTGTAGAACATGCCGGCGAGGCCGCGCTTGAAGAAGATGACCGAGAGGACGAGGAGCGGGCCCAGCACGACCTGCCAGTACTCGGTCCAGCCCTTGAGCACCTCCTCGACGAGGAGCAGCGCGAAGGTGCCGATCACCGGTCCGGCGGTGCTCGCCATGCCGCCGAGGATCACCATGAACATGAGGTCGCCCGACTGCTGCCAGCTCATGAGGCCCGGCGTGATGTAGTTGGTGTGGTTGGCGTAGAGCGCGCCGGCGAGGCCGCACATCGCGCCGGCGATCACGAAGGCGGCGAGGCGGTAGGGGTAGGTCGAGAAGCCGATCGCGCGCGTGCGCGGATCGTTCGACTTCGCGGCGCGCAGCACCATGCCGAATCTGGAATTGACAATCCGGTAAACCAAGAAAACGGATAGAAGCATCAGCAGCAAGGCGAGGTAGTAAAACGCCACCGGGTCGCCCAGATCGACCAGGCCGGAGAACTGGCTCCGCGCCTTCAGGCGCATGCCGTCG
>DASXAO010000137.1:0-32419 GCA_036406675.1 Burkholderiales bacterium
GTCGTCGATGTACGTGAAGGCGCGCTTCTGGCGGCCGCCGTCGACGAGCTGGATCTTCTCGCCGCGCGCGATGTGGCCGAAGAACTGGGTGACCACGCGCGAGCCGCCTTCCTTCGGCGTGGCGATCGAGTCCAGGCCCGAGCCGATCCAGTTGAACGGCCGGAACAGCGTGAAATCGAGCCCTTCCTTCTCGCCGTAGGCCCAGATGACCCGATCCATGAGCTGCTTCGAGCAGGCGTAGATCCAGCGCTGCTTGTTGATCGGCCCGTACACGAGCGGCGAGCGCTCGGGGTCGAACTCGGCGTCGCCGGACATGCCGTAGACCTCGGAGGTCGAGGGAAACACCAGGCGCTTGCCGTGGTGCACGCAGGCGCGCACGATGGGCAGGTTGGCCTCGAAGTCGAGCTCGAACACCCGCAGCGGATCCTTCACGTAGGTGGCGGGGGTCGCGATCGCCACCAGCGGCAGTACCGTGTCGCACTTGCGCACGTGGTACTCGATCCACTCCTTGTTGATGGTGATGTCGCCCTCGAAGAAGCGGAAGCGCTTCTCGCCGGTGAGCTCGGCGATGCGCTCGCTCTGCATGTCCATCCCGTAGACCTCCCAGTCGGTGGTCGCGAGGATGCGCTTCGAGAGGTGATGGCCGATGAAGCCGTTGACGCCGAGGATCAGGATTCGCTTCATAACGGCAGAATGCGCTTCACGTTTGTTGTATTTCGAGGAGGCGCAGGACTTTACCATCGCCGCAGGCCGCGAACCACTCTCCGCTCTCCCGATAGGGACCGAGCTTCTGCAAGGAATGAGTCTTATCGGTGAGCGCCGTCTTGAGAACCCTCAGGCCGTCGGCGAACGCCCCGGGAAAGGGCGGCGCCACCGCCCGCACCAGGTTGTGGATCTCGCGCGCGCTCCGCGACCAGTCGATGCGCCCGTCCTCGGGCTTGCGCCCGCCGTAGTAGCTGCCGGCGGCGAGATCTTGCGGGGTCAGCTTTGCCTTCCCCGAGACGAGATCCGCGATTGAACGGCGAAGAACCGCTTCCGTCGCGTCGGTCATCTTGCGGAAGACCTCGACCGCGTTCTCGTCCGGGCCGATCGGCACCGCCTGCCGGTCGACGATGCCGCCGGCGTCGGGCTTCGCCACCATCTCGTGCAGCGTGACGCCGGTCTCGGTCTCCCCCTTCAGGATCGCCCAGTTGAGCGGTGCGCGGCCGCGGAACTTGGGCAGCAGCGAGCCGTGCATGTTGAACGCGCCGAGCCGCGCGTGCTCGAGCAGCGACATCGGCAGCATGCGGCGGTAGTAGAACGAGAAGATCAGATCGGGCTTGATCCGAGAAATCCTTTCTTCGAGAAGAGCCAAGGCAGGATCAGCGAGGACTGCGAGACCGCGGTCACGGGAATAGTCGAAAAGACTTCCGTACCAGCGGTTTTCGTCAGGGTCGTCCCGGTGCGTGACGACGAGCGGCACCTCGAGACCGGCCTCGAGCAGCGCCGCCAGCCCGCGCAGCCCTATGTCCCCGTAGCCGAAGACGACGGCCGTTGCGGCTGCCACGATTCGGAGAGGCCGGGGCTTTCGAGCACGGCGTGGACGAGGTAGCGCGGCCGCCCGCGCACCTGCTCGTGGATGCGGCCGACGTACTCGCCGACCAGGCCGAGGCCGAACAGCACCATGCCGATCAGGATGAATTGCAGGATGTCGCGGTCCCAGATCACCTCGAGGAACGGGTAGCCGCGCGCGAGCCGGAGCGCCATGACGACGATGTAGAGCGCGAGCGACACCAGCGCCACCAGCATGCCGAGCATGGAGAAGAAGCGCAGCGGCGCCACCGAGAAGCCGGTGACGAGGTCGAAGTTGAGCTCGAGCAGGCGGAACAGCGAATACTTCGTGGCGCCGGCGGCGCGCGCCTCGTGGGCGACCTCGATCTCGACCGGGTTCCTCGCGTAGAGGTAGGCGAGGGCCGGGATGAAGGTGCTCGCTTCCGGCGATTGCACGATGGCGTCGACCACGTTGCGGCCGTAGGCGCGCAGCATGCAGCCCTGGTCGGTCATGCGGATGTCGGTGATGCGCTCGCGGAAGCGGTTGTTCAGACGCGACGCGGCGCGGCGGAACCAGGTGTCGTTGCGGTCCTTGCGGTACGAGCCGACGTAGTCGTAGCCCTCGCGCCACTTCGCCACCAGCTTCGCGATCTCCTCCGGCGGGTTCTGCAGGTCGGCGTCGAGCGTCACGACCAGCTCGCCGCGCGCGCGGTCGAAGCCGGCGCGGATCGCCATGTGCTGGCCGAAGTTGGTCGCGAGCAGGATCACGCGCGTCACGTCCGGGCGGCGGCGGAACTGCTCGGCGAGGAGCCGCGCCGAATGGTCGCGGCTGCCGTCGTCGACGAGGATCAGCTCGCAGCGCTCGCCGAGCGCGTCGAGCGCCGGGTAGAGCCGCGCGAAGAGCGCCGCCAGGCCGGCTTCCTCGTTGTAGATCGGGATGACGACCGAAATCTCGGGGGCGGCCGCGGCCGTCATCGGGTTGATCTCATGGAATCCGGAAGCTAAGTATAAAGCGCGGCGTCACCCTGCGCGCGCCAGCGAAGGGTAAAGCGCGCTCCCCCGCGCGGTGAATCGTCGACCCCCACGCGCCAGCCAAGGTGATCGGCCACGCGCTTGACGATCGACAGGCCGAGGCCGGTCCCTGTCGCGGACGCAGCGTCGCCTCGCACGAACGGCTCGAACAGTCGATGGCGGATCGACTTCGCGACGCCGGGCCCCGTGTCTTCGACTACCAGCGCGTCGGCGGCCAGCGCTACACGTACCGATCCGCGCTCGGTGAAATGGAAGGCGTTGCGCAGCAGATTGTTCACGGCGATCGCCGCCAGGTCGGCATTTCCGGGCACCCAGACCTCGTCCGGCGTTTCAAGCTCCAGTTTGACCGGCTTGCCGTCGAGGAGCGGACGGCAGCGCTCGATTTCCCTCTCGAGCAGCGGCCGCAGCGCGAGAGTCGCGATCTCGATGCGATTCGGGTCCCGCGCCAACTGCAACAGGGCGCTGACCCTCTCCGACATGCCGCTCGTCGCGCGGCGTATGCGCTCGGCGACCGCCGCCAGGTCCGCGCGGTCCGCGAGGCGCGCCGTGAGCAGCTCTGAAGCTCCCAGCACCACGGTAAGGGGCGTCCTCAGCTCGTGGCTGACGTCTGCGGTGAAATTTCGCTCCCTTTCCAGAACCTTCGCCAGCTGTGACGCGCGCGCGACGAACGCTCGCGCAAGCACTCCGATCTCGTCGGGCGCCGCGAGCAGCTTCGGATTTGCCGCAAGCGTGTCCCGTTCCACGGCTTCTGCAAGCAAGGTGATCGGGGCGATGATGCGGCTCGCAGACGCGCGCGCTATCGCGAGAGCCAGCAGGGCGGCCGCCAGCAAGGCGGCCACCAGCCCCACGTACGCGGCGGTCTCGAGGTGCTCAAAAGCACTCACGTCGACCACGATGGCGAAACGTTCTCCGCCCTCCTCGGCGAGAAGGACCTGGAGGATGCTGTCGCCGGTGGAAATCTCGTGCACCCGGGGCGCAAGAGCTCGCCACTCCACCGGGATCTGACTTCCGGTATACACCTTCAGATCCGAGAACTGCGGCGCATCCACGCCGCCTTCGCGCATGCGCTTGCTCACGACCCGCGCGGCATGCATGAGCCGGGCCTCGATCAATTCGTACTCGGCCGCTTCGATGACGACGTAACTCGCCGCGCTGAACACGCCGCCGATGACGACGGCAGGGAGGACGCAGGCTGCCACCAGCCTGCGGCGGAGGGGGCCGCTACTCCGCATTGGGGTCGACCAGGCGATAGCCGATGCCCGGGAGCGTGATCAGCATCTGCCGATCGAACTGCTTGTCCAAGGTGTGGCGTACGGCGTGAATGTGCGCGCGAAGCGCAGTGCTTGCAGGGCGCTCGTCTCCCCACAGCTCTTGCTCCAGTGCCCGCCGCTCCACTAGCGCAGGACTGGCCTGCATGAGCCTCGCCAGCAGGCGGTAACCCGTCGGCGAGAATTCGAGCCGGACCCCGCCACGCCTTACCTCGTAGGTGGCCAGATCGAACTCCAGGGGTCCCACCCGCAATTGGGCGCCGGCGAGTCGACCTCGAACGCGGCGCATGAGCGCCATCAGCCGCGCGTGGAGCTCGACGAGCGAGAAGGGTTTCACCAGATAGTCGTCTGCGCCGGATCCCAGGCCGAGCACCTTGTCGTCCACCGTATCCCGGGCGGTCAGCATGATCACCGGAGTGTCGCGGCGCAACTGCTGCCGCAAGCGTCGGCAGACCTCGATACCGTTCAATCCGGGCAGCATGACGTCGAGGACGATGGCGTCGTGGCCTCGCTCCGCGGCGAGGGCAAGGCCCGCCAATCCGTCGCGGGCGCTGTCGAGCGAATAGCCGAGCGGCTCGAGGTACCCGTGCAGATTCGCGAGGATGTCGGCATTGTCTTCGATGACGAGGACGCGCCAGCTCGCGGGTTGCGACGCCTTGTCCATTCCAAACGATTCTACGCCCGCGCCTTGAGCGCTCCTGGGCAGCGACGATTCCGCGGGGCGTTAAGAACGCGTTAACGCGGCGTTAGTGCCGGGTGAGCACGTCAGAGCGCCGTCAGCCTCCCGGAGTAGTGTCGTCTGTCAAGAATCTTCCCGAGGAGGAGGATTGCGGCACGTTCCACACCGCACCAATGGTGCGCGCCAGGGGAGATCCTGCGTGCCCATCCCAGAAGATCGATAAACCGCCCAAGAACCTGCGGCCTTTAACCAGTCGTAATACGAAAGGAGCAGTTCATGCATCGATTCCTGTCTCGCCGACCGGCGGCCCTGTGCCTTGGTGCTGCCTTCCTCGCGCTTTCCGGCGCGGCGTTCGGCGCCTGCACCGGGCCCGGAGCGCCGGCCACCACCGAAACCAGATGCCTGACCGCAGTCATCATTCCCGGCAAGCCGCTGCAGTCGTACGACATCAGCTGGGTCGATCCGAATCGCGCCGAGTACTACCTGGGCGATCGCTCGAACGCCGGCATCGACATCATCGACACGCATACGCTCAAGTTCAAGCGCACCATCCCCGGATTCGTCGGCGCGAAGCTCAACGCCAATGGCACGGTGAACAACAACATCTCCGGCCCGGACGGCGTGACCTCCCACGGCAGGTGGCTGTATGCCGGCGACGGCGACAGCACGCTGAAGGTGATCGATCTTGATGCGCCCAATGCCTCGGCGATCAAGCAGTCGATCAATACCGGCGGCACGACCCGCGTCGACGAGATGGCGCTGACCACGGACGGTGAGTTGCTGCTCGCGGCGAACAACGCCGAGGATCCGCCCTTCGCGACGCTCTTCCGTGCCAACGGCGACGAGCGGGTGAGCAACACCGTGATCCTTCTCAGGATCACCATCGATCCCGCGATCGTTCCCGCGGGCGCCGGCCTGTCGATGGAGCAGCCGGCATGGGATCCGAAGACCAAGCGCTTCTACGTCTCGGTGCCGATCATCGCCAACAACCCGACGGGCTGCAACTTCGACGGCAACCTGGGCGATATCACCTGCGACGGCGGCCTCGCGGTGATCGATCCGGCGGCGCCGAGCGCGGTGATCGGCGCGTTCAACCCGGCGACGAACACGGGCGTGGTGAAGCTGCACGCCTGCGGGCCGAACGGCGCGACAGTGGGCGTGCACGACAACCTGCTGCTCGGCTGCACGCCGCAGAACAATCCGAGCGACGTGACGACGCTGGTGATCAACGCCAAGACCAAGAACTCCGCCAACATCAACAACATCACCGGCTCGGACGAAGTCTGGTTCAACAGTGGCGATCGCCGCTACTACACCGCGTCCAACCGAAACTGCAAGCCCGGCGTGTCGCCCTGTCCGACGCCGGCGCAACAGGCCGCGGTGCTCGGCGTGATCGACGCGACCAGCGTGCTGATCGAGACGGTGCCGCAGTCCTCGGGCTCGCACTCCGTTGCGGCAGACTCGAAGCGCAACTTGATCTTCGTGCCGCAGTCGGCGCCCGTGGCGGCGGTGATCGGCGGCGACACGACGGCGGTCGGCGCGGGAATTTGCGGCACGGCGAACGACAAGACCGGAACCGGCTGCGTCGGCGTGTTCTCGCATCAGGTCGACCGCGACCGGGACGACGACGACCACGACCGGGATGACAACCGCGACCGGGACGATCGCGGCGAACGCCACGACCACTAGCATCGCGGTAGCGCACTCGGCAAAGGGGCCGGCAAGCGCCGGCCCTTTTCCCTTGATGCGGCGCGGTCGTGATTGCGACGAGCTAGGCTCGCGCTTGCATCGAATCCTCGAGCGCAGCGCATACCCGGTCGACGTCCTCGTCCCGGAGCTGCGTGTGCAGCGGAAGCGTCACCGTGCGCGCGCCGATGGTCTCGGCGTTCGGGAAGTCTCCCGCTCGATAGCCGTGGCGCCGGAACGCCTCGAAGAGATTCAGCGCCTGGTAGTGCACGCCCACGCCGATGCCGCGCTCGTGCATGGCCTGGATGAAGCGCTCCCGCGCGACGCCTAGCGCGTCGAAATCGATGAGCGGTGCGAAGAGGTGCCAGGCGTGCCCGGCGTGGCCCGCGGCGGGAAGGCGCAGGCGGGCGACGCCGGCGAGCCTTTCGAGGTAGCGCCGCGCGAGCGCCGCCCGGCGCGCGTTGAAGCGCTCGAGACTTGCGAGCTGGGCGAGGCCGATCGCGGCGGAGACGTCGCTCAGGTTCGACTTTCCGGCGTGCTCGATCACGTCCATCGTGCCGCCGGCAAGCTTGCGGATGCCGTGGAAGCGCAGGCGCTCGGCGCGCTCGAGCTCTCCGGCGTCGCGAAACGAAAGCGCGCCGCCTTCGATGGTCGTCATGTTCTTGTTGGGGTGGAAGCTGAACGCCACCAGGTCGCCCTGCGCGCCGATGCGCTTGCCGTGGTAGCTCGCGCCCATGGCGTGCGCGGCGTCCTCGATGACGCGCAGGCCGCGCCGCGCGGCGAGCGCGTAGATCGGCTCGAGCTCCACCGGCAGGCCGGCGAAATGCACCGGCATGATGGCGCGGGTGCGCGGCGTGATCGCGGCCTCGATGCGCGCGGCGTCGGTGTTGCGGCTGTCGAGGTCCACATCGACGAGGACCGGGCGCCCGCCGGCGAGGGCCACCACGTTGGCGCTCGCGGCGAAGGTCATCGCCGGAACGATGACCTCGTCGCCCGGACCGACGCCGGCGAGCCGGACTGCGATCTCGAGCGCCGCGGTGGCGTGGGTAAAGACGCGCACCGGCCGGCCGCCGAAGTAGGCGGACAGCTCGGCTTCGAAGCGCTGCACCTGCGGCCCCGAGGTGATCCAGCCCGAGCGCAGGACCGCGGACACGGCCGCGATCGTTTCCTCGTCGATTTCAGGGCGAGCAAACGGGATGTAAGGAGTATTGGCGGTCACGAGCGCGCCACCATGAAGACGCCCAAGATGATCACGCCGATGCCGGAGAGTTTCAGCGGCGAGAGCGACTCGCCGAGCAGCTGCCATGCCGCCAAGGCGTTGACCACGTAGCCGATGGAAAGCATGGGATAGGCGATGCTCACCGGAACGCGGGAAAGCGCCACGACCCAGACGACCACGCTGATCGCATAGCAGGCGAGGCCGCCGAGGATGTGCGGCTCGAGCGCGAGCCGCGGCCCGAGCGGCATGGCGTTGGTGCCGGCCTTGAGCAGCAGCTGCGCCGCCGCGTTCAGCAGCACGCCGACGAGCACCAGGCCAAAGCTTGCCGCGCTCATGGCTTCCTCACGATGACGTAGCGCGGGCCCCGTGCGACAACCTCCATCGGCACGCCGAGCTCCGCCCGCAGCCGGTCGAAATCGCGCACCGCGAAGAGCGCGTAGGCATCGCGCGCCTCGGTCCACGCGCTCGTGAAGCCGGCGTGCTCGCGGATGTACTTGCCCGGCTCCCAGTAGACCGCGTCGCCGAACTCGTCGCGATAGCCGACCATCGTGACGGCGCGGCGCAGGGACCAGGGCACGCTGTGATCATAGCTCTCGACCGCGAAGAACGGCGTCGCCGCGGAGGGTTGCGGGTTCATCGCGGCGATCGTACTCGATGCGCTGAAAAGCGGCGCGTAGTCGCGGTGGCCTGCGATCGCGGCCAGCGACGCGATCAGCGTACCGAGGGCGAGGGCGGCCACGCACGCGAAGATTCTGCCGCGCACGGCGAGCACAGCGGCCAATGCCCCGCCGGCCAGGAGCGCGAGCCCCGCAAAGATGAGCACGGCCGCGTAGGCGCCGGCGAGCCGGTCGAGCTGCTCGGCGCCAGCGCGCGACAGGTAGGGCGCGGCGATCGCCAGCGCGAGTCCGCACAGCGCCAGCAAGACGGATTGAGCGGCAAGCACGCGCTGCCGGACGGCGCGCGCCAGGTACGCCCCGGCCAGCACGGCCAGCGCTGGAAACATCGGGAGGATGTAGCCCGGCAGCTTGGAGCCCGAGGCGCTGAAGAACAGGAACACGAGAGCCGCCCACAACGCGAGGAAAAACGGCGGCGAGAAGCCCGGGGCGGGACGGCGCAGCCATGCCAGCCACGCAGGAAGGACCACGAAGACGAACGGGAGCATCCCCGCGAGGAGGATCGGCACGAAGTACCAGGCGGGATGCTCGCGGTGATGAATCGTAGTGGTGAAGCGCTGAAAGTGCTCCTGCACGAAAAAGAATCGGGCGAATTCCGGATTGCGCAACGAGACCACGACGAACCAGGGCGCCGCGATGGCAAGGAACAGCGGCATGCCCCGCGCGAGCTCGAGCCGGCGGAGCAGCGTCCAATCGCGCCGGATAAGCATGTAGAGGCCGACCGCCGCAACGGGAAGCACGATGCCGATCAGCCCCTTGCTCAGGACTGCGAGCGCGCAAGCGGCCCATCCCGCGAGCATCCAGCGCCGCCGCGCGGTTTCGTTGCCCGGGCTTTGGCCGATAGCGAAGGCAAATACCGCGGCCGCGAGGAACACGCTCACCCCCATGTCGAGCGTATTGAACTGGCCGAAGGCGATGAAGAGCGGGCTGCCCGCCAGGATCGCCGCCGCCGACGCGCCCGCCGGCGCGCCGAAGAGCCTGCGGCCGGCAAGGAAAGCGAGCGCGACTCCGGCGAGCGCAAGGAGCCCGGTCCAGATGCGCGCGGCCCAGTCGTGGACGCCGAACGCCTCGAAGGCGGCTGCGCCCGCCCAGTACTGCAGCGGCGGCTTCTCGAAGTACTTGATGCTGTTCAGCCGCGGCGTGACCCAGTCGCCGCTTTGCGCCATCTCGCGCGAGATCTCGCCGTAGCGCGCTTCGTCGGTTTTGTAGAGTGGACGCGCCGCCAGCGTCGCCAGCCATGCGGCGGCGAGCACGACGACGACCAGGGAGCGCCAGTTGACCAGTTTTTTGCTGCCGGAAACCCTCGTGGAGCCTTGGATGATATCCGGATTGCTACCAGTCGTCGCCGTCCTTGAGCGGCTTCACCCCCGGCGGCGGCTTCTCCTTTCGCCGCAGCCAGCCGTAGAGGAAGAGACCGCAGAGCCCCGCGACGAAAACGCCGACGAAGACGATCAGCCAGCCGCCGCTGCCCACTTGCCCGGGCCCGTTACTCGACCTTCATCCCCGTGGCCTTGACCAGCTTGCCCCACTTCTCGATGTCGGCGCGCAGGAACTTGCCGAACTCGTCGGGCTTCATCGGCATGGGCGCTGCGCCCTGCTTGGCCCAGTTCTCCTTGATGTCAGGAGACTGCAAGACCTTTGCGACCTCGGCATTCAACTTCTCGATCACCGGCTTCGGCGTCGCGGCCGGCACCATCAGCCCGAGCCAGATCGGCGCCTCGTAGCCCGGCACACCGGACTCGGCAACCGTCGGCACGTCGGGCGTCACCGTCGAGCGTTTCTTGCCGGTGGTGGCGATCGCCCTGAGCTTCCCGGCATGCACCTGGCCGATGATGGTGCTGATCGCGTCGAACATCATGTCGACCTGGTGGCCGAGCACGGCGGTGCGCGCCTGGTCGCTGCCCTTGTGCGGGATGTGAACGATGTCGACGCCGGCCATGTATTTGAAGAGCTCGCCCGCCATGTGGTAGGGCGTGCCTGGCCCGGAGGAGGCGTAGTTCAGCTTGCCGGGGTTCTTCTTCGCGAGCGCGATGAGCTCTTTCACGTTCTTCGCCCGCACTGAGGGATGGACCACGAGCAGCAGGTCCTGGTAGTTCACGCCGGTCACGGGCGCAAGGTCGCGCATCAGGTCGTAGGGCTTCTTGGGCATCAGCGTCTCGTTCACCGCGTGCGTGTTCGACATCATGAGCACCGTGTAGCCGTCGGGCGCCGACTTAGCCACCGCCTCGGTGCCGACCACCGCGCCGCCGCCGGGACGATTTTCGACCACCACGGGCTGGCCCAGGTTCTCCGAGAGCTTCGCCGCGAGCACGCGGCCGTAGACGTCGGCCGATCCGCCGACCGCGTAAGGCACGACGAGATGCACCGGCTTCGACGGATAAGGCTGCGACCACGCCGCGGACCCGCAACACAACAAGATAACGGCCAGAACTGCGCGAAGCACTACTGGAAGCATCGCTCCTCCTGTTTGCGATATGTTCTCCCCGTGAAGAATACTCGAAAGCTGCCGTCCAGACTGCCATCCAGGATTACCGTGGAAGGCCTCGATCGCGCGCCGCACCGCGCGTTCCTGCGCGCGCTCGGACTGTCCGCGGATGACCTTGCCAAGCCCTTCGTCGGGGTCGCATCCACCGACGGGCGCGTCACGCCGTGCAACGCGCTGCTCGGGGAGTTCGCGCGCGCGGCCTGCGCCGCGGTGCGCGAAGCGGGCGGGGTCGCGTTCGATTTCGCCTCGGTGTCGGTGGCCGACTCGATGTCGATGAGCCACGGCGGCATGCGCTACTCGCTCGTTTCGCGCGAGCTCATCGCCGACGGGGTGGAGGCCGTCGCGCGCGGCCACGCCTACGACGCGCTCGTCACCTTTGCCGGCTGCGACAAGACGCTGCCGGGGATGATGATGGCGATGACGCGCCTCGACCTGCCGGCGGTCTTCGTCTACGGCGGCGCCGCGCTTCCCGGCCGCTGGAAGGGCCGCGACGTCACCGTGCTCGACACCTACGAGGCGGTGGGCGCGGTGATGGGCGGGCGCATGGAGCCGGCAGAGCTTCGCAAGCTGGAAGAGATCTGCATCCCGACGCTCGGCTCCTGTCCGGGCCAGTTCACCGCGAACACCATGGCCATGGTCGCCGAGACGCTGGGGCTCGCCCTGCCCGGCACGGCCACACTGCCGGCGGTCGCGGAGAAGAGAAACGATCTGGCCCGGGAGGCCGGAAAGGCGGTCATGCGTCTCCTGAACGCCGGCGGACCGCGGCCGCGCGAGCTCGTCACGAAGAAGAGCCTGGAGAACGCCTGCGCCGCCGTCGCCGCCACCGGGGGCTCCACCAACGCGGCCCTGCACATTCCCGCGATCGCGCACGAGGCCGGCATCCGCTTCACGCTCGACGATTTCGCGCGCGTCGCGAAGCGCACGCCGCTCCTCGCCGACATGCAGCCGGGCGGACGCTTCCTGGCGAAGGATCTGCATGCGGTGGGCGGCGTCTATACCGTGCTCAAGGCGCTGCTGGCGCACGGTGCCCTCCACGGCGATTGCCTCACGCTTTCCGGAAGAACCTTGGAGCAATCCCTGGAGGGCCACGCCGGCCCCGATGGTGAAGTCGTAAGAAAAATTCCAATTTCGTCCACGGGAGGACTGGTGGTTCTGAAGGGAAACCTCGCGCCGGACGGCGCGCTGATCAAGGTGGCGGGGCTGAACTCGCTCGTGTTCGAAGGCCCGGCGCGCGTGTTCGATTCCGAGGAGGCGTGCGCCGAAGTGGTGAAGCGGCGCGCCTACAGGGAAGGCGAAGTGCTGGTGATCCGGTACGAGGGCCCGAAGGGCGGGCCGGGAATGCGCGAGATGCTGGGCGTGACCGCGCTCCTCTACGGCCAGGGAATGGGCGAGAAGGTGGCGCTCCTCACCGACGGCCGCTTCTCCGGCGCGACCCGCGGGATGATGGTCGGCTACGTCTCGCCGGAAGCCGCGGTGGACGGGCCGCTGGCGCGGGTGCGCAACGGCGACCGCATCCGCATCGATGCTGCGGCGGCGACGCTCTCCCTCCAGGTCCCGGTCTCCGAACTACGCAAGCGAAAAGCGAGGCCGCCTAAACGTGCGCCGGTGGGCGGCGTGCTGGCGAAGTACGCGGCGCAGGTCGGGTCGGCGCACCTCGGCGCGGTCACCGGCGCGTCCCCAGGATGACCCCGGCGAGGATGGTGGCGATTCCCACTGCGTGGAAGGCCGCGAACGTTTCGCCGAGGAACGCGATGGCGAGCAGCGTGGCGAAGGTGGGCAGAAGGTAGAGCGTGAAGCCCGCGGCGTTCGCGCCGACCACCACCACGGCGCGGTTCCAGAAGAGGAATGCGCCCACCGACGCGGCGAGCCCCATGTAGACGACGCCGATCGCCTCGGCCGCGCTCGGCAGCCGCGGCGGCGAGCGCAGCGTCTGCAGCGCGAACGCGGGCAGCAGCAGCAACATTCCCGCCACCGACAGCACGAAGAGGAAATGCACCCCGCCGAGACCGGGAGGGCGGCGCTTCAGCAGCACCGAATAGACGCCCCAGATCGCGATCGCGAGCAGGATCCAGGCGTCTCCGGCGTGCAGTTCGAGCGCGGCGAGCGCCGCCGCCTCGCCGCGCGAAAGGATCACCAGGATCCCCGCGACCGAGATCGCGATGCCCGCGAGCTGGTGGGGCTTCGGGCGCTCGCCCTCGAGCAGCCATGCGCAGAGCAGGATGAAGAGCGGCGCCGAGCAGTTGATGAGCACCGCGTTCACCGCGGTGGTGGACTCCAGGCCGAGATAGACCAGGCTCTGGAACACCGATACGCCGAGCAGCGCGAGCAGGGCGAGCAGGCCCGCGTGCCGGCGGATCAGACCGCGCTTCGCCGCGAGGCCGGGCAGGGCGAACGGCGCCAGCGCGAGCAGCGCGACCAGCCAGCGGTAGAAGTTGAGCGAGATCGGGTCGAACGCGTCGCGCAGCGCCCTGCCGAGGACCCAGTTGCCGGCCCAGAACAGGTTGGCGGCCGCGAGCAGCCCGAACGCGGTTGCGCGGCTGTCGGTCACCCGCAGCGGCGCGCCCAGTACGCGAACGTGCCGCGCACGATCGACGGCTGCAGCAGGAACTCGCGTGCCTCGGCGGCGAGCTCGGGCTTCACTTCGCGATAGCCGCCGGCCGCCATTGCAGCGAGCTGCATGCGCGCGGCGCGCTCGAAGAACACGGCCAGATAGGCAGCCTCTTCAACTGAATTTCCAGCCGTCAGGAGGCCGTGGTTGGCGAGCAGGATGCTCTTCGCGCGGCCGAGCGCACCCGAGATGATGCGCCCTTCGTCGTCGGCGACGGGTACGCCCGGCCATTCGGCGAGGTGCGCGGTGCCGTGGAGCATCGCGCTGTCCATGTGAATGGTTTTCAACGCCTTGCCGGTCGCCGCGAGGGCGGAGGCGAAAGGCGCGTGGGTGTGCACGATGGCTTTCACGTCCGGCCGCTTGCGGTAGATCCAGATGTGAAAGCGCGTGCCGGGATTGGGCCTGCCACCGCCCCCTTCTCCCGCGCCGTTCCCCGAGAGCGGCTTCAGATCCTCGTCGACCAGCACCATGCGCTCGGGCGTCGCTTCCTCGAAGCCGTAACCAAACTGAAGCGTCCACCACGCACCCGGTCGGCCGGCGCGGGCGCTGACCTGGCCGGCGAGGCCCGACTCGTGGTTTTCCTTCGCCAGGATGCGGCAGCACGCGGCGAGCGCGTCCTGCGTCGAAAGCGAGAGCTCGGGCAGGTCCGCGTCCATCTCGCGGCTTACCCGCTCCATGAAATGGGCCTTGGGCTTCACAGCTTCATCACCGTCGGCAGCCAGACGGAGATGATCGGGAAGGCGACGAGGATGGCGAGGCGCACGCAGTCGATGACGACGAAGGGCATCACGCCGCGGAACACGGTGCGCGTCGGCAGGTTGGGAATGAGGGCCGAGAGCACGAACAGGTTCATGCCGACCGGCGGGCTGATCAGCCCGATCTCGACCACGCAGATGATCAGGATGCCGAACCACACCGGGTCGAGGCCGAGGTGGGCGATGATTGGAAAGAACACCGGCAGCGTGAGCAGGATCATCGACAGCTCCTCCATCGCGGTGCCGAGGACGACGTAGATCGTCATGATCGCCGCCACCACCAGCACCGGGTGCGCGGCGAACCGGCCGACGAAATCGCGCAGGTCGTTCGGCATGGAGGTGATGTTGACGAACTCGCCGAACATCAGCGCGCCGATCAGGATGAAGAAAATCATCGACGTGGTGCGCGCGCTCTCGGCGAGCGCGAGGTAGAGCGTGCGCCAGGTGAGCGAGCGCCGCCACAGCGCGAAGGCCATCGAGACGAACGCGCCGACGCCCGCGCCTTCCGTGGCGGTGAAAATGCCGGCGAAGATGCCGCCGATGGAGAATATGAAGAGCGCGGTAATGGCGGCCACGCCGCGCAGCGCCTTCCAGCGCTCGGGCCAGGGGGTGCGCTCGCCGGGCGGGCCCGCCGCCGGGTCGCGCCACACGATGTAGCGCACCGCCACGCACAGAAGGACCGTGGCGAGAACGCCCGGCAGCATGCCGGCGGCGAAGAGCGCGGCGATATTGGTCTGGGTGATGATGCCGTAGATCACCATCATCGTCGACGGCGGAATCAGGATCCCCAGCGTGCCGCCGGCGGCGATCGAGCCGGAAGAGAGATAGTCGGCGTAGCCGAACTTCTTCATCGACGGGTAGGCAACTTTCGCCATCGTGGCCGCGGTCGCGATCGAAGAGCCGCACGGCCCGCCGAAGCCGGCGGCCGCCACGACCGTCGCCATCGCCAGGCCGCCCTTGCGATGGCCGACGAACGCGTACGCGGCGCGGAACAGCTCCTCCGCCATGCCGGCGCGCGCGACGAAGGTGCCCATCAGGATGAAGAGCGGGATGACCGAGAGCGTGTAGTTGCGCCCGGTGTCGAACACCAGCTGCTGCAGCTGGTTGAAGGCGCGAAACCACTCCCAGTCGCGCATGGACGCGTAGCCGACCAACCCGACGATGCCCATCGACAGCGCGATCGGAATGCGCACGAGCGACAGCAGCATCATGGCGGCGAGGCCGATCAGGGTCTCGGTCATGCCGCGCGCTGCATCAGGCCGAGCCTTGCAAGTGCTTTCTCGGGGAGGGGATGAAGATGCGGTACAGGTGCACCAGCCCGGTGAGGGCGGTCATCACGGCCATGAAGTAGACGAACGGGCCGTACACGACGTGCAGGGTGTCGGTGTAGTCGCCCGCGGCAGAGATCTTGCCGGCCTTGAGCCAGATCTGCCACGCGATAAACAGCATGGCCGCGGCGCAAAGGGCGTTGACCAAGCGCTCGAGCGCCGCGAGCGGTCCCGGACCGAGCCATTTGTCGATGAAATCCATCGTGACGTGCTCGTCGGCGTGCGAGACGAGCGGCAGTCCGGCGAAGATCAGCACCAGCAGGCCGAGCTCGGTCAGCTCGACGCCGCCGCGGATCGGCCGGTTGAAGAGATAGCGGCCCACCACGTCGAAAAACGTGAACACCATCATGCAGAAGAGGATCGCCGACGCCGCGACGCCGAGGACGGCGTCGGCCCGCCTCTCCCAGACCGGTTCGCGAGCCTCGCTACTGGCCAGCGGCGACCTTCTTCAGTTCCTCGTGGAACTCGGCGAGGACCTTGCGCGCGTCGAGCCCCGGGTGCTTCGCCTGCGCCTTCTTGATCCAGTCCTCGATGATCGGGCCCGAGCGCTTCTTTGCCTCGGCCTGCATCTCCGGCGTCGCGGTCATGATGTTGGCGCCGGCGCCCTTCAGGGCGTCGAGGCCGACCTTGTCGGCGCGGTCCCACGACTGGCCGTTGCTGCGCGCGGCGTACTCGTAGGCGTGCTTCTCGATGATCGCCTGGTCCGCCTTCGCGATCTTGTTCCACTTGTCCTCGTTCATGAAGAAGCCGAACGCGGAGCTGTACAGGCCGCCCGGGAACACCGTGGCCTGGCCGATTACCTTGTCGAGCTTGAAGGAGACGATCGACTCGAACGGGAAGAACACGCCGTCGGCGACGCCCGAATTCAGCAGCTCGTAGGACTCGGGGGCCGGCTTCACGAAGGCCGAGGCGCCGAGCGCGTTGGCGACCTGCTCGGCGATGCCGCCGCCGGTGCGGATCTTCTGGCCCTGGAACTCGGCGAGCGACTTCATCGGCTTCTTGGTGAACATCTGGCCGGGACCGTGGGTCCACACCGCGAGCAGCTTGACTCCTTTGTACTCGCCGTACCGCTGGAAATACTTCCAGTGGATGCGCGAGTAGGCGACCGAGTTGATCTCGGCGGTGTTGCCGGCCCCCGGCAGCTCGGGCATCAGCGGCAGGATGTGGCGCGCCGGCGTGTAGCTCGCGGTGACGTAGGAAAGATCGACCAGGCCGTCGCGCACCGCGTCGAAGGTTCCGGGCGCCGCGGCCGGCGCCTTCGGCAGCCCTTGGAATTTCACTCGACCGCCGGTGGCCTTCTCGACCTCGGCGGCCCAGTTCGCCTGCCAGATCGTGAGGTGATGGGTCGGCGGCACCCAGGACGAATACGTAAGCGTGGTTTGCGCGCGCGCAGGCAATGTCACCGCGGCTGTCGCAGCGGCGACGCACGCGAGGTGTCGCATCCTCATTGAGTGCTCCTCCTTGACGCAATCATAAATGGTTGCAAGGCTCTGCGGCGATGCGTTGTGTTTCGATTTCGGTTTGGATACGATGCTCGCTCGCTCGCTTGCCGCAAAGCGGGCGCAGTGGATCGTGCAATAGGCAATCGAGGGAGAGCGCATGCCACATGTGGTAACCAAGCAGGACCTGGTCCAGGTTGCGGCAAAAGCAAGCAACGTCAGCAAGGCTGCGGCAGGCGAGGCGGTCAACGCGGTATTCGATGCGATCGTGGAGAACGTGGCAAAGGGGAAGCGCGTCACCGTGGTCGGCTTCGGAACTTTCCTGCCCCGCAGGCGCAAGGCGCGCGCGGGCCGCAGCCCCGCAACCGGCAAGGAGATCCGGATCACCGCGAAGACGGTGCCGGCGTTCGCTGCCGGCCAGGGATTCAAGCAGGCGGTAGACAAATAACCGGCTAGAAGTACCGACACCTCGAAGGGCTGCGTGATGTTATGCGCAGCCCTTTGTTTTTTAAGCGTTGCAAAGCGCTGTCAGGTTGGGCAGAATCTAGCGGCAAGCACGAACCCTGCCATGGACAAGCCGCTCATTCTTTCGCTCGACAGCCACGGTGTCCCGCACCGCTGGATCAGCTGGCAGCAGGCGTGCTTCTACTATGCGAAGAACCTGGTCGCCTGGACGCTGGGCGACGAGACCTTCACGTACTACGGCGGCATCTCGCGCATCACGGGGCAGCGCTCCAGCATCACGGCGCATTCGATCGTCGCCATCAAGGGCAAGGCGCTCGCCGCCAAGGGCTTCAACCAGGTGCCGCCGCTGAACAACCGCGAGCTCTTCCGCCGCGACCGCCACATGTGCGGCTACTGCGGCGGCGAGTTCAGCTATTTCCGGCTGACCCGCGACCACATCACGCCGCTCTCGCGCGGCGGGCGCGACACCTGGATGAACGTGGTCACCGCCTGCCGCCACTGCAACGGGCACAAGCGCAACCGCCTGCCGCAGGAGTGCGGGCTGGAGCTTCTGTACGCGCCCTACGTGCCGAACAAGGCCGAGTACCTCATTCTCACCAACCGCCGCATCCTGGCGGACCAGATGGAGTTCCTGAGGCAGCACGTCGCGTCGCACTCGCGGCTGGTGATCGCCCCGGCGTAGTGCCAACCGATTTTTGGCGTAACAGCGGATTTCACCTGCTCGAGCGTGACGGCGCGGGTCGGCTGCGGGTCACCGACGATTTCCTGCGCGCGTATTACCTGCGGCCGGAAATCCATCCGGTGGACGAATCGGGGCCGCTGGAGCGGGAGCTCCACGCGGCGCTGATGGCCGAGCCGCGCCTCAGGGTCACCGACAGGGAGCTGAAAGCGCTGGAGGACGCGGACGCCCAGGACAACTATCGCCTCCTGCTGCGATTTCGCGACCGCCTGCTCGCTGCCGGCACCGTCGAAGGCGCCTACATGGCGCTTTTCAAGGGCGCGATCGACGTGCCGCCGATGTTCATCGACCAGCTCGCGCACGTCGTCCTGAGGAACGTGCTCGACGGCAGCGAGGAGCCGCTGCGGCTGCGCGCGGCCGAGCTGTTTTTCCGTGAGCAGAAGGCCACGATCAAGGACGGCCACGTGCTGCTCGCGGATCTCGAGACCGTGGAGATGCACGCGTCCGGCCACCGCTACGGCAGCATCGGGCGCCTCATCGTCGAGGCGCAAGGCGAGCTCGGCACCGCCAACCTCGACGTGCTCGATCGTGCCAACGCCGCGCTTTACTGGGAGCGCGAGTCGAGGCACGACACGGTGGTGAGCTTCACCTTCGGCAGGCCCGCCCTGGACGCCTTCGCGCGCGTGATCGAAAGCTGGGTTTTTCATTTCTTGAAACTGAAAGTCAAGGTGCGGCCGATCCGCCAGATCGAGGAGCCGCGCTGGGCGTGGCACGTGGGCCTCGACGCCGAGTCCACCGCGATCCTGAACGAGCTCTGGGCCGGCAACGAGGTCGACGCCGGCCGCATGCGCAACGTCCTCGCCCTGTTCGCGCTGCGGTTCCAGGATGCGGCCGCCATGCGCGGCGACATCGCCGGCCGCGACGTGTATCTCGCGCTGTCCGCCGAGGACGGCGTGGTGCGCATGAAGCCGCAGAACCTGCTCCTCAACCTGCCGCTGAATGAAGCCTGAATACTGGGATTCGGCGAAGCGCTCGCTCGCGCGCCGCGACCCGGTCATGGGCGCCATCATGCGGGCGCATCCGAAGATCTTCCTCGTGCGCCGCGGCGAGCCGTTCATGACGCTCGCCCGCGCCATCGTCGGGCAGCAGATCTCGGTCAAGGCGGCGCAGAGCGTGTGGAATCGCTTTGCGGAGTGCGTGGGCGAGGTCACGCCCGGGAATGTTCTTCTCAAGCAAAGGCCGGTTCTGCGAGCCTGCGGCCTGTCGGACCGCAAGACCGAATACATCGCCGACCTCGCGGAGCACTTCGCGCGAGGCTCGATCCACGTCCACCGCTGGCCGGCGATGAGCGACGAGGAGATCATCGCCGAGCTGGTCGAGGTGCGCGGCATCGGGCGCTGGACCGCGGAAATGTTCCTCATCTTCAACCTGCTGCGCCCGGACGTGTTTCCCCTCGACGACCTCGGCCTGCAGAAGGGCATCCGTGTGGCTTATTTCGCGAACCGCAAGGTCGCGCTCTCGACCCTGCGCCGGACCGGAGAGCGCTGGCGCCCGTGGCGCTCGGTGGCGACCTGGTACCTGTGGCGCTCGCTCGATCCAGTGCCGGTAGAATACTGAGCACAAGAACGAGAACGGGCGGCCCGCGAGCCCAATGAGCCCCGATGAGCCCCATCCTGTCTGAAACGATCAGCAGCGCCGCCGCGCGCGAGGAAAGCGCGCACGGACGCGAAGCCGCGCGCATCGGCGGGGTGCTGATGACCACGGGCACCGCGCTGCTCGTGTGCCTCGCGCTCTTCGTGTGCGCGTTCCTCGAGCTGCTGCCCTGGCACGTCGCGATGGAGGGCACCGCCGGCATCGCGACCCTGCTCGCGCTCTTCTACCTCATGGTGCGCACCGGGCTCAACCTGCGCTTCGGCGATCCGAGCCTCGCCACGGAGCAGACCGCGGCGGCGATCCTGTTCCTCGCCTACATCATGTACCACGCCCCCTCCGCGCGGGAGGCGCTTACGCTGTTCTACCTGGTGGTGATGCTCTACGGCGCGCTGCGCCTGAGCGCGGCACGCCTGGCAGCGCTCTCGGTTCTCGCGCTCGCGGCGCACGGGGCGGTGCTGCACTTCTCGCACCTTCGCGACCAGGACTACATGGACACCGATGCGGCACTCACCGAGTACGCCGTGCTGATGGTCGCGCTGCCGTGGTTCGCCGCGATGGGCGGCTACGTGAACCGCCTGCGCAGCCGGCTCGCCGAGTCGAACCAGCGCCTGGAAGCGGCGCTGGAGCGCATCAGCGACATCGCCATTCGCGACGAGCTCACCGGGACGTACAACCGGCGCTTTCTCATGGAGAGCCTGGCACGGGAGCAGGCGCGCGCGGGGCGCGCCCGCGGCGGCTACGCCGTGTGCCTGATGGACCTCGATCATTTCAAGGCGGTGAACGACGAGCTGGGGCACGCCGCGGGCGACGCGGCGCTGAGGCAGGTCGCCGCCGTTGCCGGCCGCGGCCTGCGCAGCATCGACGTCTTCGGCCGCTTCGGCGGCGAGGAATTCCTGCTGGTGCTGCCGGACACCGACCTCGGGGGGGCGTGCACGGTCGCCGAGCGCATCCGCGCCGCCGTGGCGGGCGAGACCGGGGTGACGCTCACGATCGGCGTGGCGCAGCATGCGAAGGGCGAGGCCGCTGCCGCCGTCCTGGCCCGCGCCGACCAGGCCCTGTACCGGGGCAAGGCGCTCGGGCGCAACAAGGTGGTGGACCAGGGTTAAAATCGCGCGCCAGTGAAGACCACCTTCCTCGAGTTCGAGCACCCGATCGCCGAGCTGGAAACCAAAATCGAGGAGCTGCGCTACGTCCAGGACGACTCGGCGGCCGACATCTCCGAGGAGATCCAGCGCCTCACCAAGCGCAGCCAGAGCCTCACCAAGGACATCTACGGCAAGCTCACGCCCTGGCAGGTGGCGCAGGTGGCGCGCCATCCGCAGCGGCCGTACACGCTCGACTACATCCAGGCGCTGTTCACCCATTTCGAGGAGCTGCACGGCGACCGCAGCTTCGCCGACGATCCGTCGATCGTCGGCGGCCTCGCGCGCTTCGCCAACGAGCCGTGCATGGTCATCGGCCACCAGAAGGGCCGCGACACGAAGGAAAAGATCCTGCGCAACTTCGGCATGCCCAAGCCCGAGGGCTACCGCAAGGCGCTGCGGCTCATGCAGCTCGCCGAGAAGTTCCAGCTTCCGGTGTTCACCTTCATCGACACCCCCGGCGCGTATCCGGGAATCGACGCCGAGGAGCGCGGGCAATCCGAGGCCATCGGCCGCAATCTCTTCGAGATGGCGCGGCTGCGCACCCCGGTCGTCGTCACGGTGATCGGCGAGGGCGGCTCGGGCGGCGCGCTCGCCATCGCGGTCGGCGACCTCATCCTCATGCTGCAGTACGCGACCTACTCGGTGATCTCGCCCGAAGGCTGCGCCTCGATCCTGTGGCGCAGCGCCGAGATGGCGCCCGACGCCGCCGAGGCGCTCGGCATCACCGCGAGCCGCCTGAAGACCCTCGGGCTCGTGGACAAGATCGTCCCCGAGCCGCTGGGCGGCGCGCACCGCGATCCGCAGGCCACCGCCCAGTCGCTGCGCAAGGCGCTCGCCGAGGCGCTCAAGCAGCTGCGCGAGAAGAAGCCGAAGGAGCTCGTCGAGGAGCGCCTCGAGCGGCTGATGGGCTATGGCAAGTTCAAGGAAGCAGGCGAGCGCTAGCGCGCAGGCATTCCTGCACGCGCACGGGAGAAAGCGCATCGCCGTCGCCCTTTCGGGCGGCGTCGACTCGGTCGTCCTGCTCCATCTGCTGAAGGACCATCCCCGGGTGTCGGCCATCCATGTGCATCACGGCCTGAGCCCCAACGCCGACGCCTGGGCGGCGTCCTGCCGCCGCCTGTGCCGGCAATGGGACGTTCCTCTCACGATCTCGAAGGTCAGGGTGCGCCGTTCCGGAAAGGGCCTGGAGGCCGCGGCGCGCGTAGCGCGCTACGACGCGTTCGGCAAGCTCGACGCCGAAGTGATCGCGCTGGCGCACCACCTCGACGATCAGGCCGAGACCGTGCTCATGAACCTGTTGCGCGGCGCGGGGCTGCGGGGGGCGAGCGGCATGCGGGCGCTGTCGCGGTTCGAGGGCAAGCTCCTAGCGCGGCCGCTGCTCGAGGTCTCGAGAGAACAGATCGAGGCGTACGCGCGGGCGCACGGCCTGCGGTGGATCGAGGACGAGAGCAACGCGGACGAGGCGCTCACGCGCAATTTCCTGCGCCGGCGCGTGGCGCCGCTCCTCGAGACGCGCTTCCCGCAATGGAAGCGCGCTCTTGCCCGCGCGGCGCGCCTCGCCTCCGAGAAGGACGATCGCGCAAGCCGCCTGCTGCGCGAGTTTCTCGCGTCCCGGAACCTGAAGGCGCCGACCGAGGCGAGGCTCGTCGAAATGCTGAAGCAGCTGACGGGGCGCGGCGCGAGCACCCGGATCGAACACGACGGCGCCACGCTCAGGGTCCATCGCGACCGCCTGGTTGGCGACGGGCCCGCGCCGGCGGACTTCGCCTCGGTGCCGTGGAAAGGCGAGCGCAGGCTGAAGATTCCCGCGCTCGGGGGAGAGGTGCGCTTCAGGGCGGGTATCGGCATCGCCACGAGGCACGTGAAAAGCGGGTCGTTCCAGCTTCGTCTGCGCTCGGGAGGCGAGCGCCTGCAGGTCCACGCGCGGCGCCCGCGGCGCACTCTGAAGAATCTGTTCCAGGAAGCGGGCGTTCCCTCGTGGGTGCGGCTGCGCACGCCGCTCCTCTTCTGCGGCGAGGACCTCGTCTGGGTGCCCGGGCTCGGCGTCGACGTTCGCTACCAAGGCCGCGGCGTAGCCCCCGAATGGATCAGCTTTTCCGCTGTTTCAGGGCCGCTTCGCGCGCTGCGCGCGACTCGGGGCTCGCCGCGGCGAGCTCGAGCTGGTCGGGCCCCATGAAGCTCACCGCGTGCGCGCCCATCATGGCGTACGCATTCACCGCTTCCTTCGTCATGAGCACCGAGTGCTTCGGCTTTTGCAGCACCATGGCCGCGAGCTGGTGCGCCCGCTGAACCGATTTCCCGCGGCCGCATACCTCGTCGACGAGTCCCATGGCGAGGGCATCGGCGGCGCCGACCCGCTCGCCGAGAATCGCGAGGCGCTTCGCCCGCGCCGGCCCCACCAGGTTGACAAGGCGCGGCAGCGTGCCCCACGTGAGCGGAATGCCGAGCGAGATCTCGGGCAGCGTCACGAACGCGTCGTGCGCCATGACGCGCCAGTCGAGCGCGACCGCGAGCGCGAGGCCGCCGCCGACGGCGTAGCCCTCGATCGCCGCGATCGTGATCTGCGGCAGCTCCTCCCACGCGCGCGCCATGCGCTGGCCCAGCCCCGCGATCTCGCGCTGCTCGAGGAGCGGCGCGCCGCCCGCCCAGCGGGTCGAATCCTTGAGGTCGGCGCCGGCGGAGAAGGCGCCTTTCGCGCCGGTGACCACGACGGCGTCGAGATCCCCGCGCGCGGCGAGCTCGAGCGCGCAGGCGGTCAGCTCGCGCATCAGCTCGGCCGAAAGCGCGTTGCGCCGGTCGGGGCGCTCGAGGGTGACCGTGGCGACGCGGCCGGAAAATTCGCTGCGGAGGTGTCGGTACATGCTAACCCTTTGCTACAATGGCGAAATTTTTTCGAACGACGGCGTTTAAACGAAGGATCCCCGTTCCATGGCGCTCGAGCGCACCCTTTCCATCATCAAGCCCGATGCGGTCAGAAAGAACGCCATCGGCCAGATTCTCGCGCGCTTCGAGGCCGCCGGGCTGCGCGTCGTCGCCGCGCGCATGATGTTCCTCTCGCGCACCGAGGCCGAGGGCTTCTACGCGGTGCACCGCGGTCGGCCCTTCTTCAACGACCTGGTGCAGTTCATGACCTCGGGGCCGGTGCTGGTGCAGGTGCTCGAGGGCGACAACGCGATCGCCAAGAACCGCGAGCTCATGGGAGCCACCGACCCGAAGAAGGCGGCGAAAGGCACGCTCCGCGCCGATTTTGCGGAGTCGATCGACGCCAACGCGGTGCACGGCTCCGACGGCACCGAAACGGCCCAGACCGAGATCGCGTATTTCTTCCCGGCGAGCGAGGTCTTTTCCCGGTGAAGGAAAATCTGCTCGGCCTCGACGCCGCCGGCCTCGCGCGCTTCTTCGAGGCGCGGGGCGAGAAGCCTTTCCGCGCGCGCCAGGTCCAGCGCTGGATCCATCAGCTCGGCGTGTCCGACTTCGGCGCCATGAGCGATCTCTCCAAGGCGCTGCGCGAGAAGCTCGTCGGGACCGCGCGCGTCGCCGCGCCGGACATCGTCGGCGACGAAACCACGGCCGACGGCACGCGCAAGTGGCTGGTCAAGGTCGACGGCGCCAACGCCGTGGAGTCGGTGTTCATCCCCGAGACCGGGCGCGCGACGCTTTGCGTGTCGAGCCAGGCCGGCTGCGTGCTCGACTGCTCGTTCTGCGCCACCGGCAAGCAGGGCTTCAACCGCAACCTGAGCAGCGCCGAAATCGTCGGCCAGCTTTGGCTCGCGAACCGGCTCCTCGGCGTGGAGCGCAGGACCGACCGGGTCATTTCGAACGTCGTTTTCATGGGGATGGGCGAGCCGCTGCTCAACCTCGACCACGTGATCCCGGCGGTGCGCCTGATGATCGACGACAACGCCTACGGCTTGTCGCGCCGGCGCGTGACGGTGTCCACCTCCGGGGTGGTTCCGGGAATGGACCGGCTGCGCGACGAATGTCCGGTCGCGCTCGCGGTGTCGCTGCACGCGCCCAACGATCGCCTCAGGGACGAGCTGGTGCCGCTCAACCGCAAGTACCCCCTGCGAGAGCTGATCGCCGCGTGCAACCGCTACCTCGAGAAGGCGCCGCGCGACTTCATCACCTTCGAGTACGTGATGCTCGAAGGCGTGAACGACAGCGACGCGCTGGCGCGCGAGGCCGCGGCGCTCGCCGGCGAAGTGCGCTGCAAGTACAACCTGATTCCGTTCAACCCGTTCGCCGGCGTGGACTACAGGCGCTCGGAGCCGGACCGCATTCGCCGCTTCGCGGAGATCCTGCAGCGCGCCGGCATCACCGTGACCACGCGCAAGACGCGCGGGGACGACATCGCGGCGGCCTGCGGCCAGCTCGCGGGCGACGTGGCCGATCGCACGCGCCGCCGGCGGCGCGTGCCGCTGAAGGAGGTGAAGGAGGTGCGTGCTTGAGAACAATACTAATAACGGGCCTGCTCGCGCTCGCCGCCGCGTGCGCCAGCACCAAGCCGCCGGAGTCGTCGAGCGCGGCGGAGACCGGGGCGATCATCGGCGACGTCGGCGACCCGCGCGCCCGCGCCCGCAGCCACACCGAGCTTGCGGCGGCGTACTACCAGGGCGGCAACCTGGGGGTCGCGCTCGAGGAGCTGCGCGTCGCCACCGCCGCGGATCCGGGCTACGCGCCCGCGCACAGCCTGCTCGGCCTGGTGTACATGGACCTGCACGAGGAAAGCCAGGCGGCGCAGAGCTTCGAGCGCGCGCTCAGCCTCGCGCCCAACGACGGGGACATCAACCACAACTACGGCGTGTTCCTGTGCCAGACCAAGCGCGAGCCCGACTCGATCAAGTACTTCATGCAGGCGGTCAAGAATCCGCTCTATGCGACGCCGTCGCGCTCGTGGAGCGCCGCCGGGGTGTGCACGCTGCGCACCGACCGGCCGAAGGAGGCCGAGCAGTATTTCGAGCGCGCGCTGCGCCTGCAGCCCGACGAGCCGGCGGCGCTGATCAACCTGGGCCAGATCCGCTACAGGCAGGGCAAGATGGACGAGGCGCGGCGCCTCGTCGCGCGCTACAACAAGCTCGACCAGCCGAGCGCCGAGTCGCTGTGGCTCGCGCTGCGCATCGAGCGCAAGACCGGCCAGAAAGTCGCCGAGCAGAGCTTCGCCAACCAGCTGCGGCGGCGCTTTCCGGGCTCCCCCGAGTACCAGTCGCTGCAGCGGGGCAACTTTGACTGAGCTGACCGGCATCGGCGCCGCGCTGAAGCAGGCGCGCGAGGCGCAGGGCCTCGCCATCGACGACGTGGCGCTGCAGCTCAAGTTCGCGCCGCGCCAGATCGAGTCGCTCGAGCAGGAGCGCTTCGACCGGCTGCCCGGTCCGACGATCGCGCGCGGCATGGTGCGAAACTACGCGCGGCTGCTCAAGCTCGACCCGGAGCCGCTCATCGAGCGGCTGTCGCCGCGCGTGGAAAGCCCGCCCGACGCGAACCAGATCGCGCAGCGCTTCAAGCAGGTGCAGCCGTTCTCCGACAGCGCGAAGCGCTCGACGCTGCTCTATGCCGGATTCTCGGTCGGCGTCCTGCTGCTGGTGGCGGCGCTCGCCTACGAGTGGAACCAGCAGAAGACGGCGCCGCCGTCGGCGCCGGCACCCGAGCGCGCGCAGCCCGCCGAGCCGCCCGCGCAAACGGCCGCCGTGCCGGAGCAGCCCGCGCCGGCTCCCGAGCCTATACCGGCTCCGGCGGCGGCGGAAAAGCCGCCCGCGGAGAAGAAGGCGGTGGCCGAGAAAAGACCGCCCATGGAGAAAAAGCCGGCGGCGCCGGTGCTTGCGGAGGCCAATCCCGCGGCCGAAAAGATCGCCCCGCCGGACGGATCCGACAAGCCGCTCGCGCCGGGGACGCACCGCATCGTGCTGCGGACCGAGGCGGAGGCCTGGCTCGAGGTGAAAGACGGCGCCGGGCGCATGCTGATCTCCTCTCTCAACCCCGCGGGCACGGAGCGCGTGGTGCGCGGTCAGGCACCGTTCGACTTCGTGATCGGCAACGCGAGCTCGGTGAAGCTCACCTACGACGGCAAGCCCGTGGACCTTCGCCCCCACACCAAGGTCGAAGTCGCCCGATTCACCCTGAAATGAGCCTGCCATGAAGCGCCGGGTCTCGCGCCAGGTCGCCGTCGGCGACGTGCTCATCGGCGGCGGCGCGCCCATCGTGGTGCAGTCGATGACCAACACCGACACTGCGGACGCCGCGGCCACGGCCGCGCAGGTCGAGGCGCTCGCGCGCGCCGGCTCGGAGCTCGTGCGCATCACCGTCAACACGCCCGAGGCGGCGGCGCAGGTGGCGCGCATCCGCGAGCGCCTGGACGCGCGCGGCTGCGGCGTGCCGCTGGTGGGAGACTTCCACTACAACGGCCACAAGCTGCTCACCCAGTTTCCCGACTGCGCGCGCGCGCTGGCCAAGTACCGCATCAACCCCGGCAACGTCGGCAAGGGCGCGAAGCGCGACGAGCAGTTCGCCACCATGATCGAGTGCGCCCTGCGCTACGGCAAGCCGGTGCGCATCGGGGTGAACTGGGGCAGCCTCGACCAGGAGCTGCTGGCGCGCATGATGGACGACAACGCAAGCAAAGCGGCGCCGCTCGACGCCGCGGATGTGATGCGCGAGGCCGTGATCGTCTCCGGCCTCGAGTCCGCTCGCCAGGCCGAAGAGATCGGATTGGCGGCGGAGCGCATCGTCATCTCCTGCAAGATGAGCCAGGTCCAGGACCTGATCGCGGTCTACCGCGAGCTGGCGAAGCGCTGCGATTACGCGCTGCATCTGGGGCTCACCGAGGCCGGCATGGGCTCGAAGGGGATCGTGGCGTCGAGCGCGGCGATGGCGGTGCTGCTGCAGGAGGGCATCGGCGACACCATCCGCGTCTCGCTCACCCCGGAGCCGGGGGGCGATCGCACGCGCGAGGTGCAGGTGGCGCAGGAGATCCTGCAGACGATGGGCCTGCGCGCGTTCACTCCGATGGTGAGCGCGTGCCCGGGCTGCGGGCGCACCACGAGCACCGTGTTCCAGGACCTGGCGGAAAAAATACAGGCGTATCTGCGGGCGCAGATGCCGGCGTGGAAGTCCGCGTATCCGGGCGTCGAGCAGATGCGCGTCGCGGTGATGGGCTGCGTGGTCAACGGGCCCGGCGAATCCAAGCACGCCGACATCGGCATCAGCCTGCCGGGCACCGGCGAGGTGCCGGTGGCGCCGGTATACGTCGACGGCAGGAAGACGGTGACGCTCAAAGGCAGCCGCATCGCGGAGGAGTTCCAGGCGATCGTCGAGGCCTACGTCAGGGACAAGTACGGCCGCAAGCAGATCCCGATCAAGGCCGTGTGACGTGCAAAAAGTGAAACCCGCGCTGCTGCGCGGCTTCGATCAGGAGTACCTGCCCGGCGAGCAGCTGCAGTTCAACCGGCTGGTCGACGTCATCCGGCGCAACTTCGAGCTGTACGGCTTCCTGCCGATCGAGACGCCGTCGGCCGAGCGCCGCGAGGTGCTCACCTCCAAGGGCGGCGTGGAGAAGGAGATCTACGCGCTCACGCGCCTCGCCGAGGCGGACGACGACGAGGCCGCGACCAAGGGCGCGCTGCGCTTCGACCTCACGGTGCCGCTCGCGCGCTACGTGGCGATGCGCGAGCGCGAGCTCGCGTTCCCGTTCCGCCGCTACCAGATCCAGCGCGTCTGGCGCGGCGAAACCCCGCAGGCGCGCAAGGGGCGCTTTCGCGAGTTCTACCAGTGCGACATCGACATCATCAACCGCGAGAAGCTCTCCTACCTCGCCGAGGCCGAGATCCCGAGCGTCATCCACAGCGTGTTCCGCGAGATGGCGATCGGCGAGTTCCGCATCCGCATCAACAACCGCAAGGTGTTGCGCGGACTGCTTCAGCACTTCAAGGTACCCGACGCGAAATCGGCCGAGGTGTTGCGCGTTCTCGACAAGGTCGAGAAGGAGGAGTCCGCGAAGATCAAGGAAGAGTTGGAGCGCGCGGGCCTTGCCGATGCGCCCGCCACGCAACTGTACCGGCTGATCGCCGCCAAGCACGACACGAGGGAGACCCTCGCGGTGCTGGGCGAGTTTCCCAGCTGCGCGCAGGGACTCGAGGAGCTGCGGAACATCGTCGCGGCGATCCGCCAGTTCGGCGTGCCCGACTCGGCGTTCGCGGTCGACCTCGGCGTGGTGCGCGGCCTGGACTACTACACCGGCACCATCTACGAAACGACGCTGGTCAACGCGCCCGAGCTCGGCAGCATCTGCTCGGGCGGGCGCTACGACGACCTGGCGAGCTATTTCACCGAGACGAAGCTGCCCGGAGTCGGCATCTCCATCGGCCTGACGCGGCTGTTCTCGAAGCTGAGGGAGGCCGGGCTGCTGCAGCCCCTGCCGCGCACGCCGGCGGAAGTGCTGGTCACGACCATGGACCCGAAATACCTCGAGAAGTACCTGTCGATGGCGCAGCGGCTGCGGCAGACGGGCGTCAACACCGAGGTGTACCTCGAGCAGGCGAAGCTGCGCAACCAGCTCGCCTACGCCGACCGCAAGGGATTCCGGGTCGCGGTGATCGCCGGCGAGAACGAGTTTGCGCAGGACAGCGTGCAGGTCAAGAACCTCACGACCCAGGAAGCCACCTTGCACGCGATGGACGAGCTCGTCCGGGCCGTGAAGGCGGCATTGAACGACGCATCACCGGAGGCGATGGCCCATGGCGCTCGATCTTGAAGAGCAGGAGCAGGTAGAAGAGCTGAAGGCGTGGTGGAAGCAGCACGGCGGCATGATCACGGCCGTGGTGGTCGCCGTGGCGGTAGGCTTCATCGGCTGGCAGGGCTGGCGCTGGTACCAGACGAACCAGGCGGCGCACGCGAGCGCGCTGTACGAGACGGTGACGAAGGCGGTGCAGGCGAACGACGCCAAGGCGCTGCGCGACGCCGCCGGCACGCTGGTGGAGAGCTATCCGCGCACGCTCTACGCCTCGATGGGGGCCCTGGTGGCGGCGCGCTATTACTTCGACCGCAGCGACCCGAAATCCGCCAAGGCGCAGCTCGCGTGGGTGATCGAGCGCGCGCCCTCGCAGGACTTCAAGGACCTCGCCCGCCTGCGCCTCGCCGCGGTGCTGCTCGACGAGAAGGCCTACGACGAGGCGCTGAAGACGCTGGACGCGAAGACCGCCGCCGCCTACGAGGCGCAGTACGCGGCGCTGCGCGGCGACGTGCTGGTCGCAAAGAACCAGGCCGCGGACGCGAAAGCGGCCTACAAGCTGGCGCTCGAAAAGGCCCAGGGCGGCGACAGCGCGTTCACCGAAAGCGTACGCATGCGGCTCGACGCGCTCGGCGGCTGATGCGCGCGACCGCGCTCGTCGCAGCGGCGCTTGCCGTCTCCGCCTGCAGCTCGCCGAGCGGGCCCAAGCCGGCCGAGCTGCAGCGCCTCGAGAAGCCGCAGGAAGTGCGCGTGCTGTGGTCGGCGCACGTCGGCAGCGCCGACCGGTTCGTTTTCTTCCCCGCGCCCGTGGGCGATGCGGTGTTCGCCGCCGCGCGCGACGGCACCGTGATGCGGCTGGACGCCGCCAAACGGGGCGCGGAGCGCTGGCGCGTGACGCTCGAGAAGGAGCTGTCCGCCGGCGTGGCGGCCAACGAGGGCACCGTCGTGGTCGCTACCGAGGACGGCGACGTCTTCGCGTTGTCCGCCGCCGACGGCAAGCAGCGCTGGCGCGCGCGCGTTTCCAGCGAGGTGCTGGCGCCGGCGGCGCTGGCGAGCGGCCTGGTGATCGTGCGCAGCGTCGACAACCGCATCTTCGCCTTCGACGAGCAGGACGGAAAACGCCGCTGGGTCTACCAGCGGGCGCCGGCATCGCTCATCGTGAGGAGCCCCGCGGGCGTCACCGTGGTCGGCGAGACCGCCTTTGCCGGCTTTTCCGGCGGCAAGCTCGCCGCGATCGCGCTTTCCAACGGCGGCGTGCGCTGGGAGTCGACCGTCGCCGTTCCCAAGGGGGCGACCGAGCTCGAGCGCGTCACCGACGTGGTCGGCGAGCCCGTGGTGCAGGGGCGCGAGGTGTGCGCGGCGGCCTACCAGGGACGGGTGGCATGCTTCGACATGGCGAGCGGCCGGCCGGTGTGGACGCGCGAGCTCTCCTCGCTCACCGGGGTCGCCGTCGACGCGCGCTATGCCTTCGTGAGCGACGACCGGGGCAGCGTGCACGAGCTCGACCGCACCAACGGCCGCTCGGTCTGGAAGCAGGACAAGCTTGCCTACCGCCAGCTTTCGATCCCGGCGCCGGTCGGGAACGTGGTGGCGGTGGGTGACCTGGAGGGCTACGTGCACTTCCTCTCGCGCGACTCGGGCGCGTTCGTCGCGCGCTATTCGAGCGGCGGCGGGCCGGTGCGCGCGGCGCCGCTCGCGCTCGCTTCGAGCGTGCTCATCCAGACGCAGGACGGAACGCTGGTCGCGCTCGCGCTGTGAAGCCGGTGATCGCGCTCGTCGGCAGGCCCAACGTGGGCAAGTCGACGCTCTTCAACCGGCTGACCCGCAGCCGCGACGCCATCGTGCACGACGTTCCCGGCGTCACCCGCGACCGCCACTACGGCGAAGCGCGCCTGGGCGAGCGCTCCTTCATCGCCATCGACACCGGCGGACTCGAGCCCGGCGCCGAGGAGGGAATCTACGTCGAGATGGCGCGCCAGGCCGAGCAGGCGATGGCCGAGTCCGACGCGGTGGTCTTCCTGGTCGACGCGCGCGCCGGCCTCACGTCCGGCGACCGCGAGATCGCGGGGCGCCTGCGCCGGCTGCGGCCGCCGGTGTACGTCGCGGTGAACAAGGCCGAAGGCATGCAGGCCGACACCGCGGTCGCCGAGTTCCACGAGCTCGGCCTGGGCGCGCCCGCCGCGGTCTCGGGCGCGCACGGCGAGGGCGTGCGCGAGCTCATGGATCTCGTCCTTTCGAGATTCGATTTTTCCGAGGAACCGCACGACGAGGCGCCGGAGAAAGGCCATCCGCGCGTCGCGGTGGTCGGCCGCCCGAACGTCGGCAAATCGACCCTCATCAACGCGCTCGTGGGCGAGGAGCGCGTGATCGCGTTCGACAAGCCCGGCACCACGCGCGACCCGATCGAGGTGCCGTTCGAGCGCGGCGGGCGCCGCTACACCCTGGTCGACACCGCGGGCGTGCGCCGGCGCGGCAAGACCGGCACCCCGGTCGAGTTCTTCTCGATCGTCAAGGCGCTGCAGGCGATCGAGGCCGCCAACGTGGCGATCCTGACCCTCGATGCGCTCGACGGCATCACCGAGCAGGACGCGCACGTCGCCGGCTACATCCTCGAGCGCGGGCGCGCGGTGGTCCTCGCGGTGAACAAGTGGGACGCCGCGGACAGGGAAAAGCGCGAGCGGATGAAGAGCGAGCTGCAGTGGAAGCTCGGCTTCCTCGGCTTTGCCGACACGCATTTCGTCTCGGCCCGGGACGGTAAAGGCCTGGGGCCGCTCATGCGTTCGGTCGACGCCGCGTACGCCGCGGCCATGGCGCGCCTTTCCACGCCGAAGCTCACGCGCGCGCTGATCGCCGCGGTCGCGCAGCAGGCGCCGCCCAAGAGCGGACTCGTGCGGCCCAAGCTGCGCTACGCCCACCAGGGCGGCGTCAACCCGCCGCGCATCGTGATCCACGGCAACGCCCTCGACCGCGTGCCCGACTCCTACAAGCGCTACCTCGAGGGCTACTTCCGGCGCCAGTTCGAGCTCGTCGGCACGCCGATGGCGATCGAGCTTCG